>CAITWD010000001.1 GCA_903896045.1 uncultured Actinomycetes bacterium
ATAAAGGGCACGACGCTGTCGAGAAAGGTGATGGGGGCGTAACCATCGAGCACGGTGGTGGTGACGTGGATCGCAATGAAGACCACGGTCAACAGCGACACGTTGCGATGCAGACCCGCGACGACAAAGCGGGGTGTGCGTTTTCCGCCTGCACGCAGCGAGGAGATGATTCCAATCAAGACCGACAGGGTGACAAGCACGAGCGTCACGATTCCCGTGCTTCGGGTCAGATACCACATTGCATGAGCGGAGTTCACGAGCGATCCTCGGGCCAGCCGCAGGTATAGGTGATCTGTTCATCGGCACTGACCAGCCGAGCAGGAATTCCCCGCTCTTCAAGCCATTTGGGGGCATCGTAACCCAGGATGATCGCGGTCGACGTTGCGGTGTTGGCCGCCACGCAGGTTGCGCCGACAGCGCTGACCGTCTTCCATGGGCTATTCGCCGATGTTCCGGTGCGGGGATCGATGAGGTGATGCATTTCGTTTCCACCCATTGCCCAGCGACGCACACTGGTGCTCGACGTTGTGAGGCCGCCGCGATGAATGCTGATCACGGGACCAGGGCTATCGAGCGGCGCACGGTGATCGTCGGCGATCAAGATTGGCCATCCTTCGGCTGGGGCGCCAAACACACGGATGTCGCCGCCAAGCGAGATGAGCACATCAATTCCGAGGGCATCGTGGATGCGTGTTGCGGCGCGATCCGCGGTGAATGCTTTCGCGGTCGCTCCAAGGTCGAGCTGCATGTCCTCAGAGGTCGTGACCGTGCGATTGGTGGGATCGAGACGCACCTGCTGCCAGCCCGGTACCTCGCTTGGCTCGGGCGCGCCCGGACGTGGGCCTGCGGCGGCGATGGTTGCAAATGACTGGTCGTAGCCGGCTGTGCGCAGCGCGCTGCCAACTGTTGGATCGAGAATGCCGTCGGTGATGCGTGCGGCATCGAGTGCCACCTCGAGCGCTTGGTAGAGCGCATCGCTGATGGGGGTGGTTTCGCCGGGGCGCGCATTGACCCGACTGAGATCTGAATCATCGCGAAAGCGGCTGCAGGACCGATCGATGTCATCGATGACCGAATGCAGCAGCTGCGTTGCCTCGTTCAGGAGCGCCGTGTCGCTGACGCAGACGATCGCGGTCGTCCCCAGTGCGGGAAATGATTCCTGTGCGACCACTAATCGCCTGTGCCGCCGGAAAAGCTGTCTCCGCCGCCGTCACCAGGTGGTTGGGTGGCAGGGGATCGCGGCGGCGGCGTGCTGGCTCGTAGTGTTGTCTGGGTGCGCTGAATTGGTTGCGCGATCGATGCGGTCACGATTGACGCCGCCTGCTGTTGCACCTCGCGTGCGGCGCGCGCCCGGGCATTCGCTGTGGCAGCCGCGGTACGCAAGGCTGCTTCTTCCTTGTGCAGCGTCTGCAGATCCGCCGCTTGGACCGCCAAGCGCGCCTGGGACTCCGACAAGAATTGGGCCCTCGTGTGCGCCTGTGAGGCCTCCTGAGATGACGTCACCACGTAGGCAAGGGCGCAGTACGCACCCGTGAGCGCAATCACCCCGATAATTCCCAAGGTGGTGAGGGCGCGCAGTGAGCGCACTGAGCGTGCCCGGGCCGCAGGTGTGTGCAAACGGCGATTGAGCCCGGAGCGGGGATTAGGAGGTGATGCAGGAGGTGGCGTCATGGCAATGGTCTCAACGATGGGTCGTAGGGAGTCGTGATGCGTGTCACCTATGTATCGGCACAAGTATTGCCGTCTTGACTGAGAGCGCACTGGGAAATGTGTTACGCACTGTTAAATGTTTGTCAGGTTCGCGAGTGCATTCTCTGTGTGATGGGAATGCGAATGGTGATCACTGTGCCCTTGCGGTTTGAGTTGGTGACGGCGGCCGAACCGTGGTGCGCGTCTGCGATTGCCGCAACGATGGCGAGCCCGAGCCCCGCGCCCCCCGCCTCACGAGAGCGGGATGTGTCACCGCGCGTAAACCGAGCGAAGGCATGGACACGAAGTTCCTCGCTCATCCCAGGACCATTATCGGAGACGGAAATCAGAGCGTCCCCAGCGTCCCGAGTGATGGAGACATGTGCCGCGGTTCGCGCAGGCGTGTGCATGCGGACATTGGTGAGAAGGTTGTCGATGGCACGCCGCAATGCCTCCGGATTGCCCTGGACAATGACCGCATTTTCGCCCGTGAAGGTCACTGTGCGGTGGGGTTCGATAATCCGCGCTGAATCAATGGCATTACGCGCAATCTCGGTCAGATCAATTTCTTGCCAGACCGTTTCTGGATGCTGGTCAAGGCGTGCCAGAAGAAGAAGGTCGTCGACAAGCACACTCATCCGGCCCGATTCGCGTTGGATACCCCGCATCGCTCGTGCAAGATCGTCGGGATGATCTTTTGCGCCACGTTCGAAGAGTTCGGCGTATGCCCGAACTGCGGTGAGTGGTGTCCGCAACTCATGGGAGGCGTCTGCGACAAATTGGCGCAGGACCGATGCCGAACTTGATTGCTCGGCGAATAAGTACTCGATCCGTTCGATCATGACATTGAAGGCGATTGCCAGACGTCCGACCTCATCGCGTTCACGGGCGCCATCGACGCGTCGCGACAGGTCGCCTGCCGCGATTTCGGTTGCAGCCTGTTCGATTTGGGTCAGGGGGCGAAGCGTCAGGGAAATCAGCCAGGCCCCGATCCCCAACACCGCTGCCACGGCAGCAAGCGAGACGATGATCTCGATTGTGAGCAGTCGGTCGAGCGTTTGGTCGACGCCGGTGAGAGGCTCTGCGAGAAACACCGAACGCGTCGCAGATGCCGACTCCATGACGACCCGATACCGCACCTCGCCGGATTGGGCACTCAGCGTGACCGGGTATGCGTTTGGGGTGGCGGGAAGGTGCGCGACGGTGGTGGCCGACGGGGGAGGGGTTGCGACCAGAGTCGTGCGCCCTCCGAGCTGTTGCCAGGACACCGAGTCGCCAGCATTCGCAATACCCACATAGAGGCCCGGAGTCGTGGCAACGACGGTGGTCAGGTCGTGCTCCTCAACCGGTCGGGCGCTGGGGAGATTCTCACCCAGTGCCGCCGCACTGGCGTGCAGTGACCGGTCGATTTGGGTGTAAAGCGACGAGCGCAGTGCGACATATGTCGCGACGTCGACGACGCCGAGCGCGATAATCGCCAGCCCGGTCGCAAGAGCCAAAAGGCGGACGCGCAATGACATTTAGTCGTTCGGCCCTCGGAGCGCGTATCCCACCAGGCGGATCGTCTGGATAATTGACCGCTCTCCTGTGCCGAGTTTTTTGCGGAGATAACTCACATAGGTCTCCACCACATTGGGATCGAGTGTGGTGTCGTCTTTCCAGATTGCGTCCAGAATCTGTGCCTTTGAGAGGACGCGTCGCGGATTGCGCATGAAATACGACAACAGCGCAAACTCAGTGCGCGTCAGCGTGATCGGCACTCCCGCTCGCGTGACCTGATGGGTGTCCTCGTTGAGGACGAGATCTTCGAACCGCAAGACTGCGTGGTCGGTTGCCGGGAGCGTGCGTCGCAGGACATTTCCCACGCGGGCGACGATCTCCTCAAGACGAAACGGCTTGGTGATGTAGTCATCGCCCAGGTCGAGTCCGGTCAGCTTTTCCTCGGTCGTTGTTTTCGCAGTCAAGAAAATGATCGGGATATCCGATCCGGTGCTGCGGAGATCGCGGGCAAAGGTAAACCCGTTTGTTCCGGGCATCATCACGTCGAGGAGGATCAAGTCGGGTGGGGTGTCGGCGACCAGGCGCCGCGCCTCATAGGCAGAGCCTGCCTGATGAGTCACGTAGCCCTCATATTTGAGCGCCGTACTGACCGCATCGGTAATTGAAGGCTCATCGTCGACGACGAGTATCGTCGCCGGCGCGACGGGTGTCTCTGCGATCCGATCCATAGAGCGATCCTACGGTCTGCCTTGGCCGTCATCGGATTCGTCGGGTGTGGCACACGGCGTCCGAACTCCGAGGCTGTTATTGGCTGGCGCGCCCGGGTTGGTCGTCGCCGGAGCGCACAATCGCTTCGAGGGGGGTCTGTGGAGCGGTCGGCTCGATCACCGTTTGCGCAGCAACAACCGTTGTTGCGGGTGGAGTGGCGTGCGATTGCGCGGTCGGTTCATCAAGTGACACCGCAGATTTGAACTCGCGAACGCCTCGTCCGACGCTGCGCGCCATCTCGGGCAGTCGCTTGGGGCCGAACACCAGAAGGGCGATCGCCAAAAACAAAATAATGTGAACAGGTGAAATGTCGAACATCGGTAGCCCCCAGTGCGCCGATCCAAGTAGGTACAGGCTAGCGCGTCGTACGACGCGCGTGGCCTGGCACGTCGTACCCACTCGTTGCCTGCCCAGAAATGATGAACTGGCGCTGCGGCAATGAGGTGGCCATTCGGGAAGATGGCACTCGGGCCAAGACACTGGCGGTGCGTGAAATATCGGCACATCCTGCCGCGCAGATCCGTGTGCGCATCGTCTGGCCTGTGGTCATCGGCGACGCGTGGGCATCGTCGTGCTGTGATGTCGCGGTGGGACTGGCTACACCGAATGACTAGCGACAAAGTGTTCATGTCGGTAATTTTCTGGCTTCTCAGAAGAAGCAACCCGGGCCCGGAAGGCGAGGAGGACACATGAGTACCGAAACTGTCCATCATGTACATGCTCAGCTCTTTCGAGAGGCGCCACCCGTGCGCAGGGCGCGTCTTGCGATCACCGGTGAAGAGGTTGTCTTCGGTGTTCCCAAGTGGCAGGGAGAGCATTACGGATTCGCCCCGGGGACCGCCGACGAGAACCCGGGAACACTTGATTATCTGGTTGCCTCTGTCGCCGGATGTCTCATCGGGACGTTTGGTGGTGCACTCAAGGCACGGGGGATTACCGCGAGCGGGGACGCGTTGACTGCGGATGCCGATGGCGAGGTGGTCGTTGACCCCGACGGTGTACTTCGCTTGCGCACGATCACAGTGACCTATCACCTGCGTGCCCAGGAAGAGCAGCGCGCCGCGGCAGAGCGAGTCAACACCCATCATGCTGCGCATTGTCCCAACGCGCGATCGGTGGCGGCCGCAATTGACATCGTGACGCTACTGGATTTCATCCCTGTCTAAGACGGCGTGATACGTGAGTTGTTGGAGGCATGTGCAGGCTGAGCAAATCGGTAATTGATCGAGCGCCGAGGGGCGTATCTGTCATCTGGAATGCACTGCCGGTATGAGTGCGCCTCGTGATGTGCCGTTGGCGGGGTGTCAGCAAGTAGCGCAATTTGTGTGCCTGGGGCACCGACACGAGGTGTCGTTGGCAGGAGAACTTGCCTGGATGGTTGAAATTCGCGCAGCAGGAAGCGACAGGGGATAGAAATGGCGAAAGAAGTCAAGCAACTTTTCAACGGAAGTCCACGCGACATCACCAAGGATATTGAGACGCACCTCAACGAGGGATGGGAGCTGCTTGGATCGGTGGTGTGCGATGACAAGCGGTATTTCTATGCATGGATGGTGCGTGAGAAATAGCGGCGCAGGCTGCGTGTTGGTTGCATCAGAACCTCGGGATCGATAGCGGTGACCACCGTGGCAACCGCCAGGTCATCACGGAGCTCCGAATCCCTCGAACTCACTGCGTCAGGCCTTCGAGTAACTCCCGGTCTTCTTCAATGATTTTCATGAGTCATGCGTTGAACTGCGGGTCATTGCGCGTACGCTCGGCCTCATTCAGCAGCGACTGGTTCACCGCCTCATTGAGGCTCGTCCGGCTGACCCGCGCCAATGTCTGGGGCGTCCGCAGCAAGTTCGTCGGGGAGTCGCACCGGGATGTTTCTTGTCGTGACACCAGGACACCAAAATGTTTTCAGGCAAGCAATCGTTTCGTAGGGCACAAAAAAACCCCACACACATCACGAAACGTGATGCCTATGGGGTTTTCAATAGCGCATACGGGATTCGAACCCGTGTTACCGCCGTGAGAGGGCGGCGTCCTAGGCCCCTAGACGAATGCGCCCTGTGACCACAAACCACTACATTCTGACCGAAGTTGGGGGAGGAGGATTCGAACCCCCGCTACCGGGGCCAGAACCCGGCGTCCTACCGCTAGACGATCCCCCAGCGCCCAGTCGAACGGGGGCACGTTAGCACACGGTCTGGGGCCTCATACCGGATCTGCAACGTCTGTCGCCGTTGCGCGTTCCCAGTCGTCATACAACTGGGCATACCGTCCCTGAAGGCCAATGAGCTGATCGTGCGAGCCTTGTTCGACAATTCGCCCATGATCAAGCACCACGATGCGGTCTGCGTTCTTGATTGTGGAGAGCCGATGGGCGATCAAAATCGATGTTCGGCCGTGGAGCAAAATGTCCATCGCGTGCTCGATGTGGCGCTCGGACTGGATGTCCACCGACGACGTTGCCTCATCGAGAATTAAGAGACGTGGGTTCGCAATCAATGCTCGCGCGAATGCCATGAGTTGCCGCTGTCCCGCCGAAAGACCACCACCGCGCTCATTTATTTCGGAGTCGAGCCCGTTGGGAAGTGTGTCGAGTACTTCGCGTGCGCCAATCGCAGAGAGCGCATTCACAATGTCCGCATCGCGCGCATCCGGCCGACCAAAGGTGAGGTTGTCGCGAAGCGTTCCTGCAAACAAATGACCCTCTTGGGGAACGATTCCTAGTTGGGCGCGCAGGGAATCAAGTGTGACGTGACGGACATCGTGCCCGTCAATTGAGATGAGGCCATCTTGGGGGTCGTAAAACCGAGCAATGAGTTTCGCGAGGGTCGATTTTCCGGCACCGGTGGCGCCCACCAATGCAACGGTTTCTCCCGCGTTGATGGTGAGCGAGATGTCATGGATCACGGCGGTCCCCGGGCGATAGCCGAAGGTGACGTGATCGAGCACGATCGCCCCAGAGAGCGGAGGCAAGGTAATGGCATCATCGGCGTCGTGGAGCTTGGGCAGGGTGGCGAACACCGATTGGATTTTCTCGAGCGCGGCCATTGCCGATTGGAAATCGTCATAGAGCTGTGAAAGCTGCTGAATGGGGTCAAAAAAGCTCGCGAGATAGCCGATAAACGCGACCATGACGCCGATCTGGATCTGGCCGGAAAGCACTTGGTTCGCCCCGAACCACAAAATGATTGCCAGACCAATTCCTGAGAGCAGTTCGATCCCAGGGAAATAGAACGCGGAGAGTCGAATGGTGCGCATATTTGCTTCGCGGTAGTCGGCATTCGCCCGGCGAAATGCCTCACGCGCAGGTTCTTGCCGACCGAAGCCCTGAACCACACGCACACCCGCGAGATTTTCCTGGAGTACCGACAGCACCTCGGCAACCGTCTCTCGCGTGCGTCGGTAGGCCCGTGAGGACAAGACGCGGAAGACTGCTGTCCCCGTAATCAAGAACGGAAACACGGCAAATGACAACAGGGCGAGCTGCCAGTTGTAGGCAAACAGAATGCAGACCACGCCAATGAAGGTCAGGCCGTTGACAATGACGGAGGTAAATCCATCGGTGACCAGATCATTGAGGGCTTCGATGTCGCTGGTCAGGCGACTGACGCTTCGTCCGGTTGGCACGCGTTCGTGGTAGCCAAGATCGAGATGCATGAAATGGCGAAAGAGCGCGACACGAAGATCGAGGAGCATGCGCTCGCCGATCCAACTCGACAGATAATTCTGTCCGTACCCGATCGCCCATCCGAGCAGACCAATGACCACAAACGCAATCACCGAGAGGAATAAGACCCTCTCGTTGCCAACGGTGATCCCGTTATCGATCGCGATTTGTGCAAGCGCTGGGGTCGACAGCCCGGTGGCGGCGACGAGAATGGTCAGAAAAAGGGCACCGAGGATGTGCCAGCGGTACGGCCGAGCGAATGGCAGAAGCTCGCGCAGACGCCGGGCTTCCGGAGCGGAGAGTCCCTCCATATCGTCTTCAGGGTGTGGTCCAGACAGATGGCGTCCGCCACCTCCCCGCATCCGTCCACCGATTGCCGGTCCGGCGCGTGAGCTCATTAGACGTCTCCGAGC
The DNA here is from genome assembly GCA_903896045.1 of uncultured Actinomycetes bacterium. Taxonomy (GTDB): domain Bacteria; phylum Actinomycetota; class Thermoleophilia; order Miltoncostaeales; family Miltoncostaeaceae; genus CAITWD01. The sequence goes on from CAITWD010000001.1 coordinate 8,032, forward strand.
ACGAGATCGGGGCGCGCGAGGCCGCTGTCGTGAATTGTGCGGTAGAGATCGCTTTGTGCGTAGAGCTCCTGGTGTTGCCCGCGTGCAGCAATCGCACCGTGATCGATCAGAATGAGCTCATCGGCGAGGCGGATCGTCGAAAGTCGGTGGGCAATGATGATCGTGGTGCGACCCGCCATGACCGCCCGTAATGCCGCTTGGATATCGCGTTCCGTGCTCGCGTCGACCGACGCTGTTGCCTCGTCAAGAATCAGGATGCGCGGATCGGTAAGCACTGCACGGGCGATCGCGAGCCGTTGTCGCTGTCCGCCGGAGAGGGTGTAGCCGCGCTCGCCCACAACGGTGTCATAGCCGTTGGGAAGTTCATCGATGAATGCCGTCGCGCGCGCGAGTTCTGCGGCGTTGCGTACTTGATCATCACTTGCATCGGGTCGTCCATAGGCGATGTTCTCGCGCACGGTGCTCGAGAACAAAAATGGTTCTTGAGACACCACGCCGATCTCGCGTCGCAGATCATTGAGTGCAAGACGACGTACGTCGATGCCATCGATTGAGACGGTTCCCCGAGACACCTCGTAATAGCGGGGAATCAGTTCGGTGAGTGTGCTTTTCCCGGCACCGGTCATCCCAATGAGCGCAACTGTCGTGCCTGCAGCAATGGTTACGTCGATGCCGTTGAGCACATCGTGTAATCCGTCGTAGCTGAAATGAACTCCCTCGAATGTAATCTCGCCAGGCCCCGGTGTGAATGGTTGCGGGTCATCGGGCTCTTGGACATCGGGAACCGCATCGAGAATCTCGAAAATGCGTCGCCCGCCCGCCACCGCGCGTTGCCCATTGCCCAGCAGTGCGGCGATCACCTGAAATGGCCCCATAAGGAGAGCCAGATACAGATAAAACTGGACGAACTGACCCAGAGTGAGGGTGTGGTGGATCACCATCGTGCCGCCGTAGGCGAGGATGACGGCGAGGCCGAACACCGGAAGCAGCGAGAGCAACGGGGAATAAAACGATTCCAATCGCGCCGCATCCATGTTGCGACGAAATGCGCGTGTGGAGACATCAGAAAATTGACTCGTGCGGTACTGCTCGCGACCAAATGCCTTGATCACACGGATGCCGACGACGCTCTCCTCGGCAGCCTGCGCGACCTCACCCGCTTTTTGCTGCACGTCGATGCGCACGGGGCTGCTCGTGCGTGAATACTTGATGGCCACTGCGAGCAGCGCGGGCCCGACCAAGAGCGACACCGCGGCGAGGGTGGTGTTGATCCAGAACAGCACGACGCAGATCACCACCAATTGGAAGGTGTTCATGAACACAAACACCACTCCATATCCGAGGAAAAACCGCACGACCTGGAGATCGTTGGTTGCGCGCGACATCAGCTGACCGACCGGCATCCGATCGAAGAATGCGAATGAGAGTCGTTGGATATGCCCGAAGACCGCGTCGCGCAGGTCGTACTCGACACCGAGGCTGATGCGTCCCGCCCAGATGCGCCGACACTGATTCAAGACGAAACGGACGAGGATCAGTCCAAATGTAATCCACAGAAGCGGCGCGAGCTTGTCATGCTGATGGCCGCGAATGACCTGATCGATCACGAGGCGAGATATGTATGGCAGGCTCAGCGTGCATGCCATTAGCCCGGCGCCAAAAATGGCGGACACCGCAACCGCCCCGCGGTATGGGCGCAAATAGGTGAGTAGGCGAAGGAGCGTAGACAAGGTGGTTTACCGGTGAACCATATCGAGGCGGACACATTCGCTCAAGCGCGTTCGGTCGACGCAGGGTCGGATGAGACGACGGGTCAGCGCATGTTGAGTGTGCCGAATGTCTCGGAGGGGCGCCGCGGCGATCTTGTGGGCATTCTGGCCGATTCGTGCCGGGGCGAGGACGTCGATGTGATCGATGTGCATACCGATCCCGATCATAATCGCAGCGTCCTGACCATTGTGGCGCGACCGGCGCCACTTGCCTCCGCATTGCGATCACTCGCGCGGCGTTGTGTCGAGACGATTGATGTACGCCGGCATGAGGGTGTGCATCCATGCACGGGTGCATTGGATGTGGTGCCGATCGTGGTGTTCGACGACGCGGACATGCCGATCGCAACACAGATTGCCGAGGATGTCGCGGGGTATATCGGCGAGTACCTCGAGGTGCCGGTGTTTTTGTACGGCCTTCTTGCGCGCAGTGAGCAGTTACGTCGACCACATGGGCTGCGATCGATTGGGTTCGATCAGATTGCCAGTGATATGCGAGACGGGACCCTTGTTCCCACATATGGGCCGGCGCGTATGCATCCCACAGCGGGATGTGTCTTGGTGGGAGTACGGCCACCGCTTGTGGCGTGGAATGTCTGGCTCCCTGATGCGACGCGGATGGAGGCGCGCGCCCTCGCGGATCGCGTGCGGGAATCCGGTGGAGGATTGCCCGGGGTGCGTGCGATGGGGCTGTATCTTTCCGAGGCAGGAATGATGCAGTTATCAATGAACCTGGAAGACACGTGGGAGACCCCCGTCGGTGTTGTCATGCGCGTTGTGCGTCGAGAAGCTGAACGCCTCGGCATTGCGCTTGGTGACAGCGAGCTTGTCGGGATGATTCCGCGCCATGCGCTTGGTGCAGAATCACCCGAATCACTCGGCCTTGTGGGGTTTTCGCACGACCGAATACTTGAACACCGCTGCCCCGACCTTCATCGGGATTACACACAAGGAGCCTTCGATCGCTAAGCGACGCAAGCCCCGGCCAACAGGCCCCCCGCCCGCAAAGAGCCCCAAGGCGACGCGTGCTGACACACCCGATACGCGTGCCAAGGCGGCGCGGAAATCCGGCGAGCCACTCGCTCCATCGCTGCGGTCAGTCGTCAAGCGGGCCGGATTTATCGTCGGCGCATACGTATTAGTGCTGGTGTTTTTGTTGCATGTCACCCCATTGCTCGCCATTTCCATGGGTGTCCTTGGCCTTGCCATCATGATCCCAATGGGCCTGTTGTTGGATCGGTGGAGGTATCGCTCGGCGATGCGCAAGTGGACCGAGGGGCGGGCTGGCGCACGGTGAGCGAGGGTCGTATCGATGCCCCGCGCGGTACTCGCGATGTCTTGCCCGATGAACACCGGGTACGTCGCCATATCCTGAACGTGGCCGCTGGGCTATTCGACGCGTATGGTTTTGGGCAGATCAGCACGCCGACCTTTGAGCACACCGAGGTCTTTTCGCGAGGCGTCGGCGCGAGTACCGACATCGTGCGTAAAGAGATGTACACCTTCGAGGATCGCGGCCACCGGTCGATCACATTGCGTCCCGAAGGGACTGCGGGGGTCGTGCGCGCCTTTGTCGAGCACGGGATGCACAAACTGCCCCTGCCCGTAAAGCTCTGGTACACGGGCCCGATGTTTCGCTACGAGGCCCCCCAATCCGGCCGCTTTCGCGAGCACACACAAATTGGCGCCGAGGCAATCGGCACCAATGATCCGCTGCTTGATGCCGAAGTGATCGCGCTCGCCTCCTCCTTGTATTCGGCGCTCGGTGTCCCGTCGGTCCGGCTGCGTGTGGGGAGTCTCGGTGACGACGCAACGCGCCGTCCGTATCGTGAGGCGCTCGTGGACTATCTCTCACCGCATCGCAGTGATCTTCCCGAGGATGCGCGTGATCGCATGGTGGACAATCCCATGCGACTCTTTGACTCCAAAGATCCACGGGTGATTGCCGTGATGCACGAGGCGCCCCGGCTCATTGATCATCTCTCGGATGCCGCAGCAGAACATTTTGCAACCGTCTGCGCCGCGCTTGATGCCATCGGGATTGCCTATGAGCGCGATCCAGATCTTGTGCGCGGTCTCGATTACTACACCCATACGGTGTTCGAATTCACCTGCGATCGCCTTGGTGCCCAAAGCGGTATCGGTGGGGGCGGGCGCTATGACGGCCTCGTCGCCCAGCTCGGTGGTCCTGAATTGTCCGGTATTGGTTTTGGGTCCGGCATCGAGCGGATTGTGCTTGCGCTGGCATCGGGAGATGCGGCGCTGCCTGAGCAATCAATTGACATTTATTTTGCGGCAGTCGATGAGCAGTCGCGCAACGAAGTGTTTGCGATCATGACGCGCCTGCGCGCCAAAGGGGTCTCATGCGAGACCGATCGTGCGGGACGGAGCCTGAAAGGCATGATGCGCCAAGCGGCAACGCTCGGTGCGCGCCGGACCGTGATCCTTGGACCGCGTGAACGCGAGCAAGGGATTGCAATCATCAGAAGTATGCTCACGGGCGACCAAATTGAGGTCGGTCTATCCGATTTGGAGGGGTCGTTGTGATTGGTGCACAGCAATATCGAACCCACAGTTGTGTGGGTGCGGCCGAGGCCGTGGGGCAGACCGTCCGGATTGCCGGTTGGGTCCATCGTCGCCGCGATCATGGTGGCGTCCTGTTTATTGACGTGCGTGATCGCAGTGGGGTGTTGCAGCTAGTCATTCACCCAGAATCGGCAGCGTTGCTCGCGGATGCACAACGCCTTTCTCCTGAGGATGTCATTACCGCTGAGGGCACATTGGTGCCGCGTGATCCTGCGACCGTGAATGAACGAATCCCCACCGGTGCGGTGGAGTTGCGGGTCGCCGAATTGACGGTCCTTGCCGAAGCAGCGCCGTTGCCGTTCTCTGTGGAGGATGAGCACACCCAAGCCGGGGAAGAGTTGCGCCTGACCTATCGGTACCTCGATATTCGTCGTACCACACGACTGCGCGCACTCGAGTTGCGCGGCAGAGTCGTCAAGGCGATCCGTGGAATCCTCGAAGCAGAAGATTTTCTCGAGGTGGAAACCCCGATGCTCACGCGATCAACCCCAGAGGGTGCGCGTGACTTTCTGGTGCCGTCGCGTCTGCAGCAGGGGGCCTTCTACGCCCTTCCCCAAAGCCCGCAATTGTTTAAGCAACTGTTGATGGTGGGTGGCATCGAGCGCTACTACCAAGTCGTTCGCTGTTTCCGCGATGAGGATCTTCGCGCAGACCGCCAACCCGAATTCACCCAAGTCGATATTGAAGCCTCGTTTGTCACCCCTGAAGACATTCAGCAACTGATCGAGGACATCCTTGTGGCCGCATGGGCACAGGCCGATATCGCCTTGCCGACTCCGTTCCCGCGGATGACCTATGCCGAGGCAATGCGTCGGTACGGCAGCGACCGACCCGATGTGCGCTTTGACTGCGAGATCGTCGATTGGAGCGACGCGGCCGCTGCCTCCGGTCTTGGGGTCTTCGGCAACGTTGTTGCTGCCGGCGGCGTCGTGCGCGCCGTGGTGTTCCCGGGAGCTGGCGCAGCGCTGTCGCGCAAGGACCTCGATGGTTTGGTGCAGGAGGCCCAGGAGCTTGGTGCCAAAGGGTTGGTCTGGGCGGTTCCCGGATCAGACGATGCGCTGCGCGCCTCGGTGAAGTCTGAGTTTTTGGGCGGCCTCGTCGATCACCTTGGCGCCAATGAGGGTGATCTCATTGCCCTTGTCGCGGATACCGAGCACGCGACCCAACGTGTCCTTGGTGCGGTGCGTACGCGCTGGGCAGAGCGTTTTGGCCTGATTCCGGAAGGGACCTGGGCGCCCTTGTGGGTCGTCGATTTCCCACTCGTCGAATTCAATGAGAATGAGAATCGCTGGGATGCGCTCCATCATCCGTTTACTGCACCTCGACCCGAGGATCTCGGGATTCTCGACAGCGATCCCGGCGCGGTGATTGCCCAAGCCTATGACGTTGTAATGAATGGTCTTGAGTTGGGTGGGGGCAGCATCCGTATTCACCGGATGGATATTCAAAAGCGGGTTTTCGGGATCATCGGGCTCGACGCGGAGCAAGCACAGGAGCGGTTCGGGTTTCTGCTGCGCGCGCTGGAGCTGGGAGCACCGCCTCATGGCGGGGTCGCGCTCGGCTTAGATCGCCTCGTGATGCAACTGGCCGGAGAGCGGTCGATTCGCGATGTGATCGCTTTTCCAAAAACCGCGACGGGAAGTGATCCGTTGACCGGAGCACCTGCCGCGGTCGATGCCCCACAGCTCGCCGAGCTCGGCATTCGTTCCCTCGTGCCAGCTTCAGATGCCGCTCGCGACGGGAACTAAACGATTGACAACCGCGCGCAGCCAGCAGGCCCTGTCGAGTGCGCGCGGTGCGATTTGTTCCTCGGAGAGAAAGTCACTACTCTCGGTATGCCCGACCGTGTACGCCACTGGCGCGAGGCCTGAGCCAACACGTATACAACGGGATGTGATGTCAGGTTGCCGCACTGTGTGCCGTAGCCGCACGCGTCCCACCTGCTTCGGCAGGTTCAGCACTCGTTCCGGAACGGCACGGTGGGGCACCTTTTTGATCCCGCGTGGGGTACAGCACGAATTCGTGGAATGCGGGGCTCGAAGGGTGCCTTCGGGAACCGTCCCCCTGACCGGCTAACCTTTCGGCGTGAGCGCGTATACCGAAAACGTCATCCGCCATATGGCTGCACCCGTTGGGGCGGGCCCTCTTGAGGGCGCAAATGCCGTCGGGGAGTCTGGCGCTGTGGGGTGTGGGGATGTCGTGCGTATGCAAATGCGCATCGACGATGATCGGATCTGCGCGATCCGCTTTCTGGCGTACGGGTGTCCCGCCGCGCTTGCCGCAGCGAGTGCGGTCTGTGAACTGCTTGAGGGCGCGAGCCTTGCCGATGCAATGCGCCTGTCGATTGGCGATGTTGATGCAGCACTCGGCGGCGTCGGTGATGACCGGATTCATGGCCCCGAGATTGTGGTGGACGCACTCGCTCGGGGGCTTGAGCAGTGGTGCACCGCGCAACTCGGGAATCCTGGGCCGGGGCGACAGCACAGACGTGTTGCCGTCGCCATGAGCGGTGGAGTGGACTCTGCCGTTGCCGCGATGATGTTGGTCCAAGAGGGCTGGGATGTTGTCGGGGTGACCATGCGCTTGTGGCACGACCCTGGCGCGGTGGCCGCAGAACGCTCATGTTGTTCACCCGAAACGGTGCGGCTCGCGCGCGCGAGTGCCCATGTGCTCGGCATACCCCACATCACCATTGATGCATCAGATCCCTTTCGCAATGGCGTGGTCGAGGAATTCATGGCGGGCTACAAGGCCGGACTCACCCCGAATCCCTGCGTGGTCTGTAACGGCAGCGTGCGCTTTCGCCTGTTGGCGGATGCGGCGGAGCTCCTTGGCGCCCAATGGCTAGCGACGGGCCACTATGCGCGTGTGGTGTCTGGCGCTGAGGGTCAACCAGTGTTGGCCGCCGCCGCCGATACATCAAAGGATCAGAGCTACATGCTCAGCATGTTGCGCCGGGATATGCTTGACCGTTTGATTTTCCCCCTTGGAGAACTTGAGAAGTCCGAGGTGCGCACCCGTGCGCACACCGCCGAATTGCCGGCGGCAGACGCAATTGAGAGCCAGGAGATTTGTTTCGTTGGCGCCGATGGCTACGGACCGTTTCTTGAGCGTAATGCAGGGCTTTCTCCAACGGCAGGTCCGATCATGGATGTTGATGGGAACACTGTCGGTGAGCATTCGGGGTATTGGCGATTTACTGTCGGACAGCGCAAGGGTATTGGCGTCTCTGCAGCAGAGGCGCTGTATGTGATTGGCACAGATGCCCAGACAAATGCGGTCACTGTGGGGCCAAAAGATGCGCTCGCCGCATGGGGCTTGGAGTTGCGCCCGGCGGTCGCCCATGATGCGATTGATCTGACCGTTCCGTTTGAGGTACGAGTGCGATACCGGGGGACGCCACTCGCCGGACGCGCCGTGGTTCCGATCGATGACACCGGCGTGATTATCGACCTTGCGGAGCCTGCGATGGGGGTGGCCGCAGGGCAGACCGCGACCGTCTACCAGCAGGGACGTCTGATCCTAGCCGGTACGATCGTCTCGTCACGTTCGTCAAGCCGGAGCGACTAGACGGTGTTGTTCTCCCACATGCATTGGTCAGACGTCCTCAAAGCGGCGTTGTCATTGTTTTTGATCCTGACCGGATTTGGTTTGGCCTACCTGTTTTTGCGCATGGCGGGCGTTTTTACACGACTCGGGAGTTCAGTCACCCGCGTGACCGATGAAATTGTCCCGATTCTCACACGGGCGCAGACGACGATGGACGGCGTGAACCGAGAAATTGACCGGGTCGACGAGATCATGGTCACTGCGGTGAATGGCGCCAAGGGTGCTGAGCGCGCATTGCAGACGGTCTCGAGTGCGGCGACGGCGCCCGTGCGGATCCTGTCTGGGGTGGCCGCTGGTGTGAAAGAGGGCTTTGCGACATTTGTCGCCCGCCGTTCCGCAGAGGCCAAAAATGGTCCGGCCAGTGGTGGCAGCGGTTCCGACGAGGCCAAAAAGGCCGCAAATGAGGCTGCGGCAACCACAACCGAATCGGCGACACAAAGCAGCGCATCCACGGAGACTGCCTCGTGAAGATGCGCACGCTTGCGCTTCTGGGCGGGCTTGGCTGGGCATATTCCAAGGGACCGCGTGATCCTCAGGAGTGGCCCGGTTTCCTTGCCGAGCAATATGCGGTCGTACGTGGTCAGATCGATGAATCAATTGCCGCCGGCAAGCGCGCGAGTGTGCGACGTGGGCACCAAATTGACCGGGAGATCGGCGAGGTCTTATCGCGGACAGTCAATCGCCAGCAGTGAGACCGCTGCGGTCGGCCCGCGGCGACGACGGAAGAGGTATCCGTGCTGGTACGATCGGCGGTCGTATGACTACCCATGAGATCCGTCGCGCATTCCGCGAATACTTTGAACGCCAGGGCCACCTCGCGCTGCCCTCCGCGCCACTGGTCCCGTACGACGACGATCCGTCGGTCCTGCTGACAATTGCAGGAATGCAGCCGCTCAAAGCGTTTTTCATGGGAACCGAGACTCCGCCATCGCAGCGGTTGACGAGTTGTCAAAAGTGCTTTCGTACGGTTGACATCGACCAAATCGGCCATACCGCGCGCCACCTGACCTTCTTTGAAATGCTCGGCAATTTCTCGATTGGCGACTACTTCAAGGATGATGCGATCCGCTTCGGATTTGAGGTCTCGACCGAGGTACTTGGACTCGATCTCGATCGCATTTGGATCACCGTGTTCGAGGGCAACGACGCAGTTCCCGGTGATGACGAAGCCCGGCAGCGATGGATTGATCTGGGTGTGCCCGCGGAACGGATTCAGGCACTCGGCGAAGCAGACAATTTTTGGAAGGCGGGCCCCACCGGACCGTGTGGGCCAAATACCGAATTGTATTTCGACCGCGGCCCATCATTTGGTCCCGACGGAGGCCCGAGAGTCGGTGGCGATCGCTATCTCGAATACTGGAACCTCGTGTTCATGCAATACGAGCGGGCCGTCGATGGGACGCTCAGTCCGCTGCCAGCCAAAAACATCGATACCGGCGCGGGTCTTGAGCGCATTGCAGCGCTGCTGCAAGACGCACCATCGGTTTTTGAAACCGATGCGTTTTGGCCGCTCATTGAATGGGCGCAAACGGCGACTCGGGTGAAGTATGGGGCCGACCTCCGTTCCGATCGCTCGCTGCGTGTGCTGGCCGATCACGGTCGCGCAATGACCTTTTTGGCGGCCGATGGCGTGCGCCCATCAAATGAGGGTCGCGGGTATGTCTTGCGCCGCATTGTGCGCCGTGCCGTAGCTGAGGGTACGCAACTCGGGTTGCCATATGACGCTGTCGTGGCGCTTGCCTCCGAGGTCGCGGATGGTTGGGGTGACTCCTATCCGGAACTCATCGCTGAACGCGGCGCTGTGGCAGACACACTCGGTGCAGAAGCCGAACAATTTGCACGGACATTGCAGCAGGGAAGAAAGCTGCTGTCGGAAGTCATTGCGCGCGCAAGCGACGGCGGTACGGTGTCGGGTGACGACGCATTCCGCTTGCATGACACCTACGGGTTCCCGCTCGATCTCACCGCTGAGGCGGCACATGATGCCGGACTTGTCGTCGATACCGATGCGTTCGAGACATTGATGACCGATCAGCGAGAGCGCTCACGTGCGGGTGGTACCGCAGCAACCGAGAGCGAGCGAGCGACTCGAGCGAGTGAACTTGTCGCACGAAGCCCACGGACCGAGTTTGTGGGCTACGACCAGCTGTCGGTCGCAACGACGGTGACCGGCGTCGAGGAGCTTGGGGATGGCCAGTCCCTCGTGACGCTCGCGCAGTCTCCGTTTTATGCCCAAGGTGGGGGCCAGATCTCCGATCGCGGGTGGGTTGTCGGAGCAGATCGCCGCTGGGATGTGGTTGAGGTGCTCCGGATAGGCAACAGCCAGGCGATCGTCGTAGCTGGGGAGGGGATTGTCCAGGGAGCAACGGTCGACGCCAATGTGGACGTGCCAAACCGACGCGCCATACAGGCAAACCACACCGGCACGCATGTCCTGAACTGGGCGCTGCGTGAGCGTTTGGGTCCCGATGTCAAGCAGGCCGGATCCTACGTCGGCCCTGACAAATTGCGCTTTGACTTCACGCATCGAGGGCGCATTCCGCGCGAAGAGCTTGATCAGATCGAGGGTCTCGTCAACGCGAAGGTGGCCGCCGACGGACCGGTCACGTGGATCGAGATGCCCAAAGCGGACGCAGATGGGCTTGGTGCAATTGGGTTGTTCGGCGAGAAATACGGTGATGTCGTCCGGGTCGTCTCCGCCGGAGACTTTTCGATGGAATTGTGCGGCGGTACGCATGTGTCGCGTATGAGTGAGATCGGACCCTTCAAGATTGTGACCGAAACCAGTGTGGGTTCCGGGGCGCGTCGTATTGAGGCAATCACTGGAGCCGAACTCGGACGATGGTATGCCCGTCGCGCCGAGGAGCTCGCACATGAACTCGAACAACGGGATGCGCGCATTGCGGAGCTCGAGCGTGATCTGAAACGCGCCAAACAGGGCCGCATCGACCCGAACGCGATTGCCAAGGACGCAGTTGACGTCGGACAAGCGCGGGTGCTGATCGCCCAAGTTGAGACCGATGATGGTGATGAGTTGTTGGCCATCTCCGATCAGATCAAGAAGACGCTCGGAGAATCTGCAGTCGTTGTTCTTGCCGCAGGCGTCGAAGATCGCGTGATGTTGGTTGCCAATTTGGGCACCGCTGCAGTCGAGGCGGGCTTCAGCGCTGCGAATCTGTTGCGCGAGATCGCCCCGATTGTCGGCGGCGGCGGCGGCGGTCGCGATGCAATGGCGCGCGCGGGCGGCAAAGACCCCGCGCGGATTCCCGACGCACTTGCCCGTGCCCGCGACATCCTGGTGGGTTCCACCGAGTGAAATTGTTGGCCCTCGATCATGGGCGCGCCCGAACAGGCGTTGCGGTGACCGACCCAAGCGGCACGCTTGCACGACCATTGCCTGCAATCGCGCGCGTCGATAGTCCGAAGGGGATGACCATCTTGGGCGAGTTGATTGCGGCAGAGGCGCCTGAGCTTGTCATCGTTGGTTTGCCGCGACTGATGTCAGGCGAGCTTGGCGCACAAGCGCGCGCAGCATCAGGGTTTGCAGATCGGCTGCGCGGTCGTTTCGGCGTCGCAGTGGAACTCGTTGATGAGCGGCTGACCACAAAAGAAGCAGCACGACGACTTGAGGAGAGCGTGGGTGGTCGCGGAGCGCGTCCTGATCTCGACAGTGTTGCCGCCTGTGTATTGCTGGAATCGGTGTTGATGCGGCGGGCGGCGAGAGCATGAGCCGGCGCGGCACGCGTCGAATTTCTCCACGGGGTCATATCGCGATTGTCGTTGCGCTGACCGCGTTGGTCGTGATTATTGCGTGGGGCATTCATCGGGCTCGCGCGAAGCCCGCGACACCCGCTGCCCCGACCCCGGTACAGGTGGTGATTCCGGAGGGGTGGCGACGGGAGCAAATCGCGGGGTTGCTCGGACAAAAAACCCACCTGTCTCCGAGTAAATATCTTGCACAAACCGCGATCGGAGGAGAAGGGGAAGTGCTCGCAGGCGTTGCGACTCCGCGATCTCTTGAGGGCTTCTTATTCCCGGCGACCTATCCGGTGTATCCGGCGACGACAGTGGCGCAATTTATTGCCCAGCAGGTGACGGCATACCGCGAATACACCAGTGCAGTTAACTATTCCGCGGCGGCGAAAAAGAACTTGACTCGGTATGACGTACTGACGATCGCATCGATGATCGAGCGTGAGGTGCAAGTGCCTGCTGAACGCGCGATTGTTGCCGGGGTGATTTACAACCGATTGCATCTACATATGACGCTTGGCATCGATGCCACAGTGGAATATGCGCTGGGGTATTGGAAGCCGAACCTCACCGAGAGCGATCTGCAGATCAATTCGCCCTATAACACTCGTCTTTATCCCGGATTGCCACCAGGGCCGATTTCTAATCCTGGATTGGCCTCAATCCAGGCGGCCGCGCATCCTGCACATGTGCCGTATCTCTACTACGTGGCACGCAATGATGGATCCGGTCGCCATTATTTTGCAACGACCGCGGCACAATTTAATGCTGATGTCGCAAAATCCCAGGCACACCTCGCGGGAGGTTGAGATGGCAATTTCAGGATCCACACGGATTGTGGGCATCATCGGATGGCCTGTCGCGCATTCGCTGTCACCCGTGATGCACAATGCCGCATTTTCCGCGCTTGGCCTAGATTGGACCTACGTCGCATTCCCGGTCGATCCCGCCGAGGTGTCCACAGCACTATTGGGACTGCGGGCTGCCGGTATCGCTGGCTTGAATGTCACGATTCCGCACAAGCAAGCGGTGCTCGATAGTTGTGCATCCGTGTCGGACGCTGTGGCCGTGATTGGTGCAGCGAACACCCTGGTACCGCGCGCTGATGGCGGGTGGCATGCCGATAACACCGATGCGCCTGGATTTTTGCGGGCGCTTGACGAAGCGGCCCCGCTCTCGCTGGCTGGCACACGAGTGCTGATTTTGGGAGCGGGCGGCGCAGCCCGTGCGGTGGCGTTTGCTGTCCAGTCGCGAGGCGCGGAGATTCTCGTTGCCAACCGCACCGTTGAGCGGGCTGCAGGGCTTGGTGCACCGGTGCAATTCACTCGTGCGGCGGTCGAGGATGCGGCGGCGACCTGCGGGCTCATTGTGAATTGCACGAGTCTTGGCTTGCATGATCACACCATCCCTGAGGCACTCCCACTTGATTGCCTTGGACCCGGGCATGTTGTGGCGGATGTGGTCTATCGGCCGTCCGGTACGGCATGGTTGGCTGCGGCATCCTCACAAGGCGCTCGTTGTGTCGATGGCTTAGGAATGCTGCTCCACCAAGGCGCTGCTGCATTTGTGCAATGGACCGGCCAAGAGCCGCCGGTCGAAGTGATGCGCACCGCGCTTGCAGGAGCTCGCCATGGCAGTGCAGCCACGTCGTAGCGGTCGGGGTGTCGTATTCTCAGCGTGCGCACAGGTGAGGTGTCGAGACTCAACGCATTCTGTAGGTCGTGGGTCGAGGAAGTGCTGTCGTGTCGGACGTCTATGAGCTTTCAGGAACGCAGCTTGTCCGGGCCCGTCGTGCCGTCGCGCTGGTGCTTGTTGCGACGACGTCACGCGATCTCCACGAGAGGCCTGATGACCATTTGCCGGCGAGGGAACTCGTGGTGTCGCTTCTTGAGGTGATTGGCGCGCCCGGCGGAATCGACGACGTCGTCGTGATCGGCGTCATGCACCGTACGCACCTTGTGCAGGTCGCCCGATTTGCGCTGCTCCGGTCGATAGAGGAATATGAAGACATGGTGCATGAGACCCTCATCATGGATACCCCATGGGATGTCATGCATCGAGAAATGTTGCATTCGGTCGTCGAGATGTCTGCGCTCGTGAAATACCTTTCGGTGCCGGGCGACATGACCCAGGCGACCCGTCCCCGGCCACGCGAGTCATTCGCCGACTGGAGCCTGTTGCGCGATGTTCCGCGCCCCGAGGAACCGACCAGGTAGACATCTTCGGGCTTTCTTGTGCACCTGATCGCGGCGATAGCTGTCTGTGGAAGTGATCGACACAATCGACTGCGCGCCATAAGATCGTGGGTATGACCGATCCCTCGGTGCAGCACGACCCGTCTGCGACTCGCCTGCAGGCACGTCCGGAGAACACGCGGCATATCCGTCACGCCTTGCTGCTTGCGCGCTGGCCGGTACTCAGTGAGGATTGGGCGCGTCGGATAGATGAGAATGACCCCTCTCGTCGGGGGCCCTCCGCAGCTACCGCCCGGCGATAGGGCCTCTATGCCACTGTGTCGCGGCACGCGCGGGCCCGGCTCTTTGCCGCGATGAGACTCAATCCCGTACGATCACCTGCACCCGCGGCGCGGAAGAGGTGATGGCGTGGCTCTTCGCTGGCTGAGCAACTTGTCCACAGATACTCGTCCGCTTCGTGCCTCGAGGAATTTTCGCCTCCTCATGCTCGGTGGGCTGATTACGGGAATTGGGACCCAAGCGACCTTGGTGGCGCTGCCGTATCAGATCTACGTGGGAACCCATTCGGCCTTTCTTACGGGGCTTCTGGGTGCGGTTGAATTGATCCCGCTGATTTTTTCCTCCCTGTATGCAGGGGCGCTTGCGGACCGCATGGATCGTCGCAAGCTGCTGCTGATCTGTCAGATTGCGCTTGCGTTCCTGTCGACGCTCATCGCGGTATTGACCTTGATGACGTCAATCCATGTCTGGGAAGTGTTTGTACTCGCTGCGGGCATCGCTGGTGCGTCAGCGGTTGAACGGGTCACACGATCGGCAATCGTTCCGAACACGGTGGTGGCAAATCATTTGGCAGCTGCCCTGTCGATGAGTTTCGGGGTCATGCAAATCGCGATGGTAATTGGCCCCGCGATGGGTGGGCTCCTGATTGAATATTTCGGCATCGCCACGCCATATTTTGTCGATGCCATCAGCGTCACCGGAATGGTGTTTGCCGCGCTGGCATTATCTCCTCAACCGCCTCCCGACCAGCCGCGCTCGTCAACTGTCTCGTCAATTGCGGGGGGATTGACCTTTGTCGCCCGGCTCCAGGCCCTGATGGCAAGTTTTGTGATCGATGCATTGGCAATGACATTCGGAATGCCGCGCGCGCTTTTTCCGATCCTGTCCATTGAGGTCTTTCACACGGGGGCTGCAGGCGCGGGATATTTGAATTCCGCTGTGGCAGTGGGTGCCACCGTTGCCGCCCTGACGACCGCGTGGTTGAGTAATGCGCGCCGCCTTGGGGTCATTGTGTTGTGGGCGGTGGTGGTATGGGGTGTCGCCATTGCGGCCGCTGGTGCGATGACAGCATTGTGGGCTGCGGCACTCCTGTTTGCCATCGCGGGTGCCGCAGACAGCGTGTCCGCGGTCTGTCGCACGACAATCACGCAGTCATTGACGCCTGATCGCATGCGCGGAAGGGTCTCGGCGGTATTTAGCTTGGTTGTCGCCAGCGGGCCACGTCTTGGTGATCTTGAATCCGGCACCGTCGCGGCGATGACCTCGCCTGAGTTCTCGGTGATCTCCGGCGGGTTGGCGTGCCTGGTATCGGTCGCTGCGACAGCACTTTGGATGCCTGATTTGGCCCAGTACAACGTGACAACCGCCCAGTCCGCGATGCGCGCGGCACATGACGCACACATCGCCGACGAAAAACTAGTTTGACGGGCGGACCATTGTCAACGCAAGCCACGGATTGATCAACGTCGTGCCGCGAATCCATCTAATGGTCAGCGTTGGTGTTGACGTGCCGAGCAGTTGGCCCATGCGCACGGTACTGCCGTTCAGTATCCGGATACGGCCTCTGTGGAGCGCGCTATAGCCGATCTGGGTCCCGGTCGGCGTCGTAATCCAGACCCATACTCCTCGGCGACGATCGGCACGTAATGCATAGGTGAGTGTGCCGTCGCACGCCGCGACGACAGGGAGGTTCTTTGGACTCTGAATCGTCACGGCGCAATTCGTGGCGTTGCTGCACGGAGAGGGGAGGTAGCGCAATTGCGTTGTTGGCCGAACTTTCATCGGGAACGCAAACCCCGAGACTCCAAAGTTCATCCCGGTGTTTCTCGGGAATCCTACCGCGACGTTTGCGCTCGGGCGGTTTCCCCAGGTTTTCAGGGTCGCCAATCCAGAACCGGCATACAGTTGCAGACCGTTCGCAAGCGTGGGTTGGTCGGATTGCGTGCGCGTCGAGGTGTGGTTCAAAAACGCAATGGGGTTTCGTCCGGTGCGCAACGCATTCGTCGTGGCGCGTCGCCCCGTCGCAAAGTGGAGGTGATCAACGCCATTCGCTCGTCCTGACGCACCAATGAGCTGGCCCGCAACGACGACGTCCCCCGGCACGACGCTGCTCGCGCTCAGATGGGCGTAGTACGCAGCCCGCCCATGACCGGAATCAAGACTGATCGAAATGCCTGCGAATCGCCCCGCCCCCCCGGCTGAGATATTGGTAATCGTTCCTGAAAATGTTGCATACACGGGTGATGCGTAGGGAACGGCGAGATCGACCGCATAAATGCTTTGCCAGTTGTACGAGTGATGCAGACGATTGAACGTGGCGTTGTGGGTCCCTTGATTAGGACGTTCAATGATGGCCGTCGTGGCGTGCCCGAGTGGGTTGACATTGTTGAGCGCAAGCGGGGTTATCGACATCGTTCTGATGCAGTCGCCACTTTGTGCAGCCAAGGTCACGGGGAGCTCAGGATTGCCTCCGAGCTCGGTGTAGTAGTGGCTCACCGATGCCGCCCATGAGAAATTGAGTTTTTTCGGATCATTCGCACTGCCGTTTGGTGCCCACCGCGTCGCAATTTGGGGAATGAGCGTGAGGCCATCTCCGATATACCCATGGGCGAGCAACTGCGCAGCGGCGGTAATGGCTGTGGTGTAGCTCGAAAACCGAATATTTGGGCCAATGCCGAATGGATTGTGGATGCGTGCAGCGGGACGATAGGTCGCGAGCACGGTCTCTTGTGTCGCGATCGCCACCAAAAAACGGGGATCAATTCCCGCTGCCGCACCGCGCTCCACAAAATCAACGCTACTTCCCATCAATGGGCTGCCGCTTGCCGCGAGCACGCGTGTGAGCGCGCCGACGTCAGTGGGGAGCATGCACGTCAATTGAGGCGTACCGATTGGCAGTGGCGTGCTTGCGCGGGCTCGCGATACGGCAAATGAGCCCGATAGCGCGAGAAGCACGATTCCTGCCGCGATCGAGATCCGGCCTATCCGTGCGGTATCCACCCGGTCAGTTAAGCGCATCGCGGCGCAACCAGCGTGACAAAACGGTGAAATAACGGACTGTCTATTCGGATAGCACGGCTGATCTTGACCTTTGGGTGGGAAAGATGGTGCGGGCGCACCCCTCCGACACCGGTCGTCCGCGAATCGATGCTACGGTCACATACGTGTTGCATCGATTGATTTCTGGCGCCGCTCACTTGCGACGCGCGCATCCGTGGCGTGCGATGTCCGCAGTCATCCTTGTGATTGTCGCGGCGTGTTTCGCACAGGTCGCGCTCGCGACCGCCCCGACGGGCGGGGGGTGGGATGTGTCGTGGCCGCAGTGCATCGGCACCAGCACTCAGTCTCTTCCGTCTCTTCCGGTGCTTGGGATTGTGGGCATCAACGACGGACGTCCGTTCACCAGTAATCCCTGCCTCGCTGCGCAATTTCAATGGGCGCAGTCGCAGTCGCCAGCGAATGCAGAGTTGTACGTAAATGCCGACGATCCAGGCCCCAAGAGCGCGTATTGGCCTGCCCTCAAGGCGACCGCCGCCGGCAAGTCATGCCCGTCGAGTGGAAGCCGAAATACCGCATCCTGCGCGTTTGTCTATGGATGGAATGCTGCGAAAGATGCAGTCGTTCGTTTCACGAGCGTCTTCCCGCCAACAACTGCCCCGGCGCCTTCTACGCTGAGGTTTTGGTTGGATGTGGAGGCCGCAAACAGTTGGCAGACCTCGAGCTCCCTGAACACCGCTTCCATTGATGGCACGGTTGCCTATCTGCAATCGCAACATGCGCTGAGTGTGGGTATCTATGCCAACCGGAGCGATTCGCACGCAATCTTCACGGCGACGTCGGTATTCCCGAATGGAACACTCACGTGGCTCGCGACCGGAGCAACGACACTGACTGGCGGTCTGGCGTTTTGTGGATATCCAGGTTTTGGGGTGTGGAATAACCCAGCATCCCCGCCTGCCACGGTGTCGTCGGGGACGGCAACACTCGTGCAATGGTGGCCGCACAGCCCGCAGCTCGATGCGGATGCGACCTGTGTTGGCACTGTGACGGGTAACGCAAACATCACCGCGGGCAGGACCGCCAGTGGATTGGCGTTGCACCTCACGCAGCCGGCGACCCAAGAATTGACCTTTACGATCAGTGGAATCACTGGGTCGCAATTCACAACTGCTGGGCAGCCCACACCGCGATCAACCGCGACCGTCGTTGTCCCCGCGGGCAGCTCGACGAGTTCGTCGTTTACCTTTACAAGCACCGTTGCGGGGTACCGCGACATTATTGCCACATGCGCCGCCGCGTCGCCGCAGTGCGGCCCAAACGAAATCGCGACCTATGCCTATGTTGCCCCAGGGCCGGCATATTGTGCACCGCCACCAGCGGTTCCGAGCACCCCGCCTCCACCACCG
Organism: uncultured Actinomycetes bacterium; assembly: GCA_903896045.1. GTDB lineage: Bacteria > Actinomycetota > Thermoleophilia > Miltoncostaeales > Miltoncostaeaceae > CAITWD01. The sequence goes on from CAITWD010000001.1 coordinate 26,629, forward strand.
TGTTTAGGAATCGGTCTATCGACAACAACAGTCCCGGTGTTTGGGCACCTTGCGGCGAACGTCTATGCATTTGACATATACCGAAATCCGACCGGGGCACCGAGCGTCAGATGGAGCGTGAATGCTCCACTGATCGCATCGGTACCGCCCGGCCCGGCTACGGCTGAGTCTGTGACCGGACAGGCGGTAGGCACGACCACGCTGATCGTCGCCGCGCCAGGCTATGGCGTCGCCACGTCAACGATCAATGTGGTGGCACCGGTTGGTCGGGGTGCTGGACTCATCCAAGGGGGAGGGGGTCGAGTGGCCGGGCTGCCGTCAACGGCGATGACCACTCGAGTATGGGCCCCAGTAGCGGTTCAGCCCCGTGCATTCTCATTGCATTCGAGTAACCGCACTGGTCGCTTTTCTCTGTCGCCAAACGGGCCCTGGAGTTCCACCTTGCTCGTCAGCATTCCTGTGGGGCAAGTGGTCAGTACGCCGTGGTATTCCCGCGAGCGGGTTGCCGGAACGACAGTGCTGACCGCCGTGTCGGGATCAACCACGATCACGCGATCAGTGGGCGTCGTCCCTGCTGCGCCGGTGCGGTTAGTGATCCTTCCTCGTCCATTGCGTATGACGACTGCACATCCCGAGCGACTTCAGGCGTTTCTCCGGGATCCTTTTGGAAATCTGACTCGCGCCGTCGCAGTGTGGACGAAACCGGTTGGCGGAAGAATCCGGCTTCAGAGGTTGCGTGCATGGAATCCATTGGTGATCGGGGCGCATCGAGGGGTGACCCGAATCACTGCCAGGTTGCATGCGTTCACCGCATCCGGAGTCGTTATCGTGACGTCATAATCTGACTGGGCTCCGTAGTGGTGCCCACTCGGAATCGAGAACGAGCCGCCGGAGGCGCTGCCTGTGACCCGAATCACCATTTCCACTCGTGACGGTCAGATGGAGGCCTACACCGCTGTACCTGCGACCTCTCCGATGGCGGCCATCATCGTGCTGCAAGAGGCGTTTGGCGTGACGCGGTATATCGAATCCGTCGCGGATCGTCTTGCTCGTGAAGGCTATTTTGCGATCGCGCCCGCATTGTTTCACCGCAGCGGATCACCCGTACTCGACTACACAGATATTGCTGCGGTGCGTCCACATATGCAGGCGATGACCGGCGAGGGGATTCGAATGGACCTCGATGCGGTGATGGCGGAACTTGCACACCGGGGTTTTGAGCGCTCACGCATCGGTGCTATCGGTTTTTGTATGGGCGGATCACTCGCGCTCTATGTGGCGACCTATTGTGCGATTGGTGCAAGCGTCGGATTTTACGGCGGCGGGGTCACCGAAGGGCGCCTTGGGCTCCCCTCATTGCGCGAGCTCGCGGAGGATCTCCAGGTGCCGTGGCTTGGTTTGTATGGCGATCTCGATCACGGGATACCTGTTGACGATGTTGAGCAATTGCGGGCCGTGCTCGATCGGGTTGATGTCCCCACGAAGATTGTCCGGTATCCCGATGCGGGCCATGGATTTCATTGCCATGATCGTCCGAAGGCCTTTCACCAACAATCCGCATCCGCTGGCTGGGCGGTCGCACTCGAGTGGTTCACTCGCTACCTAGCGTGAGTGCCTAGGGGCCAGGAGTGGAGGCGGTTTCGGGTTGATGGGATTCCGCATACCTCCGCATGACATCAATTGCGTATGAGATGTCGCGATCGGTAAATGTGTAGGCCTGCATGTTGCCGATTTTTGTGATCGGCCCGTCGATGGGGTCATCTCCATTTGCCGCGTTCGCGAGAAATCGAATCGGTATGTCATGGAGTACGGCAACAACATTGCGTGCGTCGAGTTGCAACAGGACCTCAGCACCCTCGGTGTAGCGGATGAGCGCATCGACACGACTCTCGCCACCAGATGGTGGTCGTTCGGTCAATGGACGATGCGCCCGCCAGGCGCGGTAGTCGGCGAGTGGTCCACCTTCAAAGATTCCAAGCTGCACATCGCCAAATTCAGGCATGACACGACGTGGGACATCGGTACCCGCCAGCAGAATGTCGAGAGATTCGGCCGTGCGGACAAATGGCGTATGAATAGCCAGGTCAAAGTGTTCACCGTGAACTCGGGCGCGGCAATCAACGCACTGCTGGAGACCAAGATCGTCGAGGTGCACGGGGATTGAGGGGTCACCATTGAGCCGGTGGTCGGCGTTATAGGTGGTCCGGCCATGGCGAATCAACGTGAAACGCGCGTTGTGCAGTGGAAGTCCCATCCTCGTGGTCGTCACATTATGACCCTGTGCTCGGCGGATCACCTCATCTCGGTTCCGTCGTCACCGCCACGCGCAATGTTGTCTGCGATGCGGGCATTTGCGAGTTGAATTGCGCCGCGGATGCGTGCGGCGACTGTTGCAATCTCATCGCGCGGGAGCCGGATCAGCGCCCGTTCAAGATCACCGAGCGCGTCCTGGGCGGAGGGTGCGGCATCTCCAAGCGCGGCGCGCGCCAACCCATCCTCGATGAGTACGGGAACGCCCATCATTCCCAGCGTCGGCGCGTCGGGGCCGTTGGCGTCGTTGAGGGAGTACATAATCGCCTCGAGTGCATGGCGAGCGAGTGTGGCATCGTCAGGTGTCAATCGGACAAAAAAGAAGAATCCTGCGATGGCACGATCGATGTCCTCATCGAGGAGCGTGTCGTCCTCTTCGGGGTCGGGCGGAAATTGGTCGTCGATCATGTTGTCTGCCATGGGCTCAGACCGTCGCTGGTAATGCGCGCAAGCAGACCCTCGCTCGCCGCGGTCAACAAATCAAAGACCTCTCGAAAGTCGCCCTGGTCTCCGTAGTACGGGTCGGGTACTTCACTTCCCGGCACAGAGCGTGGATCGAAGTCGCGGATGAGGTGGATCTTTGCGAGGTCCGCTTGGGTCGTGGCACGCGCAATGAGATGCGATTGGTTGTCGGTATCCATCGCCAGCACGAGATCCGCGCGCACAAAGTCTGCGCTCGTGAATTGGCGGGCGCGATGACGCAACTCGATGTGATGGGCAAAGAGCTCAGCTTTGGTCCGCGGGTCCGCAGGGCGCCCGATATGCCATCCGGCAGTACCAGCGCTTGTGACCTCCATCGGGATGCCCCGCGCATCGGCGAGATGCTGAAGGATGGCCTCAGCCATCGGTGACCGGCAGATATTTCCCAGGCACACGCAGCACACCGCAAGTGGTCGAATCAATGGTGAAGAGTTGGCGGTCATCGTTCCCTTCTGCGCTCACGGGGCCAACCTCTGTATCCCACGACCGCTACAGCGTAACCGCTTGGGGACATTCGCGATTGCCAGGTGCCGCCACGCGATGTTCTGGCAACAACCGAGTCGCTAATGTGCAGGTATGTCGCCTCCTCGCACCATTGCCGTGTATTGCGGGGCCAACGACGGCCGCAATCCGGCGTATCGCACCGCTGCCCACGAGCTCGGGCGGCACCTCGCTGCCCGGGGAATTCGCCTGGTGTACGGGGGCGGGGCAACGGGTTTGATGGGAGTCGTTGCCGACGCGGTGTTGGGGGCCGGGGGCGAGGTGACCGGGGTGATCCCTGCGTTTATGCAGGACAAGGAATACATCCACACGGGGCTTGATGAGTTGCACGTGCGCGCGTCGATGCACGAGCGCAAGGCGACAATGTTGGATCTTGCCGACGCGGTGATTGCGCTCCCCGGTGGAATCGGCACCTTGGATGAACTCATCGAGGCGATGGCATGGACGCAGTTAGGGATTCACGGTATTTCATGTGGGCTTCTTGATGCAGATGGGTTTTGGGACCCCTTTGTGCAGATGCTCGACCATTGCGTCAATGAGGGATTTGTCACCGCCGCGACCCGCGACTCCGTGATTCGGTCGTCGGATCCTGCATGGCTGGTTGATGCGGTTATCGGGACACATCTGCCTTCATAGGCCCCGCGGGTCCGCGTACAAACGTTTCCCGGGCAACAAGTACGACGCGCAGACACACGTAATCGGGCGCCCGATTACTTAAGTCCCCGGACGTTGGCGCCGAAAGAGAGTGTGGCGGCAACCTCTTGGTGGCCGCTGGCGGAACCAGCACGAGTGATCGGATTCTCGGTCCCGGTGAGGTGTTTTGCCACGATCAATTCTCATTCGGACGTACTGCAGATGCCTTTCGGACACCACCTTTCAGCTCGCCCCACAACCACATCGCCTGTCGGTACACAGCAGCGGCGTCGACATGCCGTTGTGCGTCGCGCGGTCGTGAGTGCGGTCGCAGCCACCGCGTTGGTCTGTGGTGTCGCCGCTCAAGCCGGTGCGCAGACAAGCGCGACTCCGGTGACCTTCACATTTTATGGGCGCGGGAATGGTCATGGAATCGGGATGTCGCAATGGGGCGCCGAGGGTGCCGCGCTCCAGGGGCTGAGCGCTGCGCAAATCATGGCGTTCTATTTCCCCGGCACGACGCTGTCGGTCGTCCCGACGACAACGATTCGTGTGCAGTTGGCCGGCTATGCCGCACAATTTGGTATCGGAGTTTCCGGTACGGGCCATTTGCTTGATGTCGCAACGGGTGCACAGTTTGCGCTGAGTTCAGGTGTGAATTACACCGTGCGTCCGAGTGGCACTGGAGCTGTTGTGACGAATCCCGCCGGAACAGTGATCGACCGTTCAACGGGCCCTGTGGAGGTTGTCCCAACTGGAACAGGGCTTGCCGAATTCAACGGTGCCCCGTATCGGGGGCTGCTGACTGTCTCTGAGAGCGGCGGAACCATCAGTGCAATCAACAGCGTCGCGCTTGAGTCGTACCTGCGCGGTGTCGTTCCGTCGGAGATGCCATCGAGCTGGGTACCCGCGGCGCTCCAGGCGCAAGCAATTGCCGCCCGTAGCTACGCGCTCCGAAGCGTGCACCCGTCGGCGTCATTCGATGTGTATTCAGATACTCGGAGCCAGGAATATTTGGGTGTCAACGCCGAGGCAGCAAGCACCGACGCCGCAGTGAGCGCGACCAATTCAGAAGCAGTGACCTACAACGGGGCTGTGGTTGAGACCTTCTTTGCTGCCAGTGACGGCGGCCAGACCGAAAACATTGCCAACGTCTGGGGCGGAACACCGCAGCCCTACTATGTCTCTGTGGTTGATCCGTATGACGCGATTGCACCGTCACACCTGTGGAGGTCCCCACCGCAATTTACGGGCGCCCAGTTGGGCAGCCTGCTCGGCACCGGTGGAGTCGTGACCAGCGTGAACGTGGTCAAGCGAGGAGTGTCACCGCGTGTCATGTTGGCCGATGTGACCTTGCAATCAGGAGCGGTTATCCCGATGACGGGATCGGACATTGAGGCCTGCCTCGGCCTGTCGAGCACATGGTTCTGGGTCGGTCAAAGCAATCTTCCTCTGCCCACCGAGCCGGCGGGCGGGGCTCCAGCGACACCAACCGCGAAGGTTGTTGTGCACCCCATCCTTGGTAGCTACATGCTCCTCGTCGCGAAGTCGTCGAATCGGGCATGGGCAAATCGCCTTGCACAACGAGTGCGTCGAATCGCCCCCGGAACTCAAGTGATTTCGCGCCGTGTCAACTGGCGTCGGGTGTATCTGGTGGTTGCATTGCGCACCAACAGCCGTGGCTCAGCGACGAATGGGCAGACGACATTGCGTAAGTGGGGCTGGCGGACCACCGTAATCCGCGCCTTGCGTTCGGATCCTGCACCGCGCCCTTCATCGATCGAGACGGTTGCAGTGTTCGTGGCGCCTCCCGCGGTTGTTCCCGCATCGCTTTTGCCAGGAACTCCGTCTGTGGCAAGTGGTGCGGCACCGCCACCCAAGTGAGTGGCGGGATTGCGCAGGGGTGGTGACTACGCCCGCAGTTGGTCTGCGGGCAACGCCTCTGGCGCGGGAATGTCCTGCGGGGCATAGACGGTGGTGTCGGTCCAATCGACAAATGCCTGACCATCACGACCGTCGTGTTCGACAGCGCCACCGAGGGCAAGAAGCACCAATCGGCCCGGACCGAGGTTGACGAGTTGTCGTCGTACCTCTGGGGCGACTCGGGCGAGGCGCCCCTGGGGAAGATCGACGGGATCTCCGTCAACGATGAGTGTCAAGATGCCTTCGAGTACAAGGAAGACTTCTTCTTGGCGTTCATGTGCATGGATGCGTCCCCGCTCACCGGGGTGCAACACCATCTGATTCATTCCAAATGTCGAGACTCCGAGTTCGCGACGCAGTGGCACGAAGCGCTCTGTGGGGTTCTCGACAAGGTCCGTGTAACTCACTCCTGTTTCCATGCAGATGAGTCTATCGAACCTCTGTGATGCTGCCGGTGTGACGACCGCCGCGCGGGTCGGACCGCGTGCCTTGCATACTGCCGCGGTTGGGCAAATACGTTTCGTATGTCCCGATTTCGCGGCGCATATTGACATCACCGATTGCGCGCAATAGTCTTTACCCAAATTCCCGGTAGGTTTTTGGGAAAAGAGGGTAACTCCTGTATACGGCGTGTCGCCACGCAGTTTAAAGGGGCGTCAGAATCCGGAATGTTCCGGATTGTGAGTAGGTCAGAGATTGTCGGTGCGCGAGGTTTCGCGGGTCGGTTGATCGCTGGCTATAACCAATAAGGATTGATTGTGAGCGCTCACCACGCAGAAACCATTGCGTTGCATGGCGGCCAGGTCCCGGATCCTGCCACGAACGCACGCGCAGTGCCGATCTACCAAACAACGTCATACACGTTCAATGACGCCGATCACGCGGCGGATCTGTTCGGACTTCGGGCATCGGGGAACATCTACACCCGGATCATGAACCCGACCTGGGACGTGCTAGAGCAGCGGGTTGCGCAGCTCGAGGGCGGTATTGCCGCCAATGTGAGCGCCTCAGGTCAAGCATCTGTCACTTACGCAATTTTGAACCTCACCAAGCCTGGCGACAACATCATCGCCCTGTCGACCTTGTATGGCGGCACGTACGACCTGTTCGCGCACTCCTTGCCGCACTACGGCATTGAGGTTCGCTTTGCGAACCCGAATGACCCAAGTGAAGTCGAGCGTTTGACAGACGCCAACACCAGGGCAGTGTTTGCAGAGACGATTCCGAATCCTCGTGTGAACGTGATCGACTTGGACGCTTGGTCAGAGGCTGCACATGCCAAGGGCCTGCCCCTGATCGTGGACAACACCGTCGCGACACCAGTCTTGTGTCGCGTCTTCGACCATGGTGCAGACATTGCGGTGCACTCGTTGACCAAGTTCATTGGTGGTCACGGCACCTCGATTGGTGGAATCATCGTTGATTCGGGCAAGTTTGATTGGGCAGCCAACTCCGAGCGCTTTCCGGGATTGACCACGCCTGACCCGTCGTACCACGGCGTTGTGTGGACCGAGGCCCTCGGGCCAGCGGCCTACATCGGTCGCGTGCGTACCGTGATGTTGCGCAACTTCGGTGCCGCACTGTCGCCATTTAACGCATTCTTGATCCTTCAGGGCATCGAGACGCTTCCGTTGCGCATCGAGCGTCACTCAACGAACGCCTTGGCGCTGGCCGAGTATCTGTCGAAGCACCCGAAGGTCAATTGGGTTGCGTACCCGGGCCTCACGAGCTCCCCGAGCCACGAGATCGCCAAGCGGATCCTCGACGGCGGTTTTGGTGCAATTTTGAGCTTTGGTGTGCAGGGTGGAGAAGACGCGGGACGCAAGTTCATCAGCAGCCTGAAGTTGATCTCGCATCTGGCCAACATTGGCGACGCAAAGAGTCTTGCAATTCACCCCGCCACGACGACCCACTCGCAGTTGGAAGGCGAGGAACTTGAGAAGGCTGGCGTGTCTGCAGACTTGGTCCGCTTGTCTGTGGGTATCGAACACATCGATGACATCATCGCCGATGTCGAACAAGCATTGGCAACTGCGACGGCCTAAGTCGCTGGAGTCATCAGGAGTCACGCTCTACACGACGACCGCGCATCGACGAAACAATGTCATGCGCGGTCGTTGTGTGAAACGGGCATCATGTAAGGAATCGTGATGGCGAACCCAGATATCGAACATGGCTCCATTGGCGAGGTCGTCACGCAACGCGCGACCTTGTTCGAGCGTAATGCCCCCCTCGTTCTCGAGGGTGGTGCAACGTTGGGACCGGTTGATGTCGCATTTGAGACCTATGGTGAGCTCAATGCCCAGCGGAATAACGCCGTTTTCATCTGTCACGGGCTGACGGGTGATGCCCATGCCGCCGGGCACCACGGGAATCCTGAGCGCCCCGGTTGGTGGGACAACTTCATCGGTCCTGGGAAGCCTGTCGATACCCGTGAATTCTTTGTTGTGTGCGCCAACATTCTCGGTGGGTGCATGGGGACGACTGGCCCGTCGTCAATTGACCCCGCGACGGGGAAGGCCTACGGGTTACGGTTTCCACTCGTCACCGTTTCCGATGTGGTGCGTGTCCACCGAGCGTTGATTGCCGATCTCGGCATTACGAAATTGCGCGCGGCGATTGGTGGATCTCTCGGGGGAATGCAGGTCCTGCAATGGGCGATGGACCACCCGGAGGATCTGGGTGCCGCGATCGTTGTCTGCGCCACGAGTCGACTTTCCGCACAAAACATCGCGTTTTCGGCGGTTGCCAGAGAGGCGATCATGAGGGATCCGAACTTTCATGGCGGCGACTATGTCGATGCCGACACGCGACCAGATGCTGGGCTCGCGATTGCCCGAATGATGGCCCACATTACGTATCTCTCAGAAGAGGGTATGCGCAATAAATTCGGGCGGCGCCTACAGAACGGTACAACGCCACGTTTCGGATTCGATGTCGATTTTCAGGTGGAGAGCTATCTTCATCATCAGGGTGAGGCGTTTCTCGGGCGTTTTGATGCCAATAGTTATCTTTATCTGACGCGGGCGATGGATTACTTCGATCCGTTCGGCGACATGGAGCACGCAGCCGCTCGACTTGCGGATCTCGATCTGCCATTTCTTGTGATGAGTTTTGATTCGGATTGGCGATTCGATACCAGCCATTCGCGCGAGATTGTGCGCGTGCTCTCTGCACACCGCGTGCCGGTAAGTTTCCGCGAGATCTCATCACCGCACGGCCATGACTCCTTTCTTTTGGTGATCCCCGAATACCACGTCACGGTTGCAAACTTTCTGCGCCGCGCAGAGCTCCCACCGCAAAGGCGTCCACATGCGTCTTGACCTTGGTCTGATTGCAGAAATGGTGCCCACGGGCGCCCGTGTGCTCGACCTCGGGTGTGGCGATGGGGATCTCTTGAGCGCCCTGATCCGTGAGCGCGGTTGCCAGGGCCAAGGGGTGGAAGTGTCATCAGACGCATTTCATGCATGCGTCGCCAAAGGTATTCCGGTGATTGCAGCTGACATTGACGATGGGTTGACCGATTTCACCGATAACTCTTTCGATGTCGTGGTGCTGTCACAAACCCTGCAGGCAACCCGCCGCCCCGCGCGTGTGCTGCACGAGATGATGCGCGTTGCCGATACGGCGATTGTCTCCTTCATCAACTATGGCCACATTGGATTGCGCACCAGATTGGCGCTGCGGGGTCGCATGCCGGTGTCGCCGCTTGCTCCTGAGCAATGGTTCGCCACGCCAAACATCCACCCATGCAGCATTCTCGATTTTGAACAGCTGGTACACAGCGAAGGGTTGGTGTGCGCGGAACGCCACGTGCTTGGCGCCGACGGAGGCCCGGGTGGCCGGTGGGCGCAGCGGCGACCGAACGCATTTGCTGCGGCTGCCGCGTATGTCGTGCATCACTCTGATCGAGTCCGCACTGGTCCGCGATAAGTACTAGGTCGGGTTCGCGGTACTCTGGTTGATTTCACGTGGGCCAACGATGCCCAAGAGGACGTCGTTGTCGACAACGAGTCCATATCCCCATGGGCTCGTGGCCAGGAGCGGTCGAGCCGCAGCTATGTCGGTCGTGGGGGAGAGCCGGATGAGGTCTCCGCGAGGAATCATGAGTGCGCGCGCTGTCGTGCGGGAACGAAATTCTGGAGCCAGTGCCTCGACCGCTGCGACAGGGAGGATTCCAATGACTTGTTCATCGTCGCTCACCGGAATTGCGGTGAGTGGGGACGAAGAACCGATGAGGGTTTCAATCTGAGTGACGGCGACGTCGGCCGAAAGGCTCACGCCGGTCGGACGCAGAATATCTGCGATCGTCACCGGCGCTGGCGCTGGCGGTGCAGGCGCGGCTTCATGTCTGCCTGCCTGCAATACGAAGAGCCCGATCAGCGCCAACCAGATTCCCGACACAGGGTTTCCAAACGACATCGCAATCACCAGACCGGTCGTCATCATTCCGATTGCGACGATCTTTGATACCTGCACGCCGATTCGTGTCGCGCGAGCGAGATCGTGTGTGGTCGCCCACATCGCGCCACGCAAGGCGCGTCCCCCATCAAGCGGGAGCGCAGGGAGCAAATTGAATACTCCGAGAATGAGATTCATTGTCCCGAGCCACCATAGGGTTGTGGCGATGGGGGCGGGGAGCATGGGCAGCGATGCACTTGCAAGCGCCGCGCCGCCAAGGACGATCGAGATCGCTGGCCCCGCAAGTGCGATGCGTATTTCCGCCCCACCCGACGGGAAGAATCGATCAAATCGTGCGACACCACCGAAGAGCCAGAGGGTGATGCTGTGAATGCGCATGCCCTCACGCAGAGCCTGGATCGCATGCGCCAATTCGTGCAGCAAAATACAGGCGATCAACCCGATCGCTGCAGCGATTCCCATTGCGGTGTAGGCGATGGAGGATTGGCCAGGGTCGCTTGATGGGAATACGTGTGTTGCCAATTCCCATGACAACAGCACGATCAGGCCGACCAGGCTCCAATTCGCGCTGATCGGTATTCCCTTGATGCGTCCGAGTGACAGTGACGACGGCATACCACTCAGTGTTGCACGGTCTTAGGTCGTGGTGTTGGGTCCCCTGTCGGCACCAAAGGAAAAGCCAAGTTGCTGGTCGATGGGATCTGATCCGGTGCCCGAGGGGTGCATCCCGCGCGCCGCGGGACCGTAATCGTCGAGTGCCGCATGTTGGGCAAGCTGATCCGCCCGCTCATTTGCATCGTGGCCTGCGTGCCCTTTCACCAGTGTGGTGCGTACGCGTTGGTGACGGCCGATTTCGCGAAGCATGCGCTCCCAGAGTTCTCGGTTGGCAACTGGCTGCTTGGCCGCGGTACGCCATCCCCGCCGCTGCCATCCATCGAGCCAGCCTTGTGAGATGGCATTTGCGACATATGTCGAGTCGGTGACGAGCTCAATGTCGGCTCCCGCTGGTGCTGCGGCGAGCCCTTCGAGCGCCGCGGTGAGTTCCATGCGGTTGTTTGTCGATGGGGTCTCTCCGCCGGTCAGCACAATCTCGTGACCATGTGTATCCGAGAGGATTGCTGCCCATCCACCCCGCGCATCAGCAGTGCCGTTCCCTGGGCACGCGCCATCTGTCACGAGAACGATTGGTGAGATGAGGAGTGGGGCGGACACCTGGGTCACACTAGCGCGTGCATGAGGGCGGCGAAGTCACGACACCCGCCATGACGTACCAGGTGCCCGATCTTCCCGTAGAGCCGATGTGCGGTACCCGCAGATCATCTGTCCTAGAGGCACGCTCGGACACCCACCTATGTGACGCACCGCAACCCACCGCAAATGCGGTTAGGCAGAGGCTCCGGAGGTCTCGGCTACCTGTTGTGACGAGGCAAGAGCCATCTCGAGGCGTTCCCACGCACGACGTTCCGCTTCTTCGTGGTCAGCCGGGGAGGCATACAGATGCGCTCCGCGTGAGACGGCAAGATAGTCGTTGCGTGCCCGCTCGAGTTCTGCGGACAAAGCTTCATGTGAGATTTCGGTCATCTGGGCCACACCCCTCGTCGCAGCAATGAAGTCAGTATGACGGGAGAATCGGCCGTTGTGGTGACCAACGGTTATGCGTTCCGGGGCTGGGGGTGATTATTGCTGCAATATGCGGGTAAAAAGCCGAATATCTTTCCCCGCAAACTGTGCTGGTTTTCCGCACAGATGACGCACGACCGCCCGGGCAGATAGACTTGCTCGTAATGGCCCTGATCTATCGCACAGCCGGAGAATCACATGGCCCGGCGCTCTTCGCGATTATGGAGGGCCTGCCGGCCGGTTTGGAGCTGGTCCCCGACGACATCGACAACGATCTCGCGCGCCGGCAACTCGGCTACGGTCGTGGTGGCCGGATGAAGATTGAACGCGATCGCGTGCATGTCAAAAGCGGACTCCGTCATGGACGCACCATCGGCAGTCCACTCATGTTGGAGATTCCGAATCTGGACTTCCCAAACTGGTCGGAAGACCGGATGGCCGTCTGGGAACCCGCCTCGGATGTGGATCCAATTACATTGCCGCGACCAGGTCACGCCGATCTTGCGGGCATGCAGAAATACGACGGGCAGGACCTGCGCCCCATTCTTGAGCGCGCCAGTGCTCGGGAAACCGCAGCACGTGTCGCCGCTGGCGGCGTCGCAAAGGCGCTGTTGCGCCGTTACGGGATCGAAATTCGCAGTCATGTCGTGCGTGTTGGCGCCGAGCACGTGCCTTATGGGCAGACGTTGCTACTTGAAGATTTTGACGGGGTCGACGAGAGCCCCGTGCGCTGCCTCGACGCCGAGGCGTCGGTGCGGATGCGTGAAGCGATCAAAACTGCAGGACAGTCACATGACACCCTCGGCGGGGTCTTCGAGGTGGTCGCATTCGGGGTAATGCCCGGACTTGGGTCGCATGTGTCTGGAGATGCGCGTATGGATGGTCGTATCGGTCAGGCGTTCCTTGGAATCCAAGCGATCAAGGCGGTGGAAATCGGGGCGGGATTTGAGCTGGGTCAGATTCCTGGTTCACAGGCCCACGATGAGATCTTTTGGGATGCCGAGCAGGGGTATCACCGGCACACGAATCGTTCCGGCGGCATCGAAGGCGGGATGACCCATGGGGCCCCCGTGGTGGTGCGTGCCGCAATGAAGCCAATCTCAACACTCTCGCGTCCTTTGGCGTCCGTTGACGTTGCGACAAAAGAGGCACGTGCCGCATTTAAGGAGCGCTCAGATATCTGCGCCGTACCTGCCGCAGCCGTGATTGGTGAGGCGATGTTGGCACTGGTGCTTGCGCAGGCCTTGCTGGAAAAGTTTGGTGGCGACGCGGTGAGCCAGCTTGATGAGAGTGTGGCTCGGTACCTCGCCACCATTCGCGGGTAGGTTTCACACCGTGTCGTGGGTGGTGCTGACCGGCTATATGGGTGCGGGAAAATCGACAGTCGGGCGCGCCGTCGCAGAGCACTTGGATCGGCCCTTCCTTGATTCGGATGCGGTCATTGAGCACGCCGCCGCGCTCGATATCCCCCGGATTTTCGCCACGAAGGGCGAAGTGTGGTTCCGGCGCACCGAGGAGCGGACAATCCGCGGGATTGTCGAGTCATCTCCCGGAGGCGTTCTCGCGATTGGCGGTGGCGCCATCGAAAACCCCAAAACTCGAGATCTGTTGCATCGGGTCGCATCAGTGATTTGGTTGCATGCTGAGCCCGAGCAGCTCTGGGAGCGCGTCAACGGGTCCTCGCGTCCGCTCGCGACCGACGAGGCGCAATTTTTGCGACGGTATGCGCGACGCGAGAGATTCTATCGCGAGACCGCGCACGTCGAGATTGACGCACTGTTGCCGTTCGAGAATGTCGTCACCGCGGCGGTCAACTTTGCATCGGGCGGATCTGATCCGGGTCGCGTGGAATGACTTCGCCGGACGAACATGGCGCGCATCATCTTGTGTGGGGGGAAATCGGGGATGCCCATTTCCCTGTATTGATCGGCCCGTCGCAAATAGATCGCCTTGGCCAATTGTGGGATGAGCGGCTCGAAGGTGCTGCGGCGTTGCTGATCAGCGATGCCGCCGTGGCGGCATACGCCGGACGGGCCCGTGATGTGCTGGTGAGTCGGGGCATCCGCGTGGTTGATGTCGTTGTGCCATCAGGTGAAGGCTCCAAAACGCTCGCCGAGCTAGAGCGTATTTGTCGTATCGCTGCCCAGAATGGGATTCGACGTGCTGATGCCGTTGTCGCTGTCGGCGGCGGCGTGGTCGGCGACCTCGCGGGGTTTGTCGCTGCGTCCTATCAGCGTGGAATTCGCCTCGTGCACCTGCCCACCACGCTCTTGGCGATGGTGGATTCGGCGGTCGGTGGCAAAACCGGGGTGGACCTTCCCGAGGCAAAGAACTACGTCGGCGCTATCTGGCAACCCGAATTCGTCGTGATGGACACCGATTCCCTTGCGACCTTGCCGGCACGGGAGTTGTCGTGCGGGTTTGCAGAGGTCATCAAATACGGATTGCTGAATTCATATGAGATGTTTGCACACGTTGAGGCGTGGCCGGCGCCGCTAGATCCCGCGGCAGATGGGTTTGTCGCACTCATTCGCGATTGTGTGGTGCATAAGCTCAACGTCGTCGGCCAGGACGAGCGCGAAACGGGGTTGCGGGCGAGTTTGAATCTCGGACACACGGTTGGTCACGGGATTGAAGCTGCTGCAGGGTATGGCCGGTATCACCACGGTGAGGCGATCAGTTTGGGACTGCTTGCAGCATTGCGGGTCGCGCACGAAACCATTGGGGCGGCGTTGGAATGGCGGGATCGCACGCTGCAAATCCTCGCTCGCCACGGTTTGCCGACCCAATTGGCAAGCGATGTGTCGACCGCTGCCATTCTCGAGGCGATGCAGCGCGACAAGAAGGCGAGTGCGAGCTCATTTAACATGGTGTTCGTGCAGGAGCCTGGCGCAGTGCTGTTGCGCCAAGATCCACCACGCGATGTGGTGATAGCTGCGATCGAGGAGTTGCGATAACGATGGCACGGGATCTGCGAATCGCATTACTGCACGGCCCGAATCTCGGGATGCTTGGTCGACGGCCAACCCAGCACTACGGGCAGTTTTCGCTCTTCGATTTGGAGCAACAGGTGCGTGCCTGGGGTCAAGAGCGCGGAATGCGCGTTGGATGCTTTCAGAGCGATCACGAAGGCGCGTTTCTCGAACATGTGCATGGTCTTTCAGGAATTGTCGATGGGGCAATCGTCAATCCTGGTGCGTGGACGCACTATCAGTGGTCGATCCGCGATGCACTCGAGGCCCTTGGCGCCCCATTCGTAGAAGTTCATATCTCCGATGTCGAGGCACGCGGAGCGCAGGAGCCTCATCGGCGCATTTCCGTGGTCCGTGATCTTGCACTCACCGCGATTTGGGGCCGTGGACTCGATGGATATCGGGACGCGCTTGATGCGCTCGTTACGGAGCTGGGATGAGCATCTACTCTCACCGGCGTGCAGCGTTTCAGCAGGTGCTCCGGAGTTTCGATCTCGATGTGTTTGTTGTCAGTCACCCTCCAAACGTTCGGTATCTGACCGGATATGTCGGATCAAATGGAGTGTGTGTGATCGGTACTCATGGTGCGTTGGTATTGACCGATTCGCGGTATTCGGTGAGTGCCCGAGAGCAAGTTGACACCGAGGTTGATGTCGTCATCGGGCCGGGTGATCTGACGGCGCATATTGCCAAGGCGGTCATCGAGTTGGCGGCATCTGGGCGCGTCGGGCTGGAGGCCGCGCATGTCTCAATGGCGCGCGGTGCACAGCTATCGACAAGCATTCGAGCACGTGATGACGCAATTGAGATCTCGTCCGAGGTTGGCCGGGTTGAGGAACTGCGTCTTGTCAAAGACGAGGGCGAGATCGCCGCGATCCAGCGAGCCGCCGATGTCGCTGACACAGCGCTTGCGACGGTGCTCGCGGAGGGCATCATTGGGCGCACAGAACGTGATGTTGCCTTTGCCCTGCAAACGGAGTTTTTTCGCTGCGGCGCAGAGGGCCCGAGCTTCGACACGATCGTGGCGACCGGTGCGAATGGCGCGAAGCCACATGCTGTGCCGGGCGACCGGGTTATCGGCACAGGGGAGCTGGTGGTGATCGACCTTGGCGCTATCGTCGATGGATATTGCTCGGATATGACCAGAACGATTGCCACGGGACCGCTGCAGGACGACCTGGCCAATGCGTACGCTGTGTGTGCACAGGCGCAATCTGCTGCGCTTGCTGCGGTTCGTCCAGGACTCACCTGCGCTGCACTCGACGCCGTCGCTCGCGACATCATCGTCAGTGCCGGTTTGGGAGAAGCATTTGGTCACGGCTTAGGGCACGGGGTCGGGCTCGAGATTCATGAGGCACCCCGCGTGTCGCGGGAAGGAACAGAGACATTGCGTCCGGGCATGGTTGTCACCATAGAGCCGGGTATTTATTTAGAAGGGCGTGGCGGGGTTCGAATTGAAGATCTCGTCGTCGTGACAGACGATGGTTCGCGCACGCTGTCGCAGTCCCCCAAATTGGCAGTGAATTCCGTCACCGTCTGAGCGATACGCAGGGAGAACAATGGCGATCACCACAAATGACCTAAAAAACGGCTACGTCCTTGACCTCGATGGCGAGCTTTGGAGTGTTGTGCAGTTCCAACACGTCAAGCCGGGCAAGGGTGGGGCGTTTGTTCGCACGAAGCTGAAGAACCTCGCAAAGGGCAACACGACTGAGCGAACCTTCCGTGCCGGCGAAAAGGTCGAGCGGGTGACGACAAACACCGTCGACATGCAATTCCTGTACGAGGATGGCGCTCAGCTGGTGCTCATGAATAATGAGACCTATGAGCAAGTGAATGTCGACGCCGATGGTGTAGAAAACGGCGATTTGCTGGCGCCGAACGCGCAAGTCCAGGTACTCTTTATCCGCGATGCGCCATTTCGCGTTGAGCTGCCAACGTTTGTTGAATTAACCGTCACGCGCTGCGATCCAGGCGCGAAGGGGGACACGGTGTCGAATGTGATGAAGCCAGCTCAGGTAGAGACCGGGGCCACGGTGAACGTGCCCCTGTTTGTCAATGAGGGGGACAAGATCCGGATCGATACTCGTTCCCGCGAATACGCGGCGCGCGCGTGAACCGGGTCGCCTATATCGACACGACGCTTCGCGATCTTGCGACCTATCCGTGGGGATCGTCGATCGATGCAAATGATCTTGCGGTCGCGGCGGGAGTTCTCGCCGAGGCGGGTGCGCAAGCAATTGAGGTGATGGATCCCCGGGGGGCACGCGCTGCACTGGAGCTGCGCACAGAGTCGCCGTGGGATCGTATTCGTGCGGTCGTCCGCCATGCGGGACGTACCCCTGTGGGAATCGTCGTCCACGGCACGATGCTCTGGCATGACCGACCAGTTGGATCGGACGTCGTTCGTCAGTTCGCGTTGTCGGCGTCAGAGGCGGGCGTCGGGCGGTTGCGCGCACTGGATCCGTTGAACAACGCCACCGCACTCGAAGCGGTTGCATCCGCGTGTCGTGATGCCGCCATCAGATTCGTCCCCACGCTGATTGCCGGACCAGTTCCTGCCATTGAAGATCCCCGTTGGGCGCGCGAAGCCGAGGCGCTCGCCAGTCTTCCTGGTGCCTCCGCGCTGTGCGTTTCGGATGGTGGTGGTCACCTTTCCCCGTCGCAGTTGGCAACGCTCGTCGCAACTGCGACTCAGCGGACCCAGTTGCCCGTGGAAGTGATTGTGCAGGCTCCCGGCGGTCTGGCTCCGATTCTCGCGCAAGCTGCGATCGCAGCTGGTGCGCGTGCGGTCTATTGCGCTGCCGGTCCGGTTGCGATGACCGCAGCTCGCCCGAGTGCAGAAACACTTCGTGTGGCCCTTGCCGGGACCGAGAACGCGCTGAGCGTCAATCGCGATGGTTTGTACGCCGCAACGCGGATTATTGGGGGGATGCTGACCCCCGACCGGTTGAGTTTGGCTGCTGCAGATCTCTTCGGTCCCGCAGTCGCACTGCCGCCGGATCTTGAGGCTGCGCTGGTAAGCCGTTTGGGCCGACTTGGAATGTCGCGCAATCTTGTCGACGTTGCCGAAGAGGTGCGACTGGTTGCCGCGGAGATTGGCAACACCACGCTTGCCTACCCACTTGGCGACGCGGTTGTCTCTCAAGCAGCGGATCACGTCATCGACGGGGAGCGTTGGCGTGAGATTGAACCCGTCATCGCATCGGCGGCACTTGGTCGTTACGGTCAATTGCGAGGCCCTGTCGCCGGTGAGGTGCTCGCGCGTGCCGAGGCAGCAGCACCCAATGAGATCGCACTCGTGTCTCTTGCGTCCGTTGCCGCGGATGCTCCTCGCGGGGTCTCGCAGGAGGATCTGGTGTTGTTGGCCCAATTCCCGGAGAGTGCTGAACGTTTGATCGCCAGGCGTCAGTCACTTCGGACCGAGGTCGCCGACGAGGAGGGTGCAGCAATTGATCGCGCCCTTCTTGAAACGCTGATTCAAGCAGTCGAAGGCTCGACTGAGGCAGAGGTCAGTGTGGAGCTTGGTGGCGCCCGTGTCACCGTGCGCCGCGCTGCTCCTGTAGCCGCTGTGGCGGGTGGGGCAGCCGGCCCGGGTGCAGAGGCTTCCATCGACGACGGCCTACATCGCATCACAAGTCCCATGGTCGGAACGCTGTACCGGGCGCCATCACCTGATGCCGATCCTTTTGTGGCGGAAGGGCAGCGGGTCGAGGCCGGCCAAACCCTGTGTCTGATTGAAGCAATGAAGCTGTTTAACGAAATCACTGCTGACGTCGCGGGGGTTGTCCGTCGCATCTGTGTGGAGAACGCTCATGGCGTTGAATATGGCGATCTTCTCGTCTTGATCGATCCTTCGTAGCGAGGCGCGATGAAACTTCTAATCGCAAATCGAGGCGAAATTGCAGTTCGTGTCATTCGTACCGCCCGGGAGCTCGGGATCCCGACGGTCGCGGTGTACTCGACCGTTGATGCCAATACCCTCGCGGTACAACTCGCTGACGAGGCGGTGTGCATCGGTCCGCCGCCTCCAAATGAGAGTTATTTGCAAATCGGCAATGTGATTGGCGCAGGCGAGATCACCGGGTGCACACACGTACATCCCGGCTATGGCTTTCTGGCCGAGAATGCGACCTTTGCTCGAGCCTGTGCCGATGCCGGATTGGTGTTCGTCGGACCGTCGCCCGATGTCATGGAGCGGATGGGCGACAAGGTCCAAGCCAAGCAGGCCGCGCGCGAAGCAGGCCTTCCGGTATTGGATGGTTCGAATGGGGCTGTCGACGGACTTGAAGAAGCGATTGCCGCTGCCGAGCGCGCCGGATTCCCGGTACTTCTCAAGGCCGCCGCCGGTGGTGGTGGTCGAGGGATGCGGCGTGTCGAATCATCCGACGAACTGCCCGCTGCCTTTGATATTGCACAACGGGAAGCGGTCGCCGCATTTGGTGACGGTGGGCTCTATGTCGAGCGCATGCTTGAAGGAGCACGCCACGTCGAGGTGCAGGTGCTTGCGGACGGTCTCGGAGGCGTTCTTGTCGCCGGTGATCGGGAATGTTCGATCCAGCGCCGCCATCAGAAGCTGCTCGAGGAAGCGCCAGCGCCGCATTTGCCAGACGCGACCCGGACTGCGATGCACGATGCCTGTATCCGTGCCTCACGCGCCTGGGGCTATAAGAGCGCGGGGACTTTTGAGTTCTTGGTGGATGCGCGTGGAGACTTTTTCTTTCTTGAATTGAATGCGCGTTTGCAGGTCGAGCATCCCGTCACCGAGTTGGTGTCGGGATTGGATCTGGTGGCGGAGCAGCTCCGCGTTGCCCAGGGTCAAGTGCTCTCCCGCACGGGGGTAGTTGCGCCCAACGGGCACGCAATTGAGGTCCGCGTGAACGCAGAGGATCCGTCGTTGGAGTTTCGGCCCAGCGCCGGTCGCCTCAAAGAGTTCCGGATGCCGGGTGGTCCGGGGATTCGTGTCGATACATTTTGTGCGCCAGGCGTCAATATTCCGCCAAATTACGATTCACTGATCGCGAAGCTGTGCGTCTGGGGAATTGACCGCCCGCGGGCAGTGGCTCGTCTCAAAGGCGCCCTCATGGAGGCTGATGTGCAGGGTGTCCCGACGACGCTTCCTCTCTTTCGTGACATTGTCCGCGAGGCAGCGTTTGTTGATGGTCGCTACACGACTGCGTATTTGGTTGAGCGAGGGCATGAGTTGCCATCGCTCGATACCGCAGCGGTATGAGTACCGCCGGTCGAACGCCGGGAACGGAAGGGCGTCGTGCGGGTCGTACGCAGGCGGTCGTCTTGCTGTATCAGCACGATGTGACCGATTTGCCCATCGAAGAGCTGATTCAAAATCTCGAACGCGATCGCGGTCGTCCGATTGACGAATTTACGCGGGCACTTGTCGACGGAGTGTCGGTTGATACAACGGCGGTGGACGCCATGCTGACCGCGAGTGCGGATGGGTGGACCGCTGATCGTATTGCCCCACTTGAACGCAATATTTTGCGAGTCGCAGTCCACGAGCTGCTCGATTGGCCTGAGGTGCCTGCGGCTGTTGCGATCAATGAGGCCGTGGAGCTGTCCAAGATTTATTGCGGGGCCGAGGCTCCGGCATTCGTAAATGGAATCCTTGGTCGCATTGCCCGTGAATACCGCTCGCAGGACCTTGCCTCGTGAGTGACGCTGCGCAAGATCCCGCCGTGAGCTCGGCGATCGATCGCCTCACCGCGATTGCCCATGAGCTTGAAACAGATGGAATCGCGGTCGATCGGATACGGGAACTTGCTGACGAAGCCCTTGCGATCGCGCAAGCTGTGTCAAGTCAACTTGCATCTGCGATGGAGATGCGTGGACCGGAGTCCGACAGCGAGGAGCCTTCAGGCTCCGATACAGACGCCTAGCGCGGGTTGAGCCAGGAAATGAGCTCGTCAAAGGGCGCGGGCGATCCCAAAAGGGCACCCTGCGCTCGATCTACTCCCAGAGCGCGAGCGGTGTCGAGCTGCTCTGAACTCTGAATACCTGTTGCGACTGTGATGACGCCAAGGGCACGCGCAAGGCCGACGATGGCACTCAATGTTGCCCGAGATGATGGATCGGTCGGTGCGAGCTGGCAGATATCGGGAGCTACGCGCATCTCTCCGATGCGCAGCGCCCGCAGTTGCGCGATCGCCTCTGGCCCCATTGATGATTCATCGACTGCGAGGGTCACCCCCAGGCTTCTGAGCAGTTGCAGGCTTCCTGCCACTTCGTTGGTTTCATCCGCAGGCGGGTGAGTGATCTCGAGGATTAATGAATCAGGTGTCACGCCAGCAGACGTCAACGCTTGCGCCACCCGAGTGCCAAAACCTTCATCTGCGAGTTCGGGTGTGGAGACCTTGAGCGAAAGTCCGATTGAGCCTTGTGTCCGCGGCGCCTGAAGAATGTCGGATAGATCATGGACCGATTGGCGAATCAGCCAGGCGCCGATCGGAATAATCGCGCCGGTTGTCTCCGCGATGCGGACAACCTGTTTCGCGGGGACATCGATCATTCGTGGGTCGGTGAAACGGATCCGCGCTGCGATGCTTGCGACCACGCCGGTCGAGAGGTCGACGATGGGGCGATAATGCACTGCAAGCCGTGATGCGAGTCCGGCCTCACCGAGGAATTCGGCAATCTGCGCCTCATTAGGAAGGTCGTGACGTGAGGACGAAGTGGGGGTCGCGGACGAGCTTATGATTGGCTCCAAGAGAGGGCACCAGGCAGTGTGCGAGATCGTAACGAGGGAGACGGACGTAGAGTCGCCGCCTCTGAGTGACATTCGTTGCCGATTCCACCGCACCTTCTTGGATTGACCAGTTCGATCTCTAGGATGTACTGAGTGACTGATTCATCTGCCTTCCAATTTCCTTTGTTACGCGGCCTCGAGGGGCCGTCGTCATTGCGCGAGATGTCTGATGCCGATCTGGTCGTATTGGCGGGCGAAATGCGTGAGGCCATCATTACGACGGTGTCGCAGACCGGTGGGCATCTTGGCGCCAGCCTCGGCACCATCGAGTTGACGATCGCGCTCCATTGCGAGCTCGAGAGCCCTCGCGATAAGTTGATTTGGGACGTGGGGCACCAGGCGTATGGCCACAAGCTCTTGACGGGGCGCCTTGATGAATTTCACACCTTGCGACAGCAGGGTGGCCTTTCTGGGTTTCTCAAGCGCACCGAGAGTGAGCACGACGTCATGGGCGCCGGACACGCCTCAACGTCGATTAGCTACGGGGTCGGTTTGTCGGAGGCGCAACGCCGCTTGCCGGGGACCCATGGCGCAGTCGTCTGTGTCATTGGCGATGGTGCGATGACCGGCGGAATGGCCTACGAAGGGCTCAATCAAGCCGGTGAACTCGGCACACCAGTTGTGGTGGTGTTGAACGACAACGGCATGAGCATTTCGCAAAATGTTGGCGCGATGTCGCGGATGCTCCAGCGTGCTCGCGTGGACTCCACATTGACTCGCGTGCGTGAGGAGGTCGAAAAGGGGCTGTCACGGGTGCCTGGGGGCGGCGTGGTCGGCACCGGTTTACGCGATGCAACCAAAGCCTTATGGTTTGAATCCGGCGCACTTTTTGAGGCGCTTGGATTCGCCTATATGGGGCCGTTCGACGGCCATGACGTGGCGGCAATGCGACGTGCCATTCGCCTTGCAGTCCGACGTAATCGCCCAGTTCTTGTGCACGTCAAAACGACGAAAGGCAAAGGGTACGAACCCGCCGAAGCGGACGTCGAAGCGATGCACGGGGCCTCGCCGTTTCATCCAAGTTCCGGTCGTTCGATGCCGTCCTCGGCACCGAGTGCCCCCTCCTACACCGAGGTGTTTGGTCGGGCATTAGTTGCCGAAGCCGAGAAGGACCCCCGTGTTGTCGGGATCACTGCAGCCATGCTCAAGGGCACAGGATTGCAGCATCTGGCGGCGCGGTTCCCCGAGCGTACCTTTGATGTTGGCATCGCCGAACAGCATGCGGTGGTATTCGCCTGCGGCTTGGCGATTGCGGGCATGCGGCCCGTCGTGGCGGTGTACTCCACGTTCTTGCAGCGTGCATTTGATCCAATCATTCATGATGTTGCGCTGCAAAACCTCCCCGTTGTATTCGCAATTGACCGCGGGGGTTTGGTGGGCGATGACGGGGCAACCCATCACGGCACCCTCGACATTGCGTACCTACGCGGTATCCCCAATATGACGATCATGGCGCCGATGGACGAGGCCGAACTTGTGGTCATGCTGCACACGGCGCTGCGCTGCGATGGGCCTGTTGCGATTCGCTATCCCCGGGGTGCCGGAGTCGGCGTTGAGATTCCCGCGTCACCGAAGGTTATTGACATCGGTGTCGCCCAAACGCTGGTCTCTGGCGAGCGCGTGGCGTTTGTCGGCTATGGCTACGGAACCCAGATCGCCACCGCATGCGCACAGGAATTCCAGGCGGCGACGGGCGTGGTACCAACCGTCGTCAATGCGCGGTTTGTCAAGCCACTCGATAGTTCGTTGATGCGGCAGTTGGCGTCGACACACGATCTTGTCGTGACCATCGAGGATCACGCGGCCCACGGTGGTTTCGGGTCGGCGGTGCTAGAGGCACTTTCGGGGGCGGTCGGACGAGTGTTGGTCTTCGGTCTTCCTGATGAATTTATCGATCATGGGAAACGTGAATCCCTGTTGGCGCAGTCGGGCTTGAGCCCGCAGCTGATTGTGGAGCGGGTCCGCGCGGAATTGGCGTCGCTTGGCGAAGGGGCCAAACGAGGCCACTAGTTGAGTCGGCGCTGGCGGGTGCTCGGGCTATCATCGCAACCGAATGACGCGATCCCGCCTTGATGTTGCACTTGTCTCCGCAGGTCTTGCACCGACTCGTTCGCGTGCGCAGGCCGCGATCATCGCTGGCCGCGTGCGAGTTGATGGCCAGATTGTCGATAAGCCCGGTGCCTCAGTTGACGACACCCGGGCGTTGCATGTTGACGCTGCACCCGAATTTGTCTCTCGTGGAGGATTGAAGCTTGCCAACGCACTCGACGCAGTGGGGGTTGCGGTGCAGGGCGTGCGCGCCCTTGATCTGGGCGCGTCGACGGGTGGCTTTACCGATTGCCTGCTCGCCCGCGGGGCGGCAGAGGTGATTGCCGTCGATGTGGGATACGGCCAGCTTGACTGGAAGCTGCGAAATGATCCTCGTGTGCATGTGATGGAGCGCACCAATGCGCGCCATCTGACCGCTGAGGCGTTGCCCTATACCCCTGATTTTATTGTCAGCGATCTCGCCTTTATCTCCACGTCGTTGGTGTGGGCGTCGATCGTGCCATGTCTCGGGGAGAAATGGCGCGCCGTGTTAATGGTCAAACCTCAATTTGAGGCGGGCCGGGCCCACGTGGGGTCATCGGGCGTGGTGCGGGATCCAGAAGTCCGCCGCGCTGCGGTCGCCTCGGTGGCCCGGACGGTCACCGAACTCGGGGGCACCGTATGTGGTGCGGCCGATAGCGGCGTTCCTGGGCCGAAGGGGAATCGGGAGATCTTTCTCTATGCATCGCGGGGGTTTGACGAGGCTCCTGATACCAATATCGATGTACAGATCGACGCAGCGGTCGCGGCCGGTCATACTGCAGGGACCGTATGACTGAACTCAATCGCCCCATACCTATTGCTCCCGCGGGCACATCGGCCACCCGCGTGTTGCTGTTGACCCATCGCGCACCCGATCACACCAGCGGTTCGCTCGATACCGTCCTCGCGATTCTCGATGAGTGTGGTGTGGAGGTCCTGGTGCCTCCAGTCGAGGTTGCCAAGCATCCGCGGCTTGCCAAGTACGTGTCGAGCGATGGGGTGGCTCTTCGTGGTGGCGGAGAAGATTTGATCGTTGTACTCGGCGGCGATGGCTCCATGCTGCGCGCACTTGCCCGGGAAGCCGGGGCGGGTACGCCCGTCATCGGTGTGAATTTTGGTCGGGTGGGATTTTTGTGCTCGATCGAGCGTTCTGAGCTGGAGCACGGACTCAGGCGGGCATTGCGTGGTGAGTACTCGGTGATCGCGCTTCCCTCCTTAACTGTGGATTGGAGTGACGGAGCCGTGCGGGCAGTCAATGACCTTGCACTTGTGCGGAGCGGCGAGACACGCATTGCGGATTTGTCATTTGCCATCGATGGAGAAAAGGTCGCAACGGTGCGATGTGATGGTGTGGTCTGCTCGACCCCTGTGGGTTCAACCGCATACAATCTCGCCGCTGGCGGGCCTACGGTGAGCTGGCGTGTGCGGTGCTTCGTGCTGAGCTTCCTGGCCGGGCATCACTTGGACACGCGACCGCTCGTCATTGCTCCAGAGGAGCAGCTTGTCGTGACCAATTCGGCAATCTGGGGTGATTGCGATGTGCTGGCAGATGGTGCCAAGGTGGGAAGTCTCGCGCCGGGTCGCCAGATCACGATTGGGCTGGGTGGCGACAACGTCCATCTTGCAATTTTCCCTGAAGCCTCGTTTTTCCGGCGTTACCGGGAGAAATTCGGACGCGGGTAGTGACGTGATTCGCCACCTCGAAATACGTGGCGTTGTGGTGATTGAGCACGCCGAGATGACGTTTGGCGCCGGGCTCACGGTGATCACTGGTGAGACCGGCTCAGGCAAGTCGGTACTGATGATGGCCTTTGGACTCCTCGCGGGCGGTCCTGTCGACACGGCCATTATTCGTCCAGGTCAGCAACAGGCCGTTGTTGAAGGCGTGTTTGCGATCCCAGATGGAATTTGGGACAGCTTTGATGACGACGATCCAGCACTTTCCATTCGCGAGATTCTTGAGGATCCTGGTGAGTGCGTGATTACTCGACGGATTCCTCGGGACGGCCGCGCACGTTCAATGGTCGATGGTGTCACGGTGCCCCGTGCCGCGATGATGAATTTCTTCAACGCCTTGGTGCGGTTCTCGGGCCAGGGTGAACAGCGGACGCTTGTGAGCGGTCGTGCCCAACTGCAGGCGTTAGATGGCTATTGCGGCCCAAATGCGGTTGTGCTCGCACAGCAGTTGGTGCGTCTGCGACGTGAGGTTCGCCGCGGCGACACCGCACGGGCGCGCCTCGAGGCCGACGCCGATCTCCGACGAGTACGGATCGACACGTTGGATGAATTTCTTCGTCAGATCGACATCGTGTTGCCCATTGAAGGTGAATATGCGCGCCTGCGTACAGATCAAACTCGACTCAGGCATTCCGATCGACTTTCTCAGGCAGCTCACACCGCCGCCGAGGCCCTCGCGCCTCAGGACGGCGAATTCGGTGCCCGCGAGCAGATCGGGAGGGCTGAACGTGCGATTCGCGATGTACTCGAGATCGATCCAGCACTTGGGGACGGGCACAACGCCCTCATTCAGGCACAGATTTTCATCGAGGACGCCGCCGTTTCCATCCGCGGGTATCTCGACCAGTTTGATGCGGTAGCGGGTGGGCTCGAGCGCACAGAAGCACGCATTGAAGAGTATGTCCGCCTCGCACAGCGGCTGGGCTGCATGCCCGAGGACGTGGTTGCCAGGGTCCAGGAGGTGTATGACGAGCGAGATGCACTCACCGCAGACACCGGATCTGACCTTGAGTGGAGTGTCGCCCGCCAGGCCATGTGTACGGAGATCCGCACGATCTCAGATGCGTTATCCGAGTTGCGCAGTGACGGTGCGGTGCGGCTGGCCCGTGAACTCGAAGCGGCGCTGATTGATCTGGCATTGCCGGATGCGAAGGTGCAGATCCAGATGACAACGTCAGATGATCCATTGGGTACTGACGCTGCCAAAATGATCGTGCAATTGAACCCGGGACTCCCTGAGGCGCCACTCGCCGAAATCGCTTCTGGAGGAGAGCTGTCGCGGGTACTGCTCGCGCTTCACGGGCTTGCTGCGGCAAAGGATGACGCAACCTGGGTGTTCGATGAGATTGATGCGGGAATCGGCGGAATTACCGCCAGCGCCGTCGCCCAACGACTTTCACTGCTCGGCGTCGGTCGTCAGGTGATCGCCATCACTCATCTTCCGCAGGTTGCCGCACGTGCTGATGCGCAGGTCGTATTACGTAAATCGGTCGACCATGAGGATACGACGACCCTGATTGGCAGCGTTGATGGGGAAGCGCGGATGGTTGAGTTGTGTCGGATGCTCGGGGCGACGGCAGATGACCGCGCGGCGCGCGAACACATTGGTCAGCTGATGGGTGCGCGCCCGTAACGGGATTGCGCGGGCCCCCAGCTACGGCCCCCACGTGGCAAAGACAAGCTGCGAACGGGTGGCCCCACCGAGCGCGAACGCTGTCGAGAGAGTCGATCCATTTGGGCTGAGTTGAGAAAGCTCACCGAGTTCATGAAAACCGGGCCCGCGAATCGGTGCACGAATCTGCGTCGGGGCGCTGGCGGTAATGCCGGTTCCATCGGCGGTCGCACCGATGACACGTGACTCATAGCCCACTGCGTCATTTGACGCGACATGCACGGCGTAGGTCAGGAGCACCGTGCTGTTCGGGAGGATGCCGATTGCCGGCAAGAGATCATCATTGCCTGGGGACGGGGCGATGGTCGTGGTGTTCCATCCGGTTCGGGCAGCGTTTGGGAGTGCGACGGTGATGCGACTCACGCCGCCAGAATATGTCGGCCACGCGACCCCTGGCCGACGGTTCACAATAAGAATGCTCGGGGCCGTGAAGAGCGGGAAACTCGCGCCATTGAGGGACGCGGGAAGGGGTATTCCGGTGCCAATCACCTGGGGTGCGGCAACCAGTTTCCCATTGCGAATTTCGGCGACGAGCACATTCAAGGTATTGCCTGGAATGATTTGCGCCCACGTGATGTAGGCATCTGCCGAGCCGATGGGCGCGATTTGCACACCGAAATTCGCTCCGCGAGATGGCACCGTGACGGGTGCACCGAACGTTTGCCCATTGTCATGCGAAAAGGCGATTTGGATTTGGTCGGTGCCCCCCACTGTCTCGCACGCATGCGCGGCGATACCTCGCGACCATCCCGCCCACACGTCATTTCCAATCCCGGCGGCAACCGTGGGTCGATCGTCGAATGTCCCTGTGCCACGTCGATCGTCGATGACGCGTGTTTTCGAGGATTCGGGAGAGGTGAACCGGGTAATTGCGACCGAGCCACCATCAATGCAATAGAGCCGTTTGTTCAGATCAATACCGGCACCCACCACGACAGTGCCGTTGGATGTCGTGGCAATGGTGGGGTCGTAACTGCGATGGAAACCTGCAGGGAGCACTGGTTGTACGAACTGCCAATTTTGTCCCTTGTGCTGCGACCACACGCGCACCACCGCTTGCTGAACACCTGGGTTCCATGTTGTCGCCGCAGCGAAACGGTCCCCCTGCGATGTGCCTCCGACCGATTCCCCGAACTCAAATTGGGGTTTGGTCGCGACGATGCTGATTGTCGGGGAGGCGTGTGCGGCAGATGCGCTGGCGAGTGTGAGCACAGCCAGTGGGCGTGCGCTGACTGGTTGCGATGAGCTTCCGCCGCGCATCGCCAGGACCGCAATCAATACGATAAGGATGACCGCCAGAGCGATGAGCGGCGCGCGAGATCCGCTTTGGCGTCGCTGCGATGTGCGATACATCCGTGGCGGTGTGTCAGGCATGTGTGCGCCGAATACCTACGGTCGCCGAGCGGTCACGAGTCCGCTCTCATTGGTGAGCTCATACGATGCGACCTCCACAAAACCGATCTCGGTGAGCAGTTGCTCCCATGCCTCCGGGCGCTCTGGGTGCTCCCATGTGCCGGTTGCAATCTTTCCCGCGTTTTTCAGGACCCGGAGAACGCCAGCTGGTCCACGCTTACTGATCAATTTCACTTTGTCCCAGATAATCCTCCGGTCTCGGGGACGCAACGAGACGGCAAACATCATGTCGCAGATCACCACCCGTCCACCGGGAGCCAAGACGCGATAGAGATCTTGAAGTGCGACGCGTTTGTCCTCGTGGTCGACATGGTGGTAGGCGTAATTCGATATTGCCAAGGTGCGCGAGCCATCGGGGAGTCCGAGCTCACGCAAGTCGGCGACGGCGCCGGAAATATTCTCAAGGCCTTCTCGTTTACCGATCGCGATGACCCGTTCTACCATTGCCGGCGCCGCATCGATTGCGAGGACATCCCTGACGAGTGGGGCGACCCGTAACGTGAGTAAGCCGGTGCCAGCTCCAATGTCCACAACACGATCGGCCAGTGTGGGCGATGCGTGTTCAAGGATGTTGTCGGCAAGTCGCTGGAATGCGGGACTCGCGGCAACTTCCTCCCACTCGTTGACGCGTTCATTCCACGACACGTTTGCGTGCTGATCATGTGTCATCTACCGAGGACTCCGGATCGCAGTTGCTCGTCGTACAGCGCGGGTGCGTGCGACGGAAGAAAATAGGCGATTACGCAGGTCCATTTTGGCAGATGGAGAGGACACCCCCGCCAGAGAGCGGTCGTCATGGCACAACGGTGATGGTCAAGATCGAGACGATGGATAGAGGAATTCCGCTATATGCCCGTATTGCAGGGGAAACAAATGTGGCGCGCGCGACAGTTGCGCCGCGGGCTTGTGTATTGTTTTTCCCAGCGTTGACTGATCGAGGAGAGCTTGTGAGCGACCACCCCGTCAAGTACGTGTTCGTCACTGGGGGTGTGGTGTCGGGCCTTGGCAAGGGCATCACTGCAGCCTCGCTTGGGACCCTTCTCAAGGCGCGCGGTTGGAAGATCTTCTTCCAAAAATGCGATCCCTACATCAACGTCGATCCGGGAACCATGAGTCCGTATCAGCACGGCGAAGTCTTCGTCACCGAAGACGGTGCTGAGACCGACCTGGATCTGGGGCACTACGAGCGATTTACGGACGAGAGCCTGACCCGTGTGTCGAACACGACCACCGGTGCGGTGTATGACGCGGTGATCAAGCGCGAACGCCGTGGGGATTTTGATGGCGCGACAGTACAGGTCGTCCCGCATGTCACCAACGAGATCAAGCGTCGTATTCGGCTTGCCGGAGAGAGCTCTGCGGCAGAGGTTGTCATCGTCGAGGTCGGCGGCACGGTGGGAGATATCGAGTCACTGCCATTCCTCGAAGCGATTCGACAGTTGCGCAACGACGTCGGCCGCGAAAATGTTGCGTTCGTTCACGTCACCCTCGTTCCATTCCTGGAGGCAAGCGGTGAACTCAAGACGAAGGCGACCCAGCATTCGGTGAATGAATTGCGCCGCATTGGTATCGAGCCAGATGTATTGGTGTTGCGTTCAAATCACACCATCACTCAAGACCTCAAGGGAAAAATCGCGCTGCACGCAGGCATCCCTGAGCATTTCGTGATTTCTGCAGCGGATGCGAGAGATATCTACGTCGTTCCGCTGGGGATGGAGGCCGAGGGCTTCGATGCGGCGGTGTGCGAGCGACTTGGCCTTCCTATTCGTCCGGCCGATCTGCGTGAATGGATCACCTTGGTCGACCACATTGATCACTGCGATGGGGTCGTCAATATCGCTTTGGTCGGGAAATATGTCGCCTTGCGCGATGCATATTTGTCAGTGGCTGAAGCACTCAAGCACGCCGCGATTTTCCATGGCGTTGAGGTCAATATCGATTGGGTGGATTCCGACGATGATGATCTCGCCGAACGGTTGTCTCGGGCGGACGGAATTCTGGTTCCGGGTGGCTTTGGTCAACGCGGTATCGAAGGCAAGATAGCTGCGGCACGCTATGCGCGGGAAAAGCTTGTGCCATATCTCGGTATTTGCCTGGGTATGCAGGTGGCAGTCATTGAATACGCGCGAAATGTGTGCGGAATGACCAATGCCAATAGCTCCGAATTTGATGCCGCGACTCCGTATCCCGTCGTCGACCTCCTTCCCGAGCAGCGCGAGATTGATGGCCGCGGAGGCACGATGCGTCTTGGGGCCGATCCGGTTGCGCTTGTCGCCGGCACGCGTGTCGCCGGGGCGTACGAGGAGTCGGTGATCTATGAGCGCCACCGACATCGGTATGAGGTGAATCCTGTGCTGCGGCCAGGGATTGAAGAGGCAGGGTTGGTGGTTGCCGCCACATCTCCCGACGGGCGACTGGTCGAAGCTGTGGAGATTCGCGAGCACCCATGGTTTTGCGCGTCCCAATTCCACCCTGAATTCAAAAGCCGACCGACTCGCCCGGAACCGCTGTTCCGCGATTTCGTGGGAGCTGCGTTGGCGGCGGCGATCGCCAAAGGTCGCCTCGCCGACAGTTCATCAACCGCGCACGATCTGACGAACGCTCCCGTGTCCTCGGCGTGAGCACTCAGGCTGCGGGGTTGTCGGAGGTCGTTCAGCTCTTCATTGACTTGTGTGAGATCCCCTCTCCTTCGTATCGTGAGGATGAGATCGCTCGACGCATCCGTGCCGAGCTCGAGTCGTTGGGTTGCGAGGTGACCGAGGATGGCGCCGCTGAGCTTCTCGAGGCTGGTTGCGGCAACATCTTGGGTCGGCTTCCTGCCACGACGTCGGGTATTGCGATCGTGTTGTGCGCCCACCTGGACACTGTTCCCGTGGCCGATCAGATCGAGGTGGTGGTCGAGGACGGCGTCGCGAGAAATCGCCACGACGCAATCCTTGGTGGTGACGACAAGGCAGCCGTTGCCGCAATGCTTGTGGCAGTACGCAATATCGTTTCTCAAAAGGTCCCCCATGCGGGGATTGAGTTGCTTTTCACGCCGTGTGAAGAGGTTGGGTTGCGCGGCGCCGCATGTTTTGACGTGAGTACGCTTATCGGCCAAATGGGCTTTGTGTACGACCACACCGGCCCAATTGGCCAGATCGTGACCTCTGCGCCGTGGCATTCTCGGATAGATGCAACCTTCCTCGGAACCGCTGCGCATGCGGGAATGCAGCCAGAGGATGGTCGAAGTGCAATTCATGCCGCCGCCGCGGCGATCGCCCGCATGCCGCTTGGTCGGATTGATCATGAGACGACCGCAAATGTCGGTGTCATCTCAGGAGGGCATGCCACCAATGTAGTTGCTGCTCGGTGCCAGGTGATTGCAGAAGCTCGCAGCCGCTCACAGGAGCGCCTCGGCGAGCAATTGACTGCCATGATTGATGCGCTCACGGCTGCGGCAATTGATGCCGGTTGCGACCTTGAATGTCGCGTGACGCCTGAATATCACGGGTATTCGCTCGCACCCGATGCGGCGCAGGTTCGTATTGCTGAACGCGCGCTCACCCGGGAAGGGTTTGCTGTGTCGCATATCGCCGCTGGCGGTGGATCCGACGTGAATGCACTGCTCAAAAATGGTTTTCCGAGCGTGAACCTGTGTAACGCGATGACCGACGTGCACACCAGTAACGAATCTATTGCGATTGCCGACATCGAGGCGATGGAACGCGTGACGCGGGCACTCATTGATGAGGCGGTTGCAGCGCAATGAGTGATCGCACGCCTCCCGGATCGTTATCGCAGCCCCCAGAAGGCGTGCTTCCTGGTCCTGTGGCATCGACACATATTTTCGATGGTCAGATTGTGCGGCTCCGGGTCTCTGAATATGAGCGCCCGAGCGGGATTCGCGTGCGACGGGAGGTGCTCGACCATCATGGTGCAGTGGTGATGGTGCCGATTGAAGATGACCACATCCTGATGGTCCGCCAACCCAGGGACGCAATCCAAGAGCTCATGCTGGAACTCCCCGCAGGCAAACTCGATTTCGCTGGGGAAGATCCCCGTGCGGCGGCTGAGCGCGAGTTAGCCGAGGAAGTTGGTCGCGAAGCGGACAACTGGACGTACATGGGCGGTTTCTATACCGCCCCAGCAATGATCACCGAGTTCCTCCACCTGTTCATCGTGTCCGAATTACGGCCAAGCCCTGTACTTCCGATTCCCGAAGAGGAAATCGAAATCGTGCCTGTTGCGCTCTCGCAATTGCCGTCATTGATCACTCGGGTCAGAGACGCGAAAACGTTAATCGGGCTCTTGCATACTGCGCGCGCACTCGGGATCTGACGATCAGCACGTGGTGAGACGGCATCCGCGATGATTGTGACCCGCGATGGGGATCGTTTTCGTCTTATCCGCCAAGTCGATCATCAAGACCAGTGCGGGCAGCTTGCGACCGCGTGGGGCAACGAGTCATTCGCGCGCTGCGCGCCTTTTTCCCCCTTGATTGACGCTGCGCGTTGCCATGACGACGGGTGGCGCGCCTGGGATAAGGCTCCGGGTGTCGACGATCACGGGGCACCGATCAATTTTCCCGATGTTGATCGCGCAGTCCATGCTGCGTTCTATGGCCACGCGATCGACGATGCAGCGCATGACGATGCGCAGGTGGGACTCATTGTCAGCATGCATGGGCAAGGGTTGTATGAAAAGCGACTCGGGCTCGATGGACGCCCTGTCGATCGACACACACGCCCTGAATTTGAGCGGCAGTTCATCGAAGCCGAGATGGCCCGTCAGCATGAGTTGTCCTCGCGGATCGGTGATCTCGCTGCGACCCAACGCTGGGCATGGGCGGGGTTTCGCCTTCTTCAGGCCTGGGATGTGCTGTCGCTGTACGTGTGTTGGCACGGACTCGATCGAGGCGAGGTGTGGAGCCTTCCGGCGGTGCCGACCAATCTCGACGATAACGAGGGCGTGTCGGTTCAGGTGTTGCCCCTGCGCGCAGGCGTCGCGTGCGTGAGACCGTGGCCCTTTGCGGAACCGTTCCTCAAGATCCCAATCGCTGCGCGGTGGATTCCGTTCGATTGCTATCCGGACGCAGCCGCCCTTTCTGCATCGCTCAGTCGGGCGGAGGAACATCCGCACGAGGTCCTGCTGTGTGCGGATCCTGGAAATCTTCTCGTACGCTGACACCGGTGCGTTCTGCGTGCAGGGAAATGCGATGACCGAGAAATGCATCGCTGGCGAAGATAAACGGCGTGTGTCCGCTCGATACCTGCAAGGTCGCTCCCGGGCGATACGCCCAACGCCACGCGACTATTGCGCAGATGAGGGCGTCAAGTGCGGCGGCGTCTTCGATTGCCTGCCAATCGTCTGGACTTTCCGTCGGTGCCCAACCATCAAGATCGACCTCGCGCTCAAGAATGGCAACTATTGATGCAAAACCGTTCGTGGCCGCCCGGCCGCCAGCTTTGGGTCGATATCGCGGGGGGCGAAGGGGGTGCCAGTAGGAGCGATAGTCGGCGAATTCGACAATTGAATGTGCGTGTTCTGGCCGATGTTCCCAGAGCAGTTGCTTGAGTACCGCATCCGGGTGGGTCTCTGCGACGTGGGCGATACGGGTCGTGAGCGGCGCGCGGAGGGCGTCGCCGCGCGTGCCGCCAAAGATTTGGCGGTCGCGCTCACGAGAGTGTGGGAACGCCGCGACGTCGAGCCACCCAAGCAATCGTTCGATGGGGCGAGCGCCGGTCTCGTTGTGGACCTCGAGTGGCGCGTCAACGACAATGTGCGAGACAGGCGCTGGTATGGCGTCCATGATCTCGTTGTCGGCCTGCACGAACGAGAGCGACCGGAGGCGCCCGTGCGCTGTGAACTGCGCAATGCATGACCGCCTGGGGGAGTCGATTTCCTCGAGAAGTGGCATGAGATGGAGACCGCACACAGTGTTCATAGGAAGGGACTTCGCGATTCGTGGCTAACTACGTCAGTCGTACGTCGATAACGGACGCTGTAGCGTTCTGATTGATTCCGAACCCCAAGGGGCGCGCGCGTGATTACGGTCTTGCTGTTCATTGTTGCTTTCGGAGTGCCGTGGGCGATTCATCTGTCGCAACCACGTCAGCGCCCACTCATTTTGGTCATCGGCATCGGCATTTTGTTGATTCTCGGTATTTTCTTTGCCAATCCACTCGGCTCTCTTATCTTTTGGATCGGTCTTGTGCTCGGGCTGGCGTCAATCGTGCTCATGCGGCGTCGCGGTGGGGTCGGCGGATTGTTGTCGATCGCAAGGTTGCCGCGCCGCGCGCCGAAGCGTTCTTCGCGGCACGATGATGCTGAGTATGACCCAGAACCCTCCGGCTATTCGGACCTTGGGTCTTACGACGACGACGAGACCATTCACCAAGGGTAATTTCCTGGCGACCTGTGAACTGTCGCTCAGATGATGATGTGGCCGTCGCGCGCCGGTGGTTCGTGAGCGCAGCACTGTGCGCGCCGACGTTCTGGTCTCGGGGTGTTCGCTTGAGCGAGGATCTCTGCGGCGAGCCCCGATAATTCGCCGTCACGCCCGTGCATCACTCGCGATCCGTCGTCATTGATCGTGAGGGACGCGATGACACCATCAGCACTCGAGATTCGTATGACTGTGCTCACGGATTTGCCTGTTCCAGATAGGTAGTGATCAGCATCTGGGCACGCGATCGATCATCCGTTGTGACGATGGCCGACTTCAGAAGAATGACTCCTGATCGCGGGTTTCCTGTCCGAATGAGGGCCAATCCGTACGCCGCAAGGGAGTCGGGGTTCAGTGCGTCGAGAGCACGAGCGATGCGTGCCGCTGCGAGTGCGGGCTGGGGTGCCCCGTATTGAATCCATGCGAGCGCTTCGTAGGAGAACGCGGTCGCATCACTTGGATCAAACGCTTCTGCGGCGACAAACGCCAAAGGGTTTTGATGCCCAAGAGCAGTGTTGGCTATCCCAATCCCAAACGGGATCGCAGAATAACCGCGCATATTCGTGGGGGTGAGCGCGTTCGCCCAGTTGCTTGCTGCGGCCGCCCATTGCTTGAGCCGAGCTGCCACCTGGGCGTTGAGGATGTCGGTCGTTCCGGGGTACTGCGACGCCCATGCCCCCGAGATACGGCTCGCCGTTTGAGTGTCTCCTGATTGGATGGCGTACTCAGCTTGGGCGTAGGCGTAGGTGAATTTCGTCTTGTTGCTGTTCACGTTTGCAGCCAGCGCGCTCCCAAAGGGACCGGACGGATTCCAGTCCGGCAGGGGCGTGATGGTGGTGGAGATGGGTGCTGACACGCCACTACGGATTGCCACGACAGCGATCGGCGCGTTTGCCGGGAGCGTGCGAATCACTCTGTTGAAGGTGTTCTGATTCCCGACAGGCACGCCGTTTAGCGTGGTGATGACATCCCCAACATGAAGCGCACCGTGTGTTGCGACCGGTTGAGTCCCGAGGGCACCTACGAATTGTCCAGCAGGGAGCCCGAGCTCGGGAGTTACCGGAACGGTATATGCGTCGAAGACCCCACGCGGGGCGGTATAGGACAGCGTCATCGCCCGCGTGACCGGCACAGCATTTTTGCCTGCAGCGGTCCGGGCACCAATCCACACCGTGTAGGCGCCCGGAAGCAGTTGATAGCCCCGGGAATCGGTCGCTTGTACGAGTACGAAGGCGCGCCCTTTGCGGTGCGGTTGTGGAGTCGCGATCGTTGAAAGAATCTTGTGGGTATGAGGATTCAGGATCCGAACGATCACTTTTGCGGGGATCGAGAGACGGACTCCGACGAGAAATTGAGCGTGTCCCTGTTGACCGGACACATGCGATCCGACGATGATCGAGGAGAGCACGGGGGTTGTTGAGACCGCTCCTGCGCCGAGTGATGCAGCGCTGAAACATGTGAGCGCGGATATCCCGAGGGCGGCGCCGAATGCCCCAAGGGAACGGGATCGTGAACCTGTCAATAGCCTCATGACAGGCGACGATAGCACTCACCTGTAGCATCGAACGCAATGGGCGTTCCATCTCCACCTATTGAAGTTCTCGAAGCCCTTGCGCGAGGTGTGCTTCCATCAGACGCTGACACGCGCAGTTTCGTCGCGAGATGGTGCGCTGGCAACGTGAATGACGCGCAAATAATCGCTTTTGCTGGGGAAATGAGGAGGCTTGATCAGCATCTCCCGTTATCCCACGCGTGGGCATCCGGACTCATCGCGTCAGGCCAACGGTTGGAATTGGCAAGTTTTGGACAGACCGGTGACATTCATTGCATCGGTATTGGACGCAGCGTTCTTGCTGTCAGCTCGATACTTGTCGCAGCTGCAGCGGGCGTGAAGGTGTGCGCAGTCGCGACGCGCGGGCTCGGTTTCTGGGGTGGCCTCGTTGATGTCGTTGGGGCGCTCCCGGGGTATACGGCCCAGCCTTCGATTCCCGACATTGTGGCCCTCCTTGAGGGGTGTGGCGTCGTGATCACCGAGGCCACTGACCAACTTGTCCCCGCAGAGCGGCAATTCAGTGCCCTTTACGGTCAAACTGGACGGTATGACCTCATTGATGTGGTTGCGGCGTCGGTGATGGCCAGGAGTCTGGCTGCCGGATCTGCGCATGTCGTGATCGAGATCACCTACGGATCTCACGGGGTCTGCCGTGATCTGCAGCATGCCGAGGAACTTGAGGGATGTATGCATTCGATCGCCGATGGATGGGCGCGCGATGTGCACATCATCTTGCGCCGCTATGACATCCCGATCACCCGGATGTTTGGGCACGCACTTGAAATTCGAGAGATCGGTGAACTGATCCGCGGGGGAGGCCTTGCGGGCGCTCGGGAGTGCGTGGCCGATCTGAGCGGATGTTTGATCGAACGTTCCGGGTTCTGCGATCCCGGGCGGGGGCGCGCGACTGCCCTGCAACTGATTGCCCAAGGAGATGCGCTGCGCGCGGCGGAAGACTGGGTGTCGTCGTGTGGTGCGGACCCCATGGTGTGGACCAATCCGCACATGCTTCCCGTGGCGACATTCGGATTACCGGTGCTCGCGCGCGACGGCGGTGTTGTTGAATCTGTGCACCTTGACCGCATCGGGGATGTCGTACGGCGTTTGGGGGCCGGCAAGTTTTACCCCGCACAAATGGTCGATCCAGCGGTGGGTATTGAGCTTCTTGCCGAAATCGGCAGCGTCGTCGCTGTCGGAGAGCCGATTGCCATGGTCCATGCGTCCGACCGCGCCCTTGGCGATAGAGCCGTGACGGATGTGTACGACGCCATAGAGATTGCATCCCCTGGGGCGAATCGTTGAGGTATCGCGATGCCTGAGCTCCCGGAGGTGGAAACGATTCGTGCACAGCTCGTGCCTCGACTTGTGGGCCGGGCACTGGTGCAGATCGATGTGGTCGATCCATCGGCGGTCGCCCCGTGGGATGTTGATGAATTTGTGCACGCCTTAGTAGGGCAGCGCGTGAGTGATGTGACTCGGCGCGGCAAATATCTGGTGATCGAATTTGCATCGGGTGATCGCCTTGTGGGGCACCTGCGGATGACCGGGAGGTTGCACTGGCGGGCAGAGAGACCGTCAGATGGCGATGAGAGGTTTCTCCGGATTCTGTTTGTGTGTGATGACGGGTCCTCGGTGGCCTTTGGTGACGCCCGCCGCTTCGGGCGATTCGCGGTGGTTGGGCGGAATCAGGACATGGCCCTCTACTGGCGTGGCCGACTGGGGCCCGAGCCGCTTGGTACTGCCTTCACGCCGAACTATCTCGCCGGGGCGTTTGGGAACCGCCGGGTCGCGGTCAAGACTGCAGTACTGAACCAGGCCCTGATTGCGGGAGTTGGAAACATGTACGCCGATGAGGCGCTTTACGGAGCGCGAATTCATCCCGAGCGTGCGGCGGGGTCATTGAGTCACGATGAAATGCGCCGCTTGTGTCGTGCGATTCGCCAAACCTTGGCACTTGCCATCTCTCATGGCGGTGCATCGATTGACAGTTATCGGGATGGGTTGGGGCAACGCGGGCAAATGCAGGATTTTTTGAAAGTGCACCTGCATGAGGGCGAGTCATGCCCGCGGTGCGCGACGGTGATTGTCAAAAGCGTCGTCGGTCAACGCGGGACGTACTGGTGTCCTGGTTGTCAACCCGATCTGTCGGGCGCGGCACCTCCGGTGTCGGTGCGGCGGCCGCGTCGAATTCGTCAAGGGGTGCACCCATGAGTACCGTTGATACGTGGCCTGCGGGATTTCTTGTCGGGCATTGGACCGACGCCGAGGCCGGTACCGGCTGCACGGTGGTGCTTCCGCCCGAAGGAACTCTCGGTGGTGTTGATATTCGTGGCGGTGGCGCCAGCACTCGTGAGACGGAATTGCTTTCTCCTGAAGCTCCTCTTGCCCATGTCACCGGTCTGCTTCTGACCGGCGGGAGCGCGTTTGGGCTCAATGCCGCCGCTGGTGTGGTGCGGTGGTGTGAAGAAAAGGGCCGGGGATACGACGTGGGTATCGCCCGAATCCCGATTGTGCCAGCGGCAGTGATCTTCGATCTTGGAGTCTCTGGCAACCTTCGTCGTCCAGAGGCTGACGATGCCTATCGGGCGTGTTGCGATGCGCAGGCGCAGCCGCCTTCGATGGGAAGCGTCGGGGCAGGGACGGGTGCGACCGTCGGGAAACTGCTCGGTGTCAATGGTCGCTGCAAAGGGGGATTTGGAGTCGCTTCTGCCAGGACAATTGGCGGTGCGCGAGTCGCGGTACTGGCCGTCGTGAACGCCTTTGGGGACATTCTCGATGAATCCGGACAGGTGCTTGCAGGTGCCTGGTCACCTGATGATGGATTCGTGGATGCCCGACGCGCCGGAATTGAGGTTGCACCTGATCATCCTCGGTTGGGTGAACACACAACCTTGTGCGCCGTGTTGACCGATGCCCAACTCACCAAGCCCGAAGCGGTACAGGTATCACGGATGGTGTCGGCGGGATTCGGCCGTGTCGTGGCGCCGGTGCATACGCCGCTCGATGGCGATGTGGTGTTTACACTTGCGAGCGGTACCGTTCGTTCAAGCGCATTCACAGTGGGCGTGGTCGGCGCCCGATTGGTCGAAGAGGCGATCCGGTCGTCGATTCGTTCAGCCGTGGCAGTCCGTGGAGTTATGACCGCCGCGGAACGGCGCAGCAAGACCGCGTCCTAGCTTTCCAGCAGTTGCGCTACTGCGCGAGAAGTGCGTCGAGTTCGCCTGCGCGCTCGAGTGCAACCAAGTCATCAAAGCCGCCAATTGCCTGATCGTTGATCAAGATTTGCGGCACGGTGCGCCGTCCAGTGAGCTCTGTCAGGAAGTCACGCCCGTTGGGCATCTCTTCGATGTTGTGCTCTTGAAAGGTCGCTCCCTTTTTGGTGAGTAAACGCTTCGCTTGCGCGCAGTAGGGGCAGACAGAGGTTGTATACATCACGATTTTGGCCATACGATGATCCTATAACACCCGATTGGAATGCGGCGTCGGTGGGGTCTGTCAGCATAAACCCGTGACGTTTCTTGAAACTGACGCCATCGTGCTCCGTACGGTGAGATACGGCGAGGCCGACGTGGTGCTGTCGTTGTATTCGCCCACGGGTGGGCGGCTTTCTGCGATTGCCAAAGGCGCCCGCAAAACGGGCTCCAAGCTCGGCGGAAGATTGCAGCCAGGGGTGTGGGCGACCTTTAGCCTCGCTCGTGGTCGCGGCGCACTTCTCACCGTGCGTTCTGCCTCGGTTGTGCAGGCGCATGCGGGCGTATGGATATCCGGGTACCGGTTGCGCGCTGCAAGTTCTCTCCTGGAAACGGTGCTGCGCACAGTGCCGGAAGACGATGCCAGTCCAGAGACATTCCACCTGCTGAGTCGAGCACTTGGAGTACTCAGTACGACTGCCCCCCAGGACGGTCCGCCCAGACTGGATCCGGTGGTGTTGGGGTTTCAGGTGAAGCTGCTCCTGGTCAGCGGGTTTTTGCCGCGCATGGATTCCTGCGCTGTGTGCGGATCCTCAGAGCTTTTGGTCGCATTTTCGGCGCATGCAGGGGGCGTCTTGTGCCGCACATGCCAGGGTGCCGGCGAACCACTCGATGTCGCGGTGCATCAGGCCATGGTGCAGCTCTTGGGGCATCCGTTGGTTGATGCGAGCAATGCGTGTCCGCGTGAGGCCCGTCTTGGCGTTGAACGGATTGTGGGACTTGTACTGCAAGAGCACCTGGGAGTCACACTCCGCTCGGCAACGCCGGTGTGACCGCAATGGTTTGCGAGCAACTCGATTTTTTTGCGGCCCAGAATGCAGGTGCGACCGATCAGAGAGAGCCGCGCATCGGGGGGCGTCGGTATGCTCATGCAGGTAATCGTGATGCTCGATTGGCGGGGCTGGCGCGGAGCGCCAATCCTCGGTGATGAATGCTCTGGAAAGTGGCTGACGCGTGGCATTGACATTCCAAGAAATGATCCTGCGCCTGCACGCCTATTGGGGCGATCAAGGCTGTCTGATCATGAACCCGTACCACACCGAAGTGGGTGCAGGTACTTTCAATCCCGCGACCTTGTTGCGCAGCCTTGGACCCGAGCCATGGCGCACTGCCTATGTTGAGCCGTCGATTCGTCCGACGGATGGACGCTATGGGGAGAACCCATTTCGGCTGCAGCACTATTTTCAGTACCAGGTGATCCTGAAGCCGTCACCCGCTGATGTGCAGGATTTGTACTTGGGTTCGCTTGTCGCAGTGGGCATACGCCCCGAAGAGCACGATGTGCGGTTCGTCGAAGACGACTGGGAAGGGCCCACGCTGGGTGCCTGGGGGCTTGGCTGGGAAGTGTGGATGGACGGGATGGAGATCACCCAATTCACCTACTTCCAACAGGCCGGTGGAATTGATCTGACCCCAATCTCTGTCGAGTTGACCTATGGGCTTGAGCGGATCGCGATGTACCTGCAGGGCGCGTCATCGGTCTATGACATCGTCTGGACGGACGGCGTGAGCTACGGCGACGTGTATCAGGAGAATGAGCG
Source organism: uncultured Actinomycetes bacterium (assembly GCA_903896045.1). Lineage (GTDB taxonomy): Bacteria > Actinomycetota > Thermoleophilia > Miltoncostaeales > Miltoncostaeaceae > CAITWD01. Next base: position 68,135 of record CAITWD010000001.1, read on the forward strand.
CCAATGGAGTGCGTATAACTTCGAGGTCGCCGACACCGGATCACTTTTTGATCAATTCAATGCACATGAACAAGAGTGCCATCGATGCCTGGAGGCGGGCCTGGTGCTTCCGGCGTACGACCAGGTGCTCAAGTGCAGTCATAGCTTCAATTTGCTCGATGCGCGCGGTGTGATCAGCGTGACGGAGCGGGGCGCCTACATCTGGCGGGTGCGGGCGTTGGCGGCAAAGGTCGCGGCAGCGCATCTCGCGCGGACTGTGGAGGTCGTCGATGCCTGATGTGTTGATCGAGATTGGTTGCGAGGAACTTCCGGCATCCGCATGTCGCGAGGCGATCGCACAAGTTCCTGGCCTGATGGCGGCGGCGCTCGCCGGTCAGCAGCTGCCCGAGGCAGCCATTGAAGTGATGGTTGGGCCGCGGCGTATCGCAGTGATCGCGCGGAATCTTCCGGACGCGCGACCGGCGCGCGTACGCGAGGTACGCGGACCGGCGGAACAGGCGGCATTTGACGATTCGGGCGCCCCCACAAAGGCAGCGATTGGTTTCGCCCGTGGACAGGGTGTCGATGTGACAGCTCTCGAGCTGCGCGCCGACGGGGATCGTCGCTTTGTCTATGCCTGCATCAATGACCCAGCAGTCGATACCCACACACTTGTGCCTGCGTTGGTCTCCGAGATCATCGACGGCCTTCGTTTTTCCAAGAACATGCGGTGGGGCGACGGCGTCGGCCTCAAGTTTTCGCGACCTGTGCGTTGGATTGTTGCGAAGTTCGGTACACACACAATTCCATGCGAGGTGCATGGTCTTGTTGCATCTGATGTGACCCAGGGGCATCGCTTCCTTGGTGGCCCTGTGCAGATCACCGATCCTGACGCGTATCGAGATGCACTTCGTGGGCAAGGCGTTGTCGCAGATCACGTCGAACGCCGGGCCGAGATAGTCGCCCAGCTTGATGCTGCCGCGGCCGGGCTTGGTTGCGTGTGGAAGGACCCGGGCGGCAAGCTTGAGGAGGTACTTTTCCTCGTCGAGCGGCCGAGTGTGATTGTTGGAGACATTCTTGCGGAGCACCTGCGCCTACCCGAGCGCGTGCTCGTGACCGCGATGCAGTCGCATCAGCGGTATTTCCCGCTCGAGAAGGCCGACGGCCAACTCGAGCCGCGTTTTCTCGCAGTCTCCAATGGCGATCCGGCGTATGCCGATGTGATCGCGCGCGGAAATGCAGGCGTCTTGGACGCGCGACTCCAAGACGCATCCTTTAGTTTCGACCGCGATCGGGAGGTCGGCCTTGGGGCGCTGAATTCGCGTTTGGACACGATCGTCTTCCATAAGCGACTCGGCACCATGGCGCAAAAGCGCGAACGATTGGCCGCAGGGGCTGCGGAAATCGCAACTGCGGCAGGGCTCTCGAGTGCTGATGTGGCATTCGCACGGCGTGGCGGTGAATTGGCGAAGGTTGATCAGGGCGCCGTGCTCGTTGCCGAATTCTCCGATCTACAGGGGTATGTCGGGGCAGAATATGCCCGTATTGAGGGCGAGGATCCCGCAGTTGTGACCGCAATTCGCGAGCACTACTTGCCCGAAGGCGCCGATTCGGCACTCCCGTCCAGCGATATCGCGGCCTGCGTTTCGGTCGCAGAAAAGATCGACAATCTTGTCGGATCGTTCTTGGTGGGCGAGATTCCAAGCGGCTCAAAGGATCCGTATGGCTTGCGGCGTGCAGCAGCTGGTGTTGTGCGCGTAGTGCTCGATCGGGGATGGAATATCTCTCAACGCGAGTTGCTTGAAAATGCCGCGGTACGCCACCAGGCAAGCGGAGTCGACCTTCCCGCCGACAGCGCTGATGCGATTGTGTTGCTTGATGAGTTCATCACCGATCGCGTGGTATTCCATGTGCGTGAGGACGGCATCAGTGCGGAGTCTGTTGCGGCGGCATATGGCGCCGGGCTTGGGAGCCTTGTCGCGACGGTCGAATGGGCCCGTGGTCTCGAGGCCGCGCGCGCGGATGACTCCTTTTGGTCGATCTGGACTGCGTCGACCCGTCTTGAGCGGCTTGTTGCCAAGGGAGATGTCCCGTATGACGGGTTCGTCTCTGCGGGTGATCCGGGTGAAGACGCCTTGAATGCTGCTCGTGTCGCCGCTGAGGGTGCGATTACGGCTGGACGTGAGGCACAGGATGTTGCGCAGGCGCTGGCGGCGCTTGGCCCGTTCGCTGCCGCGGTGGATCAGTTTTTCACCGATGTACTCGTCAATGATGGGGACCCAAAGGTGCGCGCGCGGCGATATGCCCTCGTCGATGCATCCGCGCATGCATTTCGCCAGGTGGCGGATTTCACCAAGATCACCGATCAAGGGGGCGCTCGATGAGCTCCGCGGTGCCCACAAAGCGGGTCTATGACTTCTCCGAAGGCGCTCGCGATATGCGGATGCTGCTCGGTGGCAAGGGAGCCAATGTTGCCGAGATGACCCGTTTGGGTCTCCCGGTGCCGAGCGGATTCACGATTACCACGCGGGCGTGCATCGATTACCTGCATGTTGGACATACCATGCCGCCGGGGCTTGATGACGAAATCTCGCGTCATCTCGATGCTCTTGAGAAAAAAACCGGCAAGCGCTTAGGTGATGCCGATGACCCGTTGTTGGTGTCCGTGCGGTCAGGGGCGCCAGAGTCGATGCCGGGGATGATGGACACGGTGCTCAATCTCGGTTTGAACGATGTGTCAGTTGCCGGACTTGCCGCTCGCACACAAAATCCACGGTTTGCATACGACTCGTATCGTCGTTTCATCCAGATGTTCGGCGACGTCGTCGCCGGGGTGGAGCGGGCATTATTTGAGGAGGCGCTCTCGTCGCTGAAGACCGCCCGCGGCGCGGCGCAGGATGTCGATCTTGATGCAGATGATCTCATTGCCCTTGTTGGGTCGTACAAAGAGATTTATTTGACCCACAAGGGGGTTCCATTCCCACAGGAACCTCGTGCGCAGCTCGATGCATCGATTCGGGCGGTGTTTGAGAGCTGGGATAACCGACGTGCGCGCGATTATCGCCGCGTGAATCGGATTCCCGACGATCTCGGGACGGCAGTCAATGTGCAGCAGATGGTGTTTGGCAACACCGGTCCGCGTTCTGCAACGGGTGTTGCCTTTACGCGGAATAACACCACCGGTGAAAGAGGGGAGCCCTTTGGGGAATTCCTGATCAATGCCCAGGGCGAGGACGTCGTGGCGGGGATCCGTACACCGGAGCCGTTGGTGCAGCTGCATTCCCATCTTCCTGAGGCCTACGACCAACTCGTCGCGACGATGGCACTTCTCGAGAAGACCTACCGCAACATGCAGGACGTGGAGTTCACCATCGAGGATGGGCAGCTCTACATGCTGCAGACGCGCAACGGGATGCGCAGTGCTGAGGCGATGCTGCGTATCGCCGTCGACATGGTCGACGAGGCATTGCTTGCTCCCGGTGAAGCGATGAGTTCACTTGTCGCCGCCGATCAGGTCCGCCAGCTGTTGTTGCCGCGCCTTGATATATCCGACGCGCCAGACCCTGCTGCGACGGGTGTTGCGGCTTCCCCTGGAGCTGCCTGCGGGATAGTGGTCTTCACCGCTGACGAGGCCGAGCGGCGCGCGCGCTCTGGCGAGGATGTCATCTTGGTGCGCGACGAGACCACCCCTGATGATTTTCATGGAATGGTTGCGGCGAAGGGGATTCTCACCGCCCGCGGTGGCAAGACCAGCCATGCCGCAATCGTCGCTGTCGGCATGGGCACGCCGGCGGTGACCGGTGTGACCGATTTACATGTGGATGAGGAGCGCAACGAGCTGCGCATTCGCGGCGATCATGTGGTGCGTGCGGGCGAGTACGTGACCATCGATGGGGCGCGTGGAACGGTCTATGTCGGCCAACTCCCGCTGCTTGATCCCGATCCGCACAACCCCTATTTGGAGCGGGTTTTGTCGTGGGCGGATGCCTTTCGCACGATGAAGATTCGGGCCAATGCCGACACGCCTGAAGATGCACGGCGGGCACGGTCGTTTGGGGCCGAGGGAATCGGCCTCTGTCGAACCGAGCATATGTTTGGTGGCGATGATCGTTTGCCGTACGTCCAGCAGATGATTATGGCAACGACCCATGCAGATCTGGTGCGGGCGCTCGATGTGTTGCGTGGTTTTCAAACCCATGACTTCGCCGGGATTTTTGAAGCCATGCAAGGGCTCCCGGTCACGATTCGTCTGCTCGACCCACCGCTGCATGAGTTTTTGCCGGACTACACCGACTTGCGTGTGCGCTTGGCCGAGGCAAAACTCACAGGGATCGAAGATGCCGAGGCGGCTGATCAGCTCCCCAATGTTGAACGCCTCAAAGAGGTGAACCCCATGCTCGGGACGCGCGGGTGTCGTCTCGGTATCGAGATTCCCGACCTGTACCGGATGCAGGTTGCCGCCATCCTGACCGCGGCCTGTGATGTGTTCTTGCGGACATCGGTGATGCCGATTGTCGAGATCATGATCCCGCTGGTCGGTTTTGAAGATGAATTGCGTTGGCTCCGAGACCACATCATCGACGTCGCTGAAGCGGTTTTCTTAGAGCAAGGGACCCGGGTGGAATACCACGTCGGAACGATGATCGAACTCCCCCGGGCGGCACTCGTTGCAGATGAGATTGCCCGCCAAGCCGACTTCTTTTCCTTCGGCACAAACGATCTCACGCAGACGACGCTGGGCTTCTCGCGTGATGACGCGGAGACGAAGTTTCTGGGTGACTATCTCGAAAAGGGAATTCTTCGGAGTAACCCCTTTGAGCACCTCGACCAAAACGGTGTCGGGAAACTGGTGTCGTTTGCGGCAGCGCTCGCACGTGAGGTGAAGCCCGACATCAAGCTTGGTGTCTGTGGAGAACATGGTGGCGATCCAGATTCGATCCAATTCTTCGGATCTGTGGGGATGGATTATGTCTCGTGTTCGCCGTTTCGCGTGCAGACCGCACGCATCGCCGCGGCCCAAGCAGCACTGGCCGTCACGAAGGATTAGTGCGTTTTATCGCGCAGGTGGCGAGACGGTGACGTCTCTGACTCGCGCAATCAGTGCTGCGGTGGATGTGTCATAGGACTGATCAGGTTTTTGCGACCCCAGAATCGCACCTTCGATGTCATCGGCCAGGTGTTTGCCGAGCTCCACGCCCCACTGATCAAACGCATTGATCCCCCAGATCACCGATTGCGTGAACACGGTGTGCTCATAGAGGGCGATCAGTGCGCCGAGCGCGTGAGGGGTAAGGGCGTCGATCGTGAGCGTGGAGCTTGGTCGGTTTCCATCCATCTGCTTGTGTGCGACAAGATCCGGCGGTGCGCCTTCATGGCTCAGTTCTGTCGCCGTGTGACCGAACGCGAGTGCGCGCGATTGGGCAATCAGGTTTGCCAGGAGAGTCGTTTGCATCTCCTGATGAGGATGCGGTGTTGTGAGCACGCCAATGAAATCGACGGGGATAATCGATGTGCCTTGGTGGAGCATTTGAAAAAAGCTGTGCTGCGCGCTCGTTCCCGGCTCGCCCCAGTAGATCGAGCCGGTGTCATAGTCGACCGCAGTTCCGTCCTGTCGCACGTGTTTTCCGTTTGATTCCATGGTGAGTTGCTGGAGGTACGCCGGGAATCTGCGCAATGCGTCGCTATATGGCGCCACACACACTGTCGGTGCGCCGAGAAAATTCCGATTCCAAATGCCAATCATTCCCATGAGCACAGGAAGATTTTCGATGAATGGTGCGGTGTAAAAGTGCGTGTCCATCGCATGGAAGCCAGCCAGCAATTCGTCAAAGTGTGTTGGTCCGATTGCGATCATCGTGATGAGACCGATCGCAGAATCCATCGAATACCGTCCACCCACCCAATCCCAGAAACCGATGACATTGTCATCGGGAATGCCGAACGCCGAAGTTGCTGGAAGATTGGTTGAGACCGCGAGCATGTGCCGCGCGAGTGTGTCCGTGCCACCAAGACCATCCACGAGCCACGCGCGCGCAATGGCCGCATTCATCATGGTCTCGTGGGTGGTGAAGGTTTTGGAACTGACGATGATGAGGGTTTCGGCGGGATCGAGGCCGCGCAATGCGCGTGTCATGGCGCCCGGATCAACATTGGCGACAAAGCGCCGCGTCAGACGTTGATCGACATACGAGTCGAGGGCGCGATCGGCCATTGCGGGGCCAAGATCAGATCCGCCGATCCCGATATTGACCACATTGCGAATCGGCCGGCCGGTTGTTCCCCGCCACTTGTCGGAGCGAATCGCGTCGGCGATCCGCGCCATCCGTGCGCGTGCGGTCTGGACATCGCCGACGACATCTGTGCCATCAATTGCAATCGTCGAGCCGATCGGTGCCCGTAAGGCCGTATGGAGCGCCGCGCGGTGTTCGGTTGTATTCACCTTAAGGCCAGAAAAGAGCGCGGTGCGATGGGCATCGAGATCGCATTCCACGGCGAGACGCATCAGATCGTCGAGCACTTCGAGGGTGACACGTTGCTTTGAGTAATCGAGCGCGACGCCGGCCCCTTCGGCGCAATATGTGTGTCCACGCATGGGCTCGCGTGCGAACACATCACGAAGTGTGATGTCCTTGATGTGGAGGGCAGCCGCCGACAGGTTGTTCCACGCAGTGGTGGTGCGCGGATTTCGAAAACTGGTCGGTGGGGGGTGCGACATGAGTCGAATCCTTCACTGCTCGGGGAGAGCCATGCTATCGCGCATCTCATCGGCACAGGCCCGCGGTGACCGATACGATGCGTAGCAATGGTGCCATCTGATTCCACATCCCATCCTCGTGAGAGCTTTAATCGCAGTGCGCAGATCTATGACGATCATGTGGCCTTTAATCACGCAGGCGCACAGCGACTCATCGGCGCATTACCGCACCGCGACTTTCCTCGGGTACTTGATGTCGCCTGTGGGACGGGGTTTGCATCACTCGAATTGATCGCGACACGGGGAACTGTGTCCGTGACCGGAATCGATGCGTCTCGGGCGATGCTTGATCAATTTGCCGTAAAGCTCGCTGCTCATCCTGGGGTCGAGGCGACCTTGCGCGCTGTCGATGTGTTGGAGATGGGCGTGCCTGCGGGAAGCGTGGATTTGGTCGTGTGCACCATGGCACTGCATTGGTTTACCGACCGCGGCGCCGCGATTTCCGAAATGGCCAAGACGCTTCGTCCTGGCGGGCTGCTGGCGATCTTGGGTCCGGGGCCCGGGCATGATGCGCAATTTGTCGCCATATCTCGCTCCGCGGAGCCACCGATACTCCCCGAACTTGCCGATTCGATTGTCAACAACCAGATTTACCCAGAGGTGATGCGCGCCTATCTGGCCGACGCCGGTCTACGCGAGATCGATCTATGGGTCGAGCGCCGGGATCGTCGCGTGATGCCTGCGCGGTATTTGGACCGCATGCATGCCGTCGCGTCGCACCTGTGGACACAACGCACCCCAGGGGATCGAGATGCGCATCTTGAGAGGGCTCGCAGCGCCCTGAATCATGCGAGTGTCGATGGGATATATGAATACACATTCACCAAGCTCATGGTGATCGCGGAAAAGCCAGTCGATGGGGTGCAGGCTTCAAAGAGCTAGCTGAAGACTCCGTGCGCCAGGCGTACGACGATTGCGTCTTCAAAAGTATGCGCGTCGGAGATCTGGGCAGTGGCGATGCCGTTGCACATGATCGAAAACACATAGGTATGACCATTTGCGCTTGTGACGACACCGCTGATAATCGACACGTGATCCAGGGTGCCAGTCTTCGCACGGACGCGTCGAGAGAGCCCGCCTAACCGCATCGCGAGGCTCCCTTGTCCCGGTCGGGGGAGAGATGCCAGCAGTGGCGGACCCCACGATGCTCCACGCACCGCGGCCAAGAAGATGCCGGTAAATGTCGCGGGTGATTCGAGGTCGCGGGGGGAGAGCCCCGATCCGTCGAGCATTCGGTCTCCGGGGCGCAGGAGATGCTGCTGTTTCAGGAGGGAGACGACGCGAGCGACACCGTGTGCGGACGTACCCGGAAGTGCCACGCGAGTACCGATGGTCTTGATGAGTTGTTCTGCAATGAAATTATCGCTGGGGACATTCTGGAGTCGGAGAATCGTCGAGAGAGGGGGTGAGCTTACCCGTGAGAGCACCAGGTCCGTTGTGGGGGCGGCAGGCCCGGTCACACCCGTTGCACCTGTCGCACCCGTCGCACCTGTGGCACCTGCACGTGCATCGCACCAGGTGAGTGGATGCCCGTGCACTCGATCCGCGCGGATGACCGCTTCCAATCGTTGTGCCGCAGCGACTGCCGGATCTGACACCACGCTCTTTTGCCCGCCGCCGGCAAAATTCTCGTTCGTGGCGATTGCCGAGAGCGGTTGTATCGAACCAACATCCCCGGGATACCAGTACGGGTTGCGCGCGTGATGATCAAAGAGCGACGCGTCGACGCCCGTGGGGCCAAGAAATTGGGGTGCTGTATCCACGGTCGCGCACGCGGCGGCACGATGGGTGAGTGGTGCGACGAGCGCCTCGAGGGTGTCTGAAGCGGGTCCGAAATATGCACGGGCGTACTTCGTCGTCGCCAGGATCGGATCACCGCTGCCAATCAAGGTGAGTACCGGCTCTCTCGTTGCAACGGTGTTCGGTGTTACCAGGGTAGTGGTGTAACGAAAGTTGGGGCCGAGTGCGATGAGCGCCCCAATGCTGGTCAACAGTTTGATGTTGGACGCCGGTTCGAGCCGGGCGTTGGGTCGATAGCTGCCGACATTGACGGGGCAGCGTGTATCGGTTTGCCAGACCGCAACAGCGGTATTGCGATGCTTGGGTACCCAATGCGCAATGGCATTTTCAATTACGGGGTCCTGGCGTCCGGTCACCAGTGCGGTGCATCCAAGGTGTTGTGTCGGTGTGCCGAGTCGCGACGCGATGGCGATCGGATCGACGGCGCCAATTGATGGCAGCACCCCGGTGATGGGGGTCGCAAGGATCGTCGCAGCGCTTGCGGTCGCAACGGCAACGCGGAGCCTGGCACGCCGCGCGATCTGAGGGTTTGAGGTGCTATTGGACATCAACAAGCGTCCCGATGGGAGTGAATGGCCATACCTTGCCAGCGGTGGCGTACGGCATCTCCACGCATCCCAGGCTTTGCGGTGATCCATAGGTGGGCCGGATATAGCCATGGAGCGCGTCCCCGCCGTTGAAATAACTTACCCACGGAATCCCGGGATCGTGATACTTGGAGCCATCGGGGTTGGTACCAGACATTGTTTGCGTGACGTAGCGCAGATACACCGGATAGAGCCCGACCGCGGTTGGCGAGACGGAGATGCCTGTGTTGACGCGTGCGGTGAGCTTCGTTGTCCCGTTGTGCCAAAGGGTGAGTGTTTGCGGAAGCGCTTTGCGGACGGACACGAAGGTGTATCCGTCGCGATTACGCCGCATAAGGATCTCCTCGTGCAACAGTTGTTGCCAGGTTGGTGTGTCAAGCGTCCCGGTGGTGGGGAGCCGTGCGTTGTGTTGAAAGGCCATGAGTGCGGCGCGGGTGACCAGTGATGGCGTCGTATTCCAGGCGCGAATCAACGCCGTTGGGACCCGTGGAAACGCCCAGGAAAACACTCCTGACGGCGGCGCGAACACGCTGTGGGTTTGCGCAGCGAGCGTAAGTGCCGGAGCGTTTCTCGTCACGAACCGCAGAGGCAGATAACCCAGATCCGCGAGGATCTGCGTTGCGCGTACCGGGGATGGTAGCGACACACGAAACGTGAGGGTGGCGACAGCGCTCCCCGGAACTGCGATTCGGTGAGGGAGCGTGAGACGCACGCGTGACCCAGGCAAAAATCCTGGATCTTTTGGCGTGAAGGTGTAGCTGTCCGCTGCCGTCAGTGCCCACGTGCCCGCAACCTTCGGCGTCATCAGCGGCGGGCGAGATCCCGCGACCGGCGTCGAATACACGACGGTTAACGGACTATTTGGCGCGATCGCGTGTCCATTCGACGGGAAGGTAATGACCGTCGGATGATTCCCTGCGGTAAACCAACCGATGGCGATGGGGGGACTCGGGCCCATCCACGGCGCCGAGGTAAGGGTGAGCTCACCCGTGCCTGTCGGAGACGATGGGTGAAACGAAATTGTTGTCCCATGGGTGTGCGTTGCGATCGAGCGGCCATCGTCTGACTGGAATCGCGCCGATGCGACCGGGTACGCACTCGTGAAGGTGACGGGTTGCCCCGAGAGTGCAGTCACGATTGAGGGTGATGTCAGGGTTGCCGCCTGCACGATGAGGGTGTGGGTCAGAGTGGATGTAGAACCCTCTAACCAGGCGATAAGGCTCGGCGTGCTCACGCGTGCGGTGACAGTGAGCCGAGTACCAGGCTGAACCGTTGTCTGTGGAAAGACCGTTGTACCCACCACGGAAACGGGAATCGGCCGACCGTTGTCTTTGGTGGCACTCACCGACAAGATACGGGCACTTGGGGGCACAGATATGTCTGCGACGCCACGGTGTGATGTCCGGAGATCGGGTCGCAGGAGCACATACGCGGCGATAACAATCAGCGCGACGATCGCACATGGGATGCCAATCGCAACAGCGAGTATGCGTGCACGACGATGGTTCGAATGGTCATCGGTCCCAGGTGTCTGCGACGGTGTCCGAGCAGTACGTGAAAAAAGATGCATTGTGGCGAGGCGCCCCGGTCGCAGTCAGCCGTTGTCGTCGGGCTCATCGTAGCGCCGGTGCGTACTGACCCACGCGGGGCCCGGGTTTCGCCGACGTCGTTGCAGGTAATGAGTGTGTGTCGCGTGTGTGCGTTGTGCGGGATGTGTCCGGGTACGGTCGGTAGGGTTCGTCTATGACGAACACCGCCCCTCTTTCCACACGACTCGTCGATCATTTGATCGCGGAGCGCGAGTCTCTCGAGAACCTCATGACCCAGGAGGGTTCGCGCGCCCTCCATGAAGAATTCCTCCTGGCAGAAAGTGGCGAGCTTCCTGACCGGCAGCAGCGTTTAACCCGAATGCGCGCGGTCGGCGCGCGGGCCTGGCTCCGCCATCTTGCTGCTGCGCTGCAAGCCGAATGGGCTGATGCACCCGCAGGGATGCAGGGGCAACTCGAGTTGTGGGTGGCGCGTGGTGGCGACCGTCTTGAGGCACTTGAAATCGAAGAAGAGGCTGCGCTTGAGCGGGAGGGGATCTCCGGCGATGTCGATGCCGATCAACGGCGTGTCACGCTGGGTGCCTATGTGCGGCTGTTTGCAGAAGGGGTGGGGGAGATCGGTTCTCCTGGGGGGCGCACAGGCCCTGAATTTGGACGCGATATTAATCTCATCATGCGTCGCGAAGCGGGAGAGCGCCGCTCCGTTGAGAAGGCATCATTTGAGGCATGGACCGGGAGCCCCATGGAGGGTGCGCTCGAGAATGCGCGGATGACTGCCGCCCCTGTCGAGCCCAGTGTGATCCGGATGCTTGAGGCCGCTGGGGTCTGGTCATATGTGCGTACGCTGTGTATTGCGCTCGGTGAAACAATCGATGGGCAGAGCCCAGCGTGAGTGGGCAGATCGTCCGGTCGGCTGACGGGTGCCGTCTTGTGGACGTGATCCCGGGCCGCTCACTGGGCTGGATTGCCCCGACGCCTGCATTTATGCAGCGCACAAGTCACGCGGTACTCGGCGCGCACGGGGTCTGGCTGTTTGACCCCGTGTTTTCCGAAGAGATGATGCAACGGGCACAGTCACTCGGGCCCATCGTGGGTGTCGTGCAACTGCTTGACCGACACCCACGTGATTGCGCGAGGATCGCAGACCAGCTTGGGGTTCCGCTGCATGTTCTGCCCGATTATCCCCCGGAACCGGGGGATTTCGAGATTCTCGAGGTCACTCGTCGCAGGTTACCCCGATGGCGTGAAATTGCGGCATGGTTTCCGGATTCGGGGATCCTGTGTGTTGCTGAAGCACTTGGGGGCGCGCCATATTTTCGTGCGCGCGGTGAGGTTGTGGGACCCCATCCCGTATTGCGTCTGTTTGGGCCGCCGCGCCGCCTTTCGGGATTGACGCCGACGCATGTGCTCTGTGGTCACGGCCCGGGGCTGCACGCCGGTGACGCAGGCGGACAGATTGATGTCGCGATCACGCACGCCCGACGTCACATACCGTCATGGTTCGGGCAACTATTTCGCCCGAGCCGCGCCACAGACTAGGACGTCAATGCCGCCAGAAGCTGATCTGCGGCACACTGGCCACTCGCGTAGATGTGCTCCATGCCAGGGGAGCTGACTGCATCTCCACACAGCACAATGCGCGCATCCGACGGGTTGATGTCATCTGGGATGCGATGAGGCACGCAGGACGCAAAGCGCCACCGCTTGACTTGAGTCCATGTGAGCTCACAGCCCGCGCCCCATTGCGCGCGAAGTTCTTCGAGGGCTTTCGCAATAATCTGGTCGTCGGTTGCATCCACATACGCGGCTCCTGAGTACTCAGGAGTGAACTGCACGACACACGCCGACTCGCCTGCCTGCGGGCTTGCGCGCTTGGCTGATTCGTTGATACAGCGAAGGACAACCTCTGTGCGCCCATCGCTCATCAGTTGCGGCGGGATCGTGACGCCAATAACGCCGCACGCAACCATCACCGCGGGTGCATACGCAACTGATCGCAAAAAAGCGATCCGCTCAGGGTCACTCGGACCGTTCTCAAGAAGATCGGCGGCCTGGGGCGCAGGCGCACTGACGATGACTCCAGAGAATTGCCCGTGGGAATTGCCCTGTTCATCGCCGAGTTCAAATCCGGCGGGAACAGTTCGCAGCGTCGTGATGCGGATGCCGCGGATGATCTCGATCCCGTCGGCGAGCTGTTTCGCAAATTGGGTGATTCCATCAACGAACACGAGCGGGGACCGAATCGTGTCGTATGCCGGAGGTGTGGCGATACTGGGATACCGAACGGCGTTCGGGCACAACTCGGTTGCGATGGCTGCGAGTTCGGTGCCGTCAGGCGCATCGAGTGCCGGCGCGCCGTGATCGATTGGCATTCCATCATCAGTTCGCCGAGTTGCCAGACGACCGCCGAGGCCGCGACTCTTTTCAAATACCACCGCGTCATGTCCCTGTGCGATGACGCGGCGTGCTGCCGCAAGGCCGGAGAGCCCGGCACCAATCACTGCGATCCGCATCCTAGGCGGATGTGTTCTCTGACAACGAGGCCTGATCCTGACCAGTGTTTTGCAACGCGCAGCGTCCCGTACCGGCACACGCCTCGCACTCCTCAACCTGGCCGGCGACGCGCGCGAGGCAGTGCTCGACCCGTGAATTGACCACTTCTGCCATGAGGGGATGCAGACCTAATGGTGCGGCGACGAGGAAAGGAACCTCGGGGTGGCGTTCGGACGCTTCAGCGGTGAGGCCAGGGATGTCTTGGTCCCAATGGCGACCGGGGAGCAGGAAATAGGGGCTGACGACGATCATTTTGGCGCCACGTGCCACGCAACGGTCAAAAGCCGTCTGAATCGATGGTTCGGCAAGTTCCATATGCGCCGCTTCAACAATCGAGTAGGGGACCGTCTGGGCGATCATCTCCGCCATTACTTCGAGCATCTCGTTCGATGCCGCGCGGCGTGATCCGTGATCAACAACGATTAAGCCAATTTCTTCCACCGATGGAGTTGTCATGCCCCTATCGTAGCGAGGGGGACTGATGCGTTCACGGACAACGGTTCTCGTGGAGATGCATGAGCGGTGTACCATCGAGACCAAATGCACGCGCTCTTCGTCAACCACCGTACCTTCCACGATCAGTCGACGTGTCTGGACGGGTCGGTGCGTCGCGCATCCGTGATGGTCTGTGTGGCTGCTCGTGAGCGGCGGCGTCCATGACCGATATGCGTCACTGGGAAGACGCGCTCGATCCCCGTGCAGCGCGCGCGTCGGTTGCGGTGCGCGATACAGATGAGCCACCGTGCCCGTATCGCACTGCTTTTCAGCGAGATCGCGATCGAATTCTTCACACCAAAGCCTTCCGCCGGCTGAAGCATAAGACGCAAGTGTTTGTCACCCCAGAAGGCGATCACTATCGGACTCGGTTGACCCATACGCTCGAAGTGTCTGCACTCGCGCGCACCGTCGCCCGAGCCTTGCGGCTCAACGAGGATCTTGTTGAGGCGATCGCCATGGGGCATGACCTCGGGCACGCGCCATTTGGGCATGCGGGCGAACATGCGCTCGATGATGCGCTCCGGGATGGGTGGGGACGCGGTTTTCATCACAACCAGCAGAGTGTGCGTGTGGTGGAGATCATCGAGAAAGATGGCCAAGGGTTAAATCTCACGCGCGAGGTGCGAGATGGAATCCTGCATCACACCGGCCCAGGAACTCCGTCGACCCTTGAGGGCCAAATTGTGCGCTTGGTCGATCGCATCGCGTACGTCAATCACGACATCGAGGACGCGATTTCCGCCGGAGTCATCACGGCCGACGATCTTCCGCAATCGGAGGTTGCGGTGCTCGGCGCAACCACCTCTGCGCGCCTGACCCGCCTGGTCGGTGACATCGTTGATTCCAGCCGTGATTCCGAGCGCATTCTGCAATCTCGGGAAATCGGGAATGCATTTCTTCGCCTGCGTGAATTCATGTTCACGCGCGTCTACCTCGCGCCTCCCGCGAGTGTCGAGTCCTCTCTTGCCCGCGGCGTGGTGCAGCAGTTGTTTCATTTTTTTATGGAACATCCCGAACATCTACCCGGGTCACGCGAGGGCGACATTGTGCGTCGTGTGACCGATCATGTCGCCGGGATGACCGACCGCTACGCGCTGCGCGAGTTCCGTCTGCGGTTTATGCCGCAAGAGGGCCCGCTCTAGGATGGGTGACCCATGCCGCTGATTACCCCCGAATCAGTCGCTGAGATCCTTGATCGCGCAGACCTTGTGGAATTGGTGCGCGGGCGTGTCAATTTAGTCAAACGCGGAAATCGTTGGGTGGGGCGCTGTCCGTTTCATGATGAGCGGACACCATCGTTTAGCTTAATCCCACCCGATAATCGGCGTTATTACTGCCATGGCTGCGGGGCGACGGGCGACGCCGTCAAATGGATGACCGAAAAAGAGGGGCTGGGGTCCTTCCCCGATGCCCTGGAAGCACTTGCAGAACGCTTTGGGGTTGCAGTGCGGTACGAGAATGCATCGCCGGAGGAAGAGCAGCGGCGGCGCGCCGATCGCCGTCGGCTTGAGATTCTCGAGCGTGCCGCTGCCTTCTATGCGGAATATCTGTGGCGGGCTGATGAAGCGTTGGTCGCGCGTGAGTATTTGCGCGATCGCGGGTTTGATGAGGAGGTATTGCGCACATACCGTGTGGGGTTTGCCCCGAGTGATGGCGGAGAGCTCTCACGTCGCGCGCTCGCCCAGGGCTATACCGCAAATGAACTTGATCAGGCGGGACTGGGACGTGCGCGGGGAGGACGTGTTTCCGATTTTTTCGTCAATCGAATCACCTTCCCAATTACCGATCTGCGAGGCCGCGTACTGGGATTCGGCGCGCGCACACTTGACCCGAACGAACGGGCGAAATATGTGAACTCGCCTGAAGGCCCACGCTTTTCCAAGCGCCGGTTGCTGTTCGGCCTTGCGCAGGCCCGGCAGTCCGCGCATCAGACAGGTTCCATTATTGTGTGTGAGGGCTACACCGATGTGTTGGCGTTCGCAAAGGCCGGTATCGATTATGCGGTGGCATGTATGGGAACGTCGCTCACGACGGAACAGGTGCATGAATTGCGCCGAGCTGCACCCCGCATTCGTCTGTGTTTTGACGGGGATGCCGCTGGGCAGCGCGCGGCGTGGCGCACTGCGGAATCAGCGGGTGAATACCTGTCCGAATTCGACGCAATCATTCTCCCGGCAGGGGAGGATCCCGGCGGGTTGGCCCAAGGTGATGGTGTTGCGCGCCTGATCGAGATTGCCGGCGCCCATGAGGCATTGACCACGTATCTGATCGCCTCCCGTGCGCGTGCCGCAGGGGCCACTCCCGCCGCACGCGACGAGGCGGTGCGCGAAATTGCAGAACTCCTCTCGCGCCTTCCCGAGTCGGTCGAAAAAGATGAGGCGATCCGATTTGGTGCGGGGGTCTTGCAATTGTCGCGCGGCATGGAAGAGCGGCTGCGGAGTGCGGGTCGACAACGCCCCACGACGACGGCAAACGCGCCAATGGTGGATTTTTCAGCACTCGGTGCAGATTGGGAGCGGGAGCGACAAATGCTGGTGATCGCTATGACGATGCGCGACCGCGCACCCCGGTTTCTCGCACCCCTTCCCGACGAGGCGATTATTGACCCCGTGCACCGCGAGATCGTGCAGTTATTGCGCGATGGGACCGCGGTTGATGAATGGCCTGAACATCTTCAAGCGACGGTGAGTGCAGTACAGGCCGATTCGAGTGGCGAGGGCACCACCGAGTCTGAATTGCGCGAGGCGGTCTATCGGGTGCAATTGCCGGCACTCGAGCGTCGGGTGCAGCAATTGCGGGAGTCTGGAGATGATGAGGGGGCCCTGAAGATGATCGATCTTGTTCAGCGCATCCGCGCCGCCTTGCGCGCCGAGGTGTAGCCGAGGGGCTACTGCTCAGGGGTCTTTGCCTGTGGCTCCGGGGTGTCGAGTATGGCAATCGCCTGTGCGCTGCGCGAGGAGGTGCCGTCACTGGCGCGGCACGTCGCGGTGAGTATCAGTCCTTCGAGTCCTTCGGGGCGACGCGCGGGTGGCCCAATCCATTGAATACGTGGCGCGCTTCCAAGAATCGCTGCACGTTGTGCCCAGACCAGAATGCGGGCGATCGCGAGTGCACCAAGGCTGATGCCACCGGGATCCCCACGTGTGGCGAGATAGGCGTCATGCGCGCCAAGGCATGCGCTCAGCGACAGGCCATCGGGAGCGTCGTCTCCAGAAAGGGTGATTGACGCAAGTTCATACCCGTCGGAAGACGCTGCGGACGGGGTGAGCGCCGGTTGTAGGCGTGAGAGCTGCGGCGCAAGACCGGATCCCATTGTCGCTGCGAACAGACGCAGGTCTGGGTCAAGGGAGTCAAGCACCTCCCGGAGAGCGGGGCACAGCCGCACGCTCATCGGGGAGGTGCGACTGCCATTAGTACGGCGTGTTGACGGTTGTGTGGCCGTCGACTGCGTTGGAACCCGGCGCCTCGGTGAAGACAAATTCCTCCGGCTCAGTCCCGAAACGATTCTTCAGGACAAGGTAGACCAGAATTCCGATTCCAATGAGTACCAGAAGCTTTTTCATCTGGTCCCTTTCTTGCGCGTTGGACGAGCGTGTCAGGTAACGGTAACGATCACGACGGATGTGATGTGTTCCCCTTGCCTTGTTCTACATCGGGACGAGTCCATCCTCTGCGACAACAAGGATTATTTTGCCGACGGCTTCATCTGCCTCGAGCGCGCGATGCGCGTCAGCGACACGGGTCAGAGGGATGAGATCGTGAATGGTCGGCCGCAAGCGCCCGTCAGCCAACCGGGGAAGGCCCCATTCGGTGAAATCTGCGACAAGCTCTGCCTTTTGTGCCAGTGATCGGGGGCGTAGCGTTGACGCGATGACATGGGCACGGCGGCCAAGTAATTGACCAAGGTCGAGTTCTGCCCGTGCGCCGCCCACAAGACCAATCAGGGCAAGACGTCCGTCAAGAGCGAGCGAGCGCACATTCTCTGACCAATACGCAGCACCCACCAAATCAATAATCACCTGTGCGCCAGCCCCGTCGGTGTGGGCGAGCACCTGATCGGCGAATTCGGCAGACGTGGTGTGGATGACGACATCTGCCAGGTCCTCGAGGATCTCTGCTTTGGCCTGAGAGCGGGTGGTGGCGATCGTGCGTGCCCCGAGTTCCCGTGCGATCTGTAGCGCTGCGATACCGACGCCGCTTGCGGCGGCGTGGACGAGTACCCAATCTCCAGGTGCGGCAGGTGTGTCGCGCCCAAGGGCCTGCCATGCCGTGAGATAGACCTCGGGTACTGCCGCCGCAAGAATCCAGTTGAACGTGTCAGGGATCCGCATGATCTGCCCTGCGGGTACGACGACCTGTTCCGCGTACCCGCCATCGGTCAAGAGCGCCATCACCCGGTCACCAACGTCGAAGTCCGTGACATCTGCTCCGAGTGCATCGATCGTCCCCGCGGCTTCGAGACCAAGCACGACGCCGGCCCCCGGAGGCATCGGGTACTGCCCACGACGCTGCAGCAGGTCGGCGCGGTTGACCGCGCTGGTTCGAACACGGATGCGAACTTCACCGGACCCTGGCTCTGGTGTCGGGATCTCAACGATCTCGAGGACATCCGGTCCTCCAGGGCGTGACGCAATCACTGCTTTCAACGGGGGCTCCGCGCGGGATCCTCAAACAGCGCCTTGGTGCGCGCCTGGCGGTCGGCGAACATTGCGACAAGCTGTTTTCTGGCCATCACTCGGTCGACAATGCGGCCAAGCGGACCAAAGGGAAGTGCGTAGGTCACGCGGTCCGTCATGCGCGTTCCGCCGGATGGCAGGGATTCGAAACGATGTTCGTGGCGCCAGTATGCAAATGGCGATTTGTTGGCGACGTCGACGACAACCGTGTTTTCTTGGAGCTCAGCAATCACGATGTCCCACGTCTGGGCAACCGGGATTGGCGGTTGTTTTACCTTCAGCTGCACCTTTGCACCGAGCACGACCGGAAATTCCCCGTTGATCGCAAGAAATTTTGCGGAAGCCTGTGAGATGAGCGGCGCGTTTCTGGTGTCGAGATGAAAGCGATAGAGCGCATCTGTTGGCGCGTCGATGTCAATAGAACGAGAATATGTACGGGTTTTAGGCATAGTTCACAGCGTACGCTGGATCCGGCAACCTCGCACGGGTACCAGTTCGGGCGAACAGCACCATGCGCGAAAGTAAAACCGGCACAAGGAATGGGGACACCGTGGCAAATGATTTTGTGGTGCACGTAGAGATCGCGGCGCCGATCGATGCGGTGTGGGAGCTTGCAGGCCACCCCTCACGGATTGCTGAATGGTTCGGGCCGGTTGTGTCTGTGCGCATGGATGGTGATGTGCGGCACGCCGTCATGGGGAATGGGCATGAGCTTGTTGAGCGCATCACCCATCGCGATGACACCGGGCACACGTATACATATGAGGTGATCTCAGGGATACCGGATCTCACATCGCATGCGGCCTCGATCAGCGTCGACGAACGAGGCAAGAACTCGCTCGTGTCGTGGCGCCAAACCGCGACATCATCAAACCCCGAGTACGACATTGAGTCCCGGTTGCGCGGCGTCATGGAGGCGGGCCTCACAGCGCTGCGTACGCTGCTCGAGGCGCCCGAATAGCCTACCCCCCCGCGGAATCAACGAAATTCCGCGGGGAGAAAGACCGATGCGATGACTAGCTCCGGTCGCGCAAGAAGGAGTAGCCGAATCCGCCGATAATCGCTCCGATAAACGGCCCAACAAGGTAGATCCACAAGTTTGTCCAGTGACCGCTCACGAGTGCGGGAGCGAGGGATCGCATGGGGTTGAAAGATCCACCCGACGCGGGGCCTACGATGTACAGCGACGTTGCAATGAACCCACCAATGGCAACAGGAGCAAGCACGCCGCTCCATGGTGCGTTATCGGTCGCGACGGCGCTGATCACCATCACGAACAGAGTCGTTACGACGATCTCCAGAATCAAGGCGATGTGATGGGAGATTCCGGTACCTGGCGTGTTGACGAAGTTGTTCGTCACGGTCCCGCCGTAGATCGTACGCAACAGCACAACGGCGGTCACTCCGCCGATGAATTGACCGAGGAAGTAGGCGGGGACTTCCCTAATGGATGCTTTGCGTCCACACACGAGCGCAATGGTGACTGCGGGATTGAAATGGCCACCAGAAATATGCCCGCACAAGAAAATCATGAGTGCGAGGCCAAGACCAAATCCCACGGCGACGCCTATGGGTCCAATTTGGGCCGGTTGAAGAACCGAGAGCGCGACGCCAGAAAATGCGAAGAAGAAGAATCCGAATGTGCCGAGCGCCTCGGCGACAATCCTCTTACCCAACGAAAACGACATATACCCCTCAGTCTTTGTCGGATCGACGCCTCGTTTTCTCAGCGACGCGACTACCCTGGTACGTTGGGTCTTCACTTCGACCGGGACGTTCGGACACCTTGTCGACTATGTCGTGGGTGTTGAAGCGCGCCCTGGGCGCGTCTGGGCCGCTTGATCGGCTCATAGGACCCGCAGACTCCAGGTGGTGACAGGTCGGCGCTGCGTGGCTTGCCAGTGATTGTGCGTGGCGTGTCGGGTACTGCGCCAGGGACTGACCCGATTGAGCGGGTTTTGTGGAAGGAACGGCAAAAAACAAAGGGCCGCGATCAGCGGCCCTTTGGGTAATGCGTGTGGTTGGTGGGAGTTAGGGAGCCGTGACGGCCCAGGAGCCTTCAAAGTCCATGCTTACTGAGTTATCTGCGGCAACTACGTCAAGAATGGCGCCATATGAATCAGGACCGCCTAATTGCTGAACGTCTCCGACGTTGGTGTTATAGCTCGCATACACACATAGATAGCCAGCTGATGCGGTTGGAACTGTCGCAGATCCAGTGCAATGTGAATCGGTTCCCGTACCAACATAGTCGTATGTCGGCGTAAAATTGATGGGAACCGGATAAGAAATGGCAGTACTGGCGTACGTAAGTG
>CAITWD010000002.1 GCA_903896045.1 uncultured Actinomycetes bacterium
GGCAATTGCGGTTGTCGCGGCAGTGGCCTGGATGTGGCTGCGGCCGTCAACGCGCATGCTGATGATTGGCACCGCTGTCATCGTGCTCCTGCTTGGCGGACTGATGGTGAGCTTCTCGCGGTCAAGCTGCCTGCTCGTCATGACCGCAATGGTGCTTTTGGCATGGCGCGCATTTGGTGCGCGGCGCACACTCGCGGTTGGCGGAATCGCATTTGTGATTTTGGCGGGAGGAGCAATTGCGGGCAGTCACAACATCCGTGGCGCCCTCACCAGCACGCACCACCTCTCCACAGTGAGTGAGGGCCGGTTCGGGCTGATGAGCGGAGGGCTTCATATTTGGAAGCAGGCGCCGATTGTCGGTTCGGGGGTCGGCAGTTTCCAAGCAAAATTCACTGCGACGGAGACCGCAAGCCAGATAGCCCACAAGCAGGTATCCATTAGCCACAATGCTCCAATTACCGTGTTGGCGGAACTGGGTCTTATCGGCATAGCGATCTTTGTCTGGCTCTGCGTCGCCACTTGGCGCTCAATTGCACAGGCATCACGCCGTGCACATGCAGCAATCGGTTGGATGCAGTGGTCGCTGCTCGCGCTGATTGTCGGAATTTTCATCCACTCTCAGCTCTATGCAGACCTCTTCGAAGATCCGATCCTGTGGGTGATTGCCGCGGCGGCGATCTCCCTCAATCTTCCGAGCGTGGCCGGCACTCCTTCGCTCGACTCATCTGCACCAGAAAGCTAAGCAATCGATGAGAGTGCTCTGCCTGACCAATATGTATCCGAGTCCAACCGCTCCCGACTACGGATCATTCGTGCGGGACATGTGTGATGCACTCGAACAACGGGGCCATGACGTGCAACGGACCGTCATCGACTCGCGCGCATCAGGAGTAATTGCCACACCAAAAAAATACGGACAACTCGGCGCGCGCGGTATCGCAGGTGCGCGTTGGGCTGATGTCATCTATTCCCACTATCTCTTTCCGACTGGGGCCATTGCCGCGGCGGCGGGACGGATCTCCAAACGTCCATGGGTGATCACTGCCCACGGAGGTGATGTCGCTCAATTACATCGCTGGCCATTGCGATGGGCCACCGGTCTGGGGACAGCGCACGCAGCCGCGATCATCGCGGTCAGTCACTACGTCGCCGCGCGCATCACTCAATCAGGCGTGCGCACGCCATCCCTCTACGTCGCAAATATGGGCGTCGATGTGCAGCGCTTTCTCGTCCGAGACAAGATCGAGGCGCGCCAGGAATGCGGACTCTCCAACTATGGGCCCGTCATCATCGCGGTTGGTGGCCTGACTGAGCGCAAAAACCCCTTGACACTCCTGTTGGCATTCCAACGCCTACGCGCGACATACCCAGATGCACATCTCGTGTTTGTCGGGGATGGACCGTTGGCGGGCGCCCTCAGGGAGGGTCTGCAGCGCATGGGCCTTTCGCATGCCGTCACGCTGACCGGCGCAATTGCGCATCGCGACGTGGCCCCCTGGATTGCGGCAGCTGATGTCCTTGCGCTTGTCAGCCAGGTTGAGCCATTGGGCATCGTTGCCCTTGAGGCACTTGCAAGCGGGCGACCAGTCGTTGCAACTGATGTCGGGGGCGCGAAGGAAATCGTCGATGCAACGTGTGGTGCACTGACATCACCGTCGGACCCGATCGCGATCGCGACAGCGCTTGCGCATGTGCTCCAGCGGCAGATCTCGCCTGAGGCATGTCGCGCAGTTGCGCAACAATCGACACTCGCCCGACAAGCCCAGATTGTCGACGAGATACTCACGGGCGCGGTCACCGGAAATCTCCCCGCGACATACCCGTCATGACAGCCGCCAATTACCGCCTCGAGCACTCGCTCCCGAGGTGGCCGTGGCTTACCGGGATCGGTCTTCTCACCATTGTGACCGGATGGGTCGTCGCTGTGCAGCCAATTATTGGACTTGCGGTGATCGCAGCGTCGTTGCTGATTGCAGGCATCGTGCTGATTCGTCACTGGCCGATCTCACGCGTCGGAGTCGCTCTCGTTGGGTGTGCAGTGTTCACGGCCATTTTCGGACCAAATTTGGCGCTCCCTCAAGCGTCCGGCGTCTTCGCATTTCGCATCATCATCGTCGTTCTCGGACTGGGAACGCTCGCGTATTTGCTTCTGGGGGAATCTCTCAAATTCCCCCGATCGATTGGAATCCCCGTCGTCCTCCTGCTGCTGATGACCGCATGGGCCGTCATGTCACTGGCATGGGCGACAAATCTCGGTGCGGGAATTCGGTGGTCAAGCTTTTTTGTGATGATGGTGGGCCTTGTCATTGCAATGCCCATCGCATTCACAACCCGCCGACGAGTCATACGACTCCTCATCCTCTTGGGCATCGTTTTTGGGTGCGTCACCCTAGTTGCGCTTATCGAGGTCAACTTCGGGATACGGCTTCCCACCTCGCGGTTTGCCGGTGTCGGGAAGGTCAGTTCTTTTGCCGCAACCTCGGTGTTCGGAAACGAAAATAATTTCGCTACGTACCTCACGCTGACGCTCCCATATCTGTTCTGTCTCGGACTGATCTTTCGCGAACGGCGTGTACGCATCATCGGCGGCGTATTGACTGCCGCAGATCTCATCGCGCTGCTGTTCACCGGCAGCAAGGACAACCTCATCGCCATGGCACTGGTGTTTCTCACCGTCCTCATCTTCCTTGCGACCGATCCGCGCCAGCGCACTCGATTCCTTGGTTTGATCCTCATTGGAATCGTTGCGCTGTTAGTGATCATCCCTTCGCTCAACGGAACCGGGCTTTTACCCCTCCCGCAACGAGCAGTGACAAAATTCAGCTTCACTGCGCTGCAGCAGGAAATCGCATCCGGTCAAGGATCCGGGGCAGCACGAACCAGCCTGCTCAAGGACGGAATCGGATTTGTCGGCGACTCAGGCGGAATCGGCGTTGGGGCGGGAAATGCGGAAACCTACGTTTTGAATCTGCCCGATTTTCCGGGCGTCAGCAATCTTCATGATTGGTGGCTTGAAGTCACCGTGAACTTAGGCCTGGTGGGCTTGTCCTTATATGTGGCGTTCTATGGCTTCCTACTGACGCGTGCCATGCGCATTGCTCGCCGTGCCGCCGACCCCCTTATTCGCTATCTCAGCCTGGCAGGCACTGCAGCGCTCGTCGGGCTCGTCATTGGAAGCTTGGGCCCGTCAACAATGATCGCCTTTTCACCAATGTGGGTCACCTTTGGTCTGATTTTGACGACAATCGCGATCGCAGATCGCGCCCAACGCACTGGAGGACGCTTGCAATGATGTGCGCTCGCACACGAATGCGCGTCGACTCCCACTGGCACACGTGCCCAATCGCTGTCACGAAAGTCAGTACCCGCAGCCATCACCCCACGACGCCCAATGGCGTCCGCTAGCATCGGAGCGAAATGGATCGAGATATCACCTTCAATGACTATCTTCGCGTTGCGTGGAGCGGTCGCTGGTTAATCCTGGTGACCACAGCCCTCGGCATCATTGTGGGCATCTTGGTCTCAGTGAGCCACGCTGGTGCCTACAGTGCGACGTCACGGGTCTTTCTCGGTCAAGCCGTGAGCTCGCAGGGGGTTCCGCTGCAAACCCCCTTGGGAACATCACTGACTCAGGCAGGTTCGGTGGATATCACAGCGGCAGCGACTGCAGCAGCACAACAACTCGGTCTTCCTGCATCCGAGGTCGTGGGGCATGTCCATGTCAGTGCGTTGTTGCCAGTCACGGCGCCAAGCAATGCACTCGGCGTTCTCTTGGTGACGGCGTCCAATGCACGTCCAGCACGTGCGATTCAGCTGGCAAACCAAACGGCACAAATTCTGGTCAGTCAATCCAGTACGAATTTTGCAGGTGAGCAGCAGGCACTTGAGGCCCAGATTTCACAAGGAAAGGCAGAGGTCGCACGCCTGACGCGTCAGGTGAACGGACTGACCGCCCACGGTGGGGCTGGGGCAGCGGTTGCAGATGGGGCGCTTCTGGCCACGGTGCAGTCCAACCTGGCAACTGCCGAAATCTCACTCGCCAAGTATCAACAAGCCGAAGCACCGACCGTCCTCGTGAAGGCATATCGGGCCGCGACTGCGAATCCCAACTCAAAACGCCTGCAATCGATCGTATTGGCGGGTCTTGTCGGATTTATTTTGGGATTGATCGCAACCTTCATTTGGCGAGGAAGCCCCGGGGCTCGTGCAGCACAGAGCTAGGCGTCATCCCGCCCGGCATTGTTGTCACACGCGCTGCGCGACATCACCGTACGTCCCCACGGCCGCGTGATGCCCCTCACCACACCACACTTCCCCTAAAAAGCATCCCCACACCATGTCCCTTCACCGACCTCGAGCACGCACACTTGTCGCATGCAGTGTTCTCGCGCTGCTCGTTGCGATCGGTGGGGGGGCATGGGCGTTGCTGGCTGGCTGGTTTGACGCGGGATCAATCCGAGGAACGCCACAGGGCTATATCGCCGCAAATGCACCTCCAGACGACGCCGTGGCATCGTCGTGGCCCTCATTCGGGTACTCCACAGGTAACACTCGCTCGAATACTGCGCTGGCAGCTGACGGGCCACTGCGCGCCCGCTGGAGCGTCAATGCTGGCTCACTGATTGAATTACCACCAGTCATCGGGGCTGGGCGGGTTGTTGTCGGAACAAACCATGCGCGGGCAATCGCAATTGATCTCGAGAGTGGCCATGTTGATTGGTCGTATCACCTCCCGGGTACTGTGGCTGCGTCACCTGCGCTTTCGGGGCTTGCGAACACCTCGGGAGATCACACTCCCGAACTCGACCTCTTCGTCACGATGGCGGGAGCTGTTGTCGCGCTTGACCCCGCCACTGGCACCTTGCGATGGCACATTCGCCTCGATTCAGCGATCGAAACCTCTCCGCTTGTCATCGGTGATGCCATGTATGTCGGCACCCGGAAGGGATCTGTTGTGCGGATTTCTCTGCGCAATCACTCCGTGGAGTGGAAGGTGCGAGTCGGCGGACCAGTCAAGGGTGCAATCGCTCAGTCAGACACAAATATTGTCGTTGGCGACTACTCCGGCCACGTCCAAGCGCTTCGCCAGGATACGGGTGCTCGCGTCTGGCGCGTGACATCACCTGGAGGCGCGCTTCGCGGCCCGGGACGTTTCTATGCGGGCGCATCGGTTGCCTATGGGCGGGTATTTATCGGAAACGTCAATGGACGGGTTCTTGGAATTAACGCCACGACGGGAACCATCAGCTGGGTACGAGTCCTGAGTGATTATGTGTACTCGAGCGCGGCGGTTGCCGACAATATGGTGTTTGTCGGGTGTTACAACCACAATCTCTATGCGCTCAATGCAATTACTGGAGCGGAGGTGTGGCATCGCGACCTCGGCGCGCGCATCTCGGGTCCCATCTCCGTTCTCGGAGACCGCGTGTGGGCAAGCACGCTTGGGTATCCAGAGAGCGCAGGTCGTGGCTATGGGCTCGACCTCCATACGGGTGCCATCATCCAGAGATTCCCAACGGGTCGCTACGTTGCGGCAATCGGTATTCGAGGAACACTTCTCGACACCGGTATTCGTACCGTGACCGCACTGACGATCGGAAATCCGTCGTGACGACAACGCGACTTGCCCGTGCTGCAACCGCGGTTGCCTTGTTCGGGATTGTGTCGCGGTTCCTGGGGCTCGGGCGAGAAATCATCATGGCGGGTTCATACGGAACAACCGCAGCCACTGACAGTTTCGTCAACGCCCTGCTGCTGGTCAATCTGATTGCCGCAGTTGTGCTGTATGCAGTGGTCACCATTGTGATTCCCGTCTTTTCTGCCGAACGGGCACGTGTGGATGAACAGTCGGCCTGGCGCCTTGTGTGGGCAGTCTCAGCCTGGGTTTCGCTCGCCCTCATTGCAATCACCGCCGCTATCGCGATCGTGCCAAGCGTGCCAGCGGCGCTGTTTCACCTCGATCCGGTGCGTGCGGCACTCACTGCACACCTCATTCAGATCATGGCGCCCGCGCTGTTGTTGCAAGGTGTTGCGGCACTCCTGACCGCGCTCCTGCAGATCTACAACAAGTTTGCCGTCCCTGCAGCAGTCGGAATCGTCTTCAACCTCGGCATCATTATCGGAATCATCGTCGGACGCGGAAGTATCGGCATCGACGCGGCGGCGTGGGGTGTCACTATCGGTGCGCTTTTACAAGTTGCCCTGCAAATGCCGCAATTTTTACGGCTCGGAAAGGGCGTCCGGCTCACTCCTGTCTTCACGCATCCGCGGCTCACAGCGGTACTGATCACCGCCATTCCGATTGCGCTGACCTCCGTCCTCCAACAGATCAACTCATTCACCGACAAACTCTTCGCATCGTCACTTGTCGCGGGACGTGTCACCGCACTCCAATATGCAAACAGCCTCGGTGCAGCGCCCCGGGCAGCATTACTGTTGCCGCTGCTGACACCCTTATTCCCGCTCGTTGCTCGTCTCATTGCCGAAGGGCGCAACGATGATGCGCTTCGCGGAATTCATCGCATCAACGGCCTCTTGATACTCGCTGCAGTACCCGCCGGTTTTCTCATTGCGTTGTATGCAACCGAAGTTGTGCAGCTCTTTTTGGGACGAGGCCACTGCGGGGCCGTGTGTGTGCATCAAACGGCGACGCCACTCGCCTGGTACGCGCTGACCACACTCGGGGCATTTCTGACCATGTTTCTGAACCGCGCCCTTGCTGCGGCCAATCTGCAGCGTGAGATTTTGATCGGGACGATTGTCTCGGTGGTCGTCACGATTGTGCTCGACCTTGTATTCCTACAACCCCTTGCACAAGGCGGTATTGCACTCGCTTCGATGATCGGGATCTATCTCAATGCCGTGCTGTTCGTGTGGTACCTGCGGCGGCATTTTCCCACCTTTGACATCGGCGTCCTGACGAATCAACTCCTGCGAATGGGTGCCTGTGGCGTCCTGAGCCTCGTGGTTGCACTCGGAGCAAATACCATCTGGCCGACCGATGGGAAAACGGGTGCAGTCCTCCTTGGCGAATTGTCGATCAAGGTCGGACTCGGATTCGTCGCCTACTGTGCCGCCGCAGCATTTCTGGCGCGGGAAGAAATCAAGGATGTCGGGCGCATTCTCCGATCGCTGTTCGTGCGCGCACGACCAACCGCATCGACATGATCACTCCATCAGGTCCCGCCGCGCACGCAGTCGATCTCGTCAAGCGGTATGGCGATCGGATCGCGGTCGATCACCTGACCTTCGAGATTGCCCCGGGCCAATGTTTTGGATTGCTCGGGCCGAATGGTGCCGGGAAATCAACCACGATGCGCATGCTGTGCTGTCTGACGTCGCGTGATGGCGGTGCGCTGTCGGTACTGGGACTCGATCCAGAAACCCACCCCCGCCAACTCAAGCAACGACTCGGTGTTGTTGCACAAGACATCAATTTGGATCTTGAACTCACCGTACGGGAGAACCTGCTGGTCTACGCCCGCTATTTTGGGATACCGCGAGCGGCAGCTCACGCACGAGCAGATGAATTACTCGCATTCGTGCAGCTGACCGATCGTGCCGAGGACGCAGTGGAGCGCCTCTCCGGAGGAATGCAGCGTCGTCTGCAGATCGCGCGGGCACTCATCAATGATCCTGAGCTTGTCCTCCTCGATGAACCAACCACTGGGCTTGATCCGCAAGCACGACGTGTGGTGTGGGAACGACTACGTGAATTACGCGAACGCGGAGTGACCCTCATCCTGTCCACGCACTACATGGACGAGGCAGAGCAGTTATGCGACCGCATCGTCATCGTTGACGAGGGACACATTATTCGCGACGGGACTCCCCAAGATCTCATTCGCAATGAGGTGGGTCGAGAAATTCTTGCGCTCCGCGTCGACTCGATGCTGCGCGATCACATCCTTGGCCAGGTCCCTCCGGAGTCCATTCTCGATGACGCTGAGGGTCGCCTCGAACTCGCCTGTGAGAACGCGGAGGTCCTTCATGAATCACTGCGAGCAGCCGGAGTCACGGCAGAATTGATCGGCGTGCGGCGTGCGTCGCTGGAGGATGTGTTCCTGCGCATCACGGGTCGTCGCCTCCGCGACGACTAGACCGAAGGGGACACCGGCTCATCCGAAGGCGGGGTTGGTGTCTCGTTCCAGGACGCCGATTTCCAGACCAGGGGGCGACCCACGACCGATGACAGCCAGATTCCCACCACGTAGAGCACGATCATTGGCACCATGATCAGCAACATGCTGAATGGATCCCCTGTCGGCAAAAACGCTGCTGCCCCCGCAATTGTGACAACCGCCAACCGCCAGTGCTTGCGATACATATCTGGCGTGATGAGGCCCATACGCGCGAATGCGGCCATGGCAAGCGGCACCTCAAAGGTCAATCCGCAAATGAAGAGCAACGTCGCCACGAAGCCCAAATAATCCGCTGCACGCACTTGGCTGGTGAATTGACTTCCACCAAAGCTCAACAGGAATTTCAGTGCCAACGGCAGCACGAACACATAGCCGAATGCTACCCCCAGCAAAAAGAGTCCCGATACTCCCCCGATAAGCGCCAATGTCTTTCGGCGGCTTTGTCGGCCGACGGCAGGAATGACAAATGCATAGACCTGAAAAATAAGGATCGGCAGCGTCACTAAAATGGCAGTCCACAAGCAGACTTCCATGATCGTGATAAACGGCTCAGTCGGCGACAGCGTCACCAAACCAAACCCCCGTTGGCGGGGTGGAAGCTGGCGAACCAACAGGTGCAGGATGTGATCGCGGAATATGTATGCGCCGATGAATGCCACAACGATCGCCACAATGCAGACCACAAGGCGGCGCCGAAGCTCGCTTAGGTGGTCGACAACACTGAGTTTCTCGTCAGGGGCGACCGTACGGAGCCCCAAAGGGATGCGTAGCCGTGATGCCACTATGCGGCAACCGAAATCAAATTGCGCATTCGCCACCCGCACACACAGGGGCGTTGTCGCATGTCAGAAATGGGCACAACTCTCCTCCGTCACGGGCGACATCCATCACACCAACACATAGGGTAGCCCGAGAGTGCTTCGGCTACCAACGCGGAATTCATACCAGCATGTCGAAACACGTCATGCGGCACTTCTCCCATCAGTCTCACCGAGTCGAGGTCCTATGTCACCCGATCAGCAATCGGAATATGTCATTCGTCAAATGCGAGATGCCGTCCTCGACACGGATGTCAAAATCGTGCAGCTGATCAATCAGCGCCTGACCCAGGTCAGGCGGCTGCGCGATTACAAACAGGACCAAGGCATCCCATTTGTTGACCCTGAGCGGGAGCGCTGGATGCACAGCTATTTGCAAGGTGCAAATCGCGGGCCGCTCTCCCCATCGGGACTCGATGCAATCTACGACGAGATTCTCGCCTTGACCAAGCGCGAAACCGAAACACAGGCCTAGTTCGGTCCAGTTATTGAGTCGGCGGCGGACTGCGCAAGCACAGTCCTTTTCAGGACGCCATCCCCGTGCGACTGGAGGCCTTCCCTACGCGACCTCGGTGTCGCGCTCGAGACTGATGACCCTCGTTGACCTATTGCTGCTACTGGATGCGGAGGTCGATGCCGAGGAGCAAAAGCGGCCAGAGAAGGACGGCCAGCACCGCCGACAGCAGGGGCTTGAGAGTGCTTGCGTGCGCGAAGGAGTGGTGTGATGACGCGACGGCCGCCGCGGACCGGCCAATTGTGCCGGGAAAGGCGGTGTTCATCATTCCGCCACCGGCTGCGACCAATACGAGGAAAAAGGTGCCGAGGAGTTCTGAGAAAAGACGGCGCCACTCTCGACGCGGATCCTTGAAGTTCTGGGTCCGCTCCCGCGCATCACGGTCGCCTCGAGCGACGGAGCCCCAATGGGAAACTTCTTGCCGAGGACTCATCCTCGCCACACCTCTCCGGTCAATGGCCACGACCGGTGATTCGCTCACTCGTGTCGCCACTGCAGTACTAGGGTACCGTCGATCGGTCGTCTTCCTGAGTCCCGATTATGTGGTTGCGTCACGGCACCGAGGTATTCGTGATGTCGCTCAAGCGCTGTCGGTCATCGCCTGCTGGTGAGCGGGTTTGACGGATCGTCCGTGGAAGATCTGCCTAGCCCGCAAAATCTTCGGGGGAGACGTCGTCGAGAAACTCTCGAAACTTCTCCACGACATCGTCAGAACTTTGCGCGTCCGGGATGAACTCAAGCGCGCTATCAGCGATCACGCTTTCCGCAGCGAAGATGGGAACATCCTCGCGGACAGCAAGGGCAAGCGCATCTGATGGACGCGCATCGATTTCGATTTCTTCGGCGTCGGTTTTGAGGGTAATTGCAGCAATAAATGTGTTTTCCCGAAGTTCTGTCACCGATACCTTGATCACCTCGCCATGCAATTGACGCACAACGTTGGAGAGCAAATCATGAGTCATGGGGCGGGGGGTTTCCACACCCTGGAGCCGAGTCATAATTGCCGTTGCTTCGGCACTTCCGATCCAGATGGGCAAGTATCTATTCCCCGACTGGGTCTTGAGCAAAATGATCGGCTGTTTGCCAACCATGTCGAAGCTCACCCCGTAAATCTCCATCTGCTCCACCTGCGACCCCAATCAATCGATCGCGCGCCGGACACCTGCGCGTCTGACTACATGATAATCGCCGCACAGAATGACAACGCGTCATGATTCATGACAGAAGATGCCATAAAGGATGGCCGAGCGGCCGATCGATTGCTAGGATCGCCCTCGCTGCGCACGTGGGCGATTAGCTCAGTCGGTTAGAGCGCATCTCTGATAAGGATGAGGTCCCTGGTTCGAATCCAGGATCGCCCACTCAGCAGCGACGTGACGGTCACCCCGGAGGCCGAATGAGTGACATCAGCCCGGCGGTGCCCAGAGAGGGGTACCCCGCCCGCAGGGTGGATGCGAACGATCCGCCTTTTCGGGTCTGGATTGTCGATCCACTCCCCACGAGCCGAGAAGGTTTACGGCGCATCATCGACGGACAGTCGCAGCTGCGCGTTGCCGGCACGAGTAGCGACGCGAGTGATCTTATCGCCACATCGGATACACCCTCACTCGACGTAGTGCTGATCACAGATAAAGTCCCTGTAAATAAGGCTTTTATCACCATTCAAAAGATTCGCCAGACAAAACCTGAACTACCAATAGTTCGTCTCGCCAACGGCACGGATGCGGCACTCAACGACCCAGGGCTCAAGATCACTGCCACCATTGATGCCACCGCCAGTGTCAACCTTCTTCTTGCCACTCTCGTGACGGCAGCGCAATTGCACGGCGTGGGATCACGAGAGGCGCTCAGCCAACAGCGACGATCAGCCATTCGTCGGCCGTTAAGCGCTCGGGAACATCAGGTATTGGAGCTGTTGGCAAACGGCACTTCGAATAGAGGGGTTGCCCAGCTCCTGTCGATCGGAGATGAGACCGTCAAAACCCATGTCGCGCACATTCTCTCCAAGCTGGAGGCACGAGATCGCACCCACGCGGTCGCAATCGCTCTGCGCAACGGAATTATTCGCTAGCCGGTCGTCACTACTGTGAGAGGCGACCAAGGGCAGCACGCACCGCAGCCTCATCAGAAAATCGCAGCTGCACCACAACTTCACCCTGTGCCGACACCCGAATCCGAACGGGCGTGTCAAATGCGGTCGCAAATCCGTCCAGCACGTCATTGTCGAGCGCAAACTGAGATCCGGTCGGTCGCGGGCTCGGTGATGACTGTGTCTTCGCCAAGGCCTCTGTCTGACGCACAGACAAGCCTTCTCGCGTCACCCGCTCAGCCAAAAGGCGTTGCGCCCGCGGACCATCCGCCATCAAAATTGCTCGCCCATGACCCTCAGAAAGGGTTCCGACGTCGATCGCAGTTTGGATCTCCTCAGGCAACTCCAGGAGCCGCACAAGGTTCGCCACACCGGAACGCGAACGCCCAAGGCGCGAGGCGACCTCTTGTTGGGTCTGATGGAAGTCTTCAATCAATGTTGCGCATGCAAGCGCAACTTCAATTGGCGAAAGATCCTCGCGCACCATATTTTCGACCAACGCGAGCTCGAGACGATCCGCCGCATCCGAGGACCGCACTAACGCCGGAAGGTGCGTCAGACCAGCGACCCCTGCGGCACGCCACCGCCGTTCCCCTGCAATCAGCTCATATCCGCCTTCGCTGCGCTGACGCACCACGACCGGTTGGACGAGCCCGTGACGTGTGATCGAATCCGCAAGAACCGCCAATGCGGCATCATCAATGCGTTTGCGCGGCTGATGGGGATTGGGAAATATTTCATCACGCGAAATCTGGAGCAACTGCTCCTCGCCGACCGTTGCAATGGATTGATCCCCCAACAGTGACGCCAATCCCCGTCCCAAACGTCGCCGGTCGGTCGAGTCAGCCACGTGCAATTACCTCCTGTGCAGCTGCGATATAGGCCTGGGCACCCGCACACTGCGGGTCGTATCGGGTCACCGGTTCTCCGTATGACGGCGCCTCAGTAATCCGCACATTTCTGGGAATGACCGTGGCAAACACGGAATCTGGAAAATGACGACGCACCTCGGTCACGACATCGGTACTCACACGCGTCCGGATGTCATGCATCGTGAGTAACAATCCCGCCAGGCCGAGCCCGGGATTGAGGTGATTCCGCACCCCTCGGATTGTCTCCATCAGCCGTGACAGCCCCTCGAGTGCGTAGTACTCGCACTGCACGGGGATGATCATGCGATCGGCGGCCGCAAAGGCATTAATCGCCAGCAAATCCAACGAGGGTGGACAGTCAACAAAAATATATTCATATGCAGGCAGAACTTCAGTAAGAGCCTGTTTAAGGATGTATTCCCGACCGTCACGTTGCGGTAACTCGATCGCGGCACCGGAAAGATCCGGGCTCGACGGGACGATGTCGAGTTGCGGAATCCGGGTCGAAAGGACCGCGCTGCTCATCGGTGCGCCATCGAGCATCACATCAACAATTGTGGGACCCGTCACGTCACGGAAACCAAGCCCGCTTGATGCGTTCGCCTGTGGGTCGAGGTCGATCAACAGCACCTTGGCGCCGGTATCCGCCAAACAGGCAGCAAGGTTCACCGCACTTGTCGTCTTCCCAACACCGCCTTTTTGATTGGCAACTGCGTAGATCATCGCGATACCGGCCACACCGGCGAGCTCACCAAGGGACGCGCCGTTGCCCGACCGGGCCGGCGCGGGTAGCGCTCGACAGTTGGATCCGTTTTTGGAAACACCAATATTTGGCGACGAGCATCAGGGAATGGTGCGACGACATGGCGGGTCGATAGGCCAAATCCCAGCATCTGGGCTGCGCGTGCCCCCTCGGCATCCTGCGACTGATCGTCGGTAGCCCACACCAGAAGATGCCCGCCCACCTGGACAAGTGGCGCTGCCAATTCAAGTGTCGGCACCAGGGGCGCGACAGCGCGTGCAGTTACCGTCGCGAAGGCTTCACGTTCCATCGATGCCAGTGATTCCGATCGGTCAGCCACAACTCGTACGTTAGGGAGATCCGCAGAGATTTTCCGAAGCCAATCGCATTTGCGCTGTTCGCTTTCCACGAGCGTGACGTTGATCTCTGGGCGGAGCATTGCAATCACAAGCCCGGGAAAGCCGCCCCCACTTCCCAAGTCGACCAGGCGGGGTCCCACAAGCTCCGAGAGCGTCAATCCCGCGACCGAATCCGCCAAATGACGACCAACCGCTTCAGAGACATCCTCGATCGCGGTCAGATTCTGGGGTTCAAGGAGAAGGCAATCCACGAGATTGACGAGTTCTGCCGCCTGCATATCTGAAATCTTGACATCCATCGATGCCGCGAGGTGGCGCAATTGGATCGCCGGACCATGTTTCACGTGAAACATTGCTGTCAGTCAGCCGGCTCCACAATGATGCGCCGTCGTGGTTCATCGCCCTCGCTCCGCGTCACGACGTCGTCGCGATCCTTTAATGCCATATGAACAATCCGACGATCATGCGGCGACATCGCATCGAGCTCAATCTCTTCGCCAAATTCCAGTGCTTCCTCAGCAGCACGGTTCGCCAAATCCACAAGCGCGGCTTCACGGCGCGCCCGATATCCGCCAGCGTCGAGTGCCACTCGGTATCGTCCGCCGCCTTCCGCACGACTCATGATTTGCGATGACAGGTACTGCAGCGCATCAATGACCGAACCGTCGGTACCAACAAGCGCGTCGGCACCCTCACCCTCGATCACGACCGAAAATTCCTCATCCCCCACGTCGGTCACGGTGACCGTCGCAGCAACTCCGAATCCCGTCGCCACCACAGTGAGCACCTCAACCAGCGCGAGGCCGCCAGGACTCAACTCGTTTTGATCCGCCATCGTCTTTACCTGCGCTTTTTTGGCTTACGACGTTGCGCCGGCAGACCTGCACCGCGATTGCGAGGTGGCGGGTTGCGTCGAGCCGGCGAGGAGTCTGTTTCGGTTTCCGTATGTGCCTCGACAGAGGCGTCTACTGCGATCGGTGTATCGACGTCCGCGTCATCATCAGACCGGGCTGCTGTGGTCACGTCGGTCGTCGCGTCGAGTGGCATGTCGACCGCAGCCGATGACGATTTCACTGCTGATGGCGATTTGTTGTCATCAGTGAGGTGCAGGCCAATCAGGTGCTTGATGATCAGCATTTGCCCCGCTGTCCACATGTTTGTCGTCACCCAGTAAATCGCCACACCGGCGGGGAATGGGTAACTAAGGGCAAAAAAGACGATTGGAATCGGTATCAAACGCATGATTCGCCGCTGCGATTGCGGCGTCTGCGGCTCAAAGGATAGCTCTGACGACAGCAGCTGCGATCCGCCGTAGACGATCATTAAAATCACCAGCGAGGTGGCCGGAAGATCGCGGACATGCAGAGTGATATTCGGAATCACATGCATGAACGAGAGATCCGAACCTGACGCATGCGTCCCTCCCGAAAAGCGCTTCAGTCCGTAGTACAGACCGATGAAGACGGGAATTTGGGCCAGCATCGGAAGACACGAAGCGAATGGATTCGCATTGTGCTCCTGATAGAGCCGCATGATTTCTTCCTGCTGCTTCTTTTTATCGCCCTTGTACTTGCGCTGCACCTCTTTGAGTTGCGGGGCGATGATCTGCATCTGCCGCATTGAGCGGTATTGCCGCACCACAAGGGGTACGAGTGCGGCACGAACCACCAACACCATCACCACAATCGCCCAGCCATAGCTCAGATGGAAGACGCTATTCAGGTGATTGAGAATCCAGATAACCGCATTCTCAAGGGGATTCAGGGGATTGATCATGCCTTGGTCCTAAAGACGTGCTGGTGGGTTGCGTAATCGACACCGCCAGCACTCCATGGGTTGCACCGAAGGACGCGCCAACCGGCTAACACGATCCCTCGTGCCACGCCAAACTCTCGAATTGCGTCGACTGCATACGCCGAACAGGTCGGATGATATTTACAGCGGCGTCCAAACATGGGAGAAATGAAACGCTGGTAGGCGCGCACAGGGGCAATCGCCACGCGTTGCTGCACTCCAGTCATGCCGCATCCGATTGCCGGGATTGACCCACAACCTTGGCCACTATCTCGCCGAGGCGTTCCCCAATTGCCTGAGAACCGTGTTCCTCGAGATATTCGGCAGACCCCGGTCGCGCGATGATCACGACATCACATCCCGTGGGAACCATCTCCGCATATGCAGCGAATTGCTCACGAAGCACCCTTTTGATGCGATTTCGTGTCACCGCATCGCCAACCTTACGGGACACAGATAAACCAACGCGCACAGGAGTTTCATCCGACCCTGGATCTCGTGGGAAGATGTACACCACCAAGTGGCGACCCGCGGATGAGCGTCCCCGTCGATAGACGGCGTCAAAATCTCGGGACCGACTGAGGCGTCCCCGTCGGCCTCTCGTCGAACTTTCGGCCGACGACATCCCTACCGGAACTAGGCCGAGATCCGCGCGCGGCCTTTCGCGCGCCGACGCTTCAACACCGCTTGTCCTGCACGGGTGCTCATACGCTTGCGAAAACCGTGGACCTTCTTACGCTTGCGTTTATTCGGCTGGTATGTGCGCTTCACGGGCCATTCACTCCTTGGCAAACGCCAGAGACATCAGAGGGCGGCCCACAGCACGCCCTGGTTATGCGGATCAGGATCCTATCAGGCGTCGCAATCTGTCGTGGAAAAAACTTTTCCCCAATTGGGGACAGTATTGTGGAGAACCACAATAAGTTATCTATTTCCAGGCTTTTTCTATTTCCAACACCGTCAATTATGGAGGGTGGTGATGTGTTTTTGCCGCATGCACCCATCAAACGTTTTCCACAGGCCCTTTTCGCCCTTTCCGTCGGGGCCTACGCGTCATAGGTTTTGATGCATCCCCAAACGAGAGCGCGGCCACAA
Source organism: uncultured Actinomycetes bacterium (assembly GCA_903896045.1). Lineage (GTDB taxonomy): Bacteria > Actinomycetota > Thermoleophilia > Miltoncostaeales > Miltoncostaeaceae > CAITWD01. The sequence goes on from CAITWD010000002.1 coordinate 16,425, forward strand.
CCCCTTCATGAGTTCCCAGGTTCTCCAACAACCCCTCGGTGCAACAAGCCAACCCCTGTCGGCGCGCCTGGCGATCTATCACGAGCCAACCGAGCCACCGACCGTGGCAGAGATTGCCGATACCGACCCAGGAACCTTGGTTGAGCGCCTATTTGAGGCGGTGACCCGATGGACGAAGCTGCCGATCATTGCGGTACGGGAAATCATCGAAAACCTTGTCCACGCAGATTTTGACGACGCCCTCATTAGCGTGCTCTCGAATGGCCATATTGTGCGCGTCTCGGATTCGGGACCCGGGATTACCGACCCCATTCGGGCAATGGAACCGGGCTTCACCACAGCCGGCCCACGTGAGCGGGCCATTATTCGTGGCGTGGGTTCTGGACTACCGCTTGCCGCGAGCGTCATGGAGGCAGAAGGTGGATCGATTGAGTTCACCACGAACCTACATGGGGGCTGTGTTGTCACACTCGCGACCCCTCGTGTCCGTCACAATGACGATTCAGAAAACACATCAATGCCTGTTGATGATGACCGTCTCATTATGGCGCTCCTCCTTGAAATGGGGCCGTCATCACCCGAGCGCCTCGCCTGTGAGTTATCGTGGACGATTGGGCGCTGCGGACGACAACTCGTCGTACTCGAAAGCAGGGGACTCGTCGCGCGGGACAGCGATGGGCGACGCACACTCACACCAAGCGGCTCTCGACTTCTCGCGACACTGTTTTAGGGTGACCATATGAACGATGGATCCGTTCCTTTGATCCAAAATGACGCTGTGGTCGTCTGGGAGGAGGTCACCAACCGCCTCCAGTCGACGCTCAATACATCGACCTTCACCTTTGCGTTTGGTCGAGCCCGAGCTCTTGGGATCACTCAGGACACCTTCACGATTGGTGTTGATACCGAATTTGCGCGCAATTGGGTGCAGCAGCGATATTTGACCCTCGTCAAAGATGCGCTGTTTGAAGTCACCAGTGTCGATCTTGAGGTCGAGATCGTGATCGATACATCGGGCGATCCCATTGTGGAAGCGGCCGATCCAGCGACACCCCAAGCGCCCGTTGCAGTGGAAATTCCACGGCGTCACCAGGGTCGCCTTCAGCCGCGATTTACCTTTGAAGCGTTTGTGACGGGGCCGTCAAACCGGTTTGCCCAGGCGGCCGCTATGGCGGTCGCTGAGGCACCTGCCCGCGCCTATAACCCGTTTTTCATTTACGGGGGTGTTGGACTTGGGAAAACCCACCTTTTGCACGCAATTGGCCACTTCATCGACAACAACTACCCAGAATTGGCCTACATGTATGTCTCTGTCGAGACATTCACCAATGAATTCATCAATGCCCTGCGTGATGGAAACATTCGTACCTTCAAAGACCGCTATCGCAGCGTCGATGTGTTGTTGATTGACGACATCCAGTCACTTCAGGGACGCGAACAGACGCAGGAAGAGTTTTTTCATACCTTCAACGCGCTTCACGACAGCGGAAAACAAATTGTGATTTGTTCCGATCGTCCACCGAAGGCAATTGCCACCCTGGAAGATCGCCTGCGGTCGCGGTTTGAAATGGGACTCATCACTGATATTCAGCCGCCCGATCTTGAAACACGGATCGCGATTTTGCGCAAACGCGTTCAGTACGACGCCTACAAAGTCAGTGACCCAGAAGTGTTGTCGTTTATCGCATCACGGGTTTCGACGAATGTGCGAGCTCTTGAGGGAGCGCTCACTCGAGTGATTGCACACGCATCGATTTCGGGTCGCCCTGTGAGTGTGGAGCTCGCAAGCGAGGTACTTGAAGACCTCTATCCCGCCACGGATGGAGTCATCGATATTGAAAGCATCCAGCGCGAAACCTGTCGGTTTTTTGAGATCAGTCACGATGAACTCATTGGACACAAGCGCACTCGTCGTCTCGTCACCCCGCGCCAGGTCGCGATGTATCTGAGCCGGGAGCTCACCGATGGATCATTGCCCAGCATCGGAAAATTGTTTGGGGGCCGAGATCACACCACGGTGATGTACGCCGTCCAAAAGGTTGCCCAACAAATGAGCGACGAAGGCGAAGTTCTCACAGCCGTCCAGACACTGACCAGTCGTCTTACTGGAAAACCAACCCGTTGAAAATCATCCACTCTGTCGTGCTGATAACCGCCACACAACTCGCTCAACACGGCGTCATTTCTCCACAGAGTTTTGTCCCGACCGAACGACACTCACTCTCCTTTGGATGAATGTGGAGGAATGGGCTGTGTGGACCACAACCAAAAAAGCGCCATAAACACCATGGATATGGGATTTTCTGAATGTTTTCCAGATATCCACACCACCTACGACTACGACGAAATATTTCTTTGATTCTTTTTAACTTCAACATCACAGACGACATGGGTCCGTGTTCGTCGGTAAGGTCATGCCCATGCGAATAACGTGCGCCAAAGATGATCTTGCGGCTGTGCTGTCCGCAGTCGGTCGCGCCGCGTCATCAAAAAACACCGTTCCTGTGCTTGGGAACGTGTTGGTCGATGCACGCGATGGTCAGGTGGTTGTTGCGGCGACCGACATGGAGATCTCGCTGCGTGCTCCGTTGTTGGCAACGATTGAGGAAGCGGGCAGCGTGGTCTTGCCGCGCCTGGCATCCGACATTGTGCGATCGATGGCATCGGGGCCAGTGATGATTGAACATCGCCCTGGTGAAGGTGTCGTGTCGATTTCTGGCGGTGCTTCCGCATTCACGCTGAATTGTCATCAGGCAAGTGAATTTCCTGAATTACCTCGGGATGAAGGAATTGGTGTCCGGCTTCCCTCCGCAGTGATTACCGCGACAGCTGAACGGGTTGCCCGGGCGGCGTCTCGGGATGACACACGGCCGGTATTGACAGGTGTTCTGGTTCGTGTGGAATCAGATTCACTCACAATGGTCGCAACGGATTCTTATCGATTGGCGGTCCGCCGCAGTCAGATCGAAAATGGCCCAAGTGTGCCAATTGAGGCACTTGTTCCTGCCAGAGCGCTGACTGAGGTACAACGGGTTGTGACACTCGGTGGCGCGGATGAAGTTGAACTTGTTCTCAGTGACACCCAATGCACATTGCGTGCGGGTGATGTTCGTCTGACAACCCGACTCATCGATGGACAATTCCCTGACTACCGTCAGTTGATTCCCGATCGTTTCGATCACGATGTGACATTTGATCGCACCGAATTGTTGGGGACCTTGGCGCGAATTGGTGTGCTCGCTCAGCGCAATACCCCTGTGCGGATGTCATTTTCAGATGGTGCGCTGACACTCTCTGCAGTCAGTGATCAACTTGGTGAAGGTCGCGAAACCCTTGCAATCGCGTACTCAGGTGATCCAATCGAGATTGGTTTTAATGTCGAGTTTTTGCGCGCAGGGGTCGACAGTATTGAGGACGATGTTGTTCGTCTCGGGATTATTAATCCCCTGCGTCCAGGGCTTTTGCGAGGCGGAAACGATGAGTACCGCTACCTCTTGATGCCAATTCGGCTCAGCGGGTAGGACGGGCTTTCTTCGATGACGGACGGGCATCCATGGCGCGTCCATGATCTTGAGATCACCGATGTGCGCTGTTGGAATCATCTCTCAATCGAGATTCCCAACGGACTGGTCGTGCTCTGTGGTCCAAATGGTGCGGGAAAAACATCGATCATTGAGGCGCTTGTCATCGCGACCCTCGGAGTGTCGCCACGGACATCCCAGCTTGGTGAGTTGATTCGTGCGTCTGCATCAGTGATGCGCGTTACGGGAACATTCTCTGAATCACGTGCACACGACATGACACAACATCGCGAGATTGGCTACGCAAGCGGTGTTGGTCGACGGCTGTCAATTGATGGAGCCCCTGTGCGGCAACTGGCCCAGTGGCGTCGACCAAGTTCAGTCTTAGTGTTCATGCCTGAAGAGTTACGCGCGGTGAAAGGACCACCAGCCGCGCGACGGCGCGGCCTTGATCGTCTCTTAGAGGCGATGGTTCCCGGCTTTTCTGAACACCTCTCCGGATATCAAGAAGCGACCACACAGCGCAATGCGCTCCTGCGTCGCGCACGAAGTACCGGAATAGACCCTGCATCTGCATTTGCCTGGGAGACACGTATGGCGACACACGGCGCGGTGGTCGTGCAAAGCCGGCGGGACGCCATTACTGAGCTGCGGCCCCGATTTGCGTTTTGGCTCGAGGCGCTCGGTGGAGGCAGTGGTGGGGTGCTCGAGCTTGAATCTTCGCCGTCCAATCTCTGCGCTGTTGACAACGACGCATTGGTGGCTTCGTTCGTCGAACAATTTGCGCGATTGCGCCCACGTGATCTTGCTGCCGGTCTGACGACAACTGGACCACATCGCGATGACATATGGATCGGAATCGGGGACCGCGATCTTCGGCGACTCGGGAGCCAAGGTGAACAGAGGACCGCTGCGCTTGCGCTTTTACTCGCACATCGTGACCTTCTTCGGGCAGCCGGTTCGGGCCCGATCTTGCTTCTCGATGATGTGTTGTCGGAACTGGATCCTGGTCGCCGCCAGGCCCTGCTTGCTGCTCTTACTGGTGACGAACAGGTCATCTTGAGCTCAGCCGACCCAGATGTGTCGTTCGCTGATCTTCCTGCAGAGACGACTATTTTCCAGGTCCGCGATGGTGTCTGTCATGTCTAGACATCGTTATCGAAGAGATCCCACAGCAGCAGCACAACTCCTCGCACGTATTCAGAAGTCGATTCCTTCACCCACATCGTCGACGGTTGATCTTGTTGCGGCCTGGCAGGCGCTTGGCCAGATTGGGGCGGGAGCGATTCCCGTGAGCTGCTCACGAAATGGTGTTGTCACGATTGCCTGCCGGGATGGATTTCGTGCCCAAGAGTTGATGTCGCGCAGCGATCAACTTCTCCAACAACTCAGCCAGGCATCGGGAGTCGATCTCACGGGCCTTCGCACGGTGATTGCCGATCATGCGGTCCACATCCCAGAAGTTGATGGACCACCACGTCGCCCAGAACCATCACCCCAAGCAAAGGCCGCCGCATTTGGTGTTGCGCAAGGGGTGACCGAGGATGTTGACGATCCAAAACTTCGCGAACTCATGATTCGCGCGATGGCGGACTCACTTGCACAGCAGTGGGGGGCAAATCGTTCCGAGTAGACGAATTTATCCCTGCAAATTACGGGAAAAATACTGCCCGGTCGCCGAGCGTAATTGATAAGGTAGTGGGGATGAAGTACTGCGGCGGAAAGGACGCGTGACAACCGACCAGCAGGGGCGCCCTGGGTACGACGCATCCGACATTACCGTTCTTGAGGGTCTAGAAGCGGTACGTCGTCGACCGGGCATGTATATCGGCTCAACAGGCCCCAGAGGCCTTCACCACTTGGTGTACGAGGTCGTCGACAATTCCGTCGATGAAGCACTCGCGGGGTACTGTGATCGCGTTGAAGTAACGCTGCATCCCGATGGCTCATGCACGGTGGTCGATAATGGCCGTGGAATTCCTGTTGCCGCGATGTCCGAGCAGGGTGGTCGAAGCGCGCTCGAGGTGGTGCTCACCGTGCTCCACGCTGGCGGCAAGTTTGGCGGCGAGGGGTACAAGGTATCCGGCGGACTGCATGGCGTGGGCATTAGCGTCGTGAACGCATTGTCAGAGACGCTTGTTGCCCAAGTTGCTCGTGATGGCTATCTCTGGAGCCAGTCCTACGCGATCGGTGAACCGCTCACACAGATTGAGCGCAAAGAGGCGACCGATCGGACCGGGACGACGATCATCTTCCGTCCCGACCCCGACATCTTTGAAGAGCCTGACTTTGATTTTGACACTCTGGCCAAGCGCTTTCGGGAGACTGCCTTCCTCACGAAGGGTCTCACGATTACGTTGGTGGACGAGCGCGGAGAGGGTCGCGAAGAGACGCATTGTTATGAGGGTGGTTTGGTCGACTTTGTCGATCACCTCAACAATGGCCGTGAGGTGCTGCATCGTGACGTGATCACGATTGAAGCCGATGGCCCCGAAGGGTCACTCGAGGCGGCGTTCCAGTGGACTTCGTCGTTTCACGAGTCGGTCTACACCTTCGCGAACAACATCAACACCCATGAGGGTGGAACCCATCTGACCGGTGTACGCACCGCGCTCACACGCATGCTCAACGACTATGCGCGTGCGAAGGGTTTGCTGAAAGAAAAAGACGACAACCTCGAGGGCACCGATACCCGTGAAGGGTTGACCGCGATTATCTCGATCAAATTACGGGAACCGCAATTTGAGGGGCAGACGAAAACAAAGCTTGGAAATTCTGAGATCGCGGGCTTTGTCAACCAAGCCGTGAACCAGAAGCTCAACGAATACTTTGAGGAAAATCCGACGACCGCACGGGCGATTTGCGCGAAGGCCGTCAACGCGTCGCAGGCACGACTTGCCGCGCGCAAGGCACGTGATCTTGCCCGGCGCAAGGGCGCGCTTGATTCGGGTGGGCTTCCCGGCAAGCTGGCCGACTGTAGTGACCGTGACCCAGAGAACACCGAACTCTTTTTGGTGGAGGGTGACTCCGCAGGGGGTTCTGCGGTTCGTGCACGGCAATCCACCTTTCAAGCCATTCTTCCGCTGCGCGGCAAGATCATCAATGTGGAGAAGGCCCGCATCGATAAGGTCCTGTCGAACACTGAAATCCAGGCCATGATTACTGCCATCGGCACCGGAATTGATGACGACTTTGACATCACCAAGGCGCGATATCACAAGCTTGTCGTGATGACCGACGCCGATGTCGACGGCGCACACATCCGTACCTTGATCTTGACCTTCTTGTTCCAGCATTTGCGTGGCCTTATTGACGCTGGCTTTGTCTACATCGCATGCCCACCGTTGTACAAGGTGAAACAAGGCAGTAGCGAGCAATACATGGAAAAAGAGTCAGAACTCGAGGATTGGCTGCTTGATCGCAATCTTGAATCGGTGCGCGTGACCCCACATGGGGCAGACGCCACCACTCTTTCCAAGTCAAAGTTCCAGCGGCTCCAGCGCTCACTGCGTGAGCACGAAGCGTGGGGATCGGTTGTACGTGGGAGCTACGGAATTGCCGCGGCAGAATTTGTACAAACACATTCCCTTGTTGGGTTGGTTCCCGAGTCGCTTGAGGAGCTCGCCGCAGCGGTCGGGGCAGCGACAAGTGAGCGTTTTCGTCTGGAGTCGGATATTGACGCAGTCGCGGGGATTGTTGCCGCTCGAGCCGTGCGGGTGCGTACCGGTGAGGCAAGTTCTGCCCGCTTGAGCCTGGAGATGTTTGCGTCCCGAGAAATGGTGCAACTCGCGACTGCTCGTGCACGCATCACCGAAATGGTGGGTGCACCGCCATTTGTGATTACGCGAGGGTCTCGCCAGCGCGAGGCGTTGACCTATGACGCGCTCCGCGCCTCGGTGTTGGAGCTCTGTCGCGAGGGGATTACGTTGAGTCGATTCAAGGGACTTGGCGAAATGAATAGCGATCAATTGTGGGAGACCACAATGGACCCAGAGCGGCGTGTGTTGCAGCGCGTCACCATGGATGATGCGGCATCTGCCGGTGATCTCTTTTCCACTCTCATGGGCGACAAGGTTGAGCCCCGGCGACTCTTTATTGAGCAAAATGCCCACAACGTGCGATTCCTGGACGTATAGGCACGATGACGATCATTGCCACGGCGGGGGAACGCTAGATGTCGACTCTTGATCGCAACGGACGCATTGAGATTCGCGAGCTCGAAGTTGAGATGAAGTCGAGCTACCTCGATTACGCAATGAGCGTGATCGTGGGACGTGCGCTTCCCGATGTCCGCGATGGCCTCAAGCCGGTGCACCGTCGGGTGTTGTTCACCATGGATGACATGGGGCTTCAGCCAGAGCGAGCACATGTCAAGAGCGCGAATATTGTCGGACGTGTGATGGGTGAATTTCACCCCCACGGCGACCAGGCGATCTACGACACATTGGTTCGTCTCGCACAAGACTTTGCTTCTCGGTACCCGCTTGTCGATGGCCAAGGGAACTTTGGTTCCACCGAGTTTCCGGCAGCCGCAATGCGGTACACCGAAGCCCGACTCTCGCACGTTGCCGTCGAAATGCTCCGTGGCATCGATGAAGACACCGTGGACGTCATTCCGACATATGACGACCGCCGCACCGAGCCAGTCGTGCTTCCGGCACGGTTGCCGAACCTACTCATCAATGGTTCGTCGGGCATCGCTGTGGGAATGGCCACCAACATTCCGCCGCACAACATTGGCGAAGTCATCGATGCGGTTGTCGCGCTGATCGACAGCCCTGATCTCAGCGTTGAAGAACTCATGCAGCACATGCATGGTCCGGATTTTCCCACTGGTGGATTGATTGTTGGTCGCCAAGGGATTGTGGACGCCTACCGCACTGGTCGCGGGCGTGTGGTCGTGCGCGGTCGTGCGCACAATGAGCAGTTGCGCAATGGGCGCAATGCCATTGTCTTTACGGAACTCCCCTATCAGGTCAATAAATCTGATCTTGTGCGACGCATTGCCGAGCTTGCGCACGAGAAGGTCATCACTGAGGTCAGTGATGTCAACGACGAAAGCGGACGTGACGGCACTCGTGTCGTCGTGGTGCTGCGTCGCGGTGCGATTCCGTTGGTTGCCCTCAACAAGCTCTTTAAGCACACCTCTGCACAAAGCACCTTTGGTGTGAATGCGATTGCGCTGGTCGACGGGGTGCCGCGCACCCTGGGCCTCCGAGAGATTCTTGGCCACTACCTTGATCATCAGCGTGAGGTTGTCGTACGTCGGTCGCGTTTCCGCCTCTCGCGTGCGGAACAGCGGGCGCACATCCTCGAGGGACTGCTGATTGCTCTTGAGCACATCGATGAGGTGATTGCACTCATTCGGGCTGCGGCCGACCCTGAGGACGCGCGTAACGGGTTGATCCAGCGGTTCTCGCTCACCGAGGTCCAAGCGCGGGCAATTCTGGATTTGCGCTTGCAGCGACTCACCCAACTCGAAGGCACGGGAATCCGCAAAGAGCACGACCAGCTCCAGACGGAAATCGGTGCATTGCGGGAGATTCTCGGTGACGAGAGTCGCGTGATGTCGGTGATTCGCGAGGAAATCCTCGCGCTTCGGGCCCGATTTGGCGATGAGCGTCGCTCGGAAATTATTCCGGGTGAGGGCGAAATCGATCTTGAGGATCTGATCGCCGAAGAAGAGATGGTTGTCTCTATTTCGCGTGGCGGATACATCAAGCGTTTGCCCGTGTCGACCTATCGTGCGCAGCGCCGCGGTGGGAAGGGGCTTCGTGGTGCCAAGCTCAAAGAGGACGACTACATTGAGCACCTCTTTATCGCGTCCACGCACGCCTATCTGCTCTTTTTCACCAATCGTGGTCGCGTCTATCGCCAGAAGGTCTATGACCTTCCCCAGGGCGCACGCGATGCACGTGGTCGCCACATCAGCAATGTGCTCGCCCTTGTGGAGGGCGAAGAGGTGCGTGCAGTGTTTGCCACTCGGGACTACACCGAGGGCAAGTACCTCGTGTTGGCGACTCGAGATGGAATGGTCAAAAAGACCGAGCTCAAGGCCTACGACACCGTATTGCGCGAGGCAGGTCTCTTTGCGATCAACCTGACCGATGACGACGAACTCGTTGGTGTCCAGATGACCGACGGTGATAACGACATCATGATCGTCTCGGCCCGCGGCCAGGCGGCACGTTTTAGTGAATCTGCAGCACGCCCGATGGGCCGCCAGACGCGGGGCGTCAAGGCGATGAATCTCGAGAAGGGCGATCGAGTGTTGGCCCTTTGCGTTGCTCGTGATGATGAAGAACTTCTCGTGGTGACCGGGAATGGGTTCGGCAAGCGCACACCGATGTCGGACTATCCGCGCAAGGGCCGTCCCACAAAGGGCGTGCGCACCATCAAGGTCAGCGATCGGAAGGGCGAGCTCGTCACGGCCCGCCCGGTGCGCGAGGGCCATCAGTTGTTGTTGGTGTCTCTTGGTGGTCAGGTGATTCGGATTGACGTCGCATCAATTCGTCGCACAGGCCGTTCAACTGAGGGTGTACGCCTGATGGTGATGGGTGATGAGGATCAGATCGCGACGGTCGCATCGGTGCTTGAACAAGATGACGCACCAGATGCCGTCGACGCAGATGGCATGGAAATTGATGCATCCGCGGATGACACTGCGCTCGGGGTCGACGCGCCCGATGGCGGCGATGTTGAGGTTGATGAGGAGTAGTCGCACCGGCGCTTAGGGGTGCGAAAGCTGCGTGCGAATTGCGCTCGCCAGCTCCTCCGGGTCGTTGATGACAGTGAACACGCCGGCACCGAGCTCCATGCCGGCAAGTGTTCCGCGCCGCGGGACGATGTCGACATGCCAGTGAAATCGCGACCCAGCTGTTCCGCGTGACTGGCGTAGCCAGAGATTGACCGCAGATGTATCCAGAACGGATGAGAGCGCTGCGAGCACTGGTTTGAGGATTCCCGCCATCTCGCGACCCGGATTCGTGGGCCAATGCGGCATATGAGTGATCGGGGCAACACGTAGTGCACCCGACAGCAGAGGTGTGGGTGGCGCCCACGCCACCAGCGATTCGGTGCGTGTAATCACATGGGTTTGCGCCTGAAAGAGCTCGGTGCAAATTGGACACGACAGGGCGACATCGAACGCCGTTTCATATGCGACCAGCCGCGGTGGGGCGAATGGAAATCCGATGATCTGCGCATGCGAGTGCTGTAATGAGGCGCCGGCGGCTGATCCTTGATTGAGAAAGAGGAATGGCCAGAGCTTTCGTGGATCTTTGCCAATGGCGGCCTCGCGCAGCGCCCACGCATCAATTGCCCGGCTGAGTTCATCGAGGGTGAGATCCCAAAGGTGGACGACGTGGCGATCTGAATTAATCAGGACCTCATGCACACCAACTTCTGGCGGCATCACAGGGAAGCGATTGGGAATCACGCGGACTCGCCATCCCGGTGTGTTCGGGGCACTGTGGTCTGGGCGATCTGCCCACACCTCTGGCGGTGTTTCATGCTCGTTTCCAGGACAAAATGGGCAAGCACCGGGTGGGAGTATTCCCGATGAGCGGTGGATGTCGTGTGGACGCGCGGCCCGTCCGGGTGCCCGAAACATGGGCGTTTGGGTCAAGGGATCCCACTGGACCGTTGTATCGTGTGGTGTCGCCATACCTTGACGCTATCGCAGGATCGAGGTCTCGGTGCTGGGAAATGCCTATCGGAGAGCGCCGCCTGTACGAGGGTCCGGTAGGATCTGGTTCCTCTCGTGAGCCTGCCTGAACCTCAAGATTTGCTCCCCCACAGGGAGCCCTTTCTGCTCGTCGACGAGATACTGGAGCTGGTCCCGGGAATCTCTGCTCGTGCGCGCTGGACACTGCGCGAGGATATGGCCTTCTTTGCAGGCCACTTTCCAGGAAACCCCATCACCCCTGGGGTGTTGATTGTCGAATCGCTTGCCCAAACAGCGGGTCTCGCGGCGATGAGTTTGCCAGAGAATGCGGGCCGTCTGGCGCTGTTTGCGGGAATCGAGAAGGTGCGCTTTCGCCGCCCCGTGCGACCAGGGGAAACACTTGAGTTATCAATGCAGATGACACGTCAACGTGGCCCGATGGGCTGGGCAGAGGGTGAGGCGCGTGTGAATGGCGAGCTTGCATGTTCGGCCAGCCTCTCATTTGCATTTGTCGATGCCGAACAGGCACGCGGATGATTGGGGTGCTTGGATCGGCGGGGCGTGCCCATGCACGCTTGGCGGCGCTTGGTTCGTATGTGCCCCCTGGGGTGCTGACAAATGCCGATCTTGAGCGCCAAGTCGACACCACCGATGAATGGATTGTGTCGCGCACAGGAATTCGGGAACGTCATATTGCGGGCCCTGATCAGGCCACGAGCGACCTGGCAATTCTGGCAGCAAAAAACATTCTGAGCACCGCAGGCGTGGACCCGAATGAGATCGATGTGCTGATCGTGCCAACGTGCACCCCCGATTATCTCTTTCCTTCGGTGTCGGCAATTACCGCCAGCGCGATTGGTGCCCATCGGGCCGCAGCCTTCGATATTCAGGCCGCATGCAGTGGATTCATTTATGGACTCGCACAAGCTGTGGCGTTGGTTGAGTCGGGGTTGGCACAAAAAGTGCTTGTGGTCGGAGCTGAGGTGTTCTCGCGGGTCACAAATCCCCAGGACCGTGGAACCTGCATTCTTTTTGGTGATGCGGCAGCGGGTGCCTTGATCGTGGCCGATGAGGATCATGCTGCGTCAAGCGGGTTTGTCGGGTTTGAGCTTGGCGCAGATGGCAGCATGGGCGATCAGTTGCTGATTCCCGTTGGCGGCACGCGCCATCCCGCAGCCGCGGGATTTCATCCCGATGACGCGTACCTACAGATGAATGGCCGCGAGGTCTTCAAATTTGCGACGCGCGTGATGGAAGACTCGGTACTCAGGCTCCTGGATCGTCTGGCAATGACGATTGATGAGGTCGATCTGCTGATTCCGCATCAAGCGAATCAGCGAATCATCGACCACGCCATTGGTCGGTTGGGGATTGATCCGGCGCGCGTGTTCGGAAATCTCGAACGCTATGGCAATACATCGGCAGCATCGATTCCGCTGGCGCTCGCAGAGGCGCGCGATGCCGGGGTTTTGCGGCCTGGAATGTTGGTAATGATGGTGGGATTCGGCGCTGGCCTGACATGGGCGGCATGTCTTGTGAGGTATGAACCGACGTGATTGCACTCATGTTTCCCGGTCAAGGGGCACAGATCGTCGGCATGGGACAGGAGCTCGCACAGGCCTTTCCTGTCGCACGCCACACCTTTGAAGAGGCCGATGAGGCGTTGGGGTATGGACTCTCTACGCTGTGTTTTTCTGGCCCTGCCGAACGGCTGATGCAAACAGATGTCTGCCAGCCTGCGCTTGTGGCCACGAGTATCGCGGCCTGGAGAGTTGCCGAGGAGCACGGATTGCGTGGCGATCTGGTCATGGGTCATTCGCTGGGTGAGTACTCGGCGTTGGTCGTGGCAGGAGCGATTTCGTATCCCGATGCGCTGCGACTCGTTGCAGAACGTGGTGCGGCAATGCAGGCGGCAGCCGATGCACAACCGGGTGCAATGGCGGCAATCCTTGGTGCGTCTGACGAGGATGTCGAGGCGCTATGTGCAGCAATCGGAGATGTGTGGCCCGCAAACTTCAACTGCCCCGGTCAAGTAGTGGTGAGCGGTACGGTTGACGGGATTGAACGCCTCCTTGTACAGATCGCCGCAGATGGTGGAAAAGCCGCGCGACTGCAGGTGTCAGGTGCCTTTCATTCACCGCTTGTCGCCGCCGCCGCCGATCGTTTGTCCACAGCCTTGGATGCATGGCAGCCTGATGCGTTGCGGATTCCATTTCTCTCGACCACGACTTGCGTCTATGAGCCTGCCGATCGTTTGCAGGCGCTGCTTGCCGATCAATTGGTATCGCCCGTACGTTTTGGTGCTGCCGTTTCGGTTGCACTTGAAAAGGGGGTCACCCAATTTGTGGAACTTGGCGTCGGTCGTGTGCTGTCTGGGCTCGTGAAACGGGTCAAGCGCGACGTGGCCGTGATGCAGATCACGATGCCCGCTGATGTGTCCGCGATGACAGAGGTGGTGAGCTAATGCCGGTCGCGCTCGTGACTGGGGCGAGTCGTGGCATTGGTGCCGCAATCGCAGAAGGCCTTGCCCGGGATGGATTTGACGTTGCCATTGGCTACGCCTCTGATCGCACAAGCGCCGATCAGACTGCCGCACGTGTGGTTGCATGTGGTCAGCGGGCAGTCGTGCTGCAGGCCGATGTCGCAGACGAAGTCCAAGCAGTGGGATTGGTGGAATCTGCCGAAGCCGAACTCGGACCATTGGATGCGGTGGTGCTGAACGCGGGGATCACCCGTGACGGATTGTTTATGCGGATGTCCACAGAGGATTGGGATGCGGTGATCTCGACCAATCTCAATGGTGCGTTTTATGTCTCGCGGGCAGCAATTCGGGGAATGGTTCGCCGGCGTACGGGAACAATCGTGGCAGTGTCGTCGATTGTCGGATTGAATGGGAACGCTGGGCAGGCGAACTACGCCGCGGCAAAAGCAGGTGTGATTGGCATGGTCAAATCACTTGCCAAAGAAGTCGGTGGCCGAGGTATTCGTGTGAATGCGGTTGCTCCGGGATATATCGCAACGGATATGACTGCGGTGTTGGCCGACGAACAGCGCGATGGGATTTTGTCGGCGACCCCCCTCGGCCGACTGGGAACCCCTGAGGATGTTGCTGCAGTGGTGCAGTTCCTGTGCTCGCCAAGTGCAGCGTTCATCACCGGTACGGTGGTTCGGGTGGACGGAGGTCTGGGGATATGACCACACAAGAGCGTCGGGTTGTAATCACCGGAATCGGTGTCGTGAGCTCGATTGGAATTGGTCGGGAAGATGTCTGGCGGAATGCGATCGCCGGTATGAGTGGCGCGGGCACGATTTCACGATTCGACCCGTCGCGACTACCGACCCAGATCGCCTGTGAGGTGCGCGATTTCGATCCTGAGCACTTCATGGATCGTCGCGCGGCGCGACGCATGGATCGATTCGCCCAAATGGCGGTTGCCGCTGCCCGCTTAGGACTTGATGACGCCCACCTCGATCCGGCCAAGATTCCCGATGCAGGGGTGTATGTCGGAAGCGGTATTGGTGGACTTGCGACCTTCGTGGAGCAGACCCAAATTGGCTTTGAACGTGGCCCAGACCGCCTCTCACCGCATTTCATACCGATGATGATCTCCAACATGGGCGCAGCGCAGATTTCGATGCAGCTCGGACTGCGTGGTCCGGTGCTCTCAACGGTCAGCGCCTGCGCAACATCCAACCATGCGATTGGTGAGGCCCTTGATGCGATCCGCCTCGGCCGGGCGAATGTGGTGATCGCGGGCGGAAGCGAATGCGCGGTGGTGGAGATCGGCATTGGGGCATTTAATGCGATGCGCGCACTCTCAACGCGCAACGATTCCCCGGAGACGGCAAGCCGCCCATTTGATGCCAATCGCGACGGTTTTGTGATGGGTGAAGCCGGTGCGGTGTTGATTCTTGAAGAGATGTCGCACGCGCAGGCACGCGATGCCCACATCTATGCAGAATTGCTCGGATATGGGCTGACCGCCGATGCCCATCATGTGACCGAACCCGATCCGACAGGAACGGCTCCAGCGAATGCGATTCATATGGCGCTCACCCAGGCGGGGATTGCCCCCGAGCAGGTCGGATACGTCAATGCGCATGCCACCTCAACCCCTGTCGGTGATCCCAATGAGATCCGCGCAATCAAGGTCGCCCTCGGTGAGGCGCATGCTGCGACCTGCTTGGTGAGTTCGACCAAATCCATGCACGGCCATTGCCTTGGTGCTGCGGGTGGAATTGAGGCGGCGCTCACTGCGCTTGCACTCGAGCACGGCACGATTCCACCGACGATCAATCTCGAAGAACTCGATCCTGCCTGCGAGGGCGTCGATCACGTCATGAATGTCGCCCGCACTGCGCAGGTTGACTATGCGGTCTCAAATGCATTTGGCTTCGGTGGCCACAACGCAGCATTGGTCTTTGGGAGGGCGGGGTTATAAGCGCCCGGCGGGTTCCCGGGCTGCGTGGGTTGTGGCACAGCATTGCAACCCGGGTCTATGGGCCTCGTCATGGACTCAATGGCTTGGCATTTGTACCGGGAGAACGGGTGGCGATCGGGGCGATGCCGGTTGCGGGAGAGATTTTAGATCTGCCCGCCAAAGAGATCACGCATCTGGTTGTCTGTCGGGCGACTCCTCAGACGATCTTTAGCCAAGACCTCTGGGCGGCCCGACGCGTGTTGGGACGCGACAATGTTGCACATGCACGAATGTGGGATACCGGACGTCCAAAGCCGCCTGAGCAATGGGCTGGTGCCGCCCTTTTTGCCGCCGAGGCGCTCATGGCAGACCCCAATGCGCATGTGTTGGTGCATTGTCAGCAGGGGCGTCGCCGGTCGGTGATGGTGGCCTATGCGACATTGCGTCTATTAGGTCGATCCGAGATCGATGCGGCACGCGGTGTGATCGCCGCCCGGCCAATGGGTCGACTCGTTCCCGCCTACCGCGCGAGCGTTGAACGCTGGCTGGCCTCGAGGTCCCCAACAAATTCGTCAGCCACACGTGCGGCACACCCGCCAACCCTGCAATAATCGATAACGAATGTCACGTCACCAAATCTCAGTCTCAATTGATCGCCTACGCGGCAAGCGTGCTGACGCGGGCCCGACCCGACGGATGCCGGGTGATGATCGGTCGTGTCCAAAGTGTGAAAGCCATTTTCGTGCCGACGAGATGGAGCGAAATTGCTACGTCTGTGCAGTTTGTGGGTATCACTTCCCGATGACGGCACGTCAGCGGCTCGACCACCTTTCCGGCGGAGCAGGCTGGGAGGAAATTGGTGGGGAGCTGCGCGCGGCTGACCCATTGCGCTTCATTGATTTGCAGCCATACACCGAACGTGTCCAGGCAGCAGAAGCAAAGGGCGCAACCGAGGCGATTATCGCGGCGAGCCTTGAAATCGAGGGGCGTCCCTGTGTTGTTGCCGCAATGGATTTCGCATTCTTAGGTGGATCGATGGGCTCGGTTGTCGGTGAACGTTTTGCGCGGGCTGCCGAGGTCGCTGTCGCCCAGAATGTGCCGCTGATCAGCATTACCTCGTCAGGTGGTGCACGCATGCAAGAGGGCGTGCTCGCGCTGATGCAGATGGCAAAAAGCATCGTTGCACTCGATGAACTCGCGCAGGCAGGCCTTCCCTTTTTGATGGTGCTTGCCCATCCCACGACCGGTGGTGTGTGGGCATCATTCGCATCGCTGGGAGATGTCACCTATGCCGAACCCGGTGCGCTGATTGCCTTTTCGGGCCCTCGCGTGATTGAGCAGACCACGCGGGAAAAGCTTCCCGCTGATTTTGGACTTGCCGAACGCCAATATGACCATGGTCACGTTGACGCTGTGGTGGACCGTCGCGATCTTCCCCGGCGTCTTGCTCATCTGATGATGATCCTGGAGCAGCCCCCGCGTGATGAAGCGCAATCACTCGCAAGTCAATTGGCACAAAATGGCACCGAACGGGCGGCGCGGATGGCACAAGCGCTTCCCAGCCTGACGCGTCGATTCCGCGGTCAATCTGAGTCATCCTCGGCAGGAGAGGTGTCCGGATCATGAGCGTGTCGACGCATCCATCTGGTCGCGGCGGGCGATTCGTGCGCCGCATCGCGGGGAAAATTGCCGGTGCCGAAGTTGTCTCCGGTGATATCTGGGATGCGATTCAGCTCGCCCGTCATCAAGATCGCCCGTATCCACTCGATTACATCGCGCGACTGATGCCCGACTTTGAAGAGATTCATGGGGATCGTGCCGCAGGGGATGATCCAGCGATCGTCGCGGGGATCGGTCGGTATCACGGAGCTCCCCTGGCGATTATCGGCCAGCAAAAGGGACGTGATGCCCAGGACCGCGCCTACCGTAACTTCGGTATGCCCAGTCCAGAGGGGTATCGCAAGGGTATGCGGCTCATGGAATTGTGTGATCGCTTGCAGATTCCGCTGGTCACACTCATCGACACCCCAGGGGCATTCCCGGGGGCTCAGGCGGAAGAACACGGCCAGGGTGGCGCGATTGCTCGCAGCATGATGATGATGCTGCGTTTGTCTGTACCGACCGTGGCAGTGGTCATTGGGGAGGGTTCATCGGGCGGCGCACTGGCGCTGGGTGTTGCCGATCGCGTCGTCATGCTCGAAAACGCGACCTACTCGGTGATTTCACCGGAAGGCGCGTCCGCCATTCTCTGGCGTGATGCGGCGAAGGCCAAACTCGCAGCCGCCGCGTTTAAGCCAATTGCGGCGAACTGTTACCGCTGGGGAATCGCCGATGCGGTGGTGCCGGAGCCAGAGGGTGGAGCCCACACCTCGCATGATGAGGCGGCACGCTTCCTCGATGGATATCTCCTTCGCACCATTCGTGAGCTTCAAGCGATTCCACGAGTCGATCGAAATCGCCAACGGCATGAGCGATTCCGCCGACTCGGCGCACAGCGCGAGGCTTAGGACCGCGCGCTGAGGAGTTGGCGCCGCGGGGGTTCGGCGACATCGCCGAGAATCCGCTCTGGCGGACGAGTTGTGCCATTTACCCGATCATGCGCAATTGCCTCGAGTCGGAGCGCCTCGCGCAGCAGGGCGCGATTCGTCGGAAGGTGCAGTGCCGGTGGGGTGCCGAGATCATCGGCAATGCGGTGCGCCCATGTACGCATCGCCTTGGTGGTCGCACGATCTGGATCAATGCGCGCCAAATCGAGGCTGAGAGCGACAAATCCGCGGGTTGCGGCGCGCGGGTCTGGTCCGGGGAGTGCCATCTAAGGATCCTCTCGCACGATCTGTTGCATGGAGTGGTGCGTGCAACAGTCCTATCGGCGGATCCGGAAAAAACCTTTAGCCCCTTGGGGACAGCACCCGTAAGCGACCGCCTGGGGCGATGGTGACCTCGGTGAACTCACCGAATGGATCCCCATCGACCTGTACGGGGAAGGGGGTCTGTGCATGAATGCGCAGCGGGGTGAGCGTGGTGCCGCCAACGACACCAGGGCCTGCGAGATGCCCACCACCGGTCAGGCTGCGCACGAGCAGTCGCACTGCCCGTACAGGTGAGCGATCGGTCAGTGCCACCCATTCCAAGCGCCCGTCCCATGCGACGTGGGGGAGCAGATTCAACGGTTGGGGGCCCAGATATGCATATGGTGCTCCGCAGGCGGCAATGAGTGAGTGGGCGCGGATACCGGTGCCTGCCTGGGCGTGATGCACGGTGAGTGCAGGACCCGAGTGGAGTGCGCGCCATCCCGGGCCAAGGCTGGCAACAGCAAACGCTCCTTGGCGCAGGCGATGTTTGATGTTGGGATGCCGCTCCACCCACGCCACGGTTGCCGCATCGAAACCAATGCCGGCATTGACGCAGAACACCCCAGACCGCCCCTCGGCCTCGACGCGGCCAATTGCGAGCTCACGGACCGAGCGCTCGAGCGCGTCGTCGATCTCGTTGATTGCGCGCTCAGGGTCCGCCGGCCATCCCAGGCCGCGAGCGAGGACATTTGTCGACCCACCGGGAATCGGTATCACGCAGATCGGAGTATCGGCAAGCACGCCTGCTGCAATGCCAATCGTTCCGTCACCCCCCAGAAGCGCGATGATGCTCGCCCCATCGGTGGTGGCATTTTGGATTGCCTCGCGTAGGCGGTCGGCGCCCTGCGCAACGACGACTTGGGTCAATCCATGCGGTCTGAGTGCCTCTTGCGCACGCAACTGGAGATGCTCATTGGCCCGCGTCGCTGCGGGATTAATGATCAGCGTGATGCGATGCCGCGTGTCAGCCACGATGTGTGGATATGTCGAATCGCGCGAGAAATGCCGTAATCAAGAGCCGCAAGGTCTCGGGGGCATCAATGTGTACGAAGTGCCCAGCATCCTCAACGATGACAAAGTGATGTCGTGCGAGGGTTCGGGCGAGTGCCTCTGCATCTCGAGGAGGCGCCCAGATGTCATGTGCACCGACCACAACCAGGGTTGGGCACAGAATTTCATGGGCGGTGTCATGGAGGCGTATCGATTCGAACAAATCGAGTTCGCGCAGGAGCCGTTCTGGATGGATGCGGGTGAGTGCGAGTGCGAGGTCGTCTACCAGGTCCCCATCGGCGATTGCGACACCGTGCGCGACCAGACTGTCAGCGATATCAGCCGTATTGCCACGCACACCTGCGGGTATCCGACACTGCGCGGCGCAGCCGATTGCAATCAGCGCATCGACCTCATGTGGAAAGGTGCGCGCGAGTTCGAGCCCGAGCATTCCACCGAGCCCCGTTCCCACAACCACTCGTGGTCCTGGGATGCTGCTGATCGCCGCTCCGAGCCGCTCGAGGAGGACTGCGGCGGATTGTGGGTCGACCCCGTCGTCATCGAGGGGAAGGTTGACGATGATTCCTCCGTCAAATCCCTGGATGATCGCATCCCAGCTCGAGGAGCCGCCAAGGGCGGTCTGGATGAATATGGGGCGCGGAGCAGCTATGACAATCGAGTCCTTGTCTGAGTGCGCCATTGAGATTGTCGAATTGCACCGGTCATGGCGACCTTTTGAGCATGTGGATGGATGTTAGAGGCAAGGCGGATTGTGGGCCTCTGGTACCATCGAGCGCCCGTGACACGTTTCCTCATCGCAGTGGATTTTGACGGCACGATCACGCAGCGCGACACGCTGCATCTGATCGTTGAGCGGTTTGGCGACCGGTCAGTGTGGGATTCCGTGACGCCGGATGTGATTGCCGGTCGAATGAGCGTCGAGGAAGCTATGCAGCTGGAGTTTGCAACCGTTCGCGCAACGCCTGGGCAGATTCATGATCTGGTGCGTGATGCTGCGGGCATTCGCGAGGGTTTCGTCGATTTTGTGATGTGGGCGCGCGGCGCTGGCCATCAGGTGCATGTCTTTTCGAATGGCTTCCGTAGCGTGATCACCGATGTGCTCGCACGTATCGGCCTTGCTGATCTTCCCTTTGATGCGCATGACGCGGTGTTTTCTGCCGAGGGCACTGAACTTGTCTGGACCGATCGCGGTACGCGGTGCACATTGTGCGATCGCCCGTGTAAACGCGCAGACCTCGCACGTCTGCGAGGTGAGTATCCGGTTGCCTATATCGGTGATGGCGTCTCAGATCGCTGCGTATGTGGGGCCGCAGACGTGGTGTTTGCCCGTTGGGAACTCGCCGACTGGCTTGCTGGCCAGGATCGACCATTCCACGCATTTGATGACTTTCATGATATTCGTCAGCAACTGGAGGCGATTGCAAAAAGGGGAATCCGATGAGCGCATCCAGGCGTGGCGCAACGGGGTGGCGCACCCCAGGTGCAGCTGCCGATTGGCGTGAGATGGAGGAAGGCATTCTCGCCTTTTGGCGTGAGGAACAGATATTCGCCAAGAGCCTTGAGAACCGCCAAGGCGCGAGTCCATATGTCTTTTATGAAGGTCCACCTACCGCGAATGGTCGACCAGGCTCGCACCATGTCCTCTCGCGGGTGTTTAAAGATGTCTTTCCCCGCTTCCACACCATGCGCGGTCGGTTCGTGGACCGACGTGGAGGATGGGACTGTCATGGATTGCCTGTAGAGCTTGAGGTCGAGAAGCGACTTGGTATTTCGGGCAAGCCCGACATTGAGGCCTATGGAATCGCCCAGTTCAATGCGCAGTGTCGCGAATCGGTGGTGACCTACCTCGATGAATGGGAGCGGCTCACCGAGCGCATCGGGTTCTGGATCGATACCGAACGCGCCTATCGCACCATGGATACGCCTTTTATCGAGAGCGTGTGGTGGAGTCTGGCCGAGCTTGATGCACGCGGACTGATTTATGAGAGCGACAAGGTCGTTCCGTATTGCCCGCGCTGTGGAACTGCACTCTCAAGCCACGAGGTGGCACAGGGCTATAAGGATGTTGAGGACCCCTCGATCTATGTGCGTTTCCCGCTGACTGAGGATCCGACGACTGCGTTTCTGGTGTGGACAACCACGCCGTGGACGCTTCCGGCCAACCAGGCCATCGCAATGAACGCGGACGTCGTCTATGCCACCGTTGATGTGGATGGCGATCGCCTGATTATTGCCGAACCACTCGTCGCCAAGGTGTTTGGCGAGAACGCACAGATTGTGGACCGTCAGTCTGCATCGGCATTTGTGGGTCGGGCATATGACCCTCCATTTGACGACATCGCCGGCCATCATCGCGTGGTCGTCGCAGAGTTTGTCACCACCGAGGACGGTACTGGCATCGTCCATATCGCTCCGGCATTTGGTGAGGACGACATGCAGGTTGCGCGGGCACATGATCTTGATGCCCCCAACCCCGTTGATCGCCAAGGACGCTTTACCGAGGTGGTACCACGCGTGGCAGGGGTCTTTGCCAAGGACGCAGACCGTGTGCTGATTGAGGATCTTGCAGCCCGTGGACGCCTGTTCCGCGAAGTGCCGTATCTGCACGCCTATCCACATTGTTGGCGGTGCCAGACACCGCTGTTGTATTACGCAAAGCCATCCTGGTACATCCGCACGACTGCAGCGCGCGAGCGCATGATGGAGCTCAATTCCGGGATCGGGTGGAACCCTGAACGGGTACGTGATGGGCGTTTTGGGAAATGGCTTGAAGGAAACATCGATTGGGCAATTTCCCGTGAGCGTTACTGGGGTACCCCATTGCCCTTTTGGCGCTGCGGCGGATGCGCACATGTCGAGGTCGTGGGTTCATTTGCGCGCCTTGCCGAATTGGCGACAACCCCGGTTGGGGATGATCTCGACCCACATCGCCCGTATGTCGATGACATCGAGATCACCTGCCCGCAGTGCGGTGCGACCGCGCAGCGTGTCCCTGAGGTGCTCGATGTCTGGTACGACAGCGGTGCGATGCCATTCGCCCAACAGCATCACCCATTCTCAAACGGCGGATCCCTCGAGAATGTCTTCCCCGCAGATTTTATTTGTGAGGCAATTGATCAAACCCGAGGGTGGTTCTATTCGCTCTTGGCGGAATCGACGCTGCTCTTTGATGCACCGGCGTATCGCAATGTGATTTGTCTGGGGTTGATCCTTGATGGCCAGGGTCAAAAGATGAGTAAAAGTCGGGGCAATGTGATCGAGCCCTGGAGTGTGCTCGATCGCCAAGGTGCGGATCCATTCCGGTGGTATCTCCTGACGGCCCAAAGCCCATGGGACTCCTTCCGCTTTAGTTTGGATGCGGTTGATGAGTCGATGCGCTTTTTGTTGACCTTGTGGAATACCTATGTCTTCCTGGTGACCTATGCCGCGCTCCCCGATGGCTGGGTGCCGGGTGGAGAAGATCCACCGTTTGCCGAGCGTTCTGATCTCGATCAGTGGATCCTGTCGCGCTGCGATGCCGTGACCAATGGGGTGACCGAACGCCTGGAGGCATATGACGCCACTGGTGCCGGACGGTTGCTGGAGGCCTTTGTTGATGAGCTGTCAAATTGGTATGTCCGCGTCTCGCGTGCCCGCTTTTGGGGTGGGCGCCAAGGTGATGCTGTCGCTGATAGCGATCATCGTGCGGCGTTTGCCACCCTGCATGAGTGTCTGACGACCATCTCGATCTTGATTGCCCCGTTTTGCCCGTTTGTCGCCGACGAGCTCTACGGCAACTTGGTTGCTGCACACGACCCCACAGCACCCCCAAGCGTCCATTTGGTCGATTGGCCAGCACCGGGAGCGCGCATGAATCCAGCACTTGATGCGGCGATGGCTGCGGCACGTACCGCAGTGTCACTCGGTCGGGGTGCACGATCGGAATCAAAGATCAAGATTCGTCAGCCGCTTGCCGCTGCGGTGATTGCGTGTCCGGTGGCAACGGCGACCGCTCTCGACAGCGTGCGCGAACTGATTTCCCGTGAGCTCAATGTGCATGAAGTCCGCTTTGTGACCGATCCCGGTGAACTCGTTGCGGTAACGATCAAGTCGAACTACCGCACTCTGGGGCCACGCTTTGGCAAATCAATGCCCCACGTTGCCGCAGCGGTTGATGCGCTTGATGGTGCGGAGACTGCACGACGCATCGATGCAGGTGAATCGGTCACAGTCGAGGTTGATGGTGTGCAGCACGCACTGAGCGCAGAGGATCTATTGGTCACTGCACACCCCACCGATGGGTATGCGGTTGGTCAAGAATCGGGCATGGCGGTGGGATTGACCCTTGAGATCAGTCCCGCGCTTCGGCGCGAGGGACTTTCCCGTGAGATCGTGCACGCAATTCAAAATGCGCGTCGGGCTGCCGGCTTGCGAGTCGAGGAGCACATCGCGCTGCATGTGGATGGCTCCGGACCGATTCGCGAAGTCATCGATGAGTTCCGCACTCACATCTGCGCTGAGACACTCGTGGATCGGCTGAGCGTTGGCCATGGTGCGCCATTTGCCGGGGTCCACCGCGAGGAGCTCATCCTCGATGGTGAACCCATCGCGCTGCGTCTGGATCGCATGGGGTCCGGGGAGTAGCACTCCCCGGCGGCCTACTTGCGGCCGTGAACTCCGCGGCGGCCAAGCGTGACATCGTCATCGCCACGCAGACGGGCCCAGACGTAGTCAGGATTGAGCTCAAATTTCTCAATGAGCCCGGGAAGTCGCAGCACGTCTTCATTTTTATCGATGCGAAGACCGACGACTTTGCCATCTGCGATAACGACGGAAATCCCGGGTTCGTCCTCGGGGAATTCCGTGGAGATCTTGGCGAAGGGTTGTACCGACCCGACGGAGAGATAGATCGACATGCAGTTACTCCTCGAAATGGCGTGCGCCCGAATCACGGACTCCGGACCTTGCTGCATCCTAGAGATTCTGGCGCTGATCAGTACTCCGTGTCCCGCTATTTATCGATATCTCGACCGGTCAAGAGCGTCGCGAGAGCATCAAGGAGATCGCGGACCTCATCTGGCCCGGATACCGCGATATCGGCCTGTGCGCGCAGCGCATCGGGGGTCTCGGGTCCGGTGGCGACGATCGCAATCGCGGTATCAAGGGCACTCGCGTCACGAAGCTCGTGAATTGCGTCCCAGGTATCGACATCGGTGGTGTCGTCACCAATCGCGATCACGTGGCGCACGCTGGTGTCAGCGACGAGCTCGCGCGCTGCGGTGCCCTTATTGATCGCAACGGGGGGACGTACCTCCATCACCATCCGTCCCCACGTGACGTGAAGGCCGAGGGTCGTGGCAGCAGGGTGACAGACCCGCATAATCTCGGCCTGCGTTGCCTGAGGATCCGGGGCATTACGCCAGTGCACCGACAGCGTTGCGCCCTTATGCTCGATGAAGATTCCCCACCGATCACGGAAGGCGATATCCCATTGTCGGGCGAAGGTGTCGATGATGGGTTGCCATGAGACAGCCGTGGCTGCCACCTGGACCGGTTGCCCGGGGAGCTGCACCTCAAATCCATGATTGCCCGCGTAGCCACAGCCCGGAAGATCGATCAGCCGCCCAAGGTCATCAATACCGCGGCCGCTGATGAAGGCAACCATTCCAAATTGAGGAATAAGTTTCGCGATCGCGTCCCGCGCGCCTGCGATCATGCGGGCGTCGGGTGGATGCGCAACGATTGGCGCAAGTGTCCCGTCGAA
This sequence comes from uncultured Actinomycetes bacterium, assembly GCA_903896045.1. Lineage (GTDB taxonomy): Bacteria > Actinomycetota > Thermoleophilia > Miltoncostaeales > Miltoncostaeaceae > CAITWD01. The sequence goes on from CAITWD010000002.1 coordinate 41,639, forward strand.
ATCGAGAAGAAGTGCCGATCGGCGTGGGTGTGCGATCACGGATGTGCATGCGGCGATGGCAAGCGGAATCGACACTACTGACGAGGCTAGCAGCATGACGCGCCATCAGCAGATCTTGATTATCACCGGAATGGGTGCAGGGCTGTTCTCGGCGCTCTTTGGCGTCGGGGGAGGGGTCATTATCGTGCCGATCTTGGTGCTCGCTGGGGGCTACGCACAAAAACGTGCCTCTTCGGTGTCGCTGGCGGCAATCATTTTCATCGCCCTGTGGGGGGCACTCGCGCAAGGGGCGTTTGGAAATGTCGAGTGGGGTGCTGCGCTGCTTGTGGGAATTCCCGCGATGGCGGGTGTCGCGTTCGGCATTCATCTCAAACACCGACTCAATACAGTTGTCATGCAATATTGCTTTGCGGGATTACTCGCCGTCATCGCCGTTATCCTGGTCGTCAAGTGATTTCGGCAGATCTGGCAGTCATGGCAGTTGGCGTCGGCGCGGGCGTCATCGCCGGCCTCTTTGGCGTGGGCGGCGGGATCATTTTCGTCCCGACCTTAACGCTGCTTTTGGGCATGACCCAGCATCATGCGCAAGCCACGTCGCTCTTGGCCATCGTGCCGGTCGCGATCTTTGGTACCTGGCGGGAACGTCGCAGTGGGGCGGTTGACTGGCGTGACGTGGCAATCATCAGCGTCGCATCGATTGCGACCGCAGTTGCCGGTGCGCTGCTTGCAAACGCACTTCCCGAACATGCGCTGCGGATCGGATTTGCCGGCGTGCTGATCTTGACCGCCGTGCAAATCATTCGTCAGGCGCGCCAGGCATCTCAGTAGGGCCTATAACGTGATCGGCCCTCATCGGATTCGGAGGCGTGTGCCCTGATCTTTTTTGGGCAAAAAAAACAACGGGGCAGATCTCGAGAAGAGATCCACCCCGCTGTGGGTAGTACGTATGCGGTAGGGCTCAGACGCCTGGAGGCTTCGGGAACCGGTGACGCATGGTGTACTGGTAAGGAGTTGCGAACAAGAGGTCCGCAATGTCCTCGTCGGTGCGCTCGATCGTGTTTGACCAGATCGTCTCAGCACCAGGGATGATGAGGTCAAAGTTGTAGCTCATAAGACCAATGAGCTCCTTGACCGGCAACATCTCGCCCATGTTGTCGAACGGAGTTGCCTGAAGTGCCCACGAACGAATCGCAGCCGGCGAAGCGGTACGAATCGACTCAGGCTTCAGCTGGAACCGGTGCTGACCCTCAGTCTCCGGACGGCCCATGGCGGCTGCAGTTGCTGCAGTCACCTCAGATGGCAAGTAGGTGACTTCCCACTTGGTCTGCTTGAGCGACGGGTGAGTAAGGATACGCAGGTTCATACGACCGTATTCCGGGTTGCCGTAGAATGCCGGCTTGGCCGACAGCTCTGCGTCATCGTACTTACCGGTTGCGGTGTGAAGCAGGTAACCACGACGCTCCATGGTGAAGTTGAAGTAGTCGTTACCAAAGCCACCGTAGCCGTCGTCTTCCTTGCCACCGTGTTCTTGGGTGACAATGTAGGCGATCTTCTTCGGGAAACCGAAGGGCTCACGGCCGGCGAACACTGCAGCGTCCTGCGTGAGGTACATGTAGGGGTAGTAACCGGCGTAACGAGTCTTGCCGGTACCATCCTTGCAGGAAGCCGAAACCGTCACACCCATCTCGCCGTACGGGCCAAGACCTGTGTGAAGGTGGTCGACGTACCAAAACTCAACGATGTCGTCCTCAAGTGTGAGGGCCTTAGGAAGGATGTGCTTCAGGTCCTTCTCGTCGGCACGGTAGAAGAATGCCGACCAACGTGAGTTGGTGTACGTCAGCGGGACGATGTCGTAATCGACAAGCGGGTCCGCGATACCTTGTGAAATAATGTCACGCTTGTCGCGGTCGAGGGCCAACGGCGGGGCGTCGCCCGAGTCGATCCACGGCACGCTTGTGACGTTAACGTTCTGCGCCATTTGCGCTAATCCTCCTTGGAGAGAGCCTCACACGACGGAGTCTGGGCAGGCCCGCACCCCGTCGTGTGTGAACACATGTTGTGAGCGTTTACGCTCCGAGACCGACTGGCTTCGGGAAGCGGTGACGAAGACCAAAGCGGTAAGGCTTGGCTGCGCCGGCCCACGTTGCATCGCGGGTGTAGGTCTCTGTCCAGAGGACCTGACCTGCAGGAATGATCAGGTCGAAGCTGAAGGTCATGAGACCGATGTGCTCGACCGGTGGAAGCTCGTGGCCGAGGTTGTCGTACGGTGTCGCCTGAGTAAACCAGTTGTAGCTCTCTGGCGAAGCGGTACGGATCGACTCTGGCTTCACCTGGAAGCGGTGTGAACCTTCCGTGTCAGGACGGCCCATTGCAGTCGCGAGACCCTTGTCGACGAGCGACGGGAGGTACACGAGCTGCCACTCTGACTTGGAGATGTCAGGAGCGGTGATGACCTTCATGTTCATGCGGCCGTAGTCAGTGTTGCCATAAAATGCTGGCTTGGCTGACAGGTCGGCATCATCGTACTTACCAGTGACCGAGTTCATCACGTATCCGTTACGGATCATGAGGAAGGAGAAGTAGTCAAACTGGTAGTTCTTGCCGTCGTACACCCCGTAACCATCGTCAGGGTTACCACCGTGCTCGAGCACGCGAATGAAGGCTTCCTTCTTCGGGAAACCAAGCACACGGCCAGCGTCGATCGCGGCGTCCTGGGTCAGGTACATGTACGGGTAGTAACCGGCGTAGTACGTCTTGCCGTCGCCACCCTTGTAGGAGGCTGCAACAGTCACACCCATCTCGCCGTACGGGCCAAGCATGGTGTGGTTGTGGTCGACGTACCAGTACTCGACGATGTCATCTTCGAGTTCAAGGCAGTCAGGAAGCACGCGACGAAGGGCCTTCTCGTCTGCGCGGTAGAAAAATGCTGACCAACGTGAGTTCGTGTAGGTCAACGGGAGGGTGTCGATGTCCCAGAGAGGGTCAGCGAGTGGGTAAATAATCGCTGTCTTCTCGTCACGGTCCAACGGAGACGGTGGAATTTCTCCTGTCTCGCGGCCCGGTACTTGGGTCACGGCGAACTGCTCGGCCATAGGCTGGCGTCCCCCTAGCTCGGTGAAGGGTAGTTACAGATACATCGCGTGGACCAGGAGGAGTTTTTTCGGCCCCCCCTGCATCCATTAGCAGCATATGTCACATGCTCATCTGGAGTCAACTCGGACCCGTCCGCTGTTATGGCCTGTAACAGAGGTATCAAAAATGATACTTTGCAGGTGAAAAGTGCGGTATAAGGTGTGACATTGTGCCGATACTTACAAAGTCTTTTTCATGTGTGAAAAATGCTTCCTTGCGGGGAAAAGATGACTTTGCGATAAATGCCACAATGATGACTGATCCTCTCGTCGCATCACGAGTTTTCGCCGGTCATCAGCAGTGTGCGTCACCCAATCCTCTTTCTGGGGTCATGACCTGTAGAACAGGGGTGTGCATCGCGCGAATCTCTTTGCGTTATTGGCCATGGTCTGCTGGGGCACGGCATATGTGCCATCGGCGTGGCTTGCGCAATCGATCGGTCCGTTCGGCGCGGCGGCATGGCGCCTGGGTGTTGCCGGGGGTGTGCTGTGGGTGATTGCAGCTGCGCGTGGCCATGCCCTGCCGCGGGGGATTCGTATTGAGCTGTTGATCGGGCTCGCGCTGGCGCAGACAACGGTCTTCTATGGGGCAACCTTTTGGGGCATTGCCCATGAAGGCGCTGGCTTGGCATCGGTGCTCGCCAACAGCGACCCATTGTTCGTGGCGATCCTTGCGGTCGGGCTGCTCGGGGAGCACCTTCGTCCACTCCAGCGCGTGGGCCTGGTGGTGGGTTTTCTGGGCGTGGCAATCGCGGTGTGTACCAAAGGGCTCTTGCCACCCCACCCCACTGTGGCTGCGATCATTGTGGTGATTGGTGCGTTCGCGTGGGCTGCGGGCACCATCGTCGCCGCCCGGGCCATACGCGATCACTCACATCCATGGAGTCTCGCCGCCTGGCAGCTGATGATCGGCGCGGTGGGGCTCCTCCTTTTGATGCCCTTTGACCATGGTGCGCATGTGCCGACCCACCCACGAGATATCGGCCTGGTGCTCCTGCTGGGAATACTCGGCTCAGCCGTTCCCACGGCATTGTTTTACTTTGCGTTGCGCACTGGGGCGGCGAGCGAGGTCTCCGCCTGGTTTTTCTTGGTGCCGATCTTGGGTGTGTTCACCGCATGGCCGTTGTTGGGTGAGCAGCCGACGATCACGCTGTGGATTGGCCTCGTTGGAGTGTCAATTGGCCTGTGGTGCGTGCTGCGCCAACGCAGCCGCTTGGTAGCATCTCGGTCGGTTATGTCGAATCGCCAACCGCCCGAACTTCCGTGATCCTGGTCCTTTCAGGGGGTACCGGAGGGTCCAAGATGGTCGATGGGGTTGCCCAGGTTGCTGGCCAATCCCAATTGACGGCCATCGTGAATACCGGCGATGACTCCGATTTTTATGGGCTGCGAGTGTGTCCTGATCTCGACATCTGCACATATGTGCTCGCCGGGACAATCGATGCGCGTGGGTGGGGATATGCATCCGACACCTTTCGTTGCCTTGAGGGATTGTCGACCTACGGCCTTGATGCATGGTTTGGACTTGGCGATCGAGACCTTGCGACACACCTGTTTCGGACGATCCGCTTGGGCGCCGGTCACACCCTTGATCAGATTTCTCGGGAGATGTGCGCGGCGCTGGGCGTGGATGCCACCCTCTTGCCAATGACCAACGACCGGGTGCATACCCGTATCACGACGCCCACAGGGGTCCTCGCATTTCAGGAGTATCTGGTCAAAGGCGGTGCCAAGGAAGAAATCCTGTCGATCACATTTGACGGGATTGAGACCGCGGTCCCCGCGCCAGGAGTGCTGGAGGCGATTGCTGCGGCATCAACCATTGTGGTTGCACCCTCCAGCCCAATCGTCTCGATCGGAACCATCTTGGCGGTACCAGGTATTCGCGACGCATTGATTGTGCGTCGCGCGGATTGTGTCGCGGTGAGCCCGATTATTGGCGGTCGGCCCGTGGAGGGGCCAGCGCATCGTTTTCTTGCGGGAGCGGGGTACAACGAGTGCTCGGCGACACAGATGGCCCGCCTCTATGCCGATGTTGCGGGAACGTTCATCTTGGATACACGCGATGCCAACGAGGTGCCGGCAATTGAGGCGCTTGGCGTGCAGGCGGTGTTACGCGACATCCTCATGCCCGATCGCACCCAGCGCGCACGCTTGGCCGATGAGGTGTTGGCGGCGGTGAGCGTCTAATGCGGGTGTCGGCAGTCATTCCGGTCAAGCCGATGGATCGCGCCCTTGGGCGCCTGTCGGCAGTCCTGGGGCGAGGCGAGCGTCGTGAATTACAGGTGGCGATGCTGACCGACCTGCTCATCGCCTGTGTTGATTGCGGGCGTTTGTCGGAAACGATCATCGTGACCAGCGACGACCATGCAGCGAAGATGAGTCGCGCATTGGGTGCACGTGTGCTTCCTGATCACTCTCCGCCACGGGGCATGAACCCTGCAGTAGGGATTGGTCAGGCAGATGCTGCCGCCCGCGGTCAGGATGCTGTGTTGATTTTGACCTCTGATTTACCTCTCGTCGGAGCGGATGACCTGACGCGGGTCATTGACGCCTGCGGGGCAACTCCGGGAGGGGTGCTCGTCCCATCACGCGCGGGTACCGGAACAAATGCCTTGGTGATCGCACCGCCCGATGCCCTGACGACCGAGTTAGGTGTGGATTCGCGTGTGCGGCACGTCGAGGGCTTTCGCCGCGCGGGTCTTTCGCTGGCCCAAATTGAGATCCCCTCGCTGGGTCTGGATGTCGACACTCCCGATGATCTGCTCGCACTTGCGGGATGGGGGCATGGTGGTCGTGCCGCAGCGGTGTGTACCGAATGGAATCTCACCGAGCGCCTTAGTGCAGGAGTGCTCCCCTGAGGCTCTTTGCGCTGGAGGGGCTACCAGAGATCGTCGAAGGTCGCGGGCTCGCAGAACGTATCGCACAGTTATCGGTTGCACAGGGCGTGCAACCGGGGGACGTGCTGGCGATTGCACAAAAGGTTGTCAGTAAAGATGAGGGCCGTGTGGTCGTGATGGCAGATGTCGTCCCTTCTGCGCGCGCCCTGGCACTCGCGGATCTCACCGGCAAAGATCCTGCGCTGTGTGAGCTCATCTTGCGCGAGTCATCGCGGATTGTGCGCCGCCGGGGCAGCCTGGTGATTGCCGAGACCCATCATGGGTTTATCTGTGCCAATGCCGGAATTGATGCGTCGAATACCGCGCTGGGCACAGCGATCTTGCTCCCTGTCGACAGTGATCGATCGGCGCGACGCATTCAGAGTGTGGTGAGTGCTGCCGTGGGTGGGCGCGTCGGGGTCATCGTCACCGATACACACGGTCGTGCATTCCGGCGTGGCCTGGTCAACGTGGCCCTTGGCGTCGCTGGATTTGACGCGATCAATGACTGCCGGGGGGAAACCGATCGAGAGGGTCGTGTCCTCGTTGCCACCGAGCTTGCCTTTGCCGATGAACTTGCGGCGGCATCCGGGGTACTCATGGGAAAGGCTGCAGGGACACCTGTTGTGGTGATCTCGGGCGTGCCCACGCGACCGGCACCCGGCACCATGACGACCCTGCTTCGGGAGCCCGGTCACGATCTTTTTCGATAATCGTCGTCAACCGGGCGATATGTGGGGTGGCGGCTTACAATCGAAGTTCGATTCGAGACGAATGCGCGCAGCGGGGGTAGGGCAATGACAGATGCACGTTTAGGTACAGATGCGCGTCCATTTCGGGTTGCCGTGATCGGTTCTGGGCCCTCCGGGTTTTATGCTGCAGAGCATTTGCATCGCCAGGAGGGTGTCGTCACCCAGGTCGATATGTTCGATCGGCTTCCGACCCCGTTCGGACTCGTGCGTGGTGGCGTGGCCCCGGATCACCAAAACATCAAGGCGGTCACACGGGTCTACGACAAGATCGCCGAGCACCCCGAGTTTCGTTTCTACGGCAATATCGAACTCGGTCGTGAAATCACCCACGACGATCTGATCGCCTACTACCACGCGGTGATTTATGCAGTGGGCGCCCGCACCGACAAGCGTTTGGGAATCCCGAAGGAATATTTGCCGGGAAGCCATTCCGCGAGCGAATTCGTCGGGTGGTACAACGCCCACCCCGATTTCCGTTCGCTGGCATTCGACTTTTCTGGTTCGACTGCGGTCATTGTGGGAAATGGGAATGTGGCAATGGATCTGGCCCGCATGCTCTTGGTGCCCGTCGAGAATCTGCATCGCACCGATATCGCCGAGCACGCACTGCGCGCCTTGGGGAAGTCCGCGATCAATGAGGTGTTGATTCTGGGGCGGCGCGGTCCCTTACAGGCGGCATTCACGACAAAAGAGTTGCGTGAGTTGGGTGAGATTGCCGATTGCGATGTGATCGTCGCACCCGATGATCTGCCGAGCGCCGAGGAAATCTCTGAAGGGGTCTCAAAAACTGCCTTGGCCAATCTTGAAGTGCTTCGTCACTTTGCTGCGAAACCATTGACCGGTGCCAGCCGACGCGTCGTGTTGCGATTTTTCCAATCACCGATTGAATTGATCGGCGATGACCGGGTGAGCGGCGTGGTGATTGCCGAAAATGAGCTCTATCTCACCGAGCACGGTTCCGTGCGTGCGCGGGTGACTGACCGCACCGAGCAGATCCGCGCAGATCTGGTGTTTCGGGCAATCGGCTACCAGGGCGTACCGTTGCTGGGGATCCCCTTTGATGCTGCAGGCGGCGTGATCCCGAATGAAAAGGGACGCGTCATGGACCCCACGACCACAACGCATGTCGCTGGCGAATATGTGGTCGGATGGATTAAGCGTGGTCCGCGAGGCATTATCGGAACAAATAAGCCCGATTCTCAAGAGACGGTGGATCAGCTGCTTGAGGACTTTGGTGCAGGGGCATTCGAGGGGCGTGATGTGCCTGGGCGCGCCGTACTTGAGCGGTTGCTCGGTGAGCGCCGGCGCGATTTTGTCAGCTACAGCGATTGGCAGATGATCGACATGCTCGAGCAGGAGCGCGGCCGCGATGCCGGCGAGCGTCCACGCCTCAAATTCAGTCGCATCGAGGAGATGCTCTCAGCCCTCGCCGAGAAAAAGCAGGAACAACGACGCGTGCAGAGCGCACAGGCCCAGCACGAGGGCGAGTAAGGGACCTCCTGTCGCGCGCGGGTGCTAGTCCTCGTCCTCGTCGTCTTCGGCGTTGTTGATTGCATCTGAGAGGCCACGAATAATCTGGACGGTGATGGCCTCGCTGACGGCGACCTGGACTTGACTGCCATCAGCGTCTTCAAATGTCAGTGTCCAGTGCGGAATGACGCCTTCGGGGGTCGACTGTGGCGGAGTGACCGAGATGCCCACCACGGCCGGGGTCAGCATCCAGAACATTCCCTCGGGCAACCCCGCTGCTTGAGGGACCCATCCCGTGTCGGCCATTTGCCCGCGATGTGGTTCCGCTTCGCCGAAGGCATTCATCGTGTTTTGCGCGTCCGCGACCGAGAGCGGTACCTGCAGCACCACATTTGGCCCGGATTGGAAAATCAATACAACGGCAGGGATTGCATCGGGATTGCTCATGTCGATCTCGGCGTTGGGATCGAGTGGAATTGGCTGGGCATCGAATGCCGTGGCCTGGAATGCAATCGTCTGACGCATGGAACTCCCTCAGCGTGCGGGCGGATGAATAGATCGTGTGATCGAGAACCCGATCACATCACAATACGAAATCAATTCTCACATACCTCTCTCGTGAGCTCGCGAAAGTCAGGCGTGAAAGATTTAGGAGCCCTGTGAGGTCTGGGATTCCTTGGCGAGCGGAGTCGGCACTCGCTTGCCCAGCAGCCGCATCGACTTGAGCCCCAGTGACAGCTTTTCACGATCGTCCGTGCGTCCGATATCGAGGCCGCAGAGCTCGGCAATGCGGTCAAGACGGTAACGAATGGTGTGCCTGTGGGTGAACAGGGTGGCCGCTGTGGCAGCGAGGTTGCAGTCGAATTCCAGATAGGTCGCCAATGTTGTGACGAGTTCGGTTTGGTACTGCTCGTCGTAGCGCACCAAGGGTGCAAGCGTTTGTTCATAAAAGGCAGCGAGCTCATCGGGGCGATCGGCAAAGATCTGAAACAGCAACTTGTAGGTCCCGGTCTCCTCAAATGTGACGACATCTCCCGGACTGCCAATACGCGCGCCAATCGAGAGTGCCAGGCTGGCTTCCTCAAGTGCGGCGCCAAGGCGTTCGGGCTCCGGTGTATAGCGTGAGATCGCCAATGACAGCACCAGCCCCGGCACGGCATCTTTTGTTGCACTGATGACCCGTGTCGAGAGGGCGTGGGCACGCGCTTCGATGTCGTGACGGTCCGCAATTTCATGCTCGCGCGGACCGGGAAGCAGGACCAACAGGCGATCCCCATCCCAATCCACAAGCCCCCGAGGCCACGCGAGCTCCAGCACGGCACGGACCTGCTGGACAAACCGACGGGTGACACGCTCATCGGGAGCTGCATGCTGGGCGTGTTGAGGGTCCTCAAGTTTTCCGAGCATCGCGATGGCGCCACCCGAGAGATCGGCACCGAGATGTCGTGCCCGCCGGATGAGTGCGTCTTTGGTGATCGGCTCACCCGCCATGAGCTCGCGAATGAGATCTCCGCGGATTTCTGATTCGGTGTCGGTACGCACCTCTTGTCGACTCCACTCAATGGCACATGCATCCACCATTTCCACCAAGACAGCCGCCTGGCTGCGGGTCATCTGACCGGTCAGCCACGTGACGACGACAAGTGCGGGTCGGCCCCCTGCGCCAAGGACGCGCAGTGCGGTAATCGGCTCGGGTGCGGCATCGATGAAGGCCTCCACAGTCCGGGAGGGATCGCTCTGACGTACGGCAGCGATTGCGGTATCGAGCTCGAGGGTGTGCGTGTCATCAACCCCAACTTCCGCGAGGACATCAAGGTAGTCATCAAGCACGGCAACGGGTGCGCCAATCAGATCGCGACAGGTGTCGGCGAGGGCGGTGAATCCCCGACCATCAAAGAGTGGGTGCCGGAATGCCTCGCGCGCCCGGGCGGCACGATGCCGACCGGGTTGATCGCCCACGACATCGGACACATCATCAATCACAGCATTCCAAGATGTTGACTGGTCAAGGACAAAGACGGGGATGGGATAGCCCTGCGGCGGCGTGACACGACACACCACCGCGACCGCTCCCGCCGGTGGTGGATCCGGCAGTGGCCCATCGCACAACAGAAGCTCATTTGCGGCGACGGTGTCACCGCCCGCTGGCCGTGCCTCGCGTACGACACTACCCAGATCCGCTCCGGGTGGGACCAATTCAGCCCCAGCCAATGACGGCATATCGCGCAGGTCCGCAAGGGTTGCAGGTCGCGTCAAGAGGTGTGACAGGGAGGATGAATATGCAAGGTCGCGGGCAGGCATGACTCTAGGATGGCAGTCGCACCGGCAAGTGCAAGCATCGAATCACAAAACGCAACTCATGAGGATCTTTGGCCGAGCGGCCAAGTGCCTGGCGGCAACCTTGTGTGCGCGGAGGACCCATTGCTGTGCGTGCCTCCCTATTGTTGGCAGTCGTGGGCACGTGCGCATGAAAAAAATCATGCGGAATGTGCATGTTTGTTTCGTCATTTTGGCTGCCGAAGGTTAGGCTCTCGATATCGCCCGACCCCCGCGAGCCATACGCGATGTCATCTGACATCGATTGTGTGTCTTTGCGGATAGCCATTTCGCCAGGAGGGACAGCGACTCTTATGTCAAAGATGCGACTCTCGAACGTCGATGCAGTGCAATGGAGCGCCAGTTCTGTTGTTGCATCGGATGAGCCCGCAAACGTATTCGGCGCCAACGTCTTCGGACAAACCGAGCAACGCCAGCGTCTGCCAAAGCATGTCTTCCGCGCATTGCAGCGCACCATCGAGCGCAGTGAGCCGCTCGACCCAGTGATTGCAGATGCCGTTGCTGCTGCGATGAAGGATTGGGCGCTTGAGCGCGGTGCGACCCACTACACGCACTGGTTTCAGCCGCTGACCGGTCTGACCGCAGAAAAGCACGATTCATTCTTCGGGCCCATTGGGGACGGAACGGCAATCGCCGCATTTTCCGGTGGTGAGCTCGTTCAGGGAGAGCCTGATGCATCGAGCTTCCCGACCGGTGGTATTCGCGCCACCTTTGAGGCGCGTGGCTACACCGCGTGGGACCCGACGAGCCCGGCCTTTTTGCTCGAGAACCCGAATGGGGTCACGCTGTGCATTCCGACCGCCTTCACCTCGTGGACCGGCGAAGCGCTTGACCACAAGATTCCGCTCCTGCGCTCAATCGAGGCGCTCAACAAGTCGGCATTGCGCGCACTTGGCCTTTTGGGCGACGACACCGTCACGCGCGTGTTTACGACCACTGGTCCAGAGCAGGAATACTTTCTCATCGATAAGACCTACTACTACCAGCGCCCAGATTTGATCAACACCGGGCGGACCCTGTTTGGCGCGAAGCCGCCAAAGGGTCACGAGCTCGATGATCACTACTTCGGGACCATCCCAGAGCGGGTGTTGGCATGCATGCTCGACACCGAGCGTGAGCTGATGAAGCTGGGCGTGCCGATCAAGACCCGTCACAACGAGGTTGCCCCGGCGCAGTACGAGATCGCACCGATCTTTGAAAACAGCAATGTCGGTTGTGACCACCAGCAGCTCTTAATGACGATCTTAAAAAACGTGGCACCACGCTACGACCTGGTGTGTCTCTTGCATGAGAAGCCGTTCGCTGGCGTCAATGGTTCGGGCAAGCACCTCAACTGGTCGATGGGCACCGACGCGGGCGAGAACCTGCTCGAGCCAGGTGCGACACCGTCAGAGAACCTGCAGTTCCTTTTCTTTGCCGCAGCGGTCGTCAAGGCAGTTGATACCCACCAGGGGTTGTTGCGGGCAGCGGTTGCGACCGCTGGACAGGACCACCGCTTGGGTGCCAATGAGGCCCCGCCGGCCATCATCTCGATCTTCTTGGGCTCCGAGCTTGAGAATGTCTTCAATGCACTCGCAGATGGCCAGGTCTACGTCTCGCCGTCGGGTGAGTTGATGGATCTCGGTTCCCCAGTGTTGCCGCCGCTGCCAAAGGCATCGGGTGACCGGAACCGCACCAGCCCATTCGCATTCACCGGGAACAAGTTTGAATTCCGCGCGTTGGGATCCAACATGTCACCGGGCTTCCCGAACACGGTGCTCAACACCATTGCCGCGCAAGCCATCGACAACCTCGCAGAGGACCTCGAGGCGGCAATCGGTGGCGGCGCCACCCCAGCTGAGGCAATCCAGAAGGTTGTGGGTGCGACCTACCGGAACCACCGTCGCGTGGTGTTCGGTGGCGATGGATACTCGGAGGAGTGGCACGCTGAGGCCGCGTCGCGTGGGTTGTTGAACCTGCGGACCACTCCAGAGGCGCTTCCACAGATTGTGGAGTCCTCGACGGTGGCCCTGTTTGAGTCATACGACGTCTTGAGCGCTCGTGAGTTGCACTCGCGCTTTGATGTCTTTCTCGAGCAGTACATCACCAACATCAACATCGAGGCCGAAACGGCGGCGGACATTGCCAGCACCATGCTGGTGCCTGCGGCACTTCGGTACCTTGAATTGATCGACAACGCCGGCATCTCGGCGTTGGACAGTGAGGTCCGGCCATTGGTCGAATCCTTCGTTGCCGCGATTGGGCACCTCAAGACGGTCAATGAGGACCATCCTGAGGGGACCGACGCAGAAGCTGAGTACATGCGGGATGTGGTGTTGCCCGCAATGGCAGAGGTGCGTCGTTACGCCGACGCCCTTGAACGTGTCGTGGCAGATGACTTGTGGCCGCTTCCGAAGTACGCAGAGATCCTGTTCATCAAGTAACGGATCACCATGTCGCGGTGTGGCGCCGGTGTGTCCGGCGCCACACCGCGCATCAATGAGGAGCAGTTGGCGTGACCCATGACGACGTAGTGCGAATCGTGCAGGAGCGCGACGTCAAATTTATCCGTCTGTGGTTCACCGATGTCCTCGGCCATTTAAAGAGTTTTGCGCTTCCCGTCGAGCAGCTCCCTGAGGCACTCGCCCACGGGGTGCGTTTTGATGGTTCGTCGATTACCGGATTTAACTCGTTTGAGGAATCCGACATGGTCGCGATGCCCGACCCATCGACCTTTGCGATTTTGCCCTACCGCCCGCAGGAGCAGGGTGTCGCGCGGATGATTTGCGATATCCATACCCTGCGCGGTGAGCCCTATGAAGGCGACCCCCGATTCGTACTCCGCCGTGCAATGGCACGCGCTCGCGAAATGGGTTTTGATGGATTTGAGGTCGCGACCGAGCTTGAGTTTTATTACTTCAAGGATTCAACTGCGCCAGAGCCCCTCGATCGCGGTGGATACTTCGATTTGACCACACTTGACGCCGCCAGTGATGTGCGTCGCGCGACCGTGCTTGCGCTCGAGCACATCGGAATTGACGTGGAGCTCTCCCATCATGAGAGCGGCCCGTCGCAGCATGAGATCGATATGCGCCAAACCGACGCCCTCGAGATGGCCGATCATGTGATGACCTACCGCGCGGTGGTCAAAGAGATCGCCCACGCGCACGGTTGGTACGCGACCTTTATGCCAAAGCCCTTGCGCGATGAAAACGGCAGCGGAATGCACACCCACCTCGCACTGATGTCGGGTGGATCAAATGCATTTTTTGATGCCGATGACCCGTATCAGCTCTCAGATGTCGGTCGGGCATTTGTGGCGGGAATCTTGCGTCATGCACGCGAGTTGTGCCTGGTGTGGGCGCAGTGGGTCAATTCCTATAAGCGCTTGGTGCCGGGGTATGAGGCGCCAGTCTATGTCGCCTGGAGTCAGCGCAATCGCTCGGCTGTCGTGCGGATTCCACAACAGGGGATCGTCCCGGACGCATCCGCGGGACGACCGGAGCTACGAGGACCTGACCCGGCATGTAATCCCTATCTGACCTTCGCAGCGATGCTGCATGCAGGCCTTGAGGGCATTGCCCGCCATTATGAGTTGCCCGACGCGATGGAGACCAACCTCTACCACTTGACCCACGAACAGCGGTTGCGTGCTGGAGTGGAGCAATTGCCATCCACCCTTGGTGATGCCGTGGAGATTGGGGCAGGCTCTGAGTTGCTATTGACCGCATTTGGCGAGCACATCTACTCACGGCTTCTTGAACTCAAGCGTGCCGAATGGGATGAGTACCGCTCGCAAGTTTCGGAGTACGAACTCGGGCGTTATTTGCCACTGCTCTAAGGGCCGGTTCCCGAGGCAGAATTCACTGAATGCACCAACGCCGATAACGCGACATCGCTGCACTGCGATTGGTCATTTGGTGGTTTGCACATTCGCGGACCATTGTGAAGTCACCGCCACACGGGATTCGAAACCTACGATCACATGCGTTTTCAGTGATCGCGAGTTGTCCTGTTTGACTGTCACTATTCGTGCCAGAGAGCGCCGGATCGGGTGGATGTGTTGCTCTTGGCACGTGTGTACGCCGAAAAAGCGTCGAATGCATGATCCGCACCCATCGCGGGGACGTTTTTGGTTGCGCTATTCCATGGGAAGCCATCAACCGACTGAGTGTCAATGCTGAAGACTCTGATGACTCATCGTCCGCTCGCTTCCCCTCGATCAGTCGCAATCGCTCGAATCGGGGCACTCTTTGTCTGCATGTTGATTGCGTTGTCGGCGTGGCTGGTGAGTTCGCCGGTTGGTTCTGCGCCCGATGACAATTTTCATCTCGGTTCGATTTACTGCGCATCAACGAGTTCGGCATCGATGTGCACGAAGACCTCCTCGGGTTATCTCCTCCCCGCTGCAGTCGTCAATGCGTATACCTGTTATGAGTATTCGCCAAGCAGTACGGCAAACTGCCAAGACCTTGCCTCAAAGGCACCGGTCACTGAGTCTGGCGCCCAGGTGAATAAAACAGGTGAGTATCCCGGCGGCTTTTATTGGTTCATGGGTTTTTTCGCCGGATCGAATGTGTCGGTTTCGGTGTACGCGATGCGGTTCGTCACGATTCTTATTGCGGCCATTGCTCTGCTCGCAACCCTCGCAGTTGCGCCACCAAATCTTCGACAAGCTGGCGCAATTGGTGTTGTTGCTGCGCTCGGTCCGTTGGGATGGTTTCTGCTTGCGTCCACCAATCCGAGCTCATGGGCAATCATCGGGGTCGGGCTCTATTGGGTGGCGCTGCTTTCACATGCGCTCAATGAGAATCAATATCGTCGATGGGGCGCATTTGGACTGGGCCTCGTTTTGGGAGTGCTCGCCTGCGCTGCGCGTGGTGATGCCGGCGGGTATCTCATAGCGCTGAACCTGTGTGCCGCGATCGCCCTTGTGGGATTCAGGATCGATCGCAGCCGATGGCGCTCAACGCTGGGTCTGATGATTGCTACTTCGGCAATCGCGGTATTCGTGTTACTGCAAGCAAGCCAGGTGGGTGCCATATCGAGTGGAGCGACGTCGTCGGGCTCCGGATTTGGAATCGACCAATTTCTCTACAACGTCCTGAATGTGTTCACGCTCAGCTTTGGGTCGCTTGGCTACTCGCCACTTGGCTGGCTCGATACGGGTATGCCGATCATCATTCCCGTTGCGCTGTCGATCCTCGTCGTCAGATTAATTGTTGCTGGGAATCGATCCGTGACACGAGGGGCGAGGTGTGCTGCCCTCATCGTGCTCGTGCTCCTGTTTCTCGTGCCAATGGCCGGCCTTTACCAGTACCAGACCGTTGTGCCCTTTGATGTGCAGTCGAGGTACGTCATGCCCCTGTTGCCCGCATTCATTGGTTTTTGGTTTATTCGATTGAATCAACATGAGCAAGCAGTACTCACTCGTGGAATGCGCTGGTTCTTTTTACTCGCGGTGTTTCTCTCGTTTTCGATCGCGTTGCTGTGGAACACCATCCGCTATACGCAGGGGCTGCCCCCAGGGGTGGCCACTTTTGGCATCACAACGGGTGCCCCGAGTTTTGATGTCTCGGGAGCGGCAAAATGGTGGCCCACGACCGCATTTTCACCGGGTGCAAACTGGATAGTGGGCTCCCTGGCTGCCGGAGCCGTACTTCTGCTCGCGGCACCATATTTTCTTCCGCGCCGAACGATAGATCCGACGCACGCCCCCGAGTAACTCATTGTGGTCTCGCGTGCGGGCTCGCTGCCATTGCTCGACGGACCGGTCCTAAAGGGTTGGCCGCCACGCATCGTCTGTGGCGAGTTCCCGCAGCCATTCGGGTGCGGTCAGCGTTTGGCGAGTCTCACGATCCAGACACACATGGACAAGCTCGCCTTCGGCGGCAAGGACGCCATCACGCACGAACCAGTGTCGTGTGCGAAATGAGGAGTTCCCGATCGATGACACCCATGAATGAAGGGTCAATTCATCATCGAGCAGGATGCGCTGATGAAACTGCGCGTGGGCATCAACGATGGGGATCCCCGGCCCCTCGCGAAGTAAGTCGGTAAATGAATGGCCCGTCGCGGCAAGCCATTCTGAGACCCCACGATCTATCCATCGAAAGAGTGCGGTGAAGTGGATTTGGGCGACGTCGACCTCGGACATTGCGATCCGGAAGTGATGGGTATGGATATACGGTGCCATCGCGTCCTTTTGTCGGTGAGGTCGGGTGTGAGTGTGTGTCACGTAGGCTAGCGGGGCATGATGATGAACGGGCACATTCTGATGAGGTGCGCACGATCGACGTGGTGTCGAGGATGAGTGCACGCGGTATTCGGGTTGCCATCGACTGGCACATGATCGGTCAGCCTGGGGTCGCGCTGTCAGATGTGGGCCGGTACCAACGCATGCTGACCGAAGCGCTTGTCGCGACTGCCCGCACTGATGATGACATTTGGGCGCTTGTTGCCTGGCCGGGAGCTGTTGATCACATTGGCCCTGGGATTGCGCATGCGGGGATCGGGCATCATCACCGCGCATGGCATCAAAAAGATGCCCGCGACATGATCGATCGCTTGGGATGCGATGTGGTTGTCGCAAGCCCTGATGGGGCACTCCAGACGACGGTCCCGGTAATAGAAGTCGTGCACGACGCCTTGGCACTCACCCATCCTGAGTGGGTGGCACGCGGTGCGCGCGCCAGGAATCCCGCGGCCCTTTCACGTGTGATGGATGCGACCTCACTGGTGATTGCGGTTTCTGAGATCGCCCGGGTGGATGTGCAATCGGTCTGGGGTATTCCCGATGAGCGGATTGTGGTGATTCCACCCGCTATTGATCGGGTCATCATTGATGCGGAGGTCGCACGTGCGCGGATCGCCGCCTCCTTTGGGCTCACGCACTACTGCGTTGCGCTTGGGGTTCCGGGCCCCCGCGCGAATTTCGATCACCTTGCCCAGGCGGTTGATCGCATCGATGGTTCGCGCACGGTGGTGGTGTCACCGGAGGCATCACCATCTCACAGACGCGAGCGCGACTACGCTCGCGGGGTGCGGTTTCTGGGCCCCCTCACAGACGTCGTCCGCCGTGATCTGATCGCCGGGGCCGACATCGCCGCACAGGTATCACTGCATGACGGGTGTGGAATCAGCGTGCTTGAGGCAATGGCGTGCGGTGTCCCAGTCATCGTGAGTGACCGGGGTGCGCTTCCCGAACTTGTGGGTACCGCAGCCCTGATCGTTCCGCCGACGGTCAATGGGATCGCGCAGGGACTCCGTGCAGGCCAGGATCAGCTCACGGCAGACCAGCTGCGCGCCAGTGGTCGCGCACGGGCTGCGGAGTATTCCTATGCGCGTATGGGAGTTGCCGCGTGGGAGGTGCTGCGGGGACGTGGACGTCAGACCGTTGTGTTCGATCAGACGGCAGGCGCCGGCGTATAGACAAACGGCAGATCTGCTGCGACATCACGCAACAATGGCGCCTGTTGATCGCGTTCGGAGACCGTGACCTGGATGGTCGGCCACGGGGCGTCGACATCCGGGTCATTCCACGCAATTCCCGCCTCGGTCGCCGGGTCGTAATAGTTTGAGCAGCGGTAGATCACATCGGCGATCTCACTCATTACGACAAATCCATGGGCAAAGCCAACAGGCACGTAGAGCATGCGCGCGGTCTGGTCGTTGAGCTCCACTGCAATGGATTTTCCATATGAGGGCGAGCCTTTGCGCACATCGACGATGACATCAATGATCTCGCCACGGGCACAGCGGACCAGTTTGGCCTGCCCCGGGTGGGTTTGAAAATGTAATCCGCGCAACACTCCACGCTCGGAACGCGAATGGTTGTCTTGAAGCCATCCATGGGTAATCCCCAGCCCGTCAAACCACTCAGCGCGCGCAGTTTCCACAAAAAATCCGCGCGCATCGTGAAAGATGCGCGGCTCGAGGATGACTGCATCAACAAGATCGGTGGGGATGACATTCATGTCATTGCCATTTCGTTGCGTGACCGGACTTGACCTGCTGATAGGTCTCTGCCGTAAGCGTGGCACACCTCTCCCAGGTAAAGAGGGCGCTTCTGGCCTGACCGCGTGTGCGCAGATCTGCCGCCACGCTCTCCGAGAGCAACACCTGCTCAATCCCATCAGCAATGGCATCGGGATGTTGGGCATCGACCAAAATGCCGGCATCCCCGAGGACTTCCGGGATGCTGGTGCGATCGCTCGCCACGATGGGGGCTCCACATGCCATCGCCTCGAGCAAGGGAAGCCCAAATCCTTCATAGAGCGATGGGAAGACAAAACATGTGGTGGCCGAGTAGAGCGCCGCAAGATCATCATCGGTGACAAATCCTGGGCGAATCACACTCGGACCAAGTTGGCCAAGCTCCCGCTCAATCATCGGGTCTGTCACTTGGTCGATGCCGACGACCACCAGCACGCATTCGGGGGCGCGGCGGCGCACCAGTGAAAACGCGCGCAGGACCATCCCTAAGTTCTTGCGAGGTTCGGCACTGCCGACCCACAACACAAACGGCTGTGGGGGGATGCCGAATCGATGCGCCAGCGCGATGGGCTCTGTGGTGATGGGCCGAAAGCGCCCATCGACTCCGAGAGCAATCACACTGACTTGTTCGGGTGCGATTCCCACAAGATCAACGAGCTCGCTACGCAGATGCTCGGAGGCGACCACGATGCGATCTGCCGCACGTGCGGCACGGGTGACAAGGAGTCGCTGCTGAGCGGCTCCACTGCGAGAAAAGAGTTCGGGTGCCCGCCACGCCAACACATCGTGGATCGTCACCACAAGCGGCAGTTGCGTGCGCAATGGAATCATCGGCCCTGGGCAATGCAGGACATCGACGTCGCGTTGGGTTGCCATACGATCAAGTGCCGCGGGGTAGTAGGAAAGATTGCGTCGTGCCCCCGCGAGCAGACGCGATACCTGGCCTGTGGCCTGGGTGTCAGAGGTATTGAGGCGCTCAACGTGCACGCCGGGGGTACGCGTGAGTGCAGCCGAGAGCTCGCGGGTGTAGCGACCAATGCCCGGTGAGCTTGCTCGTGCTGGGTACATATCGAAGCCGATGCGCAACAGTCGAGTCATTGTGTCGTGGCTACTCCCCATCTGGCGCAAAATGCAGCACGCGGGCGATAAATACCTCCCGCGGACACCATGTACCGATGAATTCGAGGTCGCCGCAGGAAGGCATCTGCATCTTACGTCGCGAATAGGTGATGAGTCCCCGTGTCGCGTATGTACATCGACGCGCATCTTCAAGGAGTCGATCACGCCCCTTATCTCGATAGTTGTTCCGGTCTACAACGAGGAAGAGGTGCTCAACGAGCTCTATTCGCGATTGACTGCTGCCGTCGCTGACATCGGGCATGAGTGCGAATTTGTGTTCGTCGATGACGGATCGAGAGATCGCTCGATGGAGATCGTGGCGGGGTATGCAGAGGCAGATACACGTGTGCATGGTGTGATGTTGTCGCGCAATTTTGGCCATGAGGCCGCGATCCATGCGGGCCTCAATGACGCCCGCGGCGATGCCGTGATCGTGATGGATGCGGATCTGCAAGATCTTCCCGAGGCACTTCCCGAGTTAATAGGGGCGTGGGAATCCGGCGCAGATGTGGCGTACGCGGTCCGCCGCGATCGCAAGGAGGGGGCACTGCAACGCGCGGCATTTTCTGCCTACTACCGGATCGCCACCAGGGTCGTAGATATCGCCCTTCCCCGCGATGCCGGCCCGTTCAGCCTGATGAGCCGCCCTGTCGTTGATGCGATTAATGCCATGACCGAGCGCGGTCGATATTTTCCTGGCCTGCGCGCGTTTGTCGGGTTTGCACAGGTTCCGGTTGAGGTGGACCGCGGTGCGCGTTTTGCGGGGGAAACCAAGTACAGCTTTTGGCGCCGATTTACCGGTGCGATCAATGCGATCTTTTCGTTCTCCAAGCTCCCATTGCAGGTGGTCTCGGTATTGGGTCTGTTCGCATCGGGCTTGGCGATCTTGGGAGCACTCTGGGTCATCATCGGGAGTGCACTGAACGGGAGCATTGTTCCCGGTTGGGTGTCGCTTGCCTCGATCATTTTGCTCGCGGCGGGACTGCAGTTATTGACGCTTGGGATCGTTGGCGATTATGTCGGCAAGGTGTTTGACGAGGTGCGCGCCAGGCCTGGGTTTATCGTGGCCCGCAGGATTGGCCCGCATGGCTTTGATTCTGATGATGACCGGCGGCCGGCGAGTACGAGGCGATCAAATCCCGACGTGACCGGGGCCGATTTTTCTTCCGGATCGTGAGGGGCGACCCCATCCCAGAGCTGTCCGTCGTCATCGTCTCGTATCGATGTGCGTACCTCCTTCACCAGTGTCTGGAAAGTCTTGAGCACAATCGCAATGACGTGGATATGCACGTCGAGGTGATTGACAATGATTCTGGCGACGGAACGATCGAGGTCGTCAATCAATTCCCATGGGTAACTGCCACGCCGCTTGCGGAAAATGTGGGATTTGGTCGCGCGAATAATCTCGGCATCGATCGCGCCCGGGGCCGTGCGGTGCTGCTGTTGAATCCCGATACCGTCGTGCCGCCCGGGAGCCTGCGGGCATGTCTTGATGAGCTCTGGCGTCAGCCCGATGTCGGGTTGATGACGGCACGCCTCGTTGATCGTGAAGGGCGGCTTGATCGCCGCTGCAAGCGAGGCTTCCCCACGCTGTGGTCATCGGTGTGTTATTTCACCGGTCTCGATCAACGGCTGACGAGCAGACGTGCCCAGCGTTATACGGTGGGCTGGCTCCCTGACACCCAGGCTGGTGATGTCGAGAGCGTCTGCGGTGCTTTCATGCTGATGCGCGGTGATGCGCTTGGAGAGGTCGGCGGCTTTGACGAGCAGTTTTTTATGTACGCCGAAGACATCGATTTGAGTCTGCGGTTTTTGGAAGCTCACTGGCGGGTCTATTACTGGCCAGGCGTGGATGTCGTGCATGTCGGTGCAGGCTCAAATGTCGATGGCCAACGCCCGCCAATGGCGAATGCCGCATATTTTCGCACCATGGCCCCATTTGTCCGTAAGCACCGCCCGGGCTGGCGGGGGCAGCTGCTTGGAGCAGTCATTTGGGCTGCCGCCGAATGCATCTTGGCGGCATCAAAGGTCTTTGGAGGACTTCGTGGCACACCCGGTGCCGCGCGGCAGTAATTGACGAACTAGCTGCGATGTTCGCGGCTGAACCCATCGATGAGGCGCTCCCCCGCGGTTTTCGCGAGGAGCTCATGCGCGACAAGCGCACCAAGCGCACAGATCAGGTCGATGGTGATGATGGCGTGTGCAGAGCGTGCGATGGCAGCCAGTGCCACGATCTGCCCGACGGCAATCCCGAGCAAGATCCATGAATATCGAAAATCACGTCGAGTGATTTGGTGGTAGAGCAGGACGATCGCGCAGCCCATGATCGCCATTGCGAGACCGTAATACGGAAGTAGATCACCTGCTGCGGCGAATTGGCTGCCATATGTCAGTCGCATCAAAAGGCGCCCACACGGGATCATCACCGCGATAAAGACTCCCCCTAACAGGAGCGTTCCAATCACGCCAAGGAGCGCGATGTGGGCAGACGATGCCTGCGCTGCACGCCTGGCCGCAAGACGCGGAACCACGAGGGTGACAAAGACCTGCGGGACGAGAAAGAGTCCTTGAGCGATTGCCGCCGCCGCCGCAAACACGCCAGCAGGCGTTGATGGCAAGACGAGCTTTGCGGTGATCACGTCAACATTTGTCAGCACCGCGATCGCGGTCGCGCCCATGGCATTCGGAAGTAGCGCGCGGCGAAATGCCACCCATTCAGGTGCATCCTCGGCAATCGGGGAAGTGCGAATCGCGTTGGCGGCAAAGAGTCCGGCAACGATCGAACCGATGACCCAGGAGGCGGCTGTTCCCAGAAGTGCCGCAACGACATGGAGCCCGCCACCCCAGAGTAGGAGAAGGACAATGGGACGTGCGATGCCCACCGCAGTAAACCCAAGGCCAAAGCCGAGAAAGTTCCCACTCCCTTGAAGCTGTCCTTGGGTAACCGGAAAAATGGCCATGCCTGTCAATACGGTCACCGCGATGAGCATGATCCCGGTGGGAAAACCGCCAATTGTGAGACCAGCGATCACGACGAGCGCACCCGCAATGCTCATCGCGATGAGCGTCATGCGCACGACAATCCGAAGTGCTCGAGCATAAATCGCATCCGGCGCATTTCCGCGGTTTGACGCTGCGATTGCGGGTTGCAGACCACTACACAGCACGAAGACCACAAGGCAGCCGGCAAGAATTGCGGCAACGAGGCCATAATCCCTCGGACCCAACAGACGCCCCGCCAGCACAAAAAAGAGCCAATTGCCAAGGCTCCAGAGCAGAAGCCCGCCCCCGACCACAGTGCCTGCACCGAGCCATCCTCTGCCATGTGTGGGTGCGGTCGGCGTAACGGCTGGCTACTTATGCGTCGTCACAGGTGCCGTGATTGGTCTGCAGGCCCCCGTTTGTACCGCTGCAAGGTGTTCCTGAATCCCCCACGGCCCCCAGACTGGCACTGTCGCGAGAACTGTCACCCTCTGAATCGGATGGCGATGTTTCACGCCGATGACCTGATTTGCGTCAGCGAGTACACGGGTGCGGGGAGCGACATTGATTACCTCTA
>CAITWD010000003.1 GCA_903896045.1 uncultured Actinomycetes bacterium
CCGAGTCTGCGCCGTTGCAAGCCCAGCGCACTCCACGGGCTCCGATCATTGATGCTCGATCATGAGCCTTTCACTCCTCCAACTCGCAGCAGTCGGTGGCGCCGGGTTACTTGCGGGGGCGATCAATGCCATCGCCGGCGGCGGGACACTGCTCACGTTTCCGATGTTGATGGGCGCGGGGCTCTCACCCATATCGGCAAATGTCACCAATACCGTTGCCTTGACGCCCGGGTATCTCGGTGGCACCTACGCCCAGCGACATGACCTTGAGGGACAGCGCAACCGCGCACGCAATCTTGCGATCCCCGCCATCTTGGGTGGAGTTGCCGGCGGTGCCGTGCTGCTTCTTGTCGGCAACGACGTGTTTCGCGCGCTTGTTCCGTGGCTCATTCTCATCGCGACCGTGCTCTTTGCCGCACGACCCTACCTGCGCCGTTGGGAACTTGGCTTTGTGGCACATCACCACATCACCCGGCATCCCGTCCTCACGCCGATCGTCGCATTCATCGGTGCCGTATACGGAGGATTTTTTGGCGCAGCCCTCGGCATTATTTTGATGGCCCTCTATGGGCTCGTGATTCCCGACACACTGCTGCGCATCAATGTCCTCAAACAACTCACTGAGGTGCTCGCCAATGGATGCGCCGCCGTGCTCTTTGCCTTTACCGGTCTGGTGGCGTGGGATGCAGCACTCGTCCTAGGAATTGGTGCGCTGGTCGGAGGGGTCTTTGCCTCCCGCCATGTCCACCTCTTCCCCCAAAAACTCCTACATCGCATCGTTGTCGGGTTTGGATCTGCAATTACCGTGTGGTATTTCATCGCAGGCTAGGTCCGATTGGGTGGACGCTCGCACTGCCGACTCCGTGGAAACGTCATTTCTTGATCGTTCGACACACCAAACATCAGCGATACGAATGCAGGCGCGATAGCCTGTACTCACGAGACGCGCATGTGTCGCACCATGTCACGGGCCACATGCACCCACAGTCCCGATCGAGGGGAGATCACTGGTGATCGAGGTCGATGTCGCAGTTCTTGGCGGTGGACCCGGCGGCTATCCCGCCGCAATTCGCGCAGCGCAGATGGGCATGCGTGTCGCCGTCATCGAGCAGGGCCGCTTGGGTGGCACGTGCCTAAATGTCGGCTGCATCCCCACAAAAGCATGGGTGCAAAGCGCCCACGCAATGAAGGATGCGCACGAGACCTTTGCCAAGCTCGGGGTAAATGTGTCATCGGTGGAACTCGATTTCACTCAGGTGCAAGCCAATAAGACCGACATCGTCGACCGCATGGTCTCAGGGGTCGGAGGGCTCTTGAAGGCCAACGGAGTGACCGTCGTCGAAGGACGCGGGACATTCACCGACCCGCACACGATCACTACCGACACCGGTGAAACGATCACCTTCGCCCATGCCGTCATCGCGACAGGATCAAGCCCTGCACGTCCGCCGGTCGAGGGGATTGACAGCGCGCGCTGTGTCGACTCAACCGGCCTCCTCGCAATCGATGCGGTACCGCCGCGTTTGATCGTGTTGGGAGGAGGGGTCATCGGTGTTGAATTCGCATCGGCGTTCTCCCACTTCGGCAGTGATGTCGTCATTGTCGAGATGCTCGACCACCTGGTCGCCGCCGAGGACATCGACGCCTGTGTCGAGCTCGAGCGTGCCTTCAAAAAGCAAAAGATTGCCCAACACCTCGGTGCAGTCGCCACAAAGATTGAGGAGGCCGCCAATGGCGTGATCCTGCACTTCACCGATGCAACCGGCGCCGCCCAATCGGTCGAAGGCGATCTGGTCCTCGTCGCCACCGGTCGTCGCGCCAATGTCGAGGGGCTTGGCCTCGAGGCAGCCGGTGTGACCGCGGAGCGCAACCGGATTCCGGCCGATGAGTACCGACGCACGAATGTGCCCCACATCTACGCCGTCGGTGATGTCGCCGGCTACTGGCAGCTTGCCCACACCGCATTTCGTGAAGGCGAGGTTGCTGCAGAAAACATCGCCGGCCACGCCATTACCGTGCAGGGCGCCGTGCCACGGTGCATCTACACCGACCCGGAAATTGCCGCAGTTGGCCTCACCGAAGCCCAGGCGCGCGCACAGTATGGCGATGACAAGATTCGCGTCGGCAAGTTTCCCTTCTCAGCTCTCGCGCGCGCAGCGATGTTCGCGGACCGTACCGGCTTTGTGAAGACCATCCACGAGACCTCGCTCGATGAGCTCTTAGGGGTTGTGGTCGTGGGAATCTCGGCGACCGAGATCATCAATGCCGGTGTCGTGGGAATTGATTCTGAAGCACGGATCGACACCATCGCTGACTCGATTGCGGCGCACCCGACCCTTGCAGAAGCGCTCAAAGAGGCTGCCTTGGTGAGCCTCGATCGCCCGATCCACTGGCCGCCGAAAAAGCCCACCGGGACCGCCTAACGTGTTCGGTGGGCCCTGCAGGGCGTTCGCCCGCGCGCTGTCCTGACAACCGAGGAGGGGACGCCACCGGGCGCACCCCTGGGAGAGAGGAACACACCGGGCATGCATGAGACACATCTGCGGCGCAACATCATGATGGGCTGCATCATCTGTGCTGGGGTTTCGACCGGTGCGTTCGCGTCACCTACCAACACCACCGGTGGTGGCGCGGCCTTTACCGCCGCAACCGGAGCTCTTGCCACCTTCCCGCACGTCGACGGCAATGTCAGTGCGATCATCCCCGATGGATCGGGCGGGAGCTATGTCGGCGGCCACTTCGTGGCGATCGGCGGCATCGCGCGTCAAAACCTTGCCCACATCACCGCCAACGGCACGGTGAGCGCATGGGACCCTCGGCCGAATGGACCCGTCGAGGCGCTCCATCTCTTTGGCCAGACGCTCTATGTGGGTGGCGACTACACCCGTATCGGTGCGGGTGCGCTCGCACGTCAGAGCCTTGCGGCGATCAATATCACCACAGAGGCAGTGAGCCTGTGGAACCCGCACGTAACCGGTCATGTCCGCACGATTCTGCGGATTGGCACGACCGTCTATGCAGGCGGCATTTTCACCACTCATGCTGTCGGCCGTCCTCAGCAGCGGAACCTCGCCGCATTTTCCTCCATTGGTGCCGGTGCACCGACCGCGTGGACTCCCAATCCCAACAACACCGTCTCGGCGCTCGTCCGGGTGAACCAGACGCTCTATGTCGGCGGCTGTTTTCGTCGCATCGGCCCGGCACAACAAATTCGCACCCATCTCGCCGCACTGCCACTCACCGGGATCGGCAACCCCACCGCCTGGACCGCCAATGCCAACGGCACGGTCTGGGCGATGACACGGGTCGGCGGAACGCTCTATGTCGGTGGCCAATTCACCCGCATCGGCCGCAACCATGCCGCCCGCGCGCGCCTTGCCGCGATCCAACTCGCCACGGGGAATGCGAGTGCGTGGGATCCCAGCGCCAACAACGACGTCAACACACTGACCCGCGTGGGATCGAAGATCTACGTCGGTGGAGCGTTTACCCGAATAGGGCGAGACCACCAGCGCCACGTACGACTCGCTGCGCTGTCCCTGCGCTCAGGCAAAGCGTTGGGCTGGAGTCCGGCGGCGAATGGCCTTGTCAAGCAGGTCGTGACGTCCGGAGTGCAACTCCAGGTCGGTGGGCTCTTCACGATTCTCACCGGGCCCTAACGCTCCCCACACAGCACCAGCAAATCATCAAGCAGCCCCGAGTGGCCGGCAGAGATCCCCTCAGGGCGCTCATCGGTTGCCTCGAGCACCCTGACCACACCACCGGCTTCGGTGACCAGCAACCTACCGGCCGCCCAATCCCAGATATTTACTCCGCGCTCAAAAAATGCATCCAGGCGGCCCGCGGCAACCCAGGCCAGATCGATTGCTGCAGCCCCCGCCCTGCGAATATCGCCCACTCCGGGGAGCACGTGCACCAAGACCTCTGCCTGGCGGGCACGCTCGGCGGATGAATAGTGAAAGCCGGTCCCCACAAGTGCCTGATCCAGCGGTGACGGATCACCCATCAGCAAACGTGTCGTCCCGCACCAGGCCCCGCCACCGCGCACTGCGACAAACGTCTCATCGCGCGAGGGATCGATAACGACCCCCACAATTGGCCCGGCGTCGTCACACGCCGCCACGCTCACCGCCCAATGTGGCACTCCCGACAGGTAATTTGTCGTCCCATCGAGTGGGTCAATCGCCCACCAGACCCCTGATGTCCCTCGGCGTTCGCCGCCCTCTTCGGCGATGCGCCCATCATGGGGGCGGGCGCGATCGAGCACCTTGGTGATCGCGGCTTCAGCGGCATGGTCGGTATCACTGACCAGATCCGTGCGAGAGCTCTTGTGCTGTACGCCGCTCGAGGGATGCCCCGCGCGCGCAATCAATTCGACCGCCCCAGCCCGGGCGGCGGCAAGCGCAATCTCACAGAGCTCGACGGGATCGATCATCACCTACATCCTGCCCGATTTCTCTCGCTGCGATGCCCCAATCCACCGACCAGCACCATCGTGGTGCGATAACGTCCATACAGCGATGAGTGATGCATCAACACGGACGATCGATTTGGTTGCCCCACGTGGCTATTGCGCCGGCGTCGATCGGGCAATTGAAACCGTTGAGCGCGCGCTTCAAGAGCTCGGCGCACCGGTCTATGTCCGCGGTGAAATCGTGCACAACCGTCACGTCGTCGAAACCCTCGCCCAAAAGGGCGCCATCTTCGTCGCCACCGAACACGATGTGCCCACAGGCGCAACGATCATTCTCTCCGCGCACGGGGTCTCGCCCGAGGTGCATGCCAACTGCCGCGCGCGCAATTTGAACGTTATTGATGCGACATGCCCATTGGTGTCAAAGGTGCACGCCGAAGTTCGTCGGTACGCAGGCCGTGGGGCAACGGTCCTCCTCGTCGGTCATAACGACCACGATGAGGTCATTGGCACCTCTGGTGAAGCACCGGAATATGTGATCGTCGTCGAAGATGTGGCCCAAGCGCATGCGGTCGTGGTTGCGGATCCGGAAAATGTCGCGCTGACGACACAGACAACACTTTCGATCGATGACACCGCAGAGATTGTGCGGGTGCTTCGGGAGCGCTTCCCCGCAATTGCGATGGCGCCCAATGGGGATATTTGTTACGCGACTCAAAACCGCCAGGATGCAGTCAAGCAAGCGGTTGCTGCAGGTGCAGATCTCTTGCTCGTTGTGGGCTCAGAGAACTCATCAAACTCCAACCGCATGGTGGAGGTCGGTCGTGCCGCCGGAACCGATGCGTACCTGATCGAAAATGCATCGAGCATTGACACACAGTGGTTCACCGGCAAAACACGTATCGCCCTGACCGCGGGCGCATCTGCCCCCGAGGTCCTGGTACGCGAGGTTGCTGAACTCTTGCAAGGTCACGGCTACGGCCGTACCGGCTCGGATGCGCCGAGCGCCGAAGGGGTCGTCTTTGCCCTTCCTCGCGAGTTGCGCACCAGCTAGTACCGCGCGTCGCCGAAGAGTGTGTCGCTACGACGGAGCGAGCAGAGTCGGGGTGTGGATCGGCCCAAGATGGGCGAGGCGTGCGGCAACATCGTTGGCATCGAGTGCACAACGTGGATCGATCTCGAGGTCGACGGGCTCACCGTCATCGGTCGTGGCAACCTCGACCCCTGCCGCGCGTAACCAGCTGGCATAGAGCCGGTTCACATCGCGGCGACAGGTCGCTGGTGAGTCCGGGCCTTCAGCATTTTTAATCGGGCTGAATTGTTCCTCACGGGCGACTTCAACCGTGATGGTGGCGCGCGCCATTGGCAGCGCATCAAAGAGAAAGGTCTCGAACTTGATCGCATTTGGCGCGATCGGCGTCACCTGTAGACCTGCATCATCAAGATAGGGAACGACTTTTACGGCGCGATGATAGGGGAGCGCAAAACCATTGGCAGTGAGGGCGTCAGCGAATGACAGCTCGATGTAGTGCGTTGCGACATTCCCCGCCCACAATACGAGGTGCCCATCATCGTCACGCGCCCCAGCAAGGTCGGCGGGCAGATCGGAATACTCGACCACCACGGTCGCTGCATCTCGCGTGGCAATCACACCGACCGGCTCATCTGCGGTGCGCTTACGTACCGCAAGATTGGACATTTCTGCGCCCGCCGCGATGTGATGACCCAAAAACACCGGGTCCGCGATGCTGGTTAAGGGATTGTCCACCTGGAAGGTAAACAGGGTCGTGATTCCATGTGCACGCAGGCGTGCAAAGGTCCCCGCACGGGCAAGGGCCAGCAGCACCCCGCCATGGCCATCAGGCGAGCGTGCAATCTCTCCTGACGCTTCGCGCAATATCTCGCCCGTCAGCGCATCGACTGCGGGAAGGGTGCCCTGGACCACAAACTCAATCGAGTCACGATCGAGCCCGAACCAATTGGCCTCTGCAAATGCGGTTCGGGTCGCATCATCATTGACCGGGGAGGTCAACACGATCCACGGCAATGCGCACTCGTAGCGGGAACGCAGTGCGACGATCTTGGCTGCATGATGGGCAAACAAGGTGCGGCCGGTAATCGCTCCAAACGGGAAATTGCCCTTGGGGCCGTCAAAGCCCAGTCGTGTCCCCTGGCCTCCCGCAAGCAGGATGGCCGCGACACGACCGGCGCGCAGCGCATCCTCACCAGATGATCGTGCCCTATCGCGGGCTGCGTATTCCTCGTCGGTGCGTGGAAGGGGAATCGCCTCGCATGGACTCAAGCTGCCACCGACCGCATCCATATACGCACCGCCGACAAAGCGATCAATCAATTCGCGAATCAGCGCAAAATCGATCTCTGCGATCTGCGCGCCGAGCGACGCCGCATCTTCGGGAGTGGCAGTGGCAAGCACCCCAACAAGGTGTTCTTGTCCTGCACCGATGAGTTGCTCCCGAAGCGCGGCACGTATCTCCATGAGCTAGGCGACCTTGAGTGCGACCTTCAATGCCCCTTCGCGCCGCTCTGCCATCCGCGCATATCCGTCGACGGCCTGGTCAAGCGGCACGACATCGGTGAGCAAGGGGCTGGGATCAATTGCCCCTGCCGCCAAGAGCTCAAGCAAACGAGGAATGTACAAACCGGTCGGCAGGAGGCCTCCGCTAATGGTGATGTTACGAACGAACTGGTCATACCAATTCACCGCGGGGGTCTTGCCCATAAAGTGGTCCATCCCCAGGCACGAAATTGTCCCACCGGCCCGCACCGACCCGTGGGCCGCCTCCATCGAATCAGTGTTGGAGACCGAATCCACCACGACCCTGGCACCTTGGCCACGTGTTGCGCCACGTGTCGCTTCGGCAATTTCTTGTGCGTCGCGTACCTCGCTGGTCATCGTGGCACCGAGTGTTTTGGCAATTGCCAAGCGGTCTGCATGATGGCCATAACAGATGATGTTCTCTGCACCCATTGCCCGTGCGCAGTGCACCGCGGAGAGCGCAACCGCGCCGTCCCCGATCACCACAACATCATCACCTGGGTGCAAGCGCCCTGTCACCAGACCGTGCATCGCCGTTGACATCACATCGATGATCGGGAGCAACTTGGTCTCGTGCTCTCGGGAGGCAAGCGCATCTGGAATCTTGACCAGCGTTGATTGGGCAAACGGGATGCGCGCATATTGCGACTGGCCGCCCTCAACCGGCCCGCCGTGCTTCCACAGACGTGGGGCCCATCCGAAGATCGACATCTTCTCGCAACTCGCTCGCAAACCCTCTTGACACCACACACACACCCCGCAGCTCACCCCGACGGCGACCATGGCGCGATCCCCTGGAGCAAACCCGGTGACCTCGCTACCGACGGCCTGAATGGTTCCCAGAAATTCATGCCCAAGGCGTCCGCCGGGCTCGAAACCAAATGCTGCCCCGGCGTGCAAGATGTGGAGATCGGATCCACAGATGCCGGCCATCGTGACCTCGAGAAGCGCATCGGTTGGCGCCAGAATTTCTGGATCTGGCAGATCCTCGACCGCAACGCTGCCATTGCCCTGAAAGGTCACACCACGCATTGAAGCTCCTCTGTCTTAGCTGGGACGATCTGCGTCGAAACCGACGCGGGTACATACCTCATCGATGTTCATCACGAGTCCTGTCCAAAAGGGCCCAAAGACACCGTAGACCGCACTGACCTCGTCAAACCGCATCTCATAGACAATCTCTTTGATAACGGTGACGTCATTTGCAAAAAGGGTGACGCCCCACTCCCAATCGTCGAGTCCAGTGGCACCGGTGATCAGTTGAGTGACCCGCCCGGCGTATGTGCGACCCACCCGCCCATGCCCGAGCATCAAACGCTTGCGTGCATCAAAATCCAATGCGAACCAGTTTGCGCCGACATCGCGGGTTTTGGACATCGGATAAAAGGCAATGACCGACCGCTCCGGGAGGGCCGGATACAGGCGATCGTGGTGATATTTGGCCATCCGCTCGCGCCAGACCTCAAGCGCCGCCTCGATGTCATCATTGCCTTCGGCCACAAGGCGCGCACGCTCATCATCTTCGGTGGTGGAGTACTCCGAGAGTTCGGTCACCGAGAAAAATGAGCTCACGCACTCCACAGGGCCAGCGAGGATCGACTTGGTTGCCTGGTCAAGCGCATCGAGGTCAGGGCTGGTCAGCATGACCCCAAAATCTGCGCGCCCACCGAGCACGCTAAACGTGACCACCTGCTGCGGGGCAACTGCCGCAAAAGTCCGAAGAGTGTCGCGAATGATCTGCGCGTCACCGCCGCGGACCGCGCGC
Source organism: uncultured Actinomycetes bacterium (assembly GCA_903896045.1). Taxonomy (GTDB): domain Bacteria; phylum Actinomycetota; class Thermoleophilia; order Miltoncostaeales; family Miltoncostaeaceae; genus CAITWD01. The sequence continues at coordinate 8,737 of CAITWD010000003.1, forward strand.
AACATGAGATGCACGACGCCCCAACCCGTGGGCACGGGAACTGGTGTCGGTGAGCTCGTGTGCATCACAGGACCTCCGCCCGACGCTCCGGGCGAGTTAGCCCTCGAGAATGTGCTCAAGCGCCGGTTGCACCGCGCGACTGACCGTCACGGGAAGCAAACGCACAAACGCGTTGAGCTCGGCGGAGCTTGCACCACCCACGATGCCATTGGCCAGCCGCTCAAGGACGGCTTGTTCACGGTCACCCAATTCTGGTGCAACCGGCTCAAGCGCCTCAAGAATGCTTGCCTTCAGTTCGGGATCCAGAACCTTGAGTGAATCAATCAGCTTTTGTGGAATATCCGCCATTGAGTGTGATTATCGCACACTGGGGCACGCCATGCGCTCGCGGGGCGCGAAACCACTGACCCTAACTGGGGTCAGGGGGTGGCTGCGTCGTACTGATGTGTGACTCTGGCACCACCATGCGCGCAATCCGTGCAAGTACCGGCTGATATTCGAGTGCGGGCAATTTCCAGCCCCGCGCGGTCGTCATGGCAAGCGCCTCGATGAGTCTGGTCGTCGCCTGCTCGACAGAAATCTGTCGCACTGGGAGGCCCAATTCAGTGATGGGACGCAACAGCTCTCGCTGAAAGCGCGCCTGTGTCACATCATTCAAAAAGAACGCATCGCGGGCAGCCCCATCCAGGTCATTTTGATCGATGACCACCACTAACGGCGACCATCGACCCTGCTCCTTCTCAATTGCGAAAATCAGATGCTGCTGTGCTGCAGGACCCCCTGCCGATGCGATCCAGGCACTGGCCACCGACGCCGTACGCAAGCCCTCGATCCATGGCCGCACTGCGGTTTGTGTCCCCTTGGCCGCCTGCAGCGCCGCGTCACGACGCGGGCCCTCCAAGACCGCGGCGCAGGCAAGGCAGACATCCCGTCCGTCGCTCCCGCAATGACCAATGCTCTCAAGGAGCTCCCGGGATCGCGGTTCATCGAGATCGCGAAAGACCTGCTCAATAAGTGCGCCGACCAGATACGAACGATGTGGCGACAGGATCTGCGCGACAAGGCGCTCGGCAACACCAACCCGATTCGAGATCTCGGGAATCCACTCCTGTGCTTCGCGATAGGCGGCCTGGGCATCAAGGTCGCCGGCCAAATCCTCAAGGCATGCAGCGACCTCCGCATCCGCACGGCCGCTCGTTCGGGCCAAACCCTCCTCTGCCCATCGCCGTGCCGAGACGACGTCACCGAGCCGAATTGCCAACAGACATGCCTCATAGCGATCCTCGGGATCATCAAATCCAAACGCACCGGTGAGCACCGCCAAACCATCACGCGTCCGACCGGCACGCGCCAAGACCCGTGCAAGGCGACGGCGGGCCTCTGGAACGCGTTCTGGTAAGTGACGACGCAGCAGTGAGACAACCCGATCCTGTAACTCTGCTGCCCGACTGGGTTGATCGGCGGCGAGAAAATCGGCCACCCCACTCTCAAGCGCATCGATCTCGAGCTCGGTGAGCGGATCCCAGCGTGCCCCCGTTGATGCGACCCAGCCCAAGTGCATCTCAAGGCCTGCATCGGCGAGTGCTTCGCTCAACGGACGATTCGCGCGACGGAATGCCGTCGATGACTCTGCAGTCACTGCGCAGAATGCATCCACCAAACGCACGCGAATAAGTCCGTGGGCATCGGGTGCGGTGTCGGCGAGGCGTTGCCCAATGCGCGCCACAAGCAGCTGCTCTGCCTCGCTGCCGATACGCCAACTCGGTGCACGCTCGACCACAATCCGACCGGAATTGACATCGTCGATGCGCACCGCGACATACTCACCCGATTTGATGTCGGCTGGAATGGCCACGCGATCAATCCCAACCACACCCAGAGGGGCAAGATCCCCATCGATCTCTACGGCGCCGCGCAGATGTGCCTGCTCGGTCACCAGAGTGGTGACAACCACCCCATCCAGAGCCTCGGCACGACCGGCATATCGCCCATCTGCCAGATCAATGATCCGCGCGTCGCGTCGCAGTGCGGTGCGTACCGAGGCGATCGGATCCTTTGCCCGCGTCATGCCCTGATCGACAAGCGCGTGCGCAATCTCAACGAGTGCAGCGGGGCCATCGTGAAGGTAATCAACAGCGGCATCGGCAATGCGACCCATAGATGCACCTTACCAGCGCTCGGCAACGAATCTGGCGACCCTGGATGAGGTTTGCAGGACCCCATATTTCTGCTCTGATGTGCACATGCACGAGAGCAAAGCATCCCCAATGCGCATCATCCCCACCACCGTTGAAGATGCGCTCAGTCGCGTCGTTGACGCGCCTGTTGGCATACTGGCGCTTGGTATCCCGCGGTGCCCGGCAACAATTTTGCTTGCACCAAGCCTGGAGGTCATCGCTGCTGCACGCCCTGGCCTGCCCATTACCCTTGGGATTCTGGCAACTGCGACCGACTGGGCATCGCGCGACGAGCTGCTCTGGCCCCGTGGCATCCACATCAGTCGATCGATTGTGCCGGTCGTGGCGTTGCTTCGCGATGGCCATGCGGTGGCGACCCGACGCGGCGGGGCACCCGCATACGTGATTGATGAATGGTTGACATCGCTGATCGGGAGTGGGCAAACACCTCTCGCAGGCGCACTCTCCGATGATGAATCCGCACAGCTGGCACTACTGGCCAGACGCCGGGCCCAACACGCGGCCGTCAAGGGTCGGGGATCTGCGGATTCCGGTGCGTAATCACCAATTGCGCCAAAGGCTCGCGCGAAGCCCTGTGAACCCGCTATAGTGCCCTGCTTGCCGGAACAGGGCCGCTGACACGTGGCCCGATATGTATGACGTGAACGGAGACGGAAATTAGCCCTTACGAAATCATGATCATCCTTGATCCTGACGCGGACGAGGAGCGCCAGCAAGAAATGCTGGAGCGCGTCCAGCAGATCATTCGGGACGCTGGCGGGGTCATTGACCACGTCAACGATTGGGGTCGTCGTAAGCTCGGCTACGCCATGGACAAGAAGGCAGATGGCCGCTACGTCATCGTGACCTGTTCGGCCACCGTCGAAGGTCTGCGTGAAGCTGAGCGCGTCATGACGATCAACAAAGAGGTCGTCATTCGCCACATGTCGATCGTGCTCAACAGCGTGCAGGCCCAACACGCCAAGGCAAATGGTGCACCGCTCCCCGCCGATGACCGCCCTGACCGCGAAGAGCGGCCTGCGCGTGCCGGCCGCGGCTCCGGTGGACCCCGGCGGCGAGAGCGCTAAACGATGCCTGCGGATCTCAATCGCGTCACGCTTGTTGGTCGCCTCACCCGCGATCCCGAACTGCGGCACACCGCAGGCGGACAAGCTGTGTGCTCGATTCGTTTGGCAGTCAGTAGTCGTGGTCGTGATGACAGCGGCAACTGGTCAGACCGCGCCAATTATTTCGACGTGACGGTATTCGGGCGTACAGCCGAAACCGCATCAAACTATCTCGCCAAGGGGCGACGCATCGGTGTCGATGGTCGTCTTTCTTGGCGCGAGTGGGAAGCCCAAGACGGCGGCAAGCGCCAGTCGGTTGAAGTCGTTGCCAACGACATCTTTTTCCTTGATTCACGGGGAGAGGGTGGCGAGGGTGGTGGGTATTCCAGCCAAGGGGCGTCACAGGGAGGCTGGAGTAGTCCAGCTCCTGTCAGCGACCTGCCAGTAGACACGTCTGATCTTCAGCCAATTGCACCGGCTGACGACGACGACATCCCGTTCTAAGCACCAACACCGCAAGCGGAGGCGCAAGCGCCAATGGACGCCATCCTTCTAGAGGACATTAAAGGGCTGGGCAGCGCGGGAACTGTGGTTTCCGTCGCGCGCGGCTACATGCGTAACTACCTTCAGCCCCGTGGACTTGCAGAGGTTGCAACGCCCGCAAAGATAGCTGAGGTCCAACGCAATGAATCAAAGCGCAAGGCCGCCGAGGAGCGCGCCTACGCCGAGGCTGTTGCACAGACCGACATTCTGAACCGCACGATCTTGACCTTGAAGGCCAAGGCGGGCGATGACGGCCGTCTGTTCGGATCAATCACCTCAGGCGACGTTGCCGATGCAATCAACGAAGCTCGTGGCATCGCAATTGATCGACGTCGTATTAGCGTCGACCCGCCCATCCGCGCCGTTGGTACCTACAACGTGCCGGTTGACCTCGGTCACGACTTGATCGCAGAGGTCAAGACGATCGTTAGCCCAGTGCTCGACTAGGCGGCGAGTGCGTGGCGCCTGCGCCACGCACTCGCACGCTGTGCGGACAATTCACGTGCCTGAGAGCGTCCCACCGCCCCAAAACATCGAAGCCGAAGAGCTCCTTCTGGCGGCATTGATGGAAAGCCCCGGTAACGTCGCGGAAACACTCGCGATGATCGGTGCCGATGACTTCTACAAAGAGGGCCATCGCCGCATCTTTCTGGCAATCAACGACCTGTTTATGGTCGGTGAGCCCATCGAACCATTGCTTGTCGTGGAACAACTCACCAAGCAGGGTGATCTCGATGTCGCCGGCGGACGTGGCGCCGTGCTCGACATCATGGCGACCCCGTTTATCGCAGCAAGCTTTCGCAGCTACGCCGAAATCATCCGCGAAACCGCCACCCAGCGGCGTCTCTTGCAGGTGGCACAGCGCATCGAAAAGATGGTTGCCGAGCGCGAGGGCGAGACCAGTGGAATGGTGCAGTCGGCAGAAGACCTGATCTTTGAGCTCTCACAAAAACGGGTACGCGGTGATTTCACCTCCTCCAGAGATTTGGTCACCCAAAGTTTTGAACGCCTGACTGCGGCAAGCGCGCTCGGGTCGGAGGTCACGGGCCTTGCAACGGGATTCCACGATCTCGATCGACTGACCGGCGGACTCCGCCCGGCAAACCTGGTGGTCGTCGCAGCACGTCCAAGTATGGGAAAAACCGCATTGGCGCTGTGTATGGCCGAGCATGTGGCGCTGCACAAAGAGGGAACGGTTGCGGTCTTCTCACTGGAAATGAGCGGCGAGGAACTCGTGCAGCGCATGCTGGGATCCGCGGCAATGGTGGATATGACCCGCCTTCGCAGCGGTCGCCTCGCACCTGAGGACTGGCCACGAGTCACCCGTGCCGCCGATCAAATCGCGAAGGCGCGCCTGTTTATCGATGATTCTGAAGGCATCACTGTCGGTGAAATGCGCACCAAGGCGCGGCGACTCAAAAGCCGTGAAGGGCTCGATTTGGTCATCGTTGACTACATCCAACTGATGGAGGGATCCTCCTCGGGTCGTCGCGATGAAAACCGCGTTCAGGAGTTGTCGACAATCTCACGTGGGCTCAAGATGCTTGCCCGCGATCTCGATGTGCCGTTGATCTGCATCTCACAGCTCAACCGTTCCCCAGATAGCCGCCCGGACAAGCGACCGATGCTCTCCGATCTTCGTGAATCGGGAGCCATCGAGCAGGATGCCGACATGGTGATGCTGATTTACCGCGATGACTACTACAACCCCGACTCCGAAGAGAAGGGAATTGCCGAGGTGAACCTCGCGAAACACCGAAGTGGTCCGACCGACCGTGTGAAACTGACATTTATGGGTACGTATGCAAAGTTTGGCAACCTCAAGCGGGATAACTAACTCATGCCGGCAACCGTCGTCGTAGGCGCTCAGTGGGGCGATGAAGGAAAGGGCAAGGTCGTTGACCTGCTCGCAGAAAACAGTGACCTCGTTGCGCGCTATCAAGGCGGCAACAACGCAGGCCACACGATCGTCGCGGGCGATGAGACGTACAAGCTGCATCTCGTGCCATCTGGGGTGCTCTACCCCGGAACGCTGTGCGTGATCGGTACCGGCACCGTGGTTGATCCTGGCGCGTTGGTGACCGAAATTAACGCGCTTGAGTCCCGTGGAATCTCACTTGATGGCTTACGCCTGTCCGGGAACGCCCATCTGATCATGCCGTACCACGTCGCCCTCGATGGGGCATCAGAGATGCGCTTGGGCAAGTTTTCGATCGGCACAACTCGGCGCGGGATCGGCCCTTGCTACCAAGACAAAGCGTCGCGTATCGGCATCCGTGCGCAAGACCTCTTGGATCCCAAGATTCTGGTGCGCAAACTCGAGGTTGCACTTGAGCTCAAAAACGACATCATGGAAAAGATCTACGGCTTGCCGCGCATGTCGGCCCAGGAAATCGCAGATGGGCTCATTCCCTATGCGACGCGCCTCGCCCCCTTTATCTCCGACACCTCCCTGCTCGTCGATACGGCTCTGCGCAACGGACAAAATGTGTTGCTCGAAGGTGCACAAGGCACGATGCTCGATCTCGATCACGGGACCTACCCCTTCGTTACCTCATCGAACCCAATCGCCGGCGCAGCATCTGTGGGCATCGGCATTGGACCGACCCGGATCACTCGGGTCCTCGGAGTAAGCAAGGCCTACACCACCCGCGTGGGCGAAGGACCATTCCCGACTGAGCTCGATGATGCAGACGGGCAGCGCATGCTCGAGCGCGGGAATGAGTTCGGAACGACCACCGGACGTCAGCGCCGCTGTGGATGGATCGATCTTGTCGCTCTGCGCTATGCATCTCGTTTGTCGGGATTCACCGAACTCGCACTCACCAAACTCGATGTGCTGTCGGGGTTTGCGCGCGTGCGCATTTGCGATGCCTATCGCACTCGCGAGGGCGAGCTCCTTCGTGACTTTCCCTACCACCAGACGGTGTTTCACGGCTGCACGCCGGTCTACCACGATCTCCCTGGCTGGGACGACGACATCACCGAGTGCCGTGATCTCAAATCACTGCCGACCGCAGCACGGACATATGTCGAAACGATTGCCGAGGCGGTTGAGGTTCCGATCACCTTGATTGGAACTGGGCAAGGTCGCCACCAGGTCATCGACACCGTCGAGGTCTAGGCACTCACGCCACGCAGTTGCAGCACGACAGCCCCCCATGGCGCAGACCCGCCAACGGGGGCTGCCCTCCGGGGTGGAGAGAACACCGATATTTCGGTGCCCACAAGACCAGCCCGGCAATGGCACTGATCGATGGAACACGTCCGCGCCCTGAATCTCCCCGAACCTCACGTGGGTCGACCCCGCTCAGCGCGGAAAAAGCCTCGCCGAAACCTGCTCCGGCGGCAGCGCAATATGCCATCATGCCGAGGTGCAGCAGACGGTGCTGGTAGTGGGCAGTGGCGGTCGCGAACACGCTCTTGTACGGGCGCTCGCGCGCGCTGAGGGCAACCCTAAAATCGTTTGTGCCCCAGGGAATGCCGGAATCGCCCGCGATGTCGAGGTCCGGCCACTCGATGTGAGTCGCCCCGACGCCGTTGCCACACTCGCACGCGAGCTGAATGCGGGCTTTGTGGTGCTTGGTCCCGAGGTCCCATTGGTCGCAGGAGCTGCTGATGCCCTGCGAGCCATTGGCATCCCCGTACTCGGTCCATCCGCCAGCGCCGCCCGCCTCGAAGGCAGCAAGGCGTTTGCAAAAGAGATCATGCAGGCGGCGGGAGTCCCAACCGCGCGTGCCGCAACGGTGACCAGCGTTGCCGATGGACTCGCCGCGATTGCACGCTTCGGGCTTCCGGTTGCCATTAAGGCCGATGGTCTTGCCGCCGGGAAAGGCGTCGTCGTCGCCCAGACCCTCGCAGAGGCAACCGATGCGCTCACCGACGCCATCGAGCATCGCGTCTTCGGTGCGGCCGGCGACATCGTGCTGATCGAGGAGGGCCTTGTCGGCCCTGAGGTCTCACTGCTTGCCATTTGTGCCGGTACCAGCGTCGCCCGATTCCCCGCCGCGCGTGACTACAAGCCAATCGGCGATGGCAACACGGGTCCCAATACCGGCGGCATGGGATCGGTCTCGCCCATCCCCGATATCTCCGATGCGGACGCAGATCGTCTCGTGGATCTCGTTCATCGCCCAGTCGTCGCGGAGATGGCCCGTCGGGGTGTGCCATTTTCCGGGGTGCTGTACGCCGGGCTCATGATGACCCCTGATGGCCCGCGGTGTTTGGAATTCAATGTCCGCTTCGGTGATCCCGAAACGCAAGCACTGATGCCACGCCTGGCAGAGGATGCCGTGGAGTTCTTAGGTGGCGCCGCACGCGGGGAACTCGCCGACCGTCCGGTCCGGGTCCACGCAGATCCCTGCGTGGCGATTGTGCTGACTGCAGGCGGATACCCCGGCACTCCCCGACAGGGAGATGTGATTCATGGTCTTGAAGCCGCAGAGGCAACGGGCGCAGAGATCTATCACGCCGGAACCGCACGCAATGATCAGGGACAACTCATCACTGCAGGCGGGCGAATTCTCGCCGTCGCCCAGCGGGGAATCACTCTTACTGACGCCCGCGCCAAGGCATATGCCGCCGCGGATCTCATCTCTTGGGAGGGTATGCACATGCGCCGCGATATCGCTGGTTCCCTTTGATCGCCCGCTATTCCCGACCGGCAATGTCGGCGATCTGGGTCGAGGAGGCCAAGTTTGGTCGCTGGCTCGAGGTCGAGCTTGCGGTGTGTCGTGCATGGGCACGCCGCGGAATCATTCCGCCTGAGGATCTGGCAGAGATCGAAGCAAAGGCCGACTTCACGGTCGAGCGTTCCCAAGAGCTTGAGAAAACCACCAACCATGACGTCGTCGCATTCTTGACCGATGTCGCCGAGCACGTTGGCCCGGCATCTCGTTGGATCCATTATGGAATGACCTCCTCAGATGTGCTCGACACCGGGATGGGACTCGCGATCGCCCGCGCCGGAGCACTCTTGATCGAAGAGCAAGCGGCATTGACCCAGACCCTGCGCCAGCTGGCACTCACCCACCGCGACACTGTCTCGGTGGGCCGCACCCATGGGGTCCACGCAGAGCCCACCAGCTTCGGACTCAAAATGTCCGGGTTTGCCTTTGAGAGTCGACGCAATGAGGAGCGCCTGCGCACCGCAGTCGCTCAGTGCGCGGTCGGCAAGCTTTCGGGTGCGGTCGGTACCTACGCCACCCTGCCACCCGATCTTGAATTAGAGGTGCTTGACGAGATAGGGCTCGGTGCCGAAACGGTGTCCACCCAAGTGGTCGCCCGCGACCGCCACGCCGAATTAATCACCGCGATTGCCATCGCGGCAAGCTCACTTGATCGCCTTGCCACAGAATTGCGCCACCTGCAGCGCACCGAGGTGCGCGAAGCCGAAGAGGCATTTACCGTCGGCCAAAAGGGCAGCTCGGCAATGCCGCACAAGCGCAACCCTATTACCGCCGAGCGCATCTCAGGGCTTGCGCGCGTCATTCGCGGCAATGCGGTTGCCGCACTCGAGGATGTTGCCCTCTGGCATGAGCGCGATATCTCCCACTCCTCGGTTGAGCGGGTCATCCTGCCGGATGCGTTCCTCGGCTTGGATTACATGCTCGCCAAATCGCGCCAGCTCATCGATGGCCTTGTGGTCTACCCCGAGCGAATGCAAGAGATTCTCGAGAGCTCTGGTGGACTGGTGTTCTCGCAGCGTGTGCTGTTGGCGCTTGTGGCACGCGGCCTGACCCGTGAGGACGCCTACGTCGTCGTCCAACGCAACGCGATGGAATGCTGGAACACCAAGGTCCCGCTTCGTGAATTGCTCGCCCGCGATGCAGATGCCAGCGCACACCTGGATGCGGCGGCGCTCGATGAAATCTTTGACCCCTCCTGGTACCTGCGCCATGTCGATGTGGTGATGCAGCGTGTCGAGGCCTTGTGATGCAAAAGCCCATTGCACATGGCAAGGTCCGGGAGATCTACGCCAATGGTGAGGATGAGCTGATCCTCGTCGCCAGCGACCGCATCTCGGCCTATGACGTGATCATGCCTACCGCCATTCCCGACAAGGGGCGTGTGCTGACTGCCATGTCGCGGTTTTGGTTCTCGGTGACTCGTGATCTCGTTGCCAACCATGTCCTGGGTCTGACCCGTGATGAGCTGCCGGAGGCATTCCGCACAGACGAATTCGCAGGGCGCACTATGCGCGTACGACGCCTCGAGATGATCAACCTCGAATGCGTTGCCCGTGGATATCTGGCCGGCTCGGGCTGGCGGGAATATCAGGAGACCGGAATGGTCGTGGGTCACCGTTTGCCCGAAGGGTTACGTCTCGGAGATCGCCTGCCAGAACCAATTTTTACCCCCGCCACCAAGGCAACCAGCGGGCACGATGAAAACATCACGATCGAGGATGCGGCCGCACAATTTGGCACCGAGTTGGTCGCCGAACTTGAGGCGCTCACCCTTGCCATCTACGCCCGCGCACATGCCACCAGTGCGGAGGCCGGCATCATTTTGGCTGACACCAAGTTTGAGTTCGGCCATGACACCAGCGGCACCATCGTGCTGGCAGATGAAGTGCTGACCCCTGATAGCTCGCGCTTTTGGCCACATGACACATGGACGCCCGGAATCAATCCGGCCTCATATGACAAGCAGTATGTCCGTGACTGGCTCGATGCGTCTGGCTGGGATCACACCCCACCCGGACCCGAGCTTCCCGATGCAGTCGTCACCGGCACACGGGAGCGCTACGTCCAGGCATACGAACGCATTACCGGACACACATTTGATGACTACCTCGAGGAGATGCACGTGGGGGCCCAGCTATGACCCGAGTTGTCGTGACCGTCATGCCGCGCGAAGGGGTGCTTGATCCACAGGGCCAGGCGGTCCAGGGGGCACTCGGCCGTCTCGGATTTGCGGGTGTCACCGATGTCCGTCTCGGTCGTCGTATCGAGCTTGAACTCGACGGCCCCGACCCGCGTGCGGCTGCGCAGGAGATGTGTGAGCGCCTGTTGGCCAATGCGCTCATCGAAGACTTTTCCATCGATCTCGAGGATTGATGTCCATGGTTGCCGTTGTGCGATTCCCGGGTACCCTCGATCACGACAGTGCCGCGCGCGCCATTCATGCCGCCGGTGGCACTGCGATTGCTGCATGGCATCAAGACACAGAACTCCCGGCAGGCACCACGGCGGTCGTCATCCCCGGCGGCTTTAGTTACGGCGACCACTTGCGTCCCGGAGCGATCGCCTCACGCTCTCCGATTATGGATGCGGTCCGTCGTCACGCAGATGCCGGTGGCCTGGTGCTCGGAATCTGCAACGGCTTTCAGGTGCTCTGTGAAGCAGGGCTCCTGCCTGGGGTACTGCGAACCAACGCAACCACCTCATTTGTGTGCCGCCAGATGACCCTTGAGGTCATTGACCACGACACACCCTTCACCCGTGGACTCACCGACACCCTCTCTATCCCGATCAAAAACCATGATGGGGCGTGGTTCGGTGATCCTGCAACGGCCCGAATTGTGTTGGGCTATGGCCCAGACAACCCACTGGGATCGGTCGCATCGGCCGCTGGTGTCGCCAATCACGCCGGGAACGTCTTAGGACTGATGCCCCACCCCGAGGAGGCGGTTGATCCGCTCCTTGGCTCGGTCGATGGTCTTGGCCTCTTTGCGGCGTTGGTGCGCGCATGACCACGACTCCGTTACACCGTCAACTCGGTTTGACCGATGACGAATTCGTACGAATCCCAGAACTCATAGGGCGTGCGCCCAGCGATGCTGAGCTGGTGATGTTCAGTTTGATGTGGAGCGAGCACTGCTCCTACAAACATTCGCGTCGACTCTTGCGCCGTTTCCCCACCACTGCGCCACAGGTGCTCCAAGGCCCAGGGGAAAATGCCGGTGCGGTCGATGTCGGTGATGGATGGGCGGTCGCGCTCAAGATCGAAAGCCACAATCACCCATCCGCGGTGGAACCATTCGAGGGCGCAGCCACTGGCGTCGGCGGCATTGTCCGCGACATTCTGGCGCTCGGCGCACGACCAATTGCCCTCCTTGATTCATTGCGGTTCGGCACCCTCGAGAGCGCGCGGAGTCGACATCTGTTCACCCGTGCCGTCGCAGGCATTGGCCATTACGGCAACTGCATCGGTGTACCGACCGTCGGCGGCGAGGTTGCCTTCGATGATCGTTATGAAGATTCATGTCTGGTGAATGCCATGTGCGTCGGGCTCGTGCGCAGCGACGGGATGCTCAAGTCAGCCGCCTTTGGCGATGGGAATCTGTTGGTCTTGATCGGCAACCGCACCGGCAAAGATGGCATCGGTGGGGCAAGCGTCTTGGCATCGGCCGAGCTCAGTGAAGATGACGCCGACAAGCGACCGTCAGTCCAGGTCGGCGATCCATTTACCGAACGCAAGCTCATGGACTGCTGCCTTGAGCTCGCAGGCGCCGACCTCTTCTTGGCGCTCCAAGACTTCGGCGCTGCCGGACTCACGAGTGCAGCAAGTGAGATGGCAGCAAAGGGTGGCGTTGGGCTCGATATCGATCTCAACCAAATCCCATTGCGGGAAGCAGGAATGACACCTGCGGAAATTTTGGTGTCCGAATCTCAGGAGCGGATGCTTGGGCTGGTCGCCCCCAGCCAGCTTGACGCCGTCATTGCGGTCTGCACGCGGTGGGAGCTCGATGCAAATGTGATCGGCGTCGTGACCTCGACGGGGAATTTCACCGCGCGTCACAACGGCGAAATTGTCGTTGACATTCCCGCGCTCGCATTGACCGATGACGCCCCGGCCTACGATGTGCCACAGATCCCCGCTGACGCACCGAGCCCCCTGAACTTGGATGACATCGCTGCCCCAGATGATCTTGCCGATGCCTGGCGCGCATTGCTTGCCCGACCGAATGTGGCGAGCAAGCGATGGATCTATGAGCAGTACGACCACCTCGTTGGCGCAAATACCATTCGCCGGCCTGGAGGAGATGCCGCAGTCGTCCGTATTCCGGGGATGCAACGCGCCCTTGCGCTGACCACTGACTGTGCCGAGCGCCATTGTGAGATTGATCCACGCGGGGGTGGTCGGGCAACGGTGTTTGAGGCTGCCCGCAACATCGCGTGTACCGGCGCCCGCCCATATGCCGCAAGTGACTGCCTGAATTTTGCCAACCCCGAAAAGGGCAACACCGGGTGGCGACTCGCCGAAGTGATCGAAGGGTTGAGCGAAGCACTTGAGTCAATTGGCGTGCCAATTGTCTCGGGCAATGTCTCGCTCTATAACGAAAGCCCGGCACGGGCGATCTACCCGACCCCGGTCGTCGGGATGGTGGGACTCCTTGAGGACGCACGCACCAGCGTTGGCCATGGCTTTGTGGCAGACGGAGACGTGGTCATCCTGCTCGGCGGAGGGCGCGCGCGCTTTGATGCAAGCGAATGGGTCGGTGACGCAATTGGTGCACCGGAACGTCCAGACCTTGATGACGAGGCCCGTCTGATTGCCGCGACGCTGCGCATCACCGCCACCGGTCGGGTCCATTCCGCCCACGATGTCTCCGACGGCGGCATTGCGATTGCACTCACCGAATCAGCCCTTGCGGGGAACGTAGGTTGCCACGTACAACTCGCCGAGGATCGTCGAAATGACGAGGTGCTCTTTGGCGAATCGGGCGGGCGGATTCTTGTCACCTGTGCGCCAGACGCGCTCGATGCAATTCGCGAGGCGGCCGCAGATGCCCCGTGTGCGATCATCGGGACTGTCGGGGGCGATACAGTGAGTGTGGAGATCGGCTCCGAGATCATTTCCCTCGATCTCACCGATGCACGTGCCGTGTACGAACTCACGCTGCCAAAGGCCATTGCATGAGCATCTGGATCGACGATGATTCTCCGCACGATGAATGTGGGGTCGTCGGGATCGTGGCGCCCGGGCGTGACATTGCGCGCCTGGCCTTTTTTGCGCTGCATGCGCTGCAACATCGAGGTCAAGAGAGCGCGGGTATCGCCGTTGCCGATGATGGGCATGTTCTGGTGCAGCGGGATCTCGGGCTTGTGGGAGCGGTCTTCGATGAAGCATCGCTGCGCAGTCTCGGGGGCCATTCAGCAATTGGGCATGTGCGCTACTCGACCACCGGATCGAATAAGTGGGAGAACGCCCAACCTGTGACCCGCAACCGCGGCGACGGACTCGTTGCGCTTGGACACAACGGCAATCTCACCAACACCGATGACCTGCGTCGTATTGTCGCCGATGATCCGCAGCCGCTCCAGGCCACCACCGACTCAGAAATTATCGCCGCGCTTTTGGCACGCACTCCCGGGTCGCTCTTTGACGCGGTCGCCGCAAATATTCATCTGCTCGTCGGTGCATTTTCTGCCGTGGCGCTCTCGAGTGATGAATTGATCGCCTTCCGTGATGCCCACGGGGTCCGTCCACTGGTGATTGGCGCACTCGATGGTGGATATTGCGTCGCCTCCGAGACCTGCGCGCTCGATCAAATCGGCGCGAAGCTTGTGCGCGAAGTGCGCCCAGGGGAAGTCATCCGATTGACGGCAGATGGCATCGAATCACGTCAGGCACTCGCACCTGCGGTCTCGCGAATGTGTGTCTTTGAACACATCTATTTCGCCCGCCCCGACAGCCTGCTTGATGGTCGTAATGTCTGGGAGCAGCGTCGGGCGATGGGCATTGAACTTGCCGGGGAAGCGCCGGTTGACGCGGATATGGTGGTCGGCCTGCCGGACTCCGGGACTCCTGCGGCAATCGGCTATGCATTTGCCTCTGGGATCCCGTATTCCGAAGCGGTGGTGCGCAATCGGTATGTGGGACGCAGCTTTATTCAGCCCGATCAGGAATTGCGGAAAAACGGGGTGAAACTCAAATTCAATCCCTTGCGCGAAATCATTGACGGCAAACGACTGATCGTGGTGGACGATTCGATTGTGCGTGGCACGACCACGCAACAGGTGGTCGCAATGCTCCGTGAAGCCGGAGCCGCAGAGGTCCACATGCGCATCTCGAGTCCCCCAATCTCCTGGCCATGTTTTTATGGAATCGATATGCCCTCGCGCCAGGAACTGATCGCCTCATCGCACTCCATTGAGCAAGTCGCGGCGATGACCGGGGCAACAAGTCTTGCCCATCTTTCCCTCGATGGGCTCGAGCGCGCCATCGGATCACCAGCGAATCGCTTTTGCCGGGCGTGCTTCACGGGTGAATATGCAATTCCCGTTCCTGACTCGACCACCAAGTTACGGTTTGAAGACCTGACCGCAGGGGCATCATCACAGTGAGTGCACGTGACATCTCCTACCGCGATTCCGGGGTTGACCTCGACGCGGCCCGAACCCACACCAGCAATATTGCAGGGTTTGTTCATGGCGGAATCACCGGTTTTGCCGGCGCCCTCCCAATTCCTGCGATGCGCGATGGGCTTATGGTTGCCTGCACCGATGGGGTTGGCACCAAGTTGCTCCTGGCCCGCGAGGCGGGCATCCTCGATGGACTCGGCCAAGATCTCGTCGCCATGTGCGTCAACGATCTCATCTGTTGCGGCGCGCGCCCGACCGGATTTCTTGACTACCTGGCCGTCGGTGCGCTCGACCCGGAGGAAGCCGGCATCTTGGTCGCGGCGATTGCCGCGGCATGTGCGAGTGTGAATTGCGCCCTTCTCGGCGGAGAGACCGCTGAGCTTCCGGGCCTCTATCAGCCCGGCCACTTTGATCTGGCCGGATTCGCAGTGGGCCTTGTCGAGCGCGATGAGCTCCTCGGCCCTGATCGTGTCGTCGCAGGGGATCTGGTCATTGGCATCCCCTCTTCGGGAGTGCATTCAAATGGATTTTCCCTGGTGCGCGCACTCCGCGATGAAGGGGCACTCGACTGCCCGGTCGAGGTCTTACTCGCACCGACGCGTCTGTACGTCAATGAGGTTCTCGCCCTCCTTGCGGCGGGTGTTGAACTCCACGCAGTCGCACACATCACTGGCGGCGGGTTGCCGGAAAATCTCCCGCGCGCATTGCCGACCAACTGCGAAGCGATCCTCAACGAGGGCAGCTGGCCCTTGCCGCAGGCAATCCAAGCAATCGTCGATTCAGGCCGCGTGAGTGACCATGACGCATGGGAGACCTTCAACATGGGGATCGGGCTTTGTGTGATCGCTCCGGCGAGCGCGCAGGAGGCAATCCTCGCGCAGGTCCCAGATGCGCTCGTCATTGGCAATGTCGCACACGGTCCACATGGAATCCGCCGTGCCTAGGCCGTATCGCGTCGTTGTCCTGATCTCGGGATCGGGGACCAACCTCCAACGACTCATCGACACTGTGCATGTGCCAAA
The DNA here is from genome assembly GCA_903896045.1 of uncultured Actinomycetes bacterium. Classification (GTDB taxonomy): domain Bacteria; phylum Actinomycetota; class Thermoleophilia; order Miltoncostaeales; family Miltoncostaeaceae; genus CAITWD01. The sequence goes on from CAITWD010000003.1 coordinate 24,858, forward strand.
TGGCGAGATCGAGATCGTCCTCGTACTCAGCTCCCGGGAAGATGCCTACGGGCTCGAACGCGCACAGATGGCCGGGATTGCGACCGACGTGATGACGCGTCATCGCGACGATGATCGGATCGCACGCGATCGTGCGCTCGCCGACCGCGTCGCCCTGGCGGAACCAGATCTCGTCGTGCTTGCGGGATGGATGAGCATTCTCACCGGTGCATTTCTCGATCGATTTCCCGACCGCGTCATCAATCTGCATCCATCCCTCCTTCCCGCATTCATCGGCATGCATGCAATTGAAGATGCGCTTGCGTGGGGGGTGCGTTGGACCGGCGTGACCGTCCACTACGCCGAAGAAGAGGTCGACGGAGGTCCGCCGATTCTCCAGGAAACGGTGCCAGTTCTGTACGGTGATACCGTCGATTCATTGCGTGAACGTGTCCGGGACGCAGAGCACCGTGTGCTTCCCGCCGCAGTACGACTCTTTGCCCAAGATCGGGTCCATCGCGACCCACAACAACGCCGCCGAGTCCAGATCCTCGAGGAGGAACCATCGTGAAGATCCGCCGCGCCCTAATCTCGGTCTCGGACAAAACCGGCCTTGAGCCACTGGTGCGTGGGCTCCATGACATGGGCGTGCAGATCCTGTCGACCGGTGGGACCGCCAGCGCCATCGAAGGCTATGGAGTCCCGGTCACACGGGTCGAAGAGGTCACCGGCCAACCCGAGATCTTGGGTGGGCGCGTCAAGACCCTGCACCCCAAGATCCACGGTGGCATCCTTGCGCGTGAGCACCTCCCCGAAGATGTGGCCGAGATGGCAACATCGGGGATCGAGGGGATCGACTTGGTCTGCGTGAATCTCTATCCCTTCGAGCACTACGTCACTCAGCGCGAGATGTCGCATGAGGACCTGGTCGAGCAGATCGATATCGGCGGACCCGCAATGGTGCGCGCGTCGGCCAAAAATCATGACCGCGTGAGCATCCTCACCGCGCCCGACCAATACGACATGGTGCTCACCGAGCTCCGCGCAGGCCACGGCGAGGTCTCGCGTGCCACACGTCGCCTGCTTGCCGCACGCGCCTTCCAGCTGACCGCCTCATATGACGCTGCGATTGCCAATTGGATGAGCGAGCTCGATGGCGATTTTCCATCGCGCATCATCATGGCCTTTGAGCGTGAGTTCACCGTCAGTTACGGAGAGAACCCACATCAACGCGGTGCCTACTACACCGAGCGCGGAAGCCGCACGCATCTTCTGGGCCGCGTCGAAAAGCTCCATGGCAAGGATCTTTCGTTTAATAACCTGCTTGATCTCGACGGAGGACGAAACCTCCTGGCCGAATTTGAACTCCCGGCATGCGTGATTATCAAGCACAACAATCCCTGCGGTGTTGCGGTGGGACCGGATGTGCGCTCTGCCTATATCAAGGCACGCGATTGCGACCCGGTCTCGGCATATGGCGGGGTCATCGTGGTCAACCGGCCCGTCGACGCGGAACTCGGCGAGATGTTGGCATCGACATTTGTCGAAGTGCTCTTGGCGCCAGGATATGACGCTGCCGCGCTCGAGGCGCTCACGCGCAAACCCAACACCCGCATCATGCGTAATGACGAGCGGCGGCGCGCAAACCCCGGCGAGCGCGACCTGCGCCGTGTGGCGGGAGGCGTGCTCGTCCAGGATCGTGACACCGAGTCCGAGGACCGTGAGTCAATGCAGGTCGTCTCTGAGCGTCCGCCTACCGAACAAGAGTGGGGCGATCTCCTCTTTGCCTGGCGTGTGGCAAAGCACGTGAAATCCAATGCCATTGTCCTTGCGCGGGATCTTGTAACGGTGGGTATCGGCGCAGGCCAGATGAGCCGCGTCGACTCTGTTCGTCTCTCAATTGAAAAGGCGACGGTCCCAATCCCTGATGCCGTGCTTGCAAGCGATGCCTTCTTCCCATTTGCCGATGGGCCAGAGGCAGCCGTCAAAGCTGGGGTCCGGGCAATCGTCCAACCTGGTGGGTCAATACGCGATGACGAAGTCATCGCCGCGGCGAACGACGCCGGACTTGCAATGGTCTTCACGGGGCGCCGCCACTTCCGCCACTAGTGCGTTTCCCCGCCATCGCGCGCACGGTGCGCGATGGCGGGACGACCGACCCGCCCAACCCAACCAGGACACCTGCAGAATTGGGCTAGGGTAGTGAGGGTGCGTGGCTATCACATCCGATGCTGCATCGCGATCGCCTGTGGGTTGGTAGTCCCCGCAACGGCCTTCGCTACGGTGCCGAGTGGCACGACAACTGTGCCGCTCGAGCAAGGAGCGCTGCTCGGATTCGGCGCGATCTATCGGGTGCAAACCACGATCGATGTCCCGGCCCTCAGGACGCGAAGCGGTAAGCTTTTCCCGCTCGGGCGCCTGCAGACCGTCACTGAGCTCGGTACCGCATTTGTGGTCGCTCCGAACGGCGTCCTTGTCACTGACGCCCATGTTGCCGCGCCCCAGGGTGTCCAGCTTGCATTTGCCGCAGCACCACTCGCCCTCGCACAGCAGGGCATCTTTGGGAGCTCTGCTGCCTACAACCAGTGGGTGACGACCAATGGCGTGCTCCCCGTAGGCGCACGGGTCACCTCGATCACCGTCTGGCGCGCCTCTGCGGACCCACACCAGACGACTCCCGCAATGACGGCGACGGTCATCCCCGCGAGCGTCGAACGGGCAAATGATCTCGCACTGCTCTCTATTCCCGCACACAATCTTCCCTCGTTGCTCCTTGAAGAGGATGAAACCATCGGGACCCCCGTCGCGACGGTTGGATATGGGGTTGCCACCACGACAACGCTTGGACTGCCGGCAACACATGTCCCGGCAATCAAAACCGGGACATTGGGTGGCAACGGCACCTCATCATCTCTGCCAGGCCAACAACTGACCCTGGTCAATATTCCGATTACCCAAGGCGATTCTGGTGGCCCCGTGCTTGATGCCCATGGGTCCACCCGGGGCATCGTGCGCTTTTTGTATTCCGATGCCCGCGGCCTCGTTGATCAGTCCGCGACAATCACCCACCTCTTGATGCGGATGCATATTGCCAATACGCAAGGGGCCACGAGCATCGCATTTTCGACTGGCATGCACGCGCTGTGGGCGCACCACTACGCAGCCGCGATAACCGCACTCACCGCGGCCCTGCGACTCGACCCCCAGCATCCTCTCGCAGCCACTGAGCTCACCCTGGCCCGCACGTTGGCAGCGACACCGCAACCAGGCCGCCACTCACGTTGGTGGCGGGTCGGCTTTTTGGCACTCGCGGGAATTGCATTCCTTGCAGGGGGTTGGTGCCTGCGACGGTTGCGACCCACGGCGCCGGATCACCCTGATCTCGCGCCACCCATCGAGTAGCTCGCGCGCTCCGCAGACGAATACCGACGACCGCCGCGCGCCGGATGCGCAGATCACTCACTCACCACGACTACGCTCAAAGAGATGTGCGCAGTCGAATACGCCGCTCCCTCGCGTGATGACATATCGGGTTGTACTGCGCATCTGCATTACGTCGCTGGTTTCCCGAGGCTGTCGTGACACCACCAATCCGCATCATGCTCATCGATGATCACCCCTTACTGCGTCGTGGACTCGCGCTGCTCTTTGACCGTGAGACGGATCTCGAGGTGGTCGGAGAAGCGGGCACTCCCGCAGAGGCGCTCGCGTTGCTCGACACCTGTGCTCCGGATGTGGTGCTGCTCGATATCAACCTGTCTGGGGCAAGCGGCATTGCACTCATTCACGAACTTCGCGCGGTCCGCCGGCAGATCCGCATCCTGATTATCTCGATGTATGACGATCTGACCCATGTGGGTGCCGCATATGCCGCAGGTGTTGACGGCTATGTCACCAAATCTGCATCCCATATCGAACTCATGACAGCAATCCGGACAGTGGCCAGGGGTATGCCATATCGCAATCCCGCGCTGGCCCCACGTGAGAATCCCAATACGACCGAAACAACACTCTCCCCACGCGAGGGCCAAGTGCTTCAGCAGCTCGCGCTTGGGTTTACGAACCACGATATTGCCACCGCGCTGCACGTCAGCGTGAAAACAATTGAGACGCATCGCGCACGCGTGATGGGCAAACTCAATGCCCATTCGCGCGCTGATTTGGTCCGACATGCCATTGCACGCGGACTCCTTGATCCCGATGTCGCGTCGACGAAGGCGAACTAGGAGGCGGCGGGTGGCCTTTGGGATGCCTCGCGCTGGAAGATCACCAGTCGGGCAATGCTGAACCCAAATGCCACCACAACGACCAACGCGCTCGAGACGCACCATTCACAAATCGCATGGATCTGAAAGAGCTCAAGTGCCGTCAGCCAGGACGATAAGAGCACGCCCAATAACGACACAAAAAACGCGCCGAGTACAGAGATCTGCCACGGCGTCAGTGCACATACAAGCAGCGCGATGTAGGCCAGCAATCCCATAAGAGCAACGGGAACACCCGCAACCGTTGACCATTCACTCTTTTGCACGGTGGAACATCCGCCGCCAATCACACAGGTCGGCAAACCACCCGAGAAGCGCTCATAGACCAGGTAGGTCGTGATGCCAATTCCCACGACCGCCAAGATCGCACTCGCAATCCGAATCCAAAAATCCTTGCGAGTGCGATCGAAGCCCATCCCTAGGCCTTAATTCCAGCCACGGTCAAGAATGCTTGCGAGAAGCGGGAAATCGGCACGAGACCTGAAAAGCTGTCGGTGCCCTTTGGGCCGTGGACAACGAAAGTCGGGGTGCCAGACACTGCATCTGTTTGCGCTTGGTTCTGAATCGTGAAGAAGCTATTGACGGCCTCTTGCCCCTTGAAGGCATCGTTCCATGCGGCCATGTTGCATCCGGCAGCCTGTGCAATCTCCGCAGCAACAGCAGGGGTCAGCCATTTTTCTTTTTCCGAGCCCTGGTTACGCAGGTCGAGTTCGCTGTAGTACCACATCCGGTTTTGCTGGCCGGCGGCGAGTCCACCGAGCGCACCCGTTTGCGAATCCGGGCCGATAAATGCGAGCGGGCGAATCTCGATTTTGGCGAGCCCGGTGCGGACATATCGCGTGATCACCGGCGGGACGACGGTCTTGCTGGCCTGCCCACAAATTGGGCACTTGTAATCGATGTACTCATCAATCGTGATCTTGGCATTCGGCTTCCCCAGGACCTGCCCCGATTGCGGGATTCCCTTCAGCAGTGCGTTGACCGCAGGCACATCCGCAGTGAAGTGGCTCAATGGCAACGATTGGCCACTACTACTGTTGTTGCTGACCTGAATTCCGATCACAACGCCAATGACGACCACTGCCGCCGCGACGATCGCGATGATCATGTTCCTCGACACCACACCCTCCCGAAGATTGCCTCACGCCGCAATTGCACCGCGTGGGTACGCGCATGCACCCAACACAATGACACTACCCCGCTGAATTATTCGACACCTTGGTGTCTGCAGACCCCACGCCCCGCACCCACTGCATGTAGCGGCCTGTAGTGCACATTTCGCCACCCATGATCGCGCCCCTGCGCGCGGGACACCCATTGCCAGAGGATCAGTCCGTCGCTGCCGGTGCTGCCGCGAGGGTGCGGCCGCCAAGATGTGTGCCAAAAAATTGCTCGATCGCCGCATATGCCTCCATGCGGTTTTCGGGCTTCACAAAACCATGGCCCTCGCCCTCTTTGCAGATGTAGTCGACCGGCACACCGCGGGCGCGCAAGGCCGCCACGATTTGATCGCTTTCCTGTTGGGTTACTCGAGGATCATTCGCCCCCTGAATGACCAACAGGGGCGTGCGGATGTCATCGACCCGGTTCAAGGGAGATCGTCGCTCCATATCGGCGAGGTCGTCGGGATTCTCTGGATCACCGACATACCGAAACCATGTGCTGGCAAGCATTGGACGCCAATATGCCGGAAAGGAGCGGGTAAGCGTCACCAGACTCGACGGGCCCACATAGCTCACTGCACACGCGAAGACATCCGGGGTAAAGGTCACCCCCACGAGGGCCGCATATCCCCCATACGAACCACCGTAAATGCCAATGCGGGCAGGGTCGGCAATTCCACGGGCAATGGCCCAGTTGACCCCATCAATCAGATCGTCGTGCATCTTGCCCGCGAACTCCCGCTCGGCTGCATGCATGTGATGCTTGCCGAATCCCGTCGAGCCCCGATAGTTCACCTGCAAGACGGCGTACCCGCGATTGGCCAAAAACTGCACGGTGGGGTCATAGCCCCATGCATCCCGGGCCCACGGGCCACCATGCACATACAGCACCATCGGCAGCCCCTGCCCATCACTTCCGACCGGCAAGGTGAGGTAACTCGGGAGTCGTAGGCCATCTCGGGCAGGAATCGACTCCGGGGTCATCGCCGCCAAGTGCTCTGGAACCAGCCACGGCCGCGAGCGATAGAGCAGCTGCGCGTCATGCGTCGCACGATCGACGACATAGGTCGCGCCGGGATCACGGTCATCATCAAAACTGACGATCCACGTCGACTCTTGGGCATCTTGGCTCGCAATTCCCGGATCGCCGGGGTGGATCTTGGACAATGCGGCGACATCCTCGCCAAAACGCGCATCGAAGGCATGTACGACCAGACGGTCACGCAAATAGGCTGCCCCAAGTAGCTCCCCAGTGCGATCCGAGATGATCGGTCCAGAGAGGTCTGCGAACTCATCCTCATCGAGGATCTCTTCATCACCTGTCGCAAGATCGAGCGCGACCAGACGCATGAGATCCGCCCCGCGGGCACTTCCCACCCACAGCTTTGCCTGGTCGGGGACATAGCCAAGGACATAGCCACCATCCTCATTTGCATACTCTGCCACCACTGTAAATGCATCATTCACGCTCGCACGGGCGAGGATTTCAAAGTCCCCAGCAGGGGTTTGTGCGCGGGCGGCGCGAATGGCACCGGTGCGATCCGCATGCCAGCTGACGATGTTGCCTGGATTCTCCGCAACCCGCACCACGCGGCCGGTCGCGAGGGTGAGTGCATAGACATCAAACACACTGCGCTCGCGCAGGTTCATCGACACCAAAACACGACGCGGGGTAGCACGCGGCGCGGCCACGATCCCTGCCCGCACCCCGGCGAATGGGGTCAGATCACGTATCTGATCGGGCAGATGAGGGTCAACTGCATACACATGGAAGTTCTCATCGCCGCCGGCGTCTTGCAAAAAGAGAATGTAGCGCCCATCCCGCGACCAGAAAAAGCTCCGCACACCACGATCGCGGTCATTGGTCAGTGGCCGTTCCGGACCGCCTTCACGTGGGCGAACCCACACGTTGAGCACGCCATCACGCGGTGCAACCAGGGCAATCAGGCTGCCGTCAGGTGACAGGCGTGCACCGACACGTTCGGGATTGTCGAAAAAGTGGGCAAGTGGCAACAACGGAGCAGTGGTCATCGTCCTCAATGGTAGTGATTGTCGGGGGATGAGAAGGGGGTCTGTTCTCTGGCGCGAACTCACCATCACAGAGGGCGCACACCCCTGAAATTCACGCATCCTGTGCCTCTTCCTGATACAACGTGTGTGGTCGACATTGAGTTGACCGCATGACCACCCAACCCCTAGGCTTCACAGAACGCATGTGGGTGTGTCAGCGTGGGATACAGATCGCGGGAGCCGTGGCGGAAACAGAGCACACATCGAGCGGCAAAATCGCACTGATGTTCCCCGGCCAGGGATCGCAACAAGTCGGCATGGGTGCAGGGCTGCATCAGGCCTACCCCAGTGCGCGGGCGACCTTTGAAGAAGCGAATGATGTGCTGGGCTACGACCTTTCCACGCTGTGCTTCGATGGCCCTCATGATCAGTTGATGCGGACCGACTTCTGTCAGCCCGCCGTACTGACGACATCGGTTGCCGCATGGCGGGTCGCCAATGATCACGGCCTGATTGCCGACATGGCGATGGGCCACTCGCTGGGTGAGTACGCGGCGCTGGTGGCCTCGGGCAACCTCGATTTTGCCACTGCACTCCGTCTGGTCGTCGAGCGCGGTCGTGCCACAGAAGAGGTCGCAACCCGCGTCCCCGGGCAAATGGCAGCATTACTTGGCGCAAGCGACGAAGAGGCAGAGGCCCTCTGTCGCGAAGCCGGTGACGATGTCTGGCCAGCCAACTACAACTGCCCCGGGCAAATTGTCGCCTCAGGTGGCCGTCGAGGGATTGACCGCCTCGTCGAGATCGCGCGTACACACGGGTTTAAAACCCGCATCCTCGATATCGAAGGTGCATTTCACTCGTCGGTGATGGCACCTGCCGCAGATCGCCTGCGTGAGACCTTGGCAGGAGTGGGATTTACCACCCCATCGATGCCATTTTTGTCGGCAACCACCGCTGCCATTGAAGCAGGGGCCGAACGCGTCCGCACCCTGCTGGCACAACAGCTCACTGCACCGGTGCGCTTTACGCAATCGGTGCGCACCGCGATGGATTTAGGCGTCGATCAATTTGTCGAGTGCGGGCCGCGCAAGGTACTTGTCGGCCTCGTGCGCCGCATCCGAAGTGACGCGGACGTCTGTCACATCGGTGCACCCGATGACATTCCAACAATTGTGGCCCTCGCTCAAGCACGTGCCAATGCCCGTGGCATTAGTGACCGGCGCTAGCCGGGGGATTGGCGCAGCCTGCGCGACGCGGCTTGCCGCACAGGGATGGGAACTTGGGCTGACCTTCGCCCAGGATCAGGTGGCATGCCAAGAAACGGCAGCGGCGGTTCGCGCCCTTGGACGCCAGGCGATCACCACGCGTCTTGAGGCGCGAGAGCCCGCATCGATTACTGCTGCGATCCACGAGGTCGAAGCACAACTCGGCCCCCTTGATGCGCTCATCGTCAATGCCGGAACCACCCGAGACGGGTTGGCGATGCGAATGAGTGGCGAGGATTGGCGTGCGCCAATTGACATCAACTTAAGCGGCACCGCCGCAACCATCCGGGCCGCTGCCGCAGGGATGCTCGAACGTGGGATCGGTAGCATCGTCGCGATCACCTCAATTGTTGGCGACCATGGCAACGCGGGCCAAGCAAACTATGCGGCCTCAAAAGCGGGCATCATGGGACTCGTGGCAACATTGGCAAAAGAATTTGGTCCCCAGGGAGTTCGTATTAACGCGCTTGCACCAGGTTTTATCCGCACACGGCTGACCGATGTCCTCGACGAGGACCACGTCAATGCCCTGCGCGCACACACCGCGCTCGGTCGCTTGGGTGAGCCCGACGACATCGCAGGACCTGTGAGCTTTCTCGTGTCACCTGCGGCCCAATTTGTGACGGGCACACTGCTGTGCGTCGACGGCGGGCTCGCGCTGTGACGTCGCGACCACTCAACGAGCGTGTCGTGATCACCGGGATCGGGCTGGTCAGCCCATTGGGGATCGGAAAAGCCGAGGTGTGGGAGGCCGCACGCCAGGGTCGTTCGGGGGCCGGGCCGGTCACACTGTTTGATGCGTCGGCGCATGGGGCGAAAATCGCATTTGAGGTCAAAGGCTTTGACCCGCTGACTTTTATCGACAAGCGTGCTGCACGTCGCATGGATCGCTCCTCGCAACTTGCTGTTGCCGCTGCGGGGCTCGCGATCGAGGATGCGGGTCTGGTGATTGGTGCAGATGGAGAGCGCATTGGTGCCGTGATCTCGACCGGTAATGGCGGAAACGCCACCTACGAGGATGCCCACACGACGCTCCTTACCCGAGGGCCAGATCGCGTCTCGCCGGTCGCCCTCCCAATGCTTATCTGCAATATGGCCGCCGGCCACGTCTCAATGACCTACGGCCTCCAGGGGCCCCTGAGCTGCATTTTGACGGCGTGTGCGAGTAGCTTGCATGCGATTGGCGAGGCCGCAGACATCATCCGGCGTGGTGCGGCAGACGTCATGCTCGCAGGGGGATCAGAGGCCGCAGTCACCCCATATGCAATGGGCGCACTCGACGCATCGCGGGCGATGTCGCATCGCAATGATGACCCAACCGGGGCAAGCCGCCCCTTCGATCTCAATCGCGATGGATTTGTTCTTGGGGAAGCCGGTGCGATCCTGGTACTCGAGCGCATGGACCTCGCGCTGGCCCGGAATGCATCGATCATCGCCGAGATGTCGGGCTACGGTGCAACCTCTGACGCACACCACATTACCGAGCCACATCCTGAAGGGTCAGAGCAGGCGCGAGCGATGGTGCGGGCACTCGCAAGCGGTCAGATTGACCCCGGAAGCGTCGATCACGTCAATGCGCACGCGACCTCGACGGTCGCCGGAGACGCGTCAGAGGTGCATGGGATCATCGCCGCCTTGGGTGCCGACCATGCCGCATCGGTTGCCGTGAGCGCCACCAAGTCCATGCATGGACATTGTCTCGGTGCCACTGGCGCACTCGAGGCGGCCCTGACGACGCTTGCCATCGCGCACCAGATGGTGCCACCGACCATTAATCTCACCGATCTTGACCCCGCCTGCGACGGGGTGGATCACGTGCGCAGTGCACGCGCGCACACGATCCGTACTGCGCTGTGTTCGGGATTTGGATTTGGTGGTCACAATGCGGTCATCGCACTTGAGGCGGTCACCGTATGAGCACGCGGCGGCGGGTGGTCATCACGGGGATCGGTATCATCTCCGGGCATGGTGTGGGCCGGGAAGATGTCTGGCGTAATGCCTGCAACGGGATGCCCTGCACTGCGCCAATCACCAATATGGATCTCGGCACATCCGCTGTCACGATTGCCGCGCAGGCGCGTGACTTTGTTGTCGACGATTTCGTTGAACGCCGGCTCGCGCGACGCGCCGATCGGGTCACCCATTTCGCGCTTGCCGCCGCACAGATGGCAACGGCTGATGCGGGGCTCACCATCTCGGCCGATGGACGCGACACCGGCATCATCTTGGGAACGGGTACCGGCGGAAACCATGTCCGCGACGAGAACCACCAGATCATGCGTGAGCGCGGGGTGGACCGTATCTCGCCCTTCGCGATCCCCTACAGCATGTGCAATCACCCACCAGCGGAAGTCGCGATGCTGCTGGGGCTCCGCGGACCCACGATGGCAATCGTGACCGCGTGCGCCGCAGGAACCGACGCCATCGGGACCGCAACGGCAATTATTCGCCGCGGTGACGCCGACGTCATGCTCTCAGGCGGCACCGACGCAATGATCACGCCACTCTGGATTGCCGGGTTTGATGCGATGCGCGTGCTCTCGCACCACCAGGACGATCCCGCGACGGCACCGCGCCCATTTGATACCTCGCGCGATGGCTTTGTCATCGGTGAAGGCGCTGCAATTTTGGTGCTCGAGGAGCTCGAACATGCAGTTCGGCGCGGTGCATCGATTCTGTGTGAGGTTGCAGGATATGGCGCAAGTGCCGATGCACATCACATCACTGACCCCGATCCATCGGGCCGCAGCCAATCCCGCGCGATGCGCGCCGCAATTGCCGACGCACGGATCCCCGCGGAAGAGATCGATTATGTCAACGCCCATGGTGGCGCCAGCCGCCCCGGCGACCCATCCGAGATTGCCGCGATTCGGGCGGCCCTCGGTGAGGAACATGCCGCCCGTACCGCGGTGTCGGCAACAAAGTCGATGCACGGCCATTGCATGGGGGCGACAGGGGCAATCGAAGGTGCATTCACTGCGCTTGCAGTCGCCAACGGCATTATTCCGCCGACCATTAACCTCACCGAACTCGATCCTGGGTGTGAAGGGGTTGACCATGTCATTGGGCAGGCGCGCACCCGGACGCTGCGCGCGGCAATGTCCTCCAACAACGGGCTTGGCGGACACAACGCTGCCATCGTGCTCGTGCCATGGGGCGGATAATGACCGCGCGTGCGGAAAAATCCATCCGGCTCTCGATTGCGGGCGCACTGTGCGCCATCCCCGGGCTTTGGGGCATTGCGACTCATACCGTGTGGCTGGGGTATCTCTCTGCGGCAATATTGCTTGCGGGCATCCTTATCGGCCCCATCTCAGAGCGTCACTTCACCCGCTCGCGCTAACCGGCTGACGGGTCTGCGGTGACCTGCGGCACGGCCACAGGGCGGTCATTGGGCCCAATCGCAACGAAGGTAAAGGACCCCGTGCCGCACAGACGACGCTCGCCCGTCACCAGCACCTCGGCCACCATCGTCACGCGAATCTTCATCGAGGTCCGGCCCGTGCTGATGATCTCGGCAACAATTTCCACAATCTCACCGAGCCCGACCGGGGCAACATAGTCGACATCATTCACCCCAACCGTCACAACCGTCTGGCGTGAGTGGCGCGTCGCAGCGACAAATGCCGCCCGGTCCATCATGCTCAGCGCGACACCTCCAAACATCGTGCCGCGATGGTTGAGTTGCTCGGGCATCACAATGTCGGTCATACGCGTCAGCGTTGGGGCCGCAAGCGCCTCCCGTGTGGTCGCATCAATTGAGGACATCACTTCTCCTTTGTGGAACGAGGCGGCGCGGATACGACCAACCACGGGGGTGATCGTCGTGCAATTTCCTGTCCTACCGGACACTCCTGTGCATGCGCACCGGGCAAATATCCAATTCCCATCAAAAACTCATTGGTGATCTCCGGTCCGGTAAAGCGATAGGTCCGACGAAACAGACGCACCCACTCATCGAGCGTCGCGGGATGGTGCATATCAAGCCACGCTGCCATACCGCCATGTGCTTCTCGTTGACGACAGATGATCTCGGCATTCGCGATGATCGCATCAACCTTTTTTGCGTTGCGAATAATGCGCGCATCGGCGAGAAGCCTCGCCCGCTGATCATCGCCATAGGCGGCAACGATCTCAGGGAGAAAACCGTCAAATGCAGCAACAATCCCGTCGCGACGACGCATGATCAAATCCCACGACAAACCTGCTTGAAAAATCTCGAGGGCCAGGCGCGCAAAGAGCACGGCATCATCCCGCGTCGGAAACCCGTATTCGGTGCGGTGGTACGCGTCATGCACGGGATCGCCCGTGGCAATGGCGCAGTAGGCACTCATCGTGATTGCCAGCTGACACTCGCCTGCATAGAACGGGTCCTTCTCGGGGATTTGTCCGGTACGCTCGTCCACTATGGCGCAACGACCCGATGCTCACAGTGTGCTCGACGCTACCCTTGCGGCGCGCGTTGTCGTACTCGACGGCGCCATGGGCACGATGATCCAGCAGTACGGCCTGACCGAAGATGATTTTCGGGGCACCCGCTTCGCGGACCACAGCCATTCGTTGGCCGGCAATAACGACCTCTTGGTGCTCACTCGGCCCGATGTGATTGGCGCAATCCACAGCGCATTTCTTGAGGCCGGCGCCGACATCATCGAGACCAACACCTTTAGTTCGACACGCATCGCACAGGCGGACTACGCCACAGAGGATGCGGTCACCGACATGAACATCGCCGCTGCGGCTATTGCGCGCGAGGTCGCCGATGAATGGACCGCCCGCACCCCCGATCGGCCGCGATTCGTCGCAGGTGCCATCGGGCCGACCAACCGCACGCTCTCGATGTCACCAGATGTCAATGACCCCGGCTACCGGGCCGTCAGCTTCGATGAGATGGTCGACGCCTACGCCGAACAGGTCCGTGCGCTCATTGCCGGTGGCGTCGATCTGATCTTGGTTGAGACAATCTTCGACACGCTGAACGCAAAAGCGGCGCTCGCGGCAATTGACGATGTCGCCGATGAGACCGGCGTGCGGCTCCCGCTGATGATCTCGGTTACGATCACCGATGCCTCAGGGCGGACCCTTTCGGGGCAGACGATTGAAGCATTTTGGGCATCCATCGCCTATGCACAGCCCTGGTCGGTGGGAGTGAACTGCGCACTTGGCGCGCAAGCGATGCGACCGCATGTCGAGGCACTCTCACGTATCAGCGGTTGTTGGGTGAGCTGTTATCCAAATGCCGGCCTTCCCAATGCATTCGGCGAGTACGACGAGCTTCCCGAAGACACCGCAGAGGTCCTGCGCGAGATGGTCAGCGACGGACTGATCAATATCGTCGGTGGCTGCTGTGGCACGACCCCTGCGCACATCGCAGCGATTGCCCGCGCAGTGGAACCGATCCCTGTTCCTGCGCGTACCCCCCGTGCGCCATCACACATCACCGAGCTCTCGGGACTTGAACCGTATGGGGTTGATGGTGCCCGAACATTCACCATGGTCGGAGAGCGCACCAATGTCACCGGATCACGCAGGTTCGCAAAATTAATTCTGGAGGGCGACTACACCACCGCCCTCGAGGTCGCGATGGATCAAGTGCGCAATGGCGCCAACGTGATCGACGTCAACATGGATGAGGGCATGCTGGACTCGGTTGCCGCCATGTCGCGATTCCTGCACCTGATCGCCTCCGAGCCGGAGATCGCCCGCGTGCCGATCATGATCGATTCCTCGCGCTGGGATGTCATCGAGGCGGGACTCAAGTGCTGCCAGGGCAAATGCATCGTCAACTCCATCAGCATGAAAGAAGGCGAGGAAAGCTTCCTGGCTGCGGCCCGTGCAGCCAGGAGATATGGCGCCGCCGTGGTCGTGATGGCATTCGATGAGCAGGGCCAAGCCGACAGCATTGAACGCAAGGTGTCAATTTGCCAGCGCGCCTTTGCACTGCTGACAACCGTTGCCATGATTCCGCCGACCGACATCATCTTTGACCCCAATATTTTCGCGATTGGGACCGGGATTGAGGCGCATGCCAAGTACGCCATTGACTTCATTGAGGCGACGAGACAGATCAAAGCCACCTGCCCTGGCGCGAAGATCTCAGGCGGGGTATCGAACTTAAGCTTTAGTTTCCGCGGCAATGATCTTGTCCGCGAGGCGATCCACACCGCATTTCTGTTTCACGCCATTACCGCAGGGCTCGATATGGCAATCGTCAATGCCGGGCAACTCGGCGTCTATGAACAACTCGACCCGCACCTGCGCGACCTGGTTGAGGACCTCATCTTTGATCGTCGTGAGGATGCCACTGAGCGTCTGCTGGAATTCGCATCATCGGTGTCGGGCGAAACCGCCACGCGCGGGCCCGATCTGTCATGGCGCGAACAACCCGTCGAGGGGCGCCTTGCACATGCCCTCATCAATGGCATTGTCGACTTCATTGAGGCCGATACCGAAGAGGCACGCGTCGCCTATGGGCGCCCGTTGGAGGTCATTGAGGGCCCGCTGATGGCCGGTATGAGCACCGTCGGCGATCTCTTTGGGCAAGGGAAGATGTTTTTGCCCCAGGTGGTGAAAAGCGCACGGGTCATGAAGCGTGCGGTCGCGCACCTGGAACCCTTTATGGATGCCGAACGCGCGGCAGGCACCGAAACCCGTCATAACGGGCGCATTGTGTTGGCAACGGTCAAGGGTGATGTCCATGACATCGGCAAGAACATCGTGGGTGTCGTCCTTGGGTGCAATAACTACGAGGTCATCGACCTCGGGGTGATGGTGCCCACCCAGACAATTATTGACACCGCAATTGCCGAGAAGGCCGACATGATCGGCCTCTCTGGCCTGATTACCCCATCGCTTGAAGAGATGTCGGGGGTCGCGGCGGAGCTCCAACGTCGCGGTCTCACGTTCCCGCTACTCATCGGCGGCGCCACCACCTCCAAACAGCACACCGCGGTCAAAATTGCGCCGCGCTATGACGGGGCGGTCGTGCACGTCCTCGATGCGTCACGTGCGGTTGGCGTGGTGTCATCCCTGCTTGACGATGCCCAGCGCCCGGCATTTGTGACCGATGTCCACGCCGATCAAGAACGTCTTCGCGAGGTCTATCAAGGGCGAACAGAGCGCGCCCTCTTGACTCTCGTTGATGCGCAGCGACAGGCGCCCCAGATTGCATGGGAGACCGCCCCGCCAACACCTGAATTCACCGGTCTGCGCCACATCGAGGTGGGCCTGGATGCATTGGTGCCATTCATTGATTGGACCTTCTTTTTCCATGCGTGGGAGCTGCGAGGCAAATTCCCAGGGGTTCTGAATCACCCCGAATATGGAGCTGCGGCACGCGAGCTGTACGCACATGCAACCGCAATGCTCGATCACATGATCGCCGATGGACGCATCCGCGCACGCGGCGCCTACGGATTTTGGCCCGCCGCCTCTGACGGGGATGATCTGGTCCTGTTCGAGGATGTCGCCCGTACCAACGAGCGTCTGCGTCTACCGATGTTGCGACAGCAGCGGGTCAAGCCCGACAGTAAGCCGATGTATTGCCTGGCCGACTTTGTCGCGCCACACACATCAGCGCATCCCGACTATGTCGGTGCATTTGCCGTCACATCAGGGATCGGCGTCGACGAGATCGCGACTGCCTACGCCGAGGGCGGAGACGACTACTCGTCCATCATGGTCAAGGCGCTGGCGGATCGGCTCGCGGAGGCATTTGCAGAAATGCTCCATGCCCGGGTACGTCGTGAGTGGGGATATGAACGTGAGGGCGAGATCTCTCCTGGCGACCTGATCGCGGAGAACTACCGGGGAATTCGCCCAGCGTTTGGGTACCCGGCATGCCCAGATCACACGCCCAAGCGGGACCTGTTTTCGCTGCTCGATGCGCCATCGATTGGAATGTCGCTGTCCGAGTCACTGGCAATGTTGCCCGCGGCATCGGTGAGTGGGATCTACCTCTCGCACCCCGAGGCACGCTACTTCGCAGTTGGTCCGATCAGCCCAGACCAAGTCATCGACTATGCACGGCGTTCGGGTCGCTCACGCGCCGATGTGGAGCGTTGGCTCGCGCCAAATTTGGCCTACACCCCGGACGCAGCAAACTAAGCCACCGGCCTCACATGCCGTGGATCAGTCGAACTGTTCCTTGGCAAATACCAAGCGGGCGCGGTAGGCGCACTCACACAGTGCGCGCAGTTTTTGCTCCGCTACTTCGTCAGACAACTGATCGAGCCCGGGACTCGAGACCACCCACAGCGCTGAAGGCGCGGTCTCAAGTGCGGCATTCACAATTGTGCGCGCGACCACATTCGCATCTTCAATTTCCGGATTCGCACCATCCACCACCACAATCATCGCCTCGTCGGGGCTGAGCCGATAGACCCCATTCGGCAGCACGCGCGTCGTCTCAATCAGACGCGCTCCGGCGGCGATGACACCCTCCACGTCGCTGGGATCGGTCGCCTTGACCGGTCGATACTCCACCGCCGCACGGGCAGCAGCATAGGTCTCGGGAGTGTCGTGGGCGGCCCCTGAGCTGATGACATCAAGCCCAATTGAAAACAGACGCGATGCCCACTCAGCAGGACCGGGGAGTCCCCCTAAGGCAACCGTTGCAAGGACCGGCAGTTGGATGGAAAGTTGCTCTAATTCCGCGCGTCGCACGCCCTGCATGCTGACAGACCACGGTCGCTCATGAGTGAGATCTGTCGACTCGCGAGTCCAAAAACGGGGCCTGAGGTGGACGACCGGATGCCGAGTTGAGTATTTTTCCCGTAAAACGTCCTTTTCTGTGGCAATTTAACCCCGAAAACGCTTGCGGGTTCTTTCCACAATGGTGCAAACTGTCGCGTTCGCATAATTCGCACGGAGGACGCATGGGAACTAAGGTAAATGAACGCGCTGCCGCGTTGCTCGGGGCAAACGGCTTGGCCCCGACGGGCACAGTGTGGTGGGACCTGTCAACCGAGGTCCTCTACGAACACGCGATCCAAAATGGATCTGCCCGCCTCGCGCATGGCGGTGCGTTGGTCGTCACGACTGGCCAGCACACCGGTCGCTCCCCCAAGGACAAGTTCATTGTCAAAGAGCCCGGGAGCGAAGGGCGCGTCGGCTGGGGAAACGTCAACCAACCAATTGACGCCGCATCGGCAGATCGCATTGCCAACGACCTCCGCGCGCACCTGAACGCGGCACCGCAGCTCTACGTCCTCAATGCACGCGTTGGGGCAGACGCCACCCACGGCATCATCTTGCGCTTGGTGACCGAGAGCGCCTGGCATGCCTTGTTCACCAAGAGCCTGTTTATTGACCTCACCGACGACGAGCGTGCGGCCCTTGAGACCACCGATGGCCTCATCCTGCATGCGCCGAGCTTTCAAGGAAACCCAGAAGTTCACGGCACACGCCAGAGCAACTTCGTGGTGATGAACCTTTCCGAGGGTTTGGTGTTGATTGGTGGGACCCAGTACGCCGGCGAGATCAAGAAGTCCGCCTTCACCATGATGAATGACCGCCTGCCACTCGAGGGCGTTTTGCCGATGCACTGCTCGGCAAACGTTGGGCCACACGGTGATGTCGCGGTCTTCTTCGGATTGTCCGGCACGGGCAAGACCACACTCTCGACCGACTCAACCCGTCCACTGATTGGCGACGACGAGCACGGCTGGTCGGACAAGGGTGTCTTTAACTTTGAAGGTGGCTGCTACGCAAAGGTCATCGGCCTGTCTGCTGAGGCAGAGCCAGAGATTTACGCCACCACCCAGATGTTTGGCACGGTGCTCGAGAACGTCGTCATGGATGACGACACACGCATCCTCGACCTCGACGACGCGTCGCTGACCGAGAACACCCGTGGCGCCTATCCGCTCGAGTCGGTGCCAAATGCGGTTCCTGAAAAGGCCGCTGGACAGCCCACCAACATCGTCATGCTGACCTGTGACGCGTTTGGTGTGTTGCCTCCCATCGCAAAGCTCTCTCCGGAGCAGGCAATGCAGATGTTTCTGGCCGGGTACACCGCAAAGGTTGCCGGAACCGAGGTCGGCGTCACCGAGCCGCAGGCCACATTTAGCTCCTGCTTCGGTGCACCGTTCCTTCCGCAACCACCAAAGGTCTACGCAGCGCTCTTAAAGGACCGCATCGAGCGCTATGAGGTCAACGTCTGGTTAATCAACACCGGTTGGACGGGTGGAGGCGCAGGCGTGGGAAGCCGCATGCCAATCCGCGTGAGCCGGTCGGTGGTGCGTGCCGCAGTTTCTGGTGAGCTTGCCAGCGCCGCAACCCGCACTGATCCGATCTTCGGATTCGAAGTTCCGGTCGCCATTGATGGCGTGGAGCCCTCGTTGCTCGACCCCAAGAGCACGTGGCCAGACGCTGCTGCCTACGATGACATTGCCAGCAAGCTGGCCCAGGACATCGCCGCACACGCCCAAAAGGCCGGCGAGTAACGACGTACTCATCCCCACCGACTGCCAGCTGTGGAGTCGGTGGGGAATGCGTGACATGGCGGTGACCCGGTGCGGTCGATCAGTCCGTGGTTTGCGTTGACCACCGAGGTGCACGGCGCTCACGAAATGCCGTCAGACCTTCCATAAATTCAGGTGATGCGTACGCCGCCTGACGAATGCCCTCAATCTCATTCGTGACCGATGCATCGAGGGCGCCGTCAATTGCCCGAAGGGCAGTCCGCATGCCTGCGACGGCACCCGGGGCAGCACGCACAATCTGCGCGCACTCATCATCAATGACGCTGCCCATCTTTGCCGCCGGGATGACCTGGTCAATAAGACCGATCTCATATGCCCGCGTCGCGTCGATGGTGCGTCCGGTCAGAAAGAGCTGACGTACGCGGCCGGGTCCGAGCACTGCGGCAAACCGACGAAGCCCACTCGGGGCGTACACCACGCCAAGTCGTGCAGCGGGCATCCCGAATTGTGCGGTGTCGCATCCAATACGCCAATCGCACGCCAGCGCTAATTCAAGTGCTCCACCAAATGCCGCACCGTTGATCGCCGCAATCACCGGGACCGAACACTCTGCAATTGCCTGGGCAGCACGGCCAAGCATGGACTCACCCTGACGCAAACGATCGGCGAGCGGTTGCCCGGTCAGCGTCCCTAGATCCAGGCCAGCAGAGAAATGGCGATCACCGGCACCGGTGAGCACCGCGACCCGAGTCCCTTCTGGCGGGCTGGTCATCGCATCGACCAGGGCCTCGAGCATGTCATCATTGAGCGCATTCGCGCGGGCGGGGTGGTGGAGTTCCACCGTCATGGTTGCCGCGGTCTGTGTGATCTGGATACTGGGCACGGAGGGATCCAAGGGTGGCATCAATTCTCATCATGGGTGCAGGGGCAGTCGGGTCGTACTACGGCGGGTTACTCGCGCGTGATGGACATGATGTCGCACTCGTGACCCGCGGTGCCCACTTCGAGGCGCTCCGACAGACAGGTGTGATCACCATTCGCGAGCCCGATGGAACAGTCTGGACGGCACCAGTCAGCGCAAGCGATCACCCCCAACCGGGCGAATTTGATCTTGCAATCGTCACCACCAAGTCCCATCACACCATCGAGGCGGCGCATGTACTTCGACCAATCCTTGGACCGCAGACCGTGGTGTGCACATTGCAAAATGGCGTGGAAAATATCGCGCGCCTGACCGCCGCGCTCCCCGACAACCCCATCCTCGGCGGGCTCGTATTTGTCGGGCTGACCATCGACCAACCCGGAACCGTGACCCACCTCGCCGAAGGGCGTGCAACGATTGGCGATCCCACCGGTGCCATGCCCGAGGCGCTCTCACGAGCAGTCGACATTATTGGTCAGTCATGGGAGCTGTCGGTCAGTTCCGATATCGCGCATGCCCAATGGACGAAGCTCCTCTGGAATGTCGGTTTCAACACCATCTGCGCGATTACTGGCGCGAGCGCGGGCGACGTCCTTATGACCCATGAGAGCGCCGCGCTGGTGATGAGGTCAATGCGTGAAGCGGTCGCACTGGCCCATGCGCATGGCATCACCATTCCGGATTCCGCCATCGAAGAGATGGCCGCGTTTCGACCCGCCCTGCAGCACTTCCTCCCATCGACGGCACAAGATATCGCCGCATCAAAAGAGCCTGAACGCGACACCATCTCGGGCTTTATCGTCCGCGAGGGGCGGCGGTTGGGGATCCCCACGCCCATCAATGATGTCCTTGATGGGCTTCTGGCGCTCCAATCCGATCGTGCAACTGGTCGCAGCGCCCGCGCGCCCCTGATGACAGGGGCCGCGGGCGGGGCAGACTAGATCCCGAGCGCCGCTTCCCCTAAGACGCGCTCGATCACGTCATCAAAGCTCAAACCCGCTGCCTGCGCTGCTTTCGGGAGCAGGCTGGTATCGGTCATCCCGGGGATCGGATTGATCTCAAGTACCCACACCTGATCATCGGCGTCAATGATCATATCGATGCGACCAAATCCACGAAAACCCATCACCTGGTAGCACTGGAGCGCAACACGCGACACCTCGGCGGCCAGGGCATCGGAAAGATCCGCAGGCGCCACAAGTTCGGTCATTCCCGGCGTATACCGCGATTCAAAGTCATAAAAGTCACCGCTAAAGACTGCCTCGACCGCAGGCAATGCCACTGGATCCGCAGTTCCGATGACCGAAACAGCGATTTCACGCCCAGGAATGAACTGCTCGAGCATGACGTGGTTGTCATAGCTCAATGCACTCATGATCCCCCTGGGCACATCCTCAGGCGAACGAGCAATCGTGATACCGATTGCAGACCCTTGTTTTGCGGGTTTGACGACCAACGGCAGACCCAAGCGCAGTTGCACCTCACCCAGCGCATCTGCGGCACCGAGTTCGCGAAAGGCATCCTCGCCAAACGCACAAGCCGGCGGCGTGGGGATCCCAGCATCAGTGAAGATCGCCTTCGTGACGACCTTGTCCATCGAACGCACACATGCCAGCACACCCGAGCCGGTGTACGGAATATTCAAAATTTCCAAGATCTCTTGGACGGTGCCGTCTTCGCCGCCCTTCCCGTGAATCGCCACGAACACGACATCCGGGCGTTCTGTGCGCAGGGTGCGCACCAACGAGGAATCTGCATCGACGGAGATCACCTGGTGTCCGAGTCGCCGCAGGGCGGCCTCAACATTTGCCGCCGAGCGCAAACTCACCTCACGCTCAAGTGATTGTCCGCCCTTCAGTACCGCGACCCGCTGCGGACTACTCATACCCCACCTCCGAATGCGCGCTGAAGCGCCGTCATAGCCTCAATAGCGGCACCGATTCGGTGCACGCCTTCTGTGATTTTCTCTTCCGAAGAACTCGAAAAGTTCAATCGCATGCTGTGCTGCCCCTGCCCATCGAGAAATGCTGCGCCTCCAGGTACAAAGGCCACCTGATGGCGATCGATTGCGCGGGCGAGAAGTTCGCTGGTTTGCAGATACTCGGGCAGCGTCGCCCAGACGAACAGCCCGCCCCGCGGATGCGACCACGTCGCCTCCGCCGGAAACTCATTGGAGAGTGCCGCGAGCATCGCGTCTCGACGAGAGGAATAGATGATGTTGAGTCGACCAACGTGCTGACGCCAATCGTGTCGACGCAAGTATTCGATGATGAAGCGCTGCCCAAGTGTTGAGCTGCACAAATCAATTGCCTGCTTACCCAGATTCATCTTGCGCAAAATGAGGGCAGGTGCCGCGACCCAACCAATGCGCACTCCAGGAGAAAGAATCTTTGAAAAGGTCGAGAGATAGACGACCCCGCCCGCACCGGCATCAAGTTCATACAGGCTTGGAAGGGCGTCACCCTCAAAGCGAATTGCCCCATAGGGGTTGTCTTCCACAATCAAGATATCGCGCTCTGCAGCAAGAGCGACCAGCTGGTGCCGGCGCTCAAGCGACATCGTGACACCACCCGGATTATGAAAATTGGGGATCGTATAAATCAGCTTCGGCTGGCGCCCTTGGCTGTCCAGTCGATCGAGATGTTCCTCAAGTGAATCGATCGACATCCCGTTCGCATCGAGCGGAATGTGAATCACTTGTGCCTGATTGGTCGTCAGCGTCGGCACCGCACCCGGATAGGTCGGCCCTTCGGCAATGACGATGTCACCCGGATCGATGAACGCGCCGATCGCAAGTGCGATTGCCTGTTGTCCACCCGCAGTCACGAGGATCTCATCCGGTTGTGCGATCGCGCCTTCGGAGCGCATGATTTCGCAGATGTATTGACGAAGCTCCAGGAGGCCTTCGGTGGGCCCGTATTGCAAGGAGGATGCCTTGTACTTCGTCGCGACCGCTTCCCATACCTCGCAAAAGATCTCATCTGGGAAGCAATCGGTGTCGGGCAGACCACCTGCAAGGGAGATGATTTCCGGCCGTTCGGTCAGCGACATCAAATCGCGCATCGCCGAAGACTTGATCCCGGTCGCGCGAGCGGCGAATCGGTCCTCAAACCGCGATGGATCGCGTGCTGTGGTGCGATCAGCCGTAGGAGCTCCCTGTCCGTCGTTCATCGCATCCCTCATCATGCCGCAAACCGGCCGCATCTGGGGGCACAAGAGTCGGATCGCCTCCACCCCGACTGCCCAGAATCAACCCTGGTAAGTTTGCTCAGCGATGACATGCTCACACCTTGTTGCACATGATCCCGATCGGTCGCGCGCGTGACTGCTGCCCGACTTCGCACTGTGGCGCTCGGTGAATGGCGCCATATCATCAAATTTTGCATCGTCGGCGGTATGGGATACATCGTCAATCTGGCGGTGTTTTATGTGCTCGAGCACTGGGGCGGCCTGCACTACTTGGTGGCATCCACCATCTCGTATTTTGGGGCGTGGGTATTTAACTTCGTCCTGAATCGCCAATGGACCTTCCAAAAGCACAAAGATGCGATTGCACCACAGGCGGCGAAATACTTCATCGCCAGCGCCCTTGGCTGGTGCGTCAACGAGATCGTTCTCGTGGCATTCGTGCATGGTGGCGTTGCTCACGTTCTCGCACAGGCGATCGGGATTGCGGCCTCGACGCCGGTGACATTCCTGATCACACGGGGTTGGGCGTTCCGATAACCGCTCGCCGTTGGCGAGTGGGACTTCTCGTCATCGGCCTCTGGCTTGCCAGCATGGGCACCGTGCTCGCAATAGGCCTCCCACCGAGGACGGGGTTGACGCCTCCGGATGGGTACCTCCACGCCGCAAATCTGCCCCAGCTGTCGCTCACGCACGTCACTGAGATCGCCAACAGCTCACAGGCGGTACGCGATTGGCGCTCGGGGCATCCAAAAAGTCATCCTACCCCGGCCTATAACCCCACGACCCATCAGTGGACGGTGAGCTACATCTCCGGCGGGCCCACCACTCCCACCACGACCCAGGCCCAGGTCATCATCAATGACCGCACCGCGCAGATCCACGAGACGCGCACAGGGCCCCAGGTCGCATGGATGATGGCCCGTGGCTACTGGGGGGCATTTGGTCGCCACATCAATGATCCCTGGATCTGGTCGGGGCTCTGCACATTGTTTCTCGTGCCGCTGCTCGACATCCGCAGGATCGTGAGTTCGCGCACACTCGATTTGTGTGTCCTATTGAGTTTTTCGCTCTCACTGATCTGGTTTAACAACGGCCAGATTTTCACCTCGGTACCACTGGTCTATCCACCACTCGTGTATCTCGGATGTCGACTCATCTGGATCGCGCATCGTCGATCACAGGCGCTCGGTGCCGCGCAGGCACCGATCGTCGGTGCGCAGGAGTTACCCGCGCCGAGCTTTCGCGGGTGGGCACCCGATTGGCTTATGGCGGCGATTGTGATGTTGGGGCTCGGGCTTCGCTATAGCCTGAATGCATTCGACGCCAATGTCATCGATGTGGGATATGCCGGGGTGATTGGCGCTCACAAGATCGTCGCGGGCGCTGCCCTGTACGGCCACTTTCCGAGTGACTGCGCGCAATGCGACACCTACGGGCCTGCTGCCTACCTCGCAGATATTCCGTTCGAGATTTTTGCACCATGGAGTGGCCATTGGGATTCGCTCCCGGCAGCGCATGCGGCAGCCTCGGCGTTCGACATGCTCTGCGTCCTCGGGCTCTTTGTACTTGGTTGGCGCCTTGCTGGGCAGCGCCTCGGTCTGGCGTTTGCGGCAGCCTGGGTGACCTTCCCATTCACGGCCTATGCGCTCGAGAGCAACTCAAATGATGAGCTTGTGGCCGCATTGTTGATCTGGGGAATGGTGTTCTTTTCACGCCCTGCGGGGCGCGGGATTCTTTTGGGACTTGCCATCGCCGCCAAATTCGCGCCGGCACTCCTGGTGTTGGCGTGGTGGCGCGCTCCATCCCGCGGGCGCCGAAATCCGTGGTGGTATGTGAGTGGCCTTGGTATCGCGGCACTCACCACAGGGTGGGTGATCGTGCTGGGAGGGCTCAGTGCGATACGACTGTTCTGGGACCGAACCATCGCCTACCAAGTTGGGCGGAGTTCTCCCTTTTCGCTCTGGGGCCAATACCCGACGCTTCACCCACTCCAGATACTGATTATGGGCATCGTCGCTGCCGGAGCCCTCGCTGCCTGGCGTTGGCCACGCAGACGCGATCTGCTGGGTGTTGTCGCACTCTCGGGGGCGCTGATCATCGGATTGCAGCTGACCATGTCGTATTGGTTCTATCTCTATATCCCATGGTTTTTGCCATTCGTTTTCGTCGCCATCATCCCCCATTGGCCAACACCCACACCCGCGTTGGCGGCGGCGGCGATCGAAGGCTCCGCGGTTGAGAGCGACACTGGATGAGGACATTCTTGGCAACCGCGTGGGCGACATCTGCCCGCCTTCCCGTCCTGTGCATTGCCCTTGCCACATTTGTCTGGACGATTCCGTTGCAGTGGATCGATCTGTGGACGCGTCATCAAATCAACGGCGATGTCGCGCTCTATGAGAGCTATGCGGGCCTCATTGCGCTCGGAGACATCCCCTATCGCGACTTCGCAATCGAATATCCACCTGGTGCCGCGGGGCTCTTTTGGGCAACCTGGTGGATACCGGGCGACTACTTCACTGCATTCAGCGCGCTCATGTTGGTGTCGCTGTGTCTTTGCATCCTTGGGGCGATCTGTAGCGCTCGGCACCTGGGATTCTCGCCTCGACGCCAAGCGGTTATCGGGTGTGTGATCGCCTGCACCCCACTCCTGCTCGGCAGCCTCGTACAAGCACGGTTTGATCTTGCCATCGCGGCGATCCTGTCATGGATGTTTTATGCCGCACTTACGGAGCGGTGGAAGTGGATGTGGAGCCTTGCCGCCGTAGGAATTCTCATCAAACTCATCCCTCTCGCACTGATTCCGTTGCTCGTGGTGTGGCAGTTGCGTCGACGAGATCTCCGATCTGCGCTCATCGGGGCGGGATCGGCAATCAGCGTTGCCATACTCGCGGTCGTTCCCTTCATCTTGCTGTCGCCCTCGGGCATGTGGTACATGATCAATTACAACGCCCGTCGCCCACCACAGCTCGAAACCGTGATCGCCACGGTCATGTTGGTTGCACATACTGTTGCCAATACTCCGGTCGAAATTCTCGGTTCGTTCGGAAGCGTGAATGTCGTTGGCACAGGACCAGAACTTGCCGCAAAAGCCCTCTTTGCAGTACTCGTGGTGCTCACTCTGGGATGCGCCCTCCAGGCAGCCCGCCTCTTGCGCACGGCGACCGCAACGCATGCCCCTGACATTTTGGTGTGCGCGGGCGCGGCAAGCGTGATCGGCTTCACCCTCACGGGAAAATCATTGTCACCGCAGTACATGGTGTGGTTACTGCCACTGACATTCTTGATCGCAGGACGACGCGGGATCGTCGCGATTGGCTGTGCCATTGCCGCACAGATACTGACCCAGACCTATTTCCCCATTCACTACTGGGGCTTGGTCAATGCACACTCACGTGAGATTACGCTGCTCGCAGCGCGGAATCTCATACTCATTGTGTTGTTGGTGGTGTGCTGGCCGCGGGCCAACCGCGTCGCCGGGGCGGGTCTGTTGGCACCCCCAGACACGGCACAACCGACCAGCACCTGATGCCCATCGCACATCTGTCTGGGTCGAAAATCCACACATTTGGACACAAAAACCGGTGTAATCGCCGGTGGCTGGGCTAATCTCAACCAACGCACGACCTGTGTGACGAACTATGGAGGCTTCTGGATGGGGACGCAGGACACTTCCGGCATCGACGCAATCGCAGCTCTTTTAGGAGATCAGGCATCCCGACTGCTTGATCATGAGTGCACAACGATCTCCGCCGACCGTCTGTCGACGCCAGGTCCTGACTACGTCGATCGTGTCCTGATCAACTCAGATCGCTCGATTCCGGTGCTCCGGTCGGTCCAAAACCTCTTTGGCCACGGGCGCCTCGCGAACACCGGATACCTCTCCATCCTTCCCGTCGATCAAGGCATTGAACACTCAGGTGGGGCATCGTTTGCCAAGAATCCCGACTACTTTGATCCGCTCAATATCATTGAGCTTGCGATCGAAGGTGGCTGTAACGCGGTCGCCACGACCTTGGGCGCACTTGGACTCGGGGCGCGCAAATACGCCCACCGCATTCCGTTTTTGCTCAAGTTCAACCACAATGAATTTCTGTCGTATCCCAACAGTTACGATCAGATCATCTTCGCCTCGGTCCGGCAGGCACGCGAGATGGGCTGTGTCGCCATTGGGGCAACGATTTACTTCGGATCACCCGAGAGCAAGCGGCAGATTCAAGAGGTCTCGGCAGCGTTTGCTGCAGCACATGAGCTGGGAATGGCCACGGTGTTGTGGTGCTACCTGCGCAATGGCGCGTTCAGCCCGAGTACTCCTGGAGGCCCGGACTATCACGTGGCAGCAGACCTGACGGGTCAGGCAAACCACCTCGGCGTCACCCTTGAGGCAGACATCATCAAGCAAAAGCTTCCGGAAACCGCAGCTCCTGGATTTGTCGATCTCAAGTTCGGAAAGTCCGATCCACGGATGTACTCGGAACTCATGAGCGACCATCCGATCGATATGACCCGTTACCAAATTGCAAATTGCTACATGGGTCGTATTCCGCTGATCAACTCAGGCGGTGCATCGGGCGCACACGACCTCCAGGACGCGGTCACCACTGCGGTGATCAACAAGCGGGCCGGCGGTGCCGGACTTATCTCTGGACGAAAGGCCTTTCAAAAGCCGCTCGCAGAGGGTGTTGCGCTTTTGCATGCCATTCAAGATGTCTACTTGTGCCCAGAAATCGGGCTGGCCTAACCACCGTCCACTTGGGTCCCGGCAAACGCCGAAACCCATATTTCGCCTTCAGGTGTGATGCACTTGTGCCGATGGCATCCCCAACCTCACCACGCGATGGCATGTCATCGCGAGGTGAGCTCATAGGACACACCCTTGATCGCACGTGGGAGCCCATTGTCTGAACGCACTCCATTGATTGGGCCCCACGCGAATCACGTGCCGGACGGACGGGCAGGTTCCCCGCGCCGTCGTGGACGTCGCCTGGCGATCATGATGGTATCCGCACTTCTCGTTGCCTCGGGAGGTGCGCGTGCGGCGAACGCGGGTTCCACGCGCCCACATGTCCGCATTACGGCAGTTCCATCAATCGCCCACCGCACACAGGCAATTGGCGTGCTTGCAACGACACCCGTCGGATGGTGGTGCCAGCTCAGTGCAACCACTGGGGTCACCACCCTGCCGATATCCCGCATTGTGCGCACCCCCCACGGGCGCTTTTCCTCTATCTGGCTGATTTCACAACGGGCCACGATTGGCCGTTGGTCGGTGCAGGTTCGATGTGCCCCCACCGCATCCGGTGTGCGCGCCGGGACAACAATCACGGGGCGCCGAACCGTACGCATCCTGGTTCCGGTACCCGCATCACACGTCATGCCTGCCCTGGTGGACATCACCTCACAAATTGGCGTTGATCAGACGGGGGTGTCGGCAGGCACCGGAATTGTCCTGAACGCATCCGGATTAATTGTCACCAATAATCACGTTGTTGCGGGCGCAACATCGATTTCCATCCGTGATATCGGTAATCGGCGCACCTACACAGACGTCACCGTCGTCGGCGTCGATCCACGAGACGACATCGCCGTCTTGCAAATCAATGGCGCACGCGGGCTCAGCTACACCCGCCTTGCAGATTCACGCACGATCATCCCTGGCTCGGGGGTGCAAACGATTGGTAACGCAGGCGGCGTGGGCGGTACCCCAACGGTGAGCGTCGGATTTGTGACTGCTCTTGGACAACGCATCATTGCCCAAGACCCCGGTCCACCGGTCATTCAGGAAACACTCACCGGACTGATCCGCATGAATGCGATCCTTCGGCCAGGCGACTCAGGTGGCGCGTTAATTGATGCCGCAGGGAATGTCGTCGGTATCAATACCGCAGCGCTGCAATATGCCAACCCGCCAATCGGATATGCGATTCCTGCACGTCATGCGCTCTCGATCGTCAAGGCCATCCTTTCGGGAACGACTGCGCCGAATCTGCAGATTGGACCCGCCGCCTGGACCGCGTATCTCGGTGTCGCCGTCAACAACTCAGGACAAATTCAAAGGGTCGTTGTCGGTGGGCCGGCATGGACCGCAGGAATCAGCGCCCCTGGGCAATCGATTGTGAGCGTGAATGGTCAACCGATCGCATCTGCGACAGATCTGCACAATATCCTCGCCCAACTGAGCCCCGAAACCACGATCTCTCTCGGCCTGTCCAGCGGTGGCCCGCCGACTCTTGTCCCAGTCGTCCTGGGCTACGGCACGGTGCGGTGAGCAACTTATGACCTTGCGCCGTGTGTCCTCACACGTCAGTCTCGCGGTCTGCGCTGTCGCCTATCTGATGGCACTGCGGCCACGCCTTCTGCGCTGGGGTGCCACTGCCCAGGAATGCGACGAACCCTTTGCCGGTGCCGAGATTATTCCGCAGGGAGTTCGATCGGCGACAATGGCCACGACGCTCCCCGTCCCGCCCACCGAGGTGTGGCCATGGGTCGCTCAAATGGGATGTGGGCGAGCAGGATGGTACAGCTGGGATCTCATCGATAACGCGGGGCGGCCGAGCGCACGGGTGATTCATCCCGAATGGCAACACATTGCGGTCGGTGATCGCATTGCAATGACCCCATCGGGGCGCACCTCATTTGTCGTCGCACACTGCGACGCACCGCATGCCCTTGTCTTGCGGGCACGTCTGGATGGACGCGGACGCGCATGCGATCCAGACACCTCATTGCCCGCCGTTGGGCTCGATTACCTTTGGGCGGTGGAACTTCGCGATGCACCCGACGGCGCGACCCGCATGGTGGTCAGTGGGTACCGCGTCATCAGGCCGTTGTGGCTGGGTCGGCTTGGTGAGCTACTGGTTGGCGAGGTCGGTCATTGGGTCATGCAACAACGCCAATTCGCGAATCTCACTCGCCGGGTACGCCAGAACCAGAGCTGAGTCGACCCTCGGCACGCAGTTGTGCCACAAGATCTGTGACGAGCCCTGCGATCTCATCGCGAACTCTGCGCACACCTTCGATGGATTGCCCTGAGGGGTCGGCAAGGTTCCAGGCACGCACCGGAGCCCGCACCAGTGGGCAGGCATCACCACAGCCCATCGTCACGGCAAGATCAGCTTCGCGCTGCAACTCATCGGTGAGCAGCGTCGGCACCTGTGCTGTCAGGTCGATTCCCACTTCACGCATCGCCGTGATGACTTCCGGATGCACATGCGCAGCCGGTGCTGTTCCCGCAGATCGCACGACAACCGCATCACCTGCCATCTCGCGCAGGAAGGCTGCAGCCATCTGCGAACGACCCGCGTTCTGAATACAGACAAACATCACGGTGTAGTGCGTCATGGCATCGCATCCGGGTGGGGAACAGCGTCATCGAGACCTGATGGACGAGCACTTGCGCCGCCGCGCAGATAACCATAAAGCCCAACGGCGACCAGTGCGCCGACAATCGGCCCAACGACATAGATCCAAAAGTTGCGCCAGTCGCCTGCGACAAGCGCGGGACCAAATGAGCGCGCCGGATTCATCGACGCGCCCGTTACTGGTCCGAGGATGAGCACATTAATGATGACCACCGCGCCGATCGCGACCGCTGCCAGCGCGCCAACGGCACGCGTATCAGTGGCGACTGCTAACACAACAGTCATCAACACCGCGGTCAGGCCAATCTCCAACCACAATGCCGATATTTGACCAACAAAATGAGGGTGCGTCACCGCAGCGTCGAGACTTGCGCCAAAGACCCCGCGGAGCGCCACACTCGCGAGGACCGCCCCAACCAGTTGTGCGATGCAGTAGGGCACAACGTCGCGTACCGGAAAATGCCGTCCTGCGGCAAACGCAATCGTCACCGCTGGGTTCATGTGCGCACCGGAGATATGCCCGACGCAAAAAATCATCACCGCAACAGCAAGACCCGATGCTGTGGCAATACCACCGATGCCATACCCGCTCCCCACAGCCTTCGCGATCACCGCAGCGCCCGGGCCGCCAAACACCAAGCAAAAGGTCGAGAACACTTCAGCGGTGAGCCGACGTCCTAGATCCGGCTGCATCTCAACCTTCGATTCGTCGGAACTCTCGCTTACGGATACTCCTGGTGCTCCTGCCGAACATTCCCAATCACACGTATCGCAGCGTACCCGAACCATGAGATGCATTTCGGTGCCGATTGCGTCGGCGTCTGTCACATAAGGCCACACAGCAGCCACTGTGTCGACTGCCCGAGCATCTGTGACACCCGCACCATCACATGCAGCGGGGGTTTGAAGATGGGCCGTGTA
>CAITWD010000004.1 GCA_903896045.1 uncultured Actinomycetes bacterium
ATTGCTCACCCGTGCACGCACGCATTGCACAATGGCGGTCATCGCCGACCCAACACGCGACGTGTTTTTTAGGAATGATCCGTGGGAAAAGGCGGGAAATGGGCCGTGTAGGACTCGAACCTACGACCATGGGATTAAAAGTCCCCTGCTCTACCAGCTGAGCTAACGGCCCCATGTACTCTCAGCAACATCTTCTGAGTGCCTTGGACTCTACGGTACCAATTTGTTGCAGGCGCAGATTGCGCAACGCCGTGATGGACCATGAGCGTGATACACATCACAAGATCCATCCAAGAGCGAGCACCCGTGCGAGAATGCGGCATGCACCGAGTACGCCGTCGCGGCCTCGGACACAATCGTGAAAGAAAAGGTACGCGGCATGGTGTTGTCTGAAGCTGAGATTCACGAGCGACTCAATGGGCTCGAAGGTTGGGGATGGGCCGATGGCGCGATTACCAAGTCGTTTTCCTGCGGGAACTTTGTCGGCTCGGTGGAACTGGTCAATCGCATCACTCCCGTTGCGGAGGCCGCAGATCATCACCCAGATCTCGATATTCGCTGGAACACCGTGACGGTACGGCTTGCGACACATAGCCAAGGTGGAATCACTGAGGCCGATTTTGCTGTTGCCCGGCAGATCGAAGCGATCTCCTGAGCGTCGAGGCGACATCGTCGTCGGGGGGTCTGTATCGCCTCGTGCGGCCACTCATGTTTCGAATGGACCCCGAGCGCGCCCATCTTCGGGCCATGTCGGTTGCCGAGCACACAACCCCGCTCATACGTCTTGGGCGTTTGCGTGTCCGCGATGAACGCTTAAGCCAACGGCTTTGGGGTCTGCGATTTCCGAATCCGGTGGGGCTTGGAGCGGGGTATGACAAGTGGGGGCGGGGTATCTCGGCGTGGCATGCGCTGGGATTTGGCTTTGCCGAGATCGGAACTGTGACCGCACTTGCCCAAGATGGGAATCCCACGCCGCGACTGGTGCGGCTGCCACAGGATCGTGCGGTCATCAACCGTATGGGATTCAATAACGAGGGCGCTGCGGCGACGGCGCACCGATTGGCCCAGTGGGATCGTCGAGGAGTGCTGCACCGCATCCCCATTGGCGTGAACATCGGCAAGTCAAAGGTCACCCCCTTGGAGGACGCGAAACGGGACTATGTCTCCAGCCTCGAACGCCTGTGGCCCTATGCCGATTACATCGTCGTCAATGTGTCCTCGCCGAATACTCCAGGCTTGCGGGAGCTGCAAGAGTCGGTTGCTCTCGGCGGAATTCTCGAGGAGTTGGTTGAACTCAATCGGGTGAAATCGCAACTCACCGGTGCCCGGCGACGGCCGATTCTGGTCAAGATTGCGCCCGATCTCACCGATGAGCAATTTGACGCGGCAATTGATCTCATTAGTGCGGTCGGGGTGCATGGCGTGATCATCAGCAATACGACGCTGTCGCGCGAGGGGCTGACATCGGCTGCGCGCTTGACCGCACAAGAGGGTGGATTGTCGGGTGCGCCCCTCGCTGCCCGGAGCCTTGCGATGCTGCGTCGCTCGATTGCCCGTGCGCCGCAACTGCCCGTGGTGAGCGTCGGCGGGATTACAAGCGCAGATGATGTGTGGGAGCGGCTCGCCGCAGGGGCATCCCTGGTCCAGGTATGGACGGGTTTGATTTATGAAGGACCAGCGATGGTGGCACGCATCAATCGGGGGCTAATCGCCCGGATGGATGCTGAAGGAATCAGAGATATCTCAGAGCTGATCGGTCGCGAGGTCTAGTTCATGCGAGGGGCTCCACGACCCCAGCGTCGCTCACTGCGGGGCTTGTTGTTGCGTTTGGTCTCCGCGCTTGCCGTGGTGCTGTTGTTGTTGATCGCGATCGCGGCGGCGGGCACGGTACTGACCGCCAGCGATTACAGCACCGCTGGGGAGCAGGCGCTTTCGCGTCAACAGGCTGCCAATCAGTTGCTCATCGATCTATTGAACGCGGATACGGGCAGTCGTGGGTTTGTATTGACGGGTCGTTACGACTTTTTGGAGCCATACACCGCATCGGTTGATCGTTACGGCAGGGATTTTGCACAACTCCAACGACTGGTCAGAGGAAGCCCAGAAATCAGCGCTGACGTCGCTCGCGCCAATAGTGATGCACAACAGTGGTACGCCCAAAATCTGAAATTGATTCAAGAGCGACGGGCAGGCCGACTCGGGGCATCCATCGCATTGGTGAGTCATGGAGTTGCGCAGCGATCGTTTGACGCTTTTCGTCGCGATTCAAACCGGCTCGCGGCGGATGTGCAGCGCGATAAACAGGAAGCATTTGCGACGGCCAAGAACCGCCGCAACATCACCCTTATCGCGGTGATTGTTGCCGCCATCATCGCCTTTGGCGTCGTTGCGATCACCGCACTCCGTCTGTGGCGTCGAGTCGGCATTCCGATTGGTGGACTGGTGCTGGGTGTTGGTCGGGTGGCACGCGGTCGACTTGCCGAGCCTGTGACAGAAAGCGAGAGCGCCGTTCGCGAGCTGGGCGAGTTGGTTGATGGGTTTAACACCATGCAACGTCAGGTCTTTCAGCAGCGCGAGGCGGTTGCTCAGGCGGCACGCCGGGAAGCGATGCAGCGCACCGAACGTCGGCTCTGGGAAACGGTGCAGGAAGGGTTGC
Organism: uncultured Actinomycetes bacterium; assembly: GCA_903896045.1. Taxonomy (GTDB): domain Bacteria; phylum Actinomycetota; class Thermoleophilia; order Miltoncostaeales; family Miltoncostaeaceae; genus CAITWD01. Next base: position 2,657 of record CAITWD010000004.1, read on the forward strand.
TCCCAACTCGCCTCCCGGGTTATCCCGGTTTTCGTGTGGTGGCCAGATATCGACCCGCGGAACGGGCGCTGCTGATCGGTGGGGATTTTTACGATGCCGAGGTGTTACCCGATGGGCGGCTCGCGGTGTTGGTGGGCGACATGGCAGGTCATGGAGCAAGTGCCGCGGCACAGGCTGCGGGTTTGCGATTTGGGTGGCGCACAATGATGACTGTCGACCCCGATCCGCGTCGCGTATTAGCGGCGTTGAATGCGCAGATGGCACGTCCGGATCTTCGCACCGAAGGGCTCTTTGCAACAATGATCTACGCCCTTATTGATGAGAACGGCCAGGGAATTTTTGCCTGTGCGGGGCACCCCGCGCCACTACGCAGCGGCCCCGATGGTTGCCATCCGATGACCCCTGAGGCTTCCGGGCCGCTGTTGGGAGTGTTTGATGACGCGCAGTGGCCGACGACCACATTTGCGCTCGCCCCGGGTGAGACATTGCTGCTCTACACCGATGGGCTGATCGAGGCACGGACGAGCGATGAGCTCTTCGGGCTTGAGCGGGTTGCCGCAATCATCGACGCCGAGAGGGCGGCCGCGGTGGAGTTGCGAGTCGAGCGGGTCATCGACGCTGCGCGACGATTCGATGCGGGTTCATTGCGCGATGACGTCGTTGTTGTCGCGATTGAACGCTCCCTGTCTGCATCAGGGCGCGCCAAGGACATCCGCTGCGAGTGACAACGCGCCCTGTCAGGCGCGACGTCAGATGCCATTACTCAGTTGGTGTAGCGACCCCAAGAATCTTTTGGAGTTCTCCAGATTGAAAAAGCTCGGTGGTGATGTCACATCCACCAATCAGCTCGCCGCCCACAAAGACCTGCGGAATTGTTGGCCACTGTGACCATCCGCCGAGCACCTCGCGGATGCGGGGGTCGGTCAATACATCACGGGCGCCGTATTCGACCTTGAGGTGGTTGAGGATCTGCACCACCTGGTTGGAGAATCCACACCGGGGCATCTCAGGAGTGCCCTTCATAAAGACGAACACACGGTTGTCCTGGACCTCGCGTTGAACCTGCTCGAGGATTTCCTGCTCAGACATGGTCAAGGTGTCGCTCATGATGCCTCCGGGGCACGGGTCTTCAGCGCAAGCGCATGGATGCTGCCGTCATCGAGACGTGCCTGCACTGCTGCGTACACCATGCGGTGTTGCGCGAGTAGTGATTGATTGGCGAATTGTGGCGCCGTAATCGATGCAAACAGGTGATCGCCACCTCCTTGGTCAACGATTTCGACCTCGGAGCCTGGCAATGCAGCCTCGATGAGTGTGGTGAGTTCATGCAAATCAGCCATTGTCACTCAAGGATAGCCCGACTGTTGATGTTCAGGCCCGACGGACGACGCTGCAAGCGCGGTGCGGAGGGCTGCCGGATCGGTAATTGGCGCCTGACATGCGAACCGCGCACAGACATATGCCGCTGGCATGCCATCGATGAGTGTGCGACCGGTAAGGAGCGGGATCTCGCCGATCGCCACTGCATCACTCGGGTCGGCCGCTGCAAGTGCCAGTCCTGAGCGCTGGTGCGCGCGCGCGACGGTAATCAGTGCTTGAGTGCGGGGATCCTCGAGCGCGCCGATCACTGCGATCTCGCGGGAGGGTGTCGTGAGATGGGCGCAGGCGAGAAGGCCTGTTCCAAAGGCCTGCGGATAACGCGCGAATTGGTCGTGCGCGAGCGCGAGCGCCCTGGCGGCGCAGGCGCGATAATCATCGGATCCTGTGAGCCCTGAGAGGTGGAGGAGCGCGAGTGCCGCCTGCGAGTTCCCTGCAGGGGTGGGTTGATCTTCGAGATCGCGGAGTCGCATCAAGAGTTTCGGTGCGTCACGACCGGTGGAGTAGAACCCGTTGGTATCAGGATCAAAGAACAGATCCACCATTGCATCCGCGAGTGTGCGGGCTGCAGTGAACCATCGCGGCGCGAAGGTGGCGGTGTACAGCCGCAAGAGGCCTTGGATCAGATTTGCGTAATCATCGAGTTGTGCGAGGTGATGCGCGGTGTGATCTGCAAGGACGCGAAACAGCCGGCCCGAGACGACGAGGCTGTCAAGGATGCGGTCTGCGGCGCGCGTCGCGGTGTCGAGATAGTCGGTGCGCGCCAACTCGACTCCGGCATCGGCAAATGCCGCGATGGCAAGTCCGTTCCATGAGCTTATGAGCTTGTCATCGCGCGTCGGGGGGGTGCGCATCGCCCGCACGCGCAAGAGCTGCGCATGGATCTCCTGGAGTGCGGGAAGCGGATCTTCGCTGAGTTCACGGGCAAGAAATGGGATCGGCAGTGCTGCAGACAGCACCGATCTGCCGTCAAAGTTCCCTTCGTCGTGGACCCCAAAGCGACGCGCGGCGAGTGCCGCCTGTGTTGGGGTGAGTACGCTGGCGAGTTCAGCGGGCGTCCACGTGTAGTACACCCCTTCGCCCTCAGGGCTATCGGCATCTTGCGCGGCGGCAAACCCGCCGTCGGGTAATTCCATTTCTCGAATGAGGTAGTCGAGGATCTCTTCGGCGGTCGTGGTAAATCGAGGTTCGTCATAGCGCGTACCGGCGTGGAGGTAGACGCGGGCAAGCAGCGCATTGTCGTAGAGCATCTTTTCAAAGTGGGGCACGAGCCAGTGATCGTCAACGGCATACCGATGAAAGCCGCCACCGAGCTGGTCGTAGATTCCGCCATCGGCCATACGCCGGAGCGTCAGTGATGCAATTTCTTGTGTGAGGGGCGCCACGTCATCTTCGACGATTGCCTGCACCAGGAACTCGAGCACTGTTGAGGGTGGAAATTTCGGAGCGCCACCAAACCCGCCATACGTGTGGTCGAGTTGCTGGCCAAGTTGGGCAACCGCCTCGGGTATCACAGAACGATCTGGAGAGACAGTCGACCCCGGGCGGGTGGCGATCGCACCGAGACGATCGGTCAACTCGGTTGCCTGAAGATCGACGTCGTCTCGACGATCGCGATATATCTCTGCCATCCACGCGCACAACTCTCGCATCCCGGGCATGCTGCCCCGGTTTGTTGGCGGAAAATAGGTTCCGGCATAAAAGGGCCGTCCATCCGGGGTCGCAAAGACAGTCATCGGCCATCCGCCATGCCCTGACAGCGCGAGGGTTGCCTGCATGTAGAGCGCATCGATATCGGGCCGTTCCTCTCGATCGACTTTGATGCAGACAAAATGGGCGTTCATGACCGCAGCGGTCTCGGGGTCCTCGAAAGACTCATGTGCCATCACATGGCACCAATGGCATGCCGAATAGCCGATCGAGATCAGGAGTGGACGATCCTCGGATGCCGCGCGGGCGAGTGCCTCATCAGTCCATGGATACCAATCCACGGGGTTCTCTGCGTGCTGGCGCAGATAGAGGCTGGATTCATTGGCCAGTCGATTCACAGTTACCAAGGATACTCATGGTCTGGCGCGGTACCCTGACACTGTGCATGAGCAACTCGTGTCCCACGCAGGATCGATCCCTGCCGCGGCCAGAAGTGGACGTTGGCGACAAGTCGCATTGCTTGCGACCGCTGCCGCGCTGAGCCCTGATCTGCGCATTCGTGCAGATCTTGCTGGAGTGCTGCATGGGTTGGATCTGCCCGACGCTGCTGCCGTTGTTGCGGCGACCGCGGTTGGTGATCCCTGGGCGCAGTGGTGGGAGGTGCTGGCTGCCGGGCAATCGGGGGAGGTGCAGGGGTATGAGTTGCCTCATCTGGAAGCGCAGGTAGGGAGTGGCCCCGACGCGCGTGAGGTGGCCCGACGCCGCGAGGATCTGGCAATTGAATTGCACGACATTCATCACGGAACTGGCGAGGGGCGCTTTGCCCTCCTCGGGGTGACGCACGATGCCCCCCGCCGTGCCCTGCTTGTCGGCCGCTCGTCTGCGGTATTTCTCGTGGAACCCGCGTGGGATGAATTGGCCTTGGTCCGTCTTGGCCCGTCCGATGGCCCCGCCGGAGGAAATCGCGCGCATCTGACCCTTGAGGATGTGATGACACAGATTGCTCGCGGGGAGCGCGGAGCCGAACGACCGGTCCCCGCCGATCTCCCGGATCAGTTTGTTGCCCTCGCAATGCTTGAGAGCCTGCGGGAGGATCGCGGTGTCCGAGATCAGCGGCTCTTACGGCTCGCCGACGAGGTGCGCGATGAACGGGAGCAGCTCGCCGAGGATCGCGTGCGATTGCGTACCGAAAAGTCCCAGGTCGCAGCAATTCTGCGGCAGGTTGCCGCGATGCGCGCGCAGCCGATCCCAGGAGAAACGCCGCTTCCGACGACGTTGCAGGATGCGGCGTCCCTCCTGGAAATCGGTCCTGATGCATCTCCTACCGAAATTGAGCGGGCATTTCGGGCCCAGATCGTGCGCTGTCACCCCGACCGCGTCGCCGATTTGCATCCCCGCATTCGTGGCCAAGCAGAAGGCATGACGGTGGCGCTCAACGCCGCGCGCGAATTGATGATGGGTGGCAAATCAACCACCCGCCATCGCACGCCACCGAACTAACGAGCTCGGTTAGTCCTCGTCGTCCCAGTCGGGTTCGACTGCCAGGGCGGCGTATGCCAACCACTCCCGCAGAATCTGTAACGCGTCATTGCGGTCGACCTCGGGGCACGCTTGGTCAATAAGCGTGAGGGCCAGATCGATACTTGTCGGTGCTGGCGGTGCGCCAAATTCGCGCAAGACCGCCCACACGTGATCCGTATCGAGTTCAGGGCGCTCGCCAAGGATGTACTCCGCGGCTTCTGCGAGATCGAGTTCGTCATCCATCGATTCACACAATAAAGGTTTGGGTGCCCGCCGCCGATGCAGTGGGTGGATCGCTGCGGGGGTCGGCTTTGCCAATCCCTTACCGAGAGCTCACCGAGTGATGACGCACGCACGGGAAACTCAGCCTCCACGAATTGCATGAAAGGAATGAGTTTTTGACATGGGGCCAACATTCGGTGCCGCAAAATTCAAGCGCGCGAGGTCGTCGACCGATGAGTACAGGGATGCCTGAACCCCAACAATTTGACTCATTGAATGCCCACGAACAGCAGTTGCTCTCACGGGTGCTCGACGCACTGGACACGTATACCGAAGCGCCCTTGCGTCTATGTGGCCACAGCAACGACGGAGTGTGCACCGTCTTTGAGTTCCAAGAGGAGTTTGAGTTGGGAGATCCGGGTCGTCGCTTTCTGATGTCCATTACCGATGCAGGGCAGTCCGCCGTGCTGATTCCGGTCCACTCGACAGTTTTGGAGACTCAATGACTCCCCCGAGCCGCACCCCTGTGCCGCGTGGGATCCCCACGGTGGAAGATGTACAACAACATTGTCATCGTGTGCACTCCGCAGGTTCACCGAACGCAATTGCACGCCCGGCGCTGGTGACTCACTACCGCCGATTGTGTGATGCATTGCGTGTAGAACCCGTGCACACAGCCACAAATCTTGATCTTCAGCGGGCCTCTAGCGCGTTGCTTCGGATCGCTGCGCTTGCCGAGCAGGCAGCGACGCGGAACCGCTTTCGCCGACCGATTACGGCTCCAAAACGATAAGAATTTTCTCTGACAGGCCTTCTGGGCCTGTCAGAGCGCGAGGCATGTGGTAGCCTGCCTCTCCGTTTCACGACCGAAAGGCTGGCACGTGCCTCCGGGACAGCGTCTCGCGATTACTCTTGCTTGCCAAGAGTGCAAGCGTCGGAACTACCAGACAAATAAGAGCCGTCGTAATACACCCGATCGCATCGAGCTCAGTAAATACTGTCGCTGGTGCGGGCGTCATACTGCGCACAGGGAGACTCGTTAGTTCGTCACGCCAGTGGCGTGACGCTTCCTAGGGTCGTAGCTCAACTGGTAGAGCACCGGTCTCCAAAACCGGGGGTTGGGGGTTCGAGTCCCTCCGGCCCTGTTATCAACGTGGACTGAATGGCACGCATTCGACCCGCAAAAAATGATGGTTCACAAAAAGATGACGGTCGCGAGGTGTCGCCGCCGCCTCCTTCGCGTGGGCGTCAAAAGAAAAGCGAGGGGCGTCAGCCCGTCGCACCGCGACCTGCACCCAACGCATCCCGCGAAAAGACGGGATCGGTTACCAAGGCTGTGCAGGAACAACGTAAGGGCTCGCGCTTTCTGAGCGATGTCATCGCGGAATTGCGCAAAGTGCAGTGGCCGACTCGTTCGCAGTTGATGCAGTCCACCGCAGTGGTGATTTTGGTGGTTGCCATCGTCACGATTTATCTCGATGTGGTCGATAACATCGTCAACCGCATCGTGCACGCCATCTTTTAGCTGGTTATTCGCGCTCCGAAGGGACGTATCTACCCGTGTTTCGTTGGTATGTGATCAACACCTATTCCGGTCATGAGAAGAAGGTCAAGGCGAATCTTGAACATCGCCTGGTCTCATTAGGCCAGCGCGAAAATGTCCGTGAGATAGTGGTGCCGACCGAGCAAGTGGTCGAAACCAATAAGGACGGGCAGAAGGTCCAGACCGAAAAGCGCACCCTTCCCGGTTACGTGTTGGTGCACATGGATATGACCCCGGACGCGCTGTGGGTTGTCAAGGACACTCCTGGAGTCACCGGTTTTGTGGGTTCCTCAACCGACCCAGTGCCATTGACCCAAGCTGAGGTCGACCGTTTGCTGCGTACCCATTCTGAATTGCGTCCCAAGGTGCGCGCAGAGTTCTCGGTGGGTGAATCGGTCAAGGTCATCTCGGGTCCGTTGTCGGACTTCACCGGCGAAATCGCCGAAATCAATTCAGAGGCCGGTCGTATCAAGGTGCTGGTCAGCATTTTCGGGCGTGAAACCCCGGCGGATCTCTCCTTTGACCAGGTGAAAAAGCTCTCCTAACAACAGAATTTCCACTGAGTCCCCACGCGAGACGCGTGAGGTGGCTACAATGGCCGTCCGCATTGGCGCGCGTAGGTGTCGCCGGTGCGTGCGTTTTGCATCCACGACACGTACACAGAAAGAGCCATGGCGAAGAAGGTCCTGCAGATCATCAAGCTCCAGATCCCGGCTGGGCAGGCGTCACCAGCGCCGCCAGTTGGTCCTGCTCTGGGTGCGGCGAGTATCAACATCATGGAGTTCTGCAAGGCGTTTAACGCTCAGACTCAAGCCGCGAATGGAACGGTTACTCCTGTCGAGATTTCGGTCTTCGAGGATCGTTCCTTCACCTTTATTACCAAAACCCCACCTGCACCGGTGCTGATTTTGCAGGCACTGGGTATTCCAAGTGGTTCAGCCGTGCCCCAGACCGACAAGGTCGGCACGCTGACGAAGGCGCAAGTTCGGCAGATTGCCGAGACCAAGATGCCCGATCTCAACGCGAATAGCATTGAGACGGCAATGTCCATGATCGCCGGAACGGCCCGAAGCATGGGAGTTCTGGTCGAGGATTAGGTCCACCAGGCCTACAACGACTGGGAGGGTTCGTCACTCGCGCGCATGTGCGTGATTGTCGCCCGCCAAACAAGGAGAGAACACCGTGGCAAAGCACGGCAAGCGGTACGAGCAGGCAAAGGCAGAAATTAGCGCGCAGGAGATCTACTCCCCGCTGGCAGCACTACGTTTGATCAAGTCCCAAGAGCTGACCAAGTTCGATGCAACCGTCGAGGTGCACATTCGTCTCGGTGTGAATGTGCGTCACGCCGATCAGCAATTGCGCGGCACAATCAGCCTTCCCCATGGAACTGGGAAAAGCGTCCGCGTGGCAGTCTTCGCCCAAGGCGACAAAGCCCGTGAGGCACAAGAGGCTGGCGCAGACATCGTCGGCGCTGAAGACCTTGCCGCACAGGTTGAGGCGGGATTCACCGATTTTGACGTCGCAATCGCGACCCCGGACCTGATGGCGACCGTCGGGAAGCTTGGTCGTGTCCTCGGACCGTCGGGAAAGATGCCAAACCCCAAGACCGGCACCGTGACCTTCGATCTTGCGCGCGCAATCGAAGATGTCAAGGGAGGAAAGGTCGAGTACCGCACCGACCGTACCGGCATCATTCACTTGGGTATCGGTAGGCGCTCCTTTGAGGAGAACGCATTGGTCGAGAACTACCAATCGGTCATCGAGGAGATTTTGCGCGCAAAGCCGGCAGCAGCCAAGGGCCGCTACATCAAGTCCATCACCGTTGTGCAGACCATGGGTCCTGGTATCCCGGTCGATACGACACGCACATCCAACCTGTTTGAGGAGGCGACCGCCTAGGGCGGCCATCTTTTTTACAAGCTAACCAAAGACCCACGGGGGCGCGCCAACTGGCCGCCTGAAACCGGTCCGATTCGGACCACCCGTGCGAGGTTGGCGAGGTGCAGTGCACAGGCCCGTGATGGTGCGGGTCGGCATTGGTCCGCGTCGATCCCGCCGGACCAATGATGAGGAGGTGAAGCACTGCGACGGGACCAAAAGGCGGACGTTATCGCCGAACTTGAAGAGCATCTTGGATCGACCAATACGATTCTCGCAGCTGACTTTCGTGGCCTAACCGTCAAAGAGCTCTCCGAACTGCGTGGTGCGCTGCGGGCGGCAAATGCCAGCCTGACCGTTGCCAAGAACACCTTGGCGCGGCGTGCAGCGAACGCCACGGGGCAAGAAGCGCTTCTGGGATTCCTGAACGGCCCGACCGGATTGGTCTGGGTCAACGGTGATCCTGCGGAGACCGCGAAGGTGCTCAATGGCTTTGCGGAACGTTTGGAGCACCTTGAGCTCAAGGGTGGCTTGCTTGACGGTCGTGAATTGTCGGCCGCGGAGCTCAATTACCTTGCGACCTTGCCGTCGCGTGACCAGTTGCTTGCGCAATTGGCGGGTGGCGTTGCAGCACCACTTCGTGGTCTTGCGGGCGCAATGAACAACATGATCACCGGGCTGGCACAAGCCCTCAACGCGTTGCACGCGCAGCGCGCGGGCGAGGGCAGCTAGCTCTCCGCTCGTCCAACGACACGATTCATTTACTTTTTACGAACGAGGAGGACGAACGATGGGTATTACGACTGAAGAGTGGATTGAAGAGCTCAAGGGCATTTCCGTGCTCGAGCTTGCTGAGCGCATCAAGGCCATTGAAGAGGCGTTTGGTGTGACCGCTGCTGCACCGGTTGCCGTTGCTGCTGCTCCTGCTGCCGCCGCTGCTGTTGAGGAAGAGAAGACATCCTTTACCGTCAACCTCGACGGCGCTGGTGACAAGAAGATTCAGGTCATCAAGGTCGTGCGCGCGGTGACCGGTCTGGGTCTCAAGGAAGCCAAGGACCTCGTTGATGGCGCCCCTGGCGTGGTCAAGGACGGCGTTGCCAAGGAAGAGGCTGACCAGATCAAGGCGCAGCTCGAAGAGGCCGGAGCACTCGTTTCGGTGAGCTAATCGCGCCGCCGCATCTGCGGCGACGATGAGAGTTGGTGTGCAGATGGCCTTCCGTGCAGAAGTTGTGCGGAGGGCCATCTGCATTGATGGGGCAGGTCAGTTGCGCGAAATCGCACATCTTTTTGTGCGGATTCGCACGCTCCCCCTAGAAACACGGGGTACTGATCCGCCAAACTCTGTTGACCTCGGCAGGAGACGCAATCGATGCGCCTCTCGCCAGATGACGTGGCGCGACGCCCGTCAGTAAGAATGTTGTCCCACCCTGTGATCCGGAGGATTCCATGCCACTCGAGCGTTCCGTAAAAAGCGATCTTCGCGACAAGGTTTCGACCGCAAATAAGTCCAACGTCGATGACATCATCGCTTTGGTTGAGGGCGCGCGCAGCGGGCTTGCCCAAGATGACGCTGACTACACGCGTCTCGGTGGATGGCTTGAAGACCTTGCAGTTGTGAAGTCGGGTTCGGTGCCCGGTCGTTTCGGAGACACCAACTAAGTACCTCGCAGGCGAGAGCGGCGTGGGGAAATCGCGGAGAGCTCTGCACCGCCCCCCGCCGCGCCGCCCGAGATCTCTTAAGAGGTCTTTGTCCTGGGGACCTGCAGCATCCGCTGTAAGCGGCGCGTCTCGGCAAGGACATTGACCGCAGGTCGGTCGTAGGTCGTAATCTGTGAATGGCGATTGAGGCGTGCCTGGCGTCCTTCGCGCACCTCAACCCATCGCTCGTACCCCTCGATGAGATCGAGCAGGGTACGGACGAAATGGAGCGACGCATCGGTGAGCGTGAACGGTTCATCGTTGAGGAGAACCGCGCGATCTCCGGCCCGGTAGACAATTTCTGCCACACCTGGCTGGCTGACACGAAACACGGCGGTCGAAATACGAACGCCCAGGCCATGCCACTCGCGTTTGAGCACCCCCTGCTCCACGGCCGGGCGGAAGCCGAAGGCGCGCATGCGCCGACGCTCCTCCGGCGCGGACCAGAGCGCATGCGTGGTCTCCAGAAGCGCCTCAACCCGGGGGAGGAAACTTTCAGGATCACCGGGGTCGCCGAGCGGAAGGAGTGCCACAGTCATTCCTACAAGTATGCACCGACTAGCGGACGAGTGTCGAAACAGATAGACTCTAATTTCAGTCTGACGGGTTGGGGTGATTTCAGCTGCGCGTTTCTTTCGACCCCCCAGGTGCGCATGTGCGTACCGAGTGGGGACCACAACTGCTGCGGCCGTCTGCTACACTCCTCGGCCCCGTCCCGCCCGGTCCATGTAAGCGGCGTGCGTCTGCCCGCCGTGACCACCATGCTCGTCCAGGAGGCCTCGCGACTTGAGCAAGGTTAATGCTGCCCGTGTCCGTCGTACATTTTCCCGTTTGGGAAACATCGAAGAGGTCCCAGACCTCATCGATATTCAGCGCTCGTCATTTGAGTGGTTTCTCAACGAAGGACTCCGAGAGACCATCGACGATATATCACCGATTGAGGACTTCACCGGCACGCTGGCAGTCCAGTTCGGCTCGTATTCCATTGGCGGTTGGGAGCCAGGGATGCCGCTGGACCAAATCGTTCCCAACAATGACATCCGCGAATGCCGCGAGAAGGACCTTGTCTACGCTGCGCCGTTGACAATGCAGGTCTTTTTCATCAACCGGGAAACCGGTGAGATTCGCGAGCAGAAGGTCTTCATGGGCGATGTTCCCCTGATGACCGACTGGGGTACCTTCGTGGTAAACGGCACAGAGCGTGTCGTCGTCACGCAGCTCGTGCGTTCCCCTGGCGCCTACGTGATGGAGCCGAAAGACCCTGAAAAGCAGGTTTTCATTGCCAACCTGATGCCATCGCGTGGCTCATGGGTTGAGTTGGAGATCGATAAGAAGGGGCTGGTCAATGTCCGCATTGACCGAAAGCGCAAGCTTCCGGTGACCACTCTGTTGTTCGCGATTGGCTACACCCGCGACGACATCGCCAATCTGTTCCGTCATCCAAATGATCCAGATCGGGTGAACCCGTTCATCCAGATGACGCTGGACCGCGACACCACTGAGGGCGCGCCGCAGTCAGGGAACCGCAAGAGCCTCAAAGAGCTTGAGAAGCTCGTTGCGGACATGCGTGCACTTGATGTCGACAGTGAAAATCTTTCTGCCGACGAGCGTCAGCGCATCGAAGATGAGATCGCAAAGGTCCAAAAGCTAATCGATCTGCGTGCAGGCGAGCTGATGCAGCACGCCCTGATCGAGGTGTTCAAGAAGCAGCGTCCGGGCGAGCCACCAACAGTGGACAACAGCAAGGCGCTTGTACGCTCCTTGTTCTTTGACCCAAAGCGCTACGACCTCACCCGTGTCGGTCGCTACAAGCTCAACGCCCGTCTGGGAACCTCGGTTGACCCAGAAGTGCGCACGCTGACCAACCCGCGCTTTACCGGTCGGGTCTCGAACATGAGCGACGACTTGGTCGATTTGATTCGTCGCCTGGTTGAGTTGCCGATCCGTATCGGTGTGCCTGAGGACTCAAAGGACTTTGCTGCCGACGCCATGATCTATCCGCGCGATGAAATCGCGATCGAGATGGATGAGTACGAACACTTTGGTAACCGTCGTCTGCGCACCGTGGGCGAGCTCATCCAAGAGGCATTCCGCATCGGTTTCTACCGTATGGAACGGGTTGTCCGCGAGCGGATGAGCACCGAGGATGTCGACACAATCACCCCGCAGACGATCATCAATATTCGTCCGGTGGTTGCTGCACTCAAGGAGTTCTTTGGCTCCTCGCAGTTGTCGCAGTTCATGGACCAGACCAACACCCTCGCGGGGCTGACCCACCGCCGTCGTCTGTCGGCATTGGGCGCTGGCGGTCTGACGCGTGAGCGGGCTCCAATTGAGGTCCGCGACGTCCACCCAACCCACTACGGGCGTATGTGTCCGATTGAGACCCCTGAAGGTCCAAACATCGGGCTGATTGGCTCGCTCGGCAGTTACGCCACGGTGAACGAGTTTGGATTTATCCAGACCCGCTACCGGCGTGTCGTCAAGGGCGTCGTCACCGATGAACTCGAGTGGCTCGATGCGACCCAAGAAGAGAACAAGATCATCGCCCAGGCGAACGCTGAGGTCGACAAGAAGGGCAAGCTGGTGGGTCCGGTGCTCTGCCGTCGTGCAGGAGAGCCAGACCTGTTTGCACCCGAAGGTGTCGACTACATGGACGTCTCGCCGGCACAGATCGTCTCTGTGGCAACCGCGTTGATTCCGTTCCTCGAGCACAACGACGCAAACCGCGCATTGATGGGCGCCAACATGCAGCGCCAGGCTGTGCCGCTCATGATTACCGAAGCCCCGCTTGTGGGTACCGGGATGGAGCGCCGTGCCGCCATCGATAGCCGTGATGTCGTGGTGTCGCGCACCGCAGGCAAGGTTGCTGCGATCGACGCCAACCGCATCATCATCGAGGACAAGAAGGGTGAGACCACCCGCTACGAACTCGAGAAGTTCAAGCGCTCAAACCAGGGCACCGTCATTCACCAGAAGCCAATCATCAAGATGGGCGACACGGTGGACGCAGGTGATGTCTTGGCGGACGGAAGCTCGACCGATATGGGTGAGCTGGCGCTGGGCAAGAACATCCTGGTCGCCTTTATGGCGTGGGAGGGTTACAACTACGAGGACGCCATCATCATCTCTGACCGCTTGGTCAAGGATGACGTGCTTTCGTCGATCCACATCGAGAAATACGAAGTTGATGCGCGGACGACGAAGTTGGGCGCCGAGGAAATTACTCGTGATATTCCCAACCGCTCTGAGGAATCACTCAAGGATCTCGACGAGCGTGGCATCGTCCGTATCGGCGCCGAGGTGTCGTCGGGCGATTTGTTGGTCGGAAAAGTCACGCCAAAGGGTGAGACCGAGCTGACCGCAGAAGAGAAGCTGATCCGTGCCATCTTTAAGGAGAAGGCCGGCGAGGTTCGTGACACCTCATTGAAGGTGCCACACGGTGAGGGCGGTAAGGTCATCGACGTGAAGGTGTTCAGCCGTGAGAACGGTGACGACCTTTCACCCGGTGTCAACCAGCTTGTGACCGTCTATGTGGCAAAGCGTCGCAAGATCGCTGAAGGCGACAAGCTCGCGGGCCGCCACGGAAACAAGGGTGTGATTTCCAAGATCGTCCCTGTTGCCGACATGCCGTTCCTTGAGGACGGAACGCCGGTGGACATGATCTTGAACCCACTCGGTGTGCCGAGCCGTATGAACATCGGTCAGATTCTCGAAACCCATCTTGGTTGGGCTGCGAATTACGGCTGGACTCCTGAAGGTGAAGGAGACGGCTTGCCGTTGGGTCGCACCTTCGTGTCAACACCGGTCTTCGATGGCGCGACACCAGAAGATGTCGACCATGCATTGATCGGTTGGTACAAGAGCCACCCTGAGGTGCCGATCAATCTCGCGATTGATGAGAGCGACCTTGACGGACGCCAGTGCTCTGGAAAATTCCAGCTCTACAACGGCCGTACCGGTGAGCCATACGACGGGAAGGTCACCGTCGGGTTCATGTACATGTTGAAGCTTTTGCACTTGGTGGACGACAAGATCCACGCACGTTCGACCGGCCCGTACTCGCTTGTGACCCAGCAGCCGTTGGGTGGTAAGGCACAGTTCGGTGGTCAGCGGTTTGGTGAGATGGAAGTGTGGGCGCTTGAGGCCTATGGCGCCGCATACACATTGCAAGAAATGCTCACCATCAAGAGTGATGACACGGTCGGCCGCGTGAAGGCATACGAGGCCATCGTGAAGGGCGAGAACATTCAAGAACCATCCATTCCGGAGAGCTTCAAGGTCTTGCTGAAGGAAATGCAGAGCCTTGGTTTGGATGTGCGGGTGCACGGTGGCGCAATGCCAGAGTTCATCGGGAAAGATGAAGACGATGATCTTTTGCGTGCGGCTGAAGAGCTCGGTATCGACCTCTCGGGCGGCCTTGGTGGGTTGCGTCGCGAGGACGAGACGTCAGCAGATGGCGATGCGACTCCTGCAGAGGTTGTCGCAAGCACCGAACCTTCCGAGGACGAAGAGGACCAGGACTGACGGGGGCCCCGGGGCGCGCGCCGCGTGTTCCGGGGCTCTTTTGGGGGATGCAACCTCGAGTGGTGCCCGTCGCACCACCCGTCGCAATGAGGAGCGAGCGCAGTGATCGATATCAATAACTTCGACACCATCTCCATTGGCCTGGCGTCGCCGAAGCAGATTCGCCAGTGGTCGTCGGGAGAAGTCACCAAGCCGGAAACGATTAACTACCGGACCTTGAAGCCCGAGAAGGATGGGCTGTTCTGCGAGAAGATTTTCGGTCCGACAAAGGACTGGGAGTGCTATTGCGGCAAGTACAAGCGCGTCCGGTACAAGGGCATTATTTGCGAACGTTGTGGCGTTGAGGTCACTCGTGCCAAGGTGCGCCGTGAGCGCATGGGGCACATCGACCTAGCTGCACCGGTGTCGCACATTTGGTTTTTCAAGGGTGTGCCGAGCCGCATCGGTTACATGCTCGACATCGCTCCGAAGGAGCTTGAAAAGGTTCTGTACTACGCCGCTTCGATCGTCACGTGGGTCGACGACGAGAAGCGTGCCGAAGACCTCGACATGCTCCAGGAAAAGATCAATGAGGCCCTCGACCAGTACACACTCGATCGCGAAGAGCGCGTGCTCGAATTGCAAGAGCGCCTTGAGCGTCGCTCGGCGTGGCTCCGAGGTGAGTCAGATACGGCCTCGTTTACCGATGAGGACTTTTACTGGCTCGAGGATCTCGAGCGCGACCGGACCTCTGAGGATCGCACGGCCAAGCGTGAGCTGACCGATGCCGATAAGCGTCAGGCCGAATCGGAATTGCGTCGGGAAACCGACCTGTCGATCAAGGACATCGAGCGCTACACCGAAGAAGCGATTGAGCGCCTGCAGCGCGCATGGATCACCTTCAAGGACATGCGTCCGCGTCAGATCGAAACCGATGAGCAGCTCTTCCGTGAGATGCGCGATCGGTTTGCCTCGCCATATGGGTTTGGTGAGTACTTCCGTGGTGGCATGGGTGCGGCCGCAATTCGCGACTTGCTCGCGGTCATTGACCTCGACAAAGAGACCGAGTTTTTGCGCGAGACCATTCAGACCTCAAAGGGCCAGCGCCAGGCACGCGCGCTCAAGCGTTTGAAGGTCATGTCGGCATTCCGCCGCAGCGAGAACCGTCCTGAGTGGATGGTGCTCGAGTCGGTGCCGGTGATTCCACCGGAGCTTCGCCCGATGGTGCAGCTCGATGGTGGCCGGTTCGCGACCAGCGACCTCAACGATTTGTACCGGCGTGTGATCAACCGGAACAACCGTCTCAAGCGTCTCTTGGATCTTGGTGCGCCGGAGATCATCGTCAACAATGAAAAGCGGATGCTCCAAGAGGCAGTGGATGCGTTGTTTGACAATGGTCGTCGTGGCCGCGCAGTGACCGGACCGGGCAACCGTCCGCTCAAGTCGCTGTCCGACATGCTCAAGGGTAAGCAAGGACGATTCCGTCAGAACTTGCTCGGAAAGCGCGTGGACTACTCGGGCCGTTCGGTGATTGTGGCTGGACCGGAGTTGCGTTTGCATCAGTGCGGCTTGCCGAAGCTGATGGCGCTGGAGTTGTTCAAGCCATTCATCATGAGCCGCCTTGTGGAACGCAAGCAGGTCATGAACATCAAGGCTGCCAAGAAGCTCGTTGACGCCATGGTGCCCGAGGTCTGGGATGTGTTGGAAGAGGTGATTCAGGAGCACCCAGTGCTGTTGAATCGCGCTCCTACGCTCCACCGTTTGGGCATTCAGGCATTCGAGCCCGTGTTGGTCGAAGGTAAAGCGATCCAAATTCACCCACTCGTCTGCACCGCGTTTAACGCAGACTTCGATGGTGACCAGATGGCGGTGCACTTGCCGTTGTCGGTGGAAGCCCAAACTGAAGCGCGCGTGTTGATGCTCTCGTCAAACAACATCTTGTCGCCGGCTCACGGTCGTCCGATCGCCGTGCCGAGCCAGGACATGGTGCTGGGGCTCTACTACCTCACTTACTGCCGTTCGATCGATGTGCGACCGATTGGATCCCAAGAGGGCATGTTTGCCAAGGAGCTCTACGAGCTTGTCGACCCCAAGACCCGCAAGTGGTCGCTTCCCAAGGGGCACGAGGCCAAGTTCGAAGGCGACGAGCGTACGTACCCTGACAATGGCGGATGGAGCACTGACGCCTTTACCCGTTCTGGTTTGCCAGAGCGCATTCCGGCATTCGGAAGCGTCGAAGAGGTGCTGCGTGCACTTGAACACCGCGTCTTGCCGCTGCAGAGCGTCATTCAATTGCGTGACCGTTCACGGGATCTGATCGAGATCACGACTGCCGGACGTGTGGTGTTCAATCACGCGATCGAGACCGACTTGATTGCGGTCTTCCCTGAGGCTGCCACTGAGGAGTTCCGCTTCCCGCGGACCAACCGCATCTTTACCAAGCGTGAAGTGACCGACCTCATTGAAGAATTGGTCAACCTCTACGGTCCGACAATCGTCTCGATGGTGCTCGACACCTTCAAGCGTCTTGGATTCCGCTACTCGAGCGATTCGGGAATCACGATCTCCAAGAATGACATCGTGGTGCCACCGAACAAGTCCGAGATTCTCGAGAAGTACGACCGCGAGGTCGAGGAGATCGAGAGCTACTTCGATCGCGGTGAGATGAGCGTCGAGGAGCGCCACGAAGCTGTGGTCTCGTTGTGGGATCGGGCAACCGATGAAGTCGCCAAGGCGATGGAAGCCCACCTCTTCCGTCTCAACCCGATCTACATGATGGCAAACAGTGGCGCGCGAGGATCCTTTAAGCAGATCCGTCAGCTCGCCGGTATGCGTGGTCTCATGAATAACCCGAAGGGCGAGACGATTGAGCGCCCGATCAAGAGCAACTTCATGGAAGGGCTCTCGGTGCTCGAGTACTTCATCTCGACCCACGGTGCGCGTAAGGGGCTTGCAGATACCGCGCTCAAGACCGCTGACTCCGGGTACTTGACTCGTCGTCTGGTCGACGTGTCCCAGGACATGATTGTGCGTGAGCACGATTGTGGGACAACTGACGGTATCGACGTGCCCATCTTCCGTGATGGCAGCATCAACTTGAGCCTCGCGGGCCGTTTGCTGCTTGGCCCAGTGGTCGATGCAGTGTCTGGTGAGGTCATTGTCGACCCACGGGCGCTCGATGAGAATGAAGAAGAACACTCTGGCACGCTGGTGACCAACGAGATGGCCCAGGAAATTGCCCTGGCCTGTCGCACCAAGGATGGGGCACCGCGTAATTCCATTGCGGTCATGCGTTCCCCACTCAAGTGCCGTAGCGACTTTGGGGTCTGTGGAAACTGCTACGGCCGTAACCCTGCCTCTGGTCGTCTGTGTGAGCCCGGTGACGCGGTCGGAATCATCGCCGCCCAGTCGATCGGTGAGCCAGGAACCCAGTTGACAATGCGTACCTTCCACACCGGTGGTGTGGCAGGAGCAGACATCACTCATGGTTTGCCGCGTATCGTCGAGTTGTTTGAGGCACGTAAACCAAAGGCGCTTGCCCATGTGGCGAATGTCGACGGCTGGGTCCGCATCGAAGATGACGAGAGTCGTCCAGGTGCTGCCCGCCTGGTGCTGGTCGAGCCCGAATACATCCCGGTTGAAGATGCCGGTACCGGCGCAACACGCCAGCCTGTGCGTGAGCACGTCTTTACCGTCCCGAAGCGGACACAGATCACCGTCGCTGATGGTGCATGGGTGACCGCAGGTACATTGCTGACCCTGGGTTCGGCATTCCCGCCAGACATCTTGGCAGCGACCTCTGGTGTTGCGTTGGGTGTCCTGGGTACCGTGACCAAGATCACTCGCGAGAAGGCACCAAAGAACTCGGTCGATCAATGGATCAAGATTGATGTCGCCACCGAGGCCGGTACCAGCACGCGCATGTTGCGTTTGCCATCGGACCGTCCTGAGCCGCACATTGAAAAGGGCATGGAGGTTGTGCCTGGGTGGTTCTTGTTGCCAGCTGGTGCAAACCGCGATCGGTCAATCAAGACCGAGCTCTACCTGGTGCGCGAAGTGCAAAATGTGTATCGCTCACAGGGTGTGGACATCAACGACAAGCACATCGAGATCATCGTGCGTCAGATGTTGCGCAAGGTGCGTATCGAGGATCCAGGCATCACAAGCTTTCTGCCTGGGCAGCTGGTCGATAAGCCGGTGCTGTTCCGTGAGAATGCACGGGCTGCACGGGAGCGCTTCGAAGGACTGTTGGCAGAACGGGAGGCCGGGACCTGGACAGGTACCGACGCCGACCTTGAACGCGAGATCGACGATGCGCAAGCGTCGTATGAGCCATTGATCTTGGGCATCACCAAGGCATCGCTCGCGACCGAATCGTTCTTGTCTGCTGCATCGTTCCAGGAGACCACGAAGGTGTTGACGGATGCCGCAATCGAGGGCAAGACCGATCGCCTGCGCGGCCTCAAGGAGAACGTGATCATCGGGAAGCTGATTCCTGCCGCAACTGGGTTGCGTCACTATCGTCAGCTCGAAATCGAGTCAGCACAGCGGGCTCCCGCATTGCTCGACTTCGATTTGGATACTCCCTACATCGATTACGACGACGACGACTTCGCACTTCCTGCCTTGAGCGACGACAGTGGTACGTACCACTTCGAGCCAGAGGCGCCGGAGTCCGAGTAATCAGTCAATGGGGCTGTCTCGGTATGACCGAGCAGCCCCATTGAGTAACTCCCGTTGGCTGTGGGTGCCAACGTCGGGCTGGCGCGCGCAGGGCGGCCGACCGCATCGGTACGATTTTTTCGTCCCGGATTGCGAGCGTTTTGGCCAATCGGGTGCCTTTGTGTGTGCTAACGTCCCGAAGCCGCTCACCTCGGGCGGTTGAACACGCATTTATTTCCACGCGACAAAAGGCGCTCGTGCCAACGATTAACCAGCTCGTCCGGAAGGGTCGGACGCCAAAGACTTCAAAGAGTTCGACCCCTGCGCTCCGGGGTGCCCCCCAGAAGCGCGGTGTGTGTACCCGTGTGTACACAACCACTCCAAAGAAGCCGAACTCGGCGCTGAGGAAGGTCTGTCGTGTCCGACTGACCAATGGTGTCGAAGTGACCACCTATATCCCCGGTGAGGGGCACAACCTGCAGGAGCACTCTGTGGTGCTCGTGCGTGGTGGACGTGTGAAGGACCTCCCAGGTGTGCGGTACAAGGTTATTCGTGCAGCACTCGATGCCGCCGGTGTCGCCAATCGTCGTCAAGCGCGCTCGAAGTACGGCGCAAAGACCCCAAAGTAGCCCATGCCACGTCGCGCAATCATCACAAATCGTCCGCTTGATCCGGACCCCGTCTACAACAGCCCATTGGTGACACAGCTCATCAACAAGGTGTTAAAAGACGGCAAGAAGTCAACCGCAGAGCGCATCGTGTACGGCGCCCTCGACCGTATCCGTGACCGCACCGGTCGGGATCCAGTGCAGGTCACCGAAGAGGCGATCCGCAACGTGACCCCAATGCTCGAGGTCAAGTCCCGCCGTGTGGGTGGTGCCACCTACCAGGTGCCGATCGAGGTGCAGGCCCGTCGCGGTCGCACCCTCGCAGTGCGTTGGATTGTCGGATTCTCGCGTCAACGTCGTGAGAAGCAGATGAGCGAGCGCCTTGCCAATGAACTGCTCGATGCCTTGGGTTCCCAGGGTGGTGCGTTTAAGCGCAAGGATGATATTTACCGTATGGCCCAAGCGAACAAGGCGTTCGCGCACTACCGCTGGTAGCCGATCCCTCGCAGGATTGCGTTATTACGGGATACCCTTTAGCTGGAAGTGACGCGTGCGCCTTTTGGCGCACGCGCGAGATGAGACGTAAGGAGATCACTCTTGTCGACGGCGATGAAACGCGTACCGCTTGAACGGGTGCGCAATATCGGCATCATGGCCCACATTGATGCTGGTAAGACGACCACGACGGAGCGGATTCTTTACTACACCGGTCGTGTGCACCGCATGGGCGAAGTGCATGAGGGTGGCGCCACCATGGACTGGATGGCCCAAGAGCAAGAGCGCGGTATCACGATCACCAGCGCTGCGACCACCTGTTTCTGGGATGACCACCGCATCAACATCATTGATACCCCGGGTCACGTTGACTTCACAATCGAGGTCGAACGTTCCCTGCGCGTGCTCGACGGCGCCGTCGCCTTATTCGACTCAGTGGCTGGTGTGGAGCCGCAGAGTGAGACGGTGTGGCGCCAGGCCGACCGATACGGCGTTCCGCGCATTGCGTATGTGAACAAGATGGACCGGATCGGCGCGGACTTTGAAAAAGCTGTCGCAACGATGATCGACCGTCTTGGCGCAAACGCCATCCCGATTCAGTTGCCGATCGGCGCCGAGTCAGAGTTCCTCGGATTGATCGACCTCGTGCAGATGGAAGCGATCATCTACACCGACGACCTTGGCACAGTGCAGGAAAAGTCCAGTGTGCCGGCCGAGTATGCCGACGCCGCCGCTGCTGCCCGCGACAAGCTCGTTGAGGCAGTTGCCGACAGTGACGATACCTTGGCCGAGGCCTACCTCGAGGGTGAAGAAATCAGCCCAGAGCGTTTGGCAGCAGCACTGCGTTTGGCGGTGTTGAACGCCACGGTCACGCCGGTCTTGTGTGGATCATCGTTTAAGAACAAGGGCGTCCAACCGCTGCTTGACGCAGTGGTCGCCTACCTCCCATCACCGCTCGATGTCCCTCCAGCGGAGGGTATCGTTCCGGGGTACGAGGATGATCCTGTGTTTCGTGAGTCGAGCGAGACCGTGCCATTTGCCGCGCTTGCCTTCAAGGTGATGAGCGACCCATATGTCGGTCGCTTGACCTACCTTCGCGTCTATTCCGGATCGCTGCAGACGGGTGCCGGAGTCGTCAATGCGACCAAGGACCGCAAGGAGCGCGTCGGTCGTCTTTTGATGATGCATGCGAACCATCGCGAAGATGTCGATTCCGTCATGGCAGGAGACATCGTTGCCGCAGTGGGGCTGAAGAGCACCACGACCGGTGACACGTTGTGTGACCCCAATGCACAGATCATTCTCGAGCAGATGGTCTTCCCTGAGCCGGTGATTGGTTTGGCAATCGAGCCAAAGACCAAGCAGGACCAGGAGAAGCTCTCTGTGGCGCTCGGTCGTCTGTCTGATGAGGATCCAACATTCCGTGTGCGGACCGATGAGGAAACCGGCCAGACCGTGATTTCCGGAATGGGTGAGTTGCACCTGGAAATCATTGTTGACCGTTTGATGCGTGAGTTCAGCGTGGACGCAAACGTGGGTGCCCCGCAGGTTGCCTACCGTGAGACCGTCCGCAAGCGGGTCGAGAAGGTGGAGGGCAAGTTCGTCCGCCAGACCGGTGGTCGGGGTCAGTTTGGTCACGTCTACATTGCGATCGAGCCCAACGAGTCCGGAAAGGGCTACGAGTTTGAAAGCAAGATTGTCGGTGGCTCGATCCCAAAGGAATATGTGCCTGCGGTCGATGCAGGTATCCGCGAAGCCCTCGAGGGTGGTGTGGTTGCCGGGTATCCAATCGTCGACGTGAAGGTGCAACTGATCGATGGTTCCTACCACGACGTGGACTCATCCGAAATGGCCTTTAAGATCGCCGGATCCATGGCGCTCAAGGAAGCCGTCAAGCGGGCGTCTCCGACATTGCTCGAGCCGATGATGGCTGTGGAAGTGGTGTCGCCGAAGGAATTTGTCGGAACGGTCGTGGGTGACCTCAACCGTCGCCGAGGACGTATCGGTGGCACCGAGCCACGCATGGGCGGCCTTGAGGTGGTCAACGCGACGGTGCCGCTCTCTGAGATGTTCGGATACGCGACCTCGGTCCGTTCCGCCACACAGGGACGCGCAACCTTCACGATGCAGTTTGAGAACTACGCTGATGTGCCGGCACACGTTGCGGCAGAGGTGCAGTCGAAGGCAGGTTCTCGCTCGTAGTTCATGCGATCGGCGGGTGACCGCCATCGATGTGGTGTTCTTCGGCCTGGGCGCACATGCGCTCAGGCCGAGTTCGTTGCGGAGCGTTCCGTGTGGGGAAGTTGTGCGGCGAGAAGCACGGCGGGGTGGAATGTCGGCCGGTCTGCGAGATCCGCGATTTGCTGCCGGCAGGATGCCCCATGTGCAACGACGAGATCAGCGGTACGCGTGGCGGGGAGAAGTTGCATCTCGGCGATCTGTCG
Organism: uncultured Actinomycetes bacterium; assembly: GCA_903896045.1. GTDB lineage: Bacteria > Actinomycetota > Thermoleophilia > Miltoncostaeales > Miltoncostaeaceae > CAITWD01. The sequence goes on from CAITWD010000004.1 coordinate 25,261, forward strand.
TGACAGATCGGGGTGCTCGTACCCAAACGCACCCGCCATGCCGCAGCATCCCGCGCCAGAGGGCGTGGCGGTGAGTTCGGGAATCATCTCGACAAGCCGATGGAGCGCGTCGCCTGCGCCATCGGCACGGGTGTGGCAATGGCTGTGCACCACGGCAACTTCTGGGCGCGGACGCAGCCCCGGCAGCCCCCGATCGATCACAATCTGCTCAAAGGTCTGGACCGCCTCACGAATCTCACTGAGCCGCGGATCGTCGGACAGCGTGATGGCGTCATCGGTCAGCATTGACCAACACGATGGCTCGAGGGTGACGATCGGTACCCCGTGGCGTGCGAAGGGCAGGAGCTGGTCGCAGGCATGCAGGAGCTGCTCGCGTGCCCGCTCAACGCGTCCTTGCGAGAGTTGCGGGCGTCCGCAGCATCCTGGATCGACCACCCCAACGCGTGCTCCTGTGGCGGCAAGGACCTGAAGGGCGGCCTCACCGACTTCCGGGTGCAGATAGCGTGTGAATGTGTCGGCCATGATCACGACATCAACGGTTGCGGGATCCGCGGGTGTGAACTTCCACGGTGCGACGGGCGCTGGCACCGGGCGTCCGAGCACGCGGCTGGCAATGCGTGCCCCATGACCGGCGATCCGGGGAGTCATGGCACCGATTCGCAAGAGCTGGTGGGTGGCAGCGAATGCGCGTGTGCGCAGTGGAATGCCGCGTTCGGCATGCCGAGCATGCAGTGCTTCGACCTTCATTCGCGACATATCGACCGATGCGGGGCATTCTGACGCGCATGCTTTACAGCCCAAACATAGACTCAGCGCCTCGTGGAGCCCATCATCGGCAAGCCCACCGTCAAGGCGACCCTCGATTGCGCTCCGGAGCAGATTGGCGCGTCCGCGCGTGGAGTGGCGTTCATCACCCAGCGCGTGAAAACTTGGACACATCGCGCCCTGATGACTCCGACACGCTCCATTCCCGTTGCATGCCTCCACTGCCCGCGTGAAGCCGCCGCTGTCGGCGAACGACACCGAGCTCAAGATTTCTGTGCGGACGGGTGCTTCGAAAATACGGAGCCCCGAGTCAAGCGGCTCAGGATTGATCAGCACCCCCGGGTTTAAGAGCCCATGAGGGTCAAGTGCGTGTTTGAGATCCTCGAACGCGCGCATGGTGGCTGCCGGGTACATCCGGCGCAAGAGCTCGCCGCGCAGCCGTCCATCCCCATGTTCCCCCGAAAGTGACCCCTCATAACTCACCACAAGGTCGGCAACCGATTCTGCGAGGCGCCGCAGTTGCGCGACGGCACCCGGCGCCCGTAAGTCGATTAAGGGGCGAATATGCAGACAGCCGACACTTGCATGCCCGTACCAGACTGCAGGCAGCCCCTCCTCAGCAAGGAGCGCGCGCACATCGTGTGCAAACGCGGCCAGATGCATTGGGGGAACAGCTGGGTCTTCGATGACCGGAAGAGGTTTGGCATCAGGGGAGGGGGCGGGCTGGCCGACGAGCCCTTCGCCACGCAGTGCGCGGGCGATCCCTGCACGCCGGACCGCCCAAATCGCCTGTTGGGCAGGCAGATCGCGCACGGTGTGCGCGTCGGGCATCTGGGCGAGTGCGTGATGCACCTCATCCTCGGATCCGCTGTACTCGACAACAAGGAGTGCCCCGAGGCCACGGCCAAAGTCGGTGAGCCCAGCGGTGATGGGCGCCCGGTTTGCCGGGTCCAGCATTGCAGCATCCATGAGCTCAATCGCCGACGGGCGTGAGCTGAGTATGTCGGTGACCGCACCGAGTGCCGATGCCACGTCGGCAAACCCCACAAGCGCGAGCCCACGTGTCTCGGGAATCGGCACCAGCCCGACCCGTGCTCCGCACATCAATCCCAGCGTGCCTTCGGATCCGCAGAACAGACGCGGCCAATCTGGCGACTCGCCATTGAGTGCATCGAGGTTGTACCCCGAGACGCGCCGCAGAAGCGTTGGCCCTGACCAGGCAGCACCGAGTGGTTGGCATGCCGCCAGCTGCACGGGCACCGTACCCCCTCGCCGGAGCGTCGTCCGCGTGCCATCGGCCAGGATCACATCGAGTTCAAGGACGTGGTCTGCGGTGAGCCCGTAGACAATCGATCTGGCCCCAGCGGAGTTGTTGCCGATCATTCCACCGAGTGTCGCCCGGTTTGCCGTTGCGACATCGGGACCAAACATCAGCCCATGTGCCGCGGCGCGACGGTTGAGATCATCGAGCACCACACCTGGTCCAATGAGCGCAGTGTGTGATTCCGGATCGATCTCGCAGGTGTTCAGCGCAGAGGAATCGATGACCAATCCGGTCCCGACAGACTGTCCCGCGAGGCTCGTTCCCGCCCCTCTGATGGTAATCGGCACTCCGCATTGGCCTGCAATGGTCATTGCTGCGTGCAGATCGTCACTTATTTTTGCCTGCAATACCGCGGCTGGACGCCGCCGAAACAGGCTTGCATCGCTCGAGTAGACCTCGCGAGTTGCCGTGTCATTGCGCAGAACACCCGCTATTTCGGGGGTTAGACGTCCGATCAGATCATCTACGCTCATATTGCGATGCTAGCGATGTTGAGCGGCCGATCTCTATCGGTCTTCGCACCAAGGTCCATCTGGGCCTTGCGGCTGCGTGCGCCCCTCGCTACTCTTCTCTGGCTCTAATGAGCACCCCTGGTTTCACCTGCGCGCTTTTGGGCGCGCGATCTCTGCCAGGGCTTTCAATCTGTGGTCCGGAAGCTACGCCTTGCGGATGGTCCGCTTGGCACGAGTGCCTGACAGGAGTGTTTGATGGCCAAAGAGAAGTTCGATAGGTCTAAGCCCCACGTGAATGTGGGCACAATTGGCCACGTCGATCATGGTAAGACCACACTTACTGCGGCCATCACCAAGGTGCTCAATGAGCGCAGTGGTACTGGCTCCTTTGTGGCATATGACGAGATCGACAAGGCCCCCGAAGAGCGCGAGCGCGGTATTACCATCGCGACTGCGCACGTCGAGTACGAGACCGACAACCGACACTACGCACACGTCGACTGTCCTGGTCACGCTGACTACATCAAGAATATGATCACCGGTGCTGCGCAGATGGACGGCGCAATCCTGGTGGTATCGGCTGCTGATGGACCAATGCCCCAGACGCGTGAGCACATTCTGCTTGCCCGCCAGGTCGGTGTCCCATCGATCGTCGTGTTCTTGAACAAGGCCGACATGGTCGATGACCCAGAGTTGCTTGAGCTCGTCGAGCTCGAGGTCCGCGAATTGTTGTCGGCATACGAATTCCCAGGCGACGATGTCCCTGTCATTGCCGGTTCCGCGCTGAATGCGCTGAACGGTGACGCGGATGCGGCTGCGAAGATCCTTGAGTTGATGGATGCAGTCGACGCCTACATCGAAGAGCCAGTACGTCAGACGGACCTTCCGTTCTTGATGCCGGTTGAAGATGTGTTCTCGATCACTGGTCGTGGAACCGTCGCGACTGGTCGTATCGAGCGCGGTATCGTCCACGTCGGTGACACCATCGAGATCGTCGGCATCAAAGAGGCGACCGAGAGCACCGTGGTCACAGGTGTGGAAATGTTCCGCAAGCTCCTCGACGAGGGTCGCGCGGGAGACAACGTTGGCTGTCTGCTTCGTGGTGTCAAGCGTGAAGACATCGAGCGTGGTCAGGTCTTGGCTGCTCCGAAGTCGATTACGCCGCACACCAAGTACCTCGCAAGCGTGTACGTATTGAGCAAGGACGAAGGTGGACGTCACACGCCATTCTTTGATGGCTATCGTCCGCAGTTCTACTTCCGTACGACCGACGTGACCGGTGTCTGCACACTGCAAGAGGGTGTGGAGATGGTTATGCCGGGCGACAACGCTGAAATGACGATTGAGCTGATTCAGCCCATCGCCATGGAAGAGGGTCTGCGTTTCGCCATCCGTGAGGGTGGACGTACCGTGGGCGCTGGCGTCGTCGGCAAGATTCTTCAGTAGTACAGCGAGTAGGTCATACCCCGCCGCGCCCCATTTCGGGCACGGCGGGGTTTTCTATCCCTTGAGAAGGGCAGAGCGTGCAGCAGAACAAAATCAGGATTCGGCTTAAGGCCTACGATCACGAGCAGATCGACCGCAGCGCAGCGTCCATCGTTGAGACAGCGCAACGTTCCGGTGCGACCATTTCGGGTCCAGTGCCACTGCCGACCGAATGCAATCGCTACTGCGTCATCAAGGGTCCGTTTAAGGACAAGGACTCTCGCGAGCACTTCGAGATCCGTACCCACAAGCGGCTCATTGACATTTATTCACCGACCCCGAAGACCGTTGACTCGCTCATGCGACTCGATCTTCCGGCCGGTGTTGACATCGAAATTAAGGCGTAACAGCAGCGCATGCCGGCAATTATTGGACGCAAATTGGGGATGACCCAGATCTTCGCTGAGGACGGCGCCCGCGTGACGCTGACCGTGGTTGAAGCTGGTCCGTGCCCGGTGACCCAGGTCAAGACCAACGAGACCGATGGGTACGAGGCTGTGCAGCTTGGCTTTGGTGATGTTCGCCCGAAGCTGCTCAACAAGCCGAAGCTTGGCCACCTGCGCAAGGCATCTGCCCCGCCGGTCCGCCACTTGCATGAGTTTTCGCCGAATGAAGTTGGCGAGGGTCTCAATGTCGGTGATGTAGTGACCGTCGCAAACTTTATCCCTGGTGAAATCGTCAAGGTGACGGGTACCAGCAAGGGTAAGGGCTTCGCGGGAACGATTAAGCGTCACAACTTTGCCAGCGGTCCGAAGTCACATGGTTCGCACAATGTCCGCGGTCCAGGATCGATTGGTGCATCCGCCTATCCTTCCCACGTGTTCAAGGGCGTGCGTATGGCCGGCCACATGGGCGCCCGCCAGGTCACTCAGCGCGGCCTGCAAGTTGTCGGTAGCGATCCAGAGCGCAACCTTCTGCTCATCAAGGGCCCTGTGCCTGGTGCGCGGAACGGCATTGTGATTGTGAGGCCCGCATGAGCTCATTGCAGATTCTCGGTGCGCAAGGCACCACAACAGGCAACCTGGATTTGACTGCCGCCCTGGCAGACCAGGTCATCAAGCCACACTTGATCCACGAAGTTGTCACCCAAGAGCTCGCTGCACGTCGTAGCGGTTCGGCAAACACCAAGACGCGTGCCGATGTGCGCGGTGGTGGGGCGAAGCCGTGGAAGCAAAAGGGCACCGGCCGTGCGCGTCAAGGATCTATCCGCTCACCGCAGTGGGTTGGTGGTGGTGTGGTCTTCGGTCCGCATCCGCGTACTTTCGGTGGCAAGGTGAACCGCAAGGTGCAGTTGCAAGCGTGGCGGGGTGCCTTAAAGGCGCACGCAGAACGCGGCACCGTTGCAGTCATCGACAGTCTGGATTGGGAAGTCCCGTCCACGAAGGCTGCCGCAGCATTCTTGTCCAAGGCCCCAGAGGCTTTGCAGGCGCGGCCGCTGTTGGTCGTCGTTGACGAGCTCGATTCGGTCGTCGCTCGTTCCTTCCGCAATCTTCGCGATGTCTACATTCTCGAAGCCTGGGAATTGGAAACCGTTGATGTCATGGCCGCGCGTAGCCTGTTGGCCGAGCGCGCAGCATGGGATCGCATGGTTGCGGTCGGCGAACCCCGTGCCGCAGCAGTGGAGGCCTCCTCATGAGCACCAACATTCGTGACGACATCCGCCGCGTGCTGATCGCACCGGTCGTGTCGGAGAAGAGTTTCAGTCTGGTGGAAGCGCACAACCAGTACACCTTCCGTGTCCTGGACCACGCTCACAAGACCATGATCCGCCAAGCCGTCGAAGAGCAGTTCGATGTGACGGTGACCGATGTCCGGATCGTGAATGTCCGCAGCAAGCCGAAGCGTCGTGGGGCAACCCGCGGGCGTCGGCCGGGCTGGAAGAAGGCGATCGTCGAGTTGCAGCCGGGCGACCGCATCAATCTGTTTGAGGGTGCATAGGCATGGGGATCAAGACCTATAAGCCGACTTCGCCGGGGCGTCGTTTCATCACGACGTCGGACTTCGAAGAAATTACGAAGACGACCCCTGAGCGTTCGTTGCTGGAGCCTGTCAAGAAGACTGGTGGGCGCAACAACAACGGTCGGATTACGACGCGGCACATCGGTGGCGGACACAAGCGTCGCTATCGCATCATCGACTTTAAGCGTCGCAAGGATGGCATTCCCGCCAAGGTCCACTCGATCGAGTACGACCCCAACCGGAGCGCCCGCATTGCGCTCTTGCATTACGCAGATGGCGAGAAGCGCTACATCCTCGCCCCGTTGCGTCTGCAAGTTGGCGACACGGTCTCCAGTGGCCCAGGTGCCGATATCAAGCCAGGCAACAGCCTTGCATTGCGCGATATCCCGACGGGTACCATCGTGCACAACATCGAACTTCAGATCGGCCGCGGGGGCCAGTTGGTCCGTTCGGCCGGCACCGGTGCCCAGTTGATGGCAAAGGACGGCGATTACGCGACGTTGCGGTTGCCCTCCTCGGAAATGCGCCAGATCCACCTTGAGTGCCGGGCCACCATTGGCCAGGTCGGAAATGTCACCCATGAGAACCTGACTGGCGGTAAGGCTGGCCGGTCGCGTTGGCGCGGCGTACGTCCGACAGTTCGTGGTTCTGCCATGAACCCGGTCGATCACCCGCATGGTGGTGGTGAGGGCAAGTCCAACTCGGGTCGTCACCCAGTGACCCCATGGGGAAAGCCCACCCATGGCTATCGCACGCGCAACAAGCGCAAGGCGAGTCAGAAGTTCATCGTCCGCGGACGCAAGCGCGGCAAGCACACGGAGGGTCGCTAAATGGGGCGTAGCCTCAAGAAGGGGCCGTTCGTTCAAGATCGGCTTATGCAACGGATTGACACAATGAACGTCGCCGGTGAGAAGAAGATGATTCGCACTTGGTCGCGTTCGTCGACAATCTTTCCAGAGATGGTTGGCCACACGATCGCCGTGCATGACGGCCGTCGCCATGTGCCGGTCTTTGTCTCTGAGAGCATGGTCGGCCACAAGCTTGGTGAGTTTGCACCGACCCGTACCTACCGTGGCCACGTCGGCTCCGACCGCACGTCGAAGATGCGCTGATGGCGACTGCAACGGAAAAGACACACGTCACCGCGACAGCCAAGTATGTGCGGACCTCTGCACGTAAGGCCCGTCTGGTTGCCGACATCGTTCGCGGCAAGTCGGTGGTTCAAGCGCAAGCTATTCTGGCGTACGACACCCACGCTGCTGCAGAGCACGTGCGCAAGGTGTTGCAGTCCGCAATGGCGAATGCCGATCACAACGCCGGCCTTTCCATCCAGGACTTGGTGTTGGCTCGCGTGACCGTGGATGAGGGCCCGACAATTCAGCGTTTTCGGCCCCGTGCCCAGGGACGTGCCACACCAATTCGCAAGCGCACCTGTCACATCACAATCGGACTTGCTCCCTCGGGTGCCCGTTCCGCCGGTTCGCGAGGAGAGTAGGCACAGTGGGTCAGAAGGTACATCCCGGCGGTTTCCGCATCGGCATTCTCACCGGTTGGCGGTCGAATTGGTTCTCTGAACGTGAATTCGCTGCTTACCTGGATGAAGATCGCCGTGTGCGCGAATACATCACACGTCGCCTGAACCACGCAGGCTTGTCGTCCATCAATCTGCGCAAAGACGCGCAGAAGTTGACGGTCGACATCTTCACCGCACGCCCCGGCATCGTCATTGGTAAGAGCGGTTCCGAGGTCGAGTTGTTGCGGAAAGAGTTGAACAAGATGACCGGCAAGGCCATCCAGGTCAACATCAACGAGATCAAGCGTCCCGAGCTCGACGCAAAGCTGGTCGCCCAGTCGATCGCTGAGCAGCTCGAGAGCCGTGTGAGTTTCCGTCGTGCCATGAAGCGCGCATTGACCTCTGCGATGCGCTCCGGCGCCCAGGGCGTCAAGGTGCAATGCGCCGGCCGTCTCGGTGGCGCCGAGATGTCGCGCAAGGAGCACTACTCGGATGGTCGTGTGCCATTGCACACACTTCGCGCAGATATTGACTATGGATTCCATGAAGCCAAGACCACCTTTGGTCGTATTGGTGTGAAGGTCTGGATCAACCGCGGGGAAGTGCTTCCCGAGGGTGTTGCAGACTCCCGTGGCCGTGTCGATTTGGATCAAGGCACTCCGCCTCCTCGTCGTCCCCGTCGTGACCGTCGCCCTGAGGGCGGCGACCGCGGGGGTCGGGGTGGACGCGGTGGACAAGGTGGTCAAGGTGGCGGTTCCGCGAACGCTGGGCAACAGGGCGGAGGTCGTTAAGCCATGTTGATGCCGAAGCGAACAAAGCACCGCAAGGCCCACCGTGGGCGCCGCGAGGGATTGTCGAAGGGGCACACCGAGCTGCACTTTGGTGAGTTCGGCCTCAAGGCCCTTGAACCCGCATGGATCACCAACCGTCAGATCGAAGCCGCCCGTATCGCGATGAACCGTCGCATCCGTCGTGGTGGAAAGATCTGGATCAATATTTTTCCGCACTTGCCCGTCACCAAGAAGCCTGCGGAAACCCGCATGGGTTCAGGTAAGGGTTCGCCGGAGACCTGGGTTGCAGTGGTCAAGCCTGGACGGATCATGTTTGAGATGTCCGGCGTGACGGAGCCGTTGGCGCGTGAAGCAATGCGCCTGGCGGCCATGAAGCTGCCAATTCGTTGCAAGTTTGTCACTCGTGAGGATCAGTGAGGCTGTCGTGAAGGGGACCGAAGTCAACGGGCTCACCGATGAGCAATTGACAGCGACGATGCGCGATACGCGCGACGCGTTGTTCAATTTGCGTTTTCAGAATGCCCAGGGCGCATTGGAGCGTACGGCTGAGATTCGCGCGCGCAAGCGTGATATCGCCCGTCTGTTGACGGCAGCACGTGCACGTGAAATTGCCCGCGAGCAGGAGGCCGCAGGTGCCTGAGACACCACAAGAACTTGTTGCGCGCCGTAAGGTGCGTCAGGGCATCGTGGTGAGTGCTGCGCGCGATAAGACGGTCACCGTTCAAATCGCCGGGCAAACCTCACACCCGATGTACAAGAAGACCATGCGTCGCACGACGAAGTTGCACGTCCATGACGAAAGCAACGAAGCCGGCGTTGGCGATTTGGTCCGCATCATTGAAACTCGTCCGCTCTCCAAGCAAAAGCGTTGGCGGCTGGCCGAGATCATCGAGCGCGCGAAGTAAGGGGCGAAGATGATCCAGAATGAAAGCCGACTGCGCGTTGCAGACAACACCGGTGCCCGGGAAATCCTGTGCATTCGCGTGCTGGGTGGTTCACGACGTCGTTACGCGACTGTGGGTGACGTGATCGTCGCCACAGTCAAGGCAGCGACGCCAAATGGCGCGATCAAGAAGGGCGATGTGGTCAAGGCGGTTGTTGTGCGCACCAAGAAAGCACACGGGCGCAACGATGGCACCTTCATTGCCTTTGACGAGAATGCTGCGGTGATCATTGACGCTGCGCAGAACCCTCGTGGGACGCGCATTTTTGGCCCAGTGGCGCGTGAGCTTCGCGAGAAAGATTTTATGAAGATTATTAGCCTTGCGCCGGAGGTGCTCTAGTGCCTGCCCGTATTAAGAAGGGCGACACCGTCATTGCCATTTCCGGCAAGGACAAGGGCAAAACCGGTACCGTGCTTGAGGTGCGGCCGACTGATGAACGCGCGGTTGTGGAAGGCTTGAACATCATCAAGCGTCACACCAAGCCGCAGCCACCAGACAACCCTGGCGGCATCATCGAGAAGCCCGCACCGATTCACCTCTCCAACTTGGCCCTGGTTGACCCAGAGACCAAGAAGGCGACACGTGTGCGGATTGAGGACAACAATGGCGAGCGCGTGCGCGTCGCTGTGCGGAGTGGAAAGCGGATCGATTAATCGCGATGAGTGACGAGCAGAACACCTCCACCGCGGTACGTCCGCGACTCAAAGATTATTACGAGAACGATGTTCGACCACTCCTTCAGGAGCAGTTCGGATACCGCTCGTCGATGGAGCTTCCGCGCATCGAAAAGATCACCCTTTCTATGGGTGTCGGTGAAGCGAAGCAGAACTCAAAAGCGCTTGATGAGGCAGTTGCGCAGTTGGCGATCATCGCCGGCCAGCGGCCGATCATCACCCATGCACGTAAGTCCATTGCACAATTTAAGTTGCGCGAAGGCATGCCAATTGGCTGCAAGGTGACCTTGCGTGGCGCACGGATGTGGGAATTTTACGATCGCTTGACGGCGATTGCGCTCCCGCGTATTCGTGACTTCCGCGGTATCAACCCCGATGGGTTTGATGGCCGTGGGAACTACAACCTTGGCCTGCGTGAGCAGACCATTTTCCCGGAAGTCGACTACGATCGTATCGACGCTGCGCGGGGTCTGAACGTCACCATCACGACGTCAGCCAACACGGACGCCGAAGCACGCGAGTTGTTGCGTGCCTTAGGTATGCCGTTCCGCACAGAAGGGTATTCAGCAGAAGAGCTCGCCATCCGACGCCGGCGCAAGCAGCGCAAGCGTGGGGCTGTGCGGGGCAAGAAGCGCTAGAGAGTCTCAAGGAGCCTAGAGTTGGCGAAGACCAGCCTGCGCGTCAAGTCGGCGCGTCCACAGAAATATTCGACCCGGCAATACGCCCGCTGCATGCGGTGCGGTCGGTCACGCGCGGTCTTCCGCAAGTTCGGGCTCTGCCGCATCTGTCTGCGTGAGCAGGCGCATGCTGGCGTGATCCCTGGCATGACGAAGGCGAGCTGGTAGCCATGCTGACTGATCCAATTGCCGACATGCTCACCCGTATGCGCAATGCGAACCTCGCGTTGCACGATACGGTCGTGATGCCATCAAGCAAGATGAAGCAGTCTGTCGCACAGCTGCTCCAAGACGAGGGCTACATCACCGGCTACGACGTCGATGGTCGTACCCTTACCGTGCGCTTGAAGTACGACAAGGAACGTCGTCGGGTCCTTTCGGGAATCCGCCGTATGTCCAAGCCTGGTCGTCGCGTGTACCTCGCCAGCGAGGATATCCCGCGTGTACTCGGTGGAATGGGCGTGGCAGTGGTGTCCACCTCGCAAGGGGTGATATCTGGGCAGGAAGCGCGTCGCCGTGGAATCGGTGGCGAGTTGATCTGCACTGTGTGGTAAGGACGAGGACGAGGCAAGGAAAAGCATGAGTCGTATCGGTCGCGCACCGATCCCTGTCCCTGATGGGGTCAACATTCAAATTTCTGGGCAGCACATTGTCGTCACGGGTCCGAAAGGGACCCTTGAGCACGACGTTGTTGTGCCGATTTCCGTCGAGCAGCACGAAGGCGAACTTCGTGTGACACGTCCGACTGATCGTGGCCCGCACCGTTCCCTGCATGGGTTGACCCGTACCTTGGTCGCCAACATGGTGCAGGGCGTGACCGACGGGTTCACCAAAGAGCTTGAGCTCGTTGGTGTGGGGTATCGTGCGGCACTCAAGGGCAGTGCGCTTGAGTTGGCCGTCGGATACTCTCACCCCGTCTCAATGGATCCCCCAGATGGGATCACATTTGAAGTTCCCGTTCCCACGCAGATCGTGGTGCGCGGTATTGACAAGCAGGCCGTGGGGCAGATCGCTGCCCAGGTTCGCGATGTCCGTCGTCCTGAGCCGTACAAGGGCAAGGGTATTCGGTACGCCGGCGAACACGTCAGGCGCAAGGTCGGTAAGAGGGCATAACCATGGGTCAGCTCACGTCACAAGAAAAACGCACACGACGTCATCGTCGTATTCGCGGCAAAGTCAACGGCACGGCCGGTCGTCCGCGGCTGTGTGTCACCCGGTCGAACCTGCGCATCTACGCACAGATCATCGACGATACGCAGGGTCACACACTTGCAGCAGCGGGTTCAACCGAAGCCGAGTTGCGTGGTTTGAAGAAGGGCGACGCTGCGGCCGAAGTTGGTCGGTTGCTCGCAGAGCGCGCTCGCGCGGCAGGGGTCGAGACGGTTGTGTTTGACCGTGGCGGCTATAAGTACCACGGGCGTGTCAAATCGCTCGCGGATGCAGCTCGCGCAGCGGGCTTGGTCTTCTAGGAAGGGGCGGGGTTCGTGGCAGAGCGGCGACGTAAGCCGAAAGTCAATTCTGATGGGCTCGAACTCAACGAGCGCGTCGTGCAGGTCAACCGCGTGGCCAAGGTGGTCAAGGGTGGTCGGCGTTTTTCGTTCTCCGCACTTGTTGTCGTTGGCAACGAGGTGGACACCGTGGGCGTTGGTCACGGGAAGGCCAATGAGGTCCCGGTTGCCATTCAAAAGGCCGTCGACGACGCAAAGAAAAACTTGTTCCGCGTACCCAAGTACCGCACGACGATTACCCATCAGGTAACCGGTCGTCACGGTGCAGGTCGCGTGCTCCTGAAGCCTGCCTCTGAGGGAACTGGCGTGATCGCCGGTGGTGGAGTGCGCGCGGTGCTCGAGCTCGCCGGAATTCATGACATCTTGAGCAAGTCGCTTGGTTCAAACAACCCGCAGAATCTTGTGACCGCAGCGGTCGACGGGCTCAAGCAGCTCCGTACGCCTGAAGAGGTTGCTGCGTTGCGTGGCAAGCGCATCGGCGAAATGCTTGGTTCGACACCGAAGGCCGCTCCAGTTGCAGAGGAAGTCGCATGAGCCAGTTTCGCGTGACACAGACCCGTTCGACGATTGGTCGTCCACAGCGGCACCGTGGCACACTGCGGGCGTTGGGATTGCGACGTATTGGTCAGACAGTTGAACACCAGGACTCTCCGCAGCTGCGTGGCATGTTGCGAATCGTGTCCTCGATGGTGAATGTTGAGGAGATCCGCGATGGCGACTGATGAATTGACGCCTGTCGACCCGAATGAGGTTCGGCTTGAGTCGTTGGCGCCGCGTCCGGGTTCCCGGCACCGTCGCAAGCGCATTGGCCGTGGCCCAGGTTCGGGAACGGGAAAGACATCTGGTCGTGGGCAAAAGGGCCTCGGCGCCCGTTCGGGGGGCACTGTGCGCCCTGGATACGCCGGTGGTCAGGTGCCTGTCTACATGCAACAAGCCAAGATGCGCGGTCCGAACCACAAGAAGTCGATGCCATTTGGCCCATTCCGGACGCACACCGTTCCGGTCAATGTCGGCCAGCTCGACGTCTTTGACGCGGGCTCAGTTGTTGATGTGGCCGCGCTCGAGGGCCGCGGGATTGTCAAGAACAACCTGCATCGCCAATGGCCGATCAAGATTCTTGCCGAGGGTGAGATTGATCGCGCATTGACCGTTCGCGCGCATGCCTTTTCTGCATCTGCCAAGGCCAAGATTGAGGCCGCAGGTGGCACCGCTGAGGTCATCGGGACCGAGGAGTAGTTCGCTGTGTTGAAGTCGATGCTGAGCGCGCTCAGTTCACCAGAACTGCGCAAAAAGATCGGCTTCACCGCGTTTATCTTGTTGGTGTACCGGCTCGGGTCGTATGTGCCCGTGCCGGGCGTCAACTCTGCCGCGATTCAAAATGCGATTAATAGTCGTGGATCGAGCCTCGTCGGGCTGTTGAACCTTTTCGCCGGTGGTGCGTTGACCCGGTTTGCAGTCTTCGCGCTCGGGATCATGCCCTACATCACCGCAAGCATCGTCTTGCAGCTGCTGACCGTGGTGATCCCACGCCTCGAGGAGCTGCAAAAAGAGGGTGAGGCGGGGCAAGCCAAGGTCACTCAGTACACCCGGTACTTCACTGTGGCACTCGCAGCAGTGCAGTCGGTGGCATATGTCCTGTACTTCAAGTCGCAGGGCGGCCTGCCTGGGATCACTCTTGGCAAGGTCTACATCATCGCCATTTCATTGACGGCGGGGACAACCTTGGTCATGTGGTTGGGTGAATTGATCACACAACGTGGTATCGGTAACGGCATCTCCTTGATCATTTTCGCCAACATCGTGTCATCGTTGCCCGCAGGTGTCAGCGCGTGGTTGAACCTCACCCCGATTATTCAGATCGTGATTTTCGCGATTGCCTTGGGAGTGGTTGTTGGTGTGGTCTTCATCAATGAAGGTCAGCGCCGGATCCCGATCCAGTACGCAAAACGAATGGTGGGGCGTCGCATGACCACCGGCGGGCAGACCTATCTGCCGCTGCGCGTGAACATGGCAGGCGTGATGCCGGTCATTTTTGCCTCGTCGGTCGTGATCTTGCCGGCGACAATTACCGAATTTGCTGGCCGCGGGTCGATTTTCCAATCGATCTCGACCTTCCTGGCGCCAGGCTCCTGGTACTACATTATTTTTGAAGGGCTTCTGATCGTGGTGTTCACCTACTTCTACACCGCCATCGTCTTCAACCCGGTTGAGCAGTCTGAGAACTTGAAAAAGAACGGTGGGTTTATTCCCGGCGTGCGTCCAGGGCGACCGACCGCGGTCTACCTTGATCGCGTGCTGACCCGATTGACCCTTCCAGGTGCTGTGTACTTGGCGTTGATCGCCATGCTGCCGAGCATTGTCTTTAAGTATCTCCCGCAGTCCAATGTGTTCTTTGGCGTGCTTGGTGGCACATCCATCCTGATTGTGGTCGGTGTCGCACTTGACACCATCCGTCAGATGGAGGCCCAACTGATGATGCGCTCGTACGAAGGATTCCTCCGATAACACGTCTCGTCTTTCTTGGTCCTCCCGGCGCCGGCAAGGGTACCCAGGCGGATCGCCTCAAAGCCGAATTCACGCTCACGCATCTCGCTACGGGCGATCTGTTGCGCGAAGCAGTTGCCCAGGGCACCGATCTCGGTCGCGAGGCCAAGCGCTACATGGATGCGGGGGACTTGGTTCCCGACGCCGTGGTCATCGGAATGATTCGGGAACGCCTTTCCCCTGGCGCAGACAACTTCTTGCTCGATGGTTTTCCGCGCACGATTGCGCAAGCACAAGCACTCGACCAGATGCTCGGGGAGCTTGACGCGCCACTCGATGCGGTCTTGGCACTGGATGTCTCACGTGAGGAACTCGTGCGTCGCCTTGCGGGCCGCTGGATTTGCCGGACCTGCAGCCGCTCATGGCATGAAGTCTTCGCCCCGCACGTGCGCGATGACGCATGTGTTGCCGTCGGTGAATGCGATCTCTATCAGCGCCCAGATGATCGTGCAGATGCGGTCGAGAATCGGTTGACGGTCTACGCCGAGAGCACTGAACCTTTGATCGCGTACTACGCAGAGCGCGGGTTGTTGCGGGCGATTAACGGTGAGCAATCGCAAGAGCAGGTCTATGGCCAGATCGCGTCGGCCGTCACGGGCAATTAGGTCGCTGGGCGCGACCTCGACACGTGGTTCGTCCGGGATCTTGAAGACCCCGGGTGAGATCGATGCCATGGCGGCATCAGGCGCGGTGTTGGCGCGGGCCCATGCGGCAATGGCGCGCGCCGTTGCGGTCGGTGTGACCACCGCCGAGTTGGACGCCATTGCCGAACAGGTGATTCGGGATGCGGGCGCAGAGCCTGCCTTTTTGGGATACCACGGCTTCCCGGCAACGATCTGTCCCTCGGTCAACGATGAGGTTGTGCACGCGATCCCCGGCGACTATGCCCTCATCGATGGCGATTTGATTTCCATCGACTGCGGTGCGGTGCTCGACGGCTGGGTCTCAGATGCAGCACGGACCTACGTGGTCGGGGGCGGTAACGCCGCTGCAATGCAATTGTCTGAAACGACTGAGCGGGCATTGGCCGCCGGTATTGCCGCAGCCCAAGTTGGCCGGCATATCGGAGATATTGGCCATGCTGTCCAGCGCGTTGTCGAAGCAGAAGGTTTTTCGTGTGTCGAGAGTCTTGTCGGCCACGGGGTGGGGCGTTCTATGCACGAGCCACCGAATGTTCCAAACCTCGGCGTGCCGGGGAGCGGTGAGCAGTTGGTTGAAGGGCTGGTGATTGCCATCGAACCGATGGTGAATATCGGCGGCCCTGATGTCATGTTGGGCCCTGATGGGTGGACAGTGACCACGAAAGATGGCTCGCTTTCTGCACATTGGGAGCACACCGTGGCAATTACGTCTCGAGGACCACGCATTTTGACGTCCAGTCAGGACGGCAATTCGTGACGGGCCCCTCGGACGTGCTAGTATGCGCGGCCGCTCGCGGACGATCTATCGCGGGCGTTTCTTTGACCCTGCATTCGGTATTCGCTGAATGTTCTCTGTACGGGGGATTGCTGTGAAGGTTCGCCCATCGGTGAAGCCAATTTGTGAAAAGTGTCGTGTGATTCGTCGTCACGGCAAGGTTATGGTGATTTGTCAGAACGCCCGCCACAAGCAGGTGCAGGGCTAGCCATGGCACGCATCGCTGGAGTAAACATTCCCCGTGAAAAGCGGGTCGAAATCGGTCTTACCTACATCTACGGCATCGGTCGCCCTACGGCGAACAAGGTGCTTGCAGAGACCGGGATCAATCGCGACACCTACGTGCGTGATTTGACCGAAGATGAAGTTGGGCAGTTGCGTGACGTGATCGAGAAGCACTTGACCGTCGAAGGTGACCTTCGTCGTGAGCGTGCCAACGACATTAAGCGACTGATGGAAATCGCTTGCTACCGTGGATTGCGCCACCGGCGTTCACTCCCGGTTCGTGGGCAACGCACCAAGACCAACGCGCGTACCCGCAAAGGTCCGAAGAAGACCGTCGGCAAACAGCGCAAGAAGAGCTAAGGGGTCCATGTCTCGTCAGAAGGTCACGCGCGGCCGCTCTCGTCGGCGTGTGCGCAAAAACATCGCCGTCGGCCAGGCGCATATCAAGACGTCGTTTAACAACACGATCGTTACCCTGACCGATAAGCAGGGCAACGTGATCGCGTGGGAGACGGCCGGATCTGCCGGGTTCAAGGGCTCGCGTAAGAGCACTCCGTTTGCGGCGCAGGTGACTGCTGATGCGGCAGCCAAGAAGGGCATGGAGCACGGGCTCCAGAAGGTTGATGTCTACGTCAAGGGTCCTGGCTCCGGCCGGGAAACCGCGATCCGTTCACTCCAGGCCGCTGGCCTCGAGGTGACTTCGGTGACCGACGTGACCCCAGTTCCCCACAACGGATGCCGTCCTCGCAAGCGGCGCCGGGTCTAGAGGACGTACGAGATGGCACGTGATACCGGTTCAGTTTGCAAGCTTTGTCGGCGCGAGGGAGAGCAGCTCTTCCTGAAGGGCGCCCGTTGCTACACCCCGAAGTGCGGAGTGACGGTACGTCCGTACCCTCCGGGGGAGCACGGTCGTGGGCGTATTCGTCAGAGCGAATATCTTCTTCAGCTTCGCGAGAAGCAGAAGATGCGCCGCTACTACCAAATTCTTGAAAAGCAGTTCCGTCTCTACTATGAGAAGGCCAGCCGTCAGCCCGGGATCACCGGTGAGAACTTGCTGCGCTTGTTGGAAATGCGCTTGGATAATGTGGTGACCCGTTTGGCGTTTGCGTCATCACGTCGCGAAGCTCGCCAACTGGTCCGTCACGGACACTTTATGGTCAATGGCCGCAAGGTCGACATTCCGAGCTACCAGGTCAAGCCTGACGATGTGATCAGCGTGAAGCCTGCGTCTGCCTCGGAGCCGCAAATTCGCCAGAACACCGAGATGGTGTCGTCCCTGGCACCGTGGTTGCAGGCCGACCACGATTCGTTGATCGGCAAGATTCTGCGCTTTCCTGAGCGCAGCGAGATCGACACGCCTGTCCGCGAGCAGTTGATCGTGGAGTTGTACTCGAAGTAAGCATGCTCATCGGCGATGGTTTCCGGGCCTCGACGCGTCCCGGAAGCCGATGCTGTTGAGACAATTTGCGTCGGTAGTACCTCCGGCCGACGCCGGATAACAAGGATGGATTCGTGAACGACGAGCAGACACCTCGCATGACCTATGAGCCTGTCTCTGACACGCTCGGCATTTTCGAGGTTGAACCGCTGGACCGTGGCTTTGGTCACACCTTCGGCAACTCCCTGCGCCGTGTGCTGTTGTCCTCGCTTGAGGGTGCCGCAGTGACTTCGGTGCGGATCGAAGGAGTCCAGCACGAGTTCACCGCCATTTCAGGCGTGCGTGAAGATGTCACCGACATTATTCTCGCGCTGCGTGGCTTGGTATGCCGCCTGCACGGCGAGGTCGAAGAGATTGAGGTCGAGCTCTCCAAGTCGCAGGCCGGTCCGGTGCTTGCGGGCGACATCAGCTGCCCCGCTGACCTTGAGATCCTGAACCCCGAGCTTGAGATCGCCAACCTTGAGGGTGGCGGACGGCTTGAGATGATATTGACGATCTCCCGTGGTCGCGGATATGTGCAGGCCGAGGGCAACAAGGGCCCGAACACGGTCATTGGTGTGATTCCGGTTGACTCGAACTTCTCGCCCGTCTCGCGGGTCCGGTACGAGGTCGGCTCTGCGCGTGTCGGTCAGCGGACCGATTACGACAAGCTCATCCTTGAGGTGGAGACCAACGGGAGCATTGACCCCCGTGCCGCGGTTGCAGAAGCAGCTGAGACCCTGATTTTGCGTCTGGCCCTCTTTGCGGATCCGGATGTGGTCAAGACCTTGGGTCAGCCGGAGCCAGAGGAAGAGCGCCCCGGTGGCAACCTGCATGACATCATGATCGAAGAGCTTGAGCTCGGCGTTCGTTCCTACAATTGCCTGAAGCGCGTGGGCGTGGAAACGATCGGCGATCTCGTCTCAAAGACCGAAGATGAGTTGTCAGCGATCCCGAACTTCGGTAAGAAGTCCATTGAAGAAGTCAAAGAGAACCTCGCGACGCATGGATTGTCTCTGCGAGCTGAGTAGTACCCGTCTTTTGTAAAAGGAGAAGTACCGTGCGTCATCAGCGCTCAGGACCAAAGCTCAACCGTTCAAGTGCCCATCGTGGGGCCCTTGGCGCAAACCTTGCGACGGCACTCTTGACGCACGGTCGCATCCAGACAACTGCGCCAAAGGCGCGTCTCGCCCGTGGTATCGCTGAGAAGGCGATCACCCTCGGCAAGGCAGATACCTTGCATGCACGTCGTCAGGCGATTGCATTGTTACGCAATAAGCAGATCACATACCGTCTGTTCAACGAGATCGCTCCGGCATTTGCGGACGTCAACGGTGGGTACACCCGCACCCTCAAGCTCGGCCCCCGTCAGGGTGACGCAGCAGAGATGGTGTTGCTTGAGTTGACGCGCGAGCCGGTGCCCGCAGCGGTCTAGTTTGGTGCGACCCCGGCGGACGGTCGGGGTGGATTGGAGCGGGGCGGCCGCATCGTCGGCCGCCTCCCGCGCCATCTGGTGCGCCGTGGTTGAGGATGGTCGGCTTGTATCGCTCGAATCGGGGCGTGATCGTGCACAGACAATCTCCCACCTGATCGAATTGACCTTTGTTGAGCCGGAGACGCTCGTCGGGCTCGATTTCTCGTTCTCGGCCCCTGGGTGGTTCCTTGTCCAGATGGGGTTCCGGTCGGCGGGCGAGTTATGGCGGTGGGCAGAGCGTTCTGCGCAGCTGAATCCGCAATTTGTACGCGCGCTGGATCCGCCATTCTGGGGACCGGGTATTCGTTCTCGGCCGGAGCTTGATGGCGACCCGCTGCGCGAGACCGAACGTCAGATTGCCCGACCCGGGGTGCGTCCATCCTCGTTTTTCCAACTCTCTGGGCCAGGCAGTGTGGGCGCCCAGTCGCTGTATGGGATGTCGGGGCTACTCTCGTTGTGTGATGCCGGGGTGAGTATTTGGCCCTTTGATCCGCCGCGGCTTCCCTGCGTGGTCGAGGCCTATCCGCGCATGTATGCGCATGATCTGATGCCAGGTGGAACCTCGTTGGCCGGTCGACATTTGCGCATCGCATTGTGTGAACGCTTCGCGGAGGCCTTTGGGGCGTGGGCAGATCTGTGTATCGAAAATCAGGATGCCTGCGATGCCGCCATCATTGCGATTGCCCTTGATCGCGCAGATGACCCCATCGCACAGTTGGAGCGCACGCGCGACCTCTGGGATCCTCTCGAAGGCGCGATTGCGGTATTCGAGGTTGTATAGATGCCGGTAATTCGCCTCGATATCGAGTACGACGGTGCCCGGTTTTCTGGATGGTCACCCCAGCCCGATGCGCGGACTATTGATGCGGTACTTGCACATGCGGTGCGCATCATCCTGCAGGAGGACATTGAGCTCGAGGTTGCCGGGCGCACGGACGCCGGTGTGCATGCCGCGGCACAGGTCGTATCGTTTGTGACCCGGCAGTCGATTGATCCGGCGCGATTGACCAAGGGGCTGGCGGGACTCTTGCCCGTCGATCTCGCGGTCGTGAGCACTTCGATAGCACCAGATGATTTCAATGCGCGCAAGAGCGCGCTGAGTCGGGTGTATGAATACCGCGTCCGGGTGGGACAGCGCACGGCATTACGGCGCAACGTGGTGCTCGCGCATCCACAGCCGCTCGATCGTGACCTTTTGGATGCAGCTGCCGCCGCATGCTGCGGGCAACATGATTTCACCGCCTTTACCCCCACCAAGACCGAGCATATTTTTTTCCACCGCACCGTCTATGAGTGTGGGTGGCAGACACGCGGGGATGAATTGGTGCTGCGGGTCGAGGCAAATGCATTCCTGCGCAATATGGTCCGGATCATGGTGGGCACGATGTTGGAGATTGCTCGTGGTCATCGTCCGTTGAGCGACATGGAAGAGCTTTTGGCAGGAGCCCCCCGTGAGCGTGCAGGCAAGACCGCGCCGCCGCATGCACTTACCCTGATCGATGTGCGATATCCGGTGCCGACGAGTGCGGGTCCTATACTCACAACTGCCGAATGACGCACATCCTGGTAACCAATGACGATGGCGTTCATTCGCCCGGTTTGCTTGCGCTGACACGTGCGCTCGGGTCGGTTGGGCGAGTGAGCGTTATTGCGCCCGATCGCAATCGCAGTGCCATTGCGCGCGGTATCACGATCCATACACCGTTGCATGTTGAAGAGGTTGCCCTCGCCGACGGCACGCCTGCGTATATGACCGATGGCACACCTGTCGATTGCGTGCGGTTTGCGTTGCTCGGGCTTCTTGATGATGTTCCCGACGTGGTGGTGAGCGGCATCAATATGGGGATGAATATGGGCGATGATGTGACCTATTCGGGCACGGTCGCAGCGGCGCTCGAGGGGGTGCTTTTGGGGTGGCCGGCGATCGCGGTCTCACAACAACATCAGGGGAATCCAACGGACCGCTGGGATGGTCGCCACTACAACTTTGATGGTGTCTGCTCAATTCTCCCCGGGTTGGTTGAATTGGCCCTCACCGCCCAGTTTCCGCGGCAGGTGCTCCTCAACGTCAACGCGCCTGCGATCACCGCCCACACGCCGCCCCGCGCGCGGGTGACGCGACTTGGTCGCAGGATTTACAACGACTCATTGGTGCTTGAGAGTCAGGATGGTCCGCGGCGCCGTTATGCGATCTACGGCGACCGTCCGGGATATCACCCTGAGGAGGGGACCGATTTTGCCGCCATTGAGGACGGCCATATTTCCGTGTCGCCACTCCACTTTTCCCTCACCGATGAGCAGGGAATCGACGCATTGCGCACGTTGCTTGATGACGCAGGATTGGCACACGAGGGGACGAGTAACTGATGGCACTCGGCCCCTTTGACCCCATTTTGTTCGACCTCGATGGCACTGTCGTCGACACCGTTTCGCTCATCCGCGAGTCGCACCGGCATGCCGTGCGTACGGTGCTTGGGAAAGAGCTTTCTGATGCGGAGCTTGTGGCCAATGTCGGCCGTCCGCTGCTTGAGCAGATGCAGGTGTTCTCACACGACCATGCCGAGGAGCTCTACCGGGTCTATCGCGAGTGGAACCACGCGCATACCGCGGAGCTCATCGCGTCATATGAGGGCATCGATGCGATGCTTGTGCAGCTCGTTGACGCAGGGCACGTCTTAGGGCTGGTGACATCAAAGACACGTGATGCAGTCGATCTTGCCTTTGCAAGTCTGCCGATTGCCGATTTTTTTGATGTGGTGATCACCGCAGATGACTCCTCGCGCCACAAGCCGGACCCGGAACCGATCTATCTCGCGTTGTCACGCCTCGGCCGCGAGGGTGCGAATGCGTGTTACATCGGGGATTCGCCATTCGACATTCAGGCAGGGCAGGGCGCCGGCATCCCCACGATTGGGGTGACCTGGGGATTCTTCTCGCGCGCCGATTTGGATGCCGTGCAGCCCGAGATCATGTGCACGACACCCGCCGAGCTTGGCAGGGTGTTGCTCGGGGCCGGATGACCGACCCCCGCCAGCGCGCCACGGAGCTCACTGAGCTGATACGCAGCGCGAGTGAGGCCTACTACGTCCACGACCAGCCCGTGGTTGATGATGCCGTGTACGACCAGTGGATGCGCGATCTGATCGCGATTGAGATGGCGCATCCAGATCTTGTGCACGCCGATTCACCCACTCAGCAGGTTGGGGCGCCAATTGCTGCACAGTTTTCACCGGTCGTGCATGGCGAGGGGATGCTGAGTCTGGCCAATGCGCGAGGTATTGACGAGCTTCGCGAGTGGCATCGTCGTTTGCGCGACGTCCTTGAGAGCCGCGGGTATGGCGATGCACCCGATCAATATGTCGTTGAGCCCAAAATCGATGGCCTCGCAATTTCATTGACCTATGAGCATGGACGCTTTGTGCGTGGGGCAACTCGGGGCGACGGTCGAGTCGGAGAGGATGTCACTGCAAATCTGCGCACCATTGCAGCGATCCCGCAACTCCTCCGTCGTCCGGGCGCTCCTCCCGCGCGTGTCGAGGTGCGCGGTGAGGTCTATCTGCCCCTCGCTGCCTTTGCCGAGTTCAACGCGCAGCGCGCGCGCGATGGGTTACCGACATTTGCAAATCCGCGTAATGCCGCGGCGGGAAGCCTGCGTCAAATGGATTCGCGAATTACCGCTGAGCGCCCGCTTGCCCTGTGGGCATACGGCGTTGGCGCACGCGATGGGCTTGAACCTCGCTCGCAGATGGAGATCCTTGAGTGGCTTGCTGACGCAGGCTTTCCGGTCAATGAGCGCATCGCACTGCTGGATGGGATCGATGCGGCCGCACAGGCATGTGCGGATTGGGAATCTGATCGCGCCTCGGTCGATTTCGACATTGACGGGGCCGTCGTCAAGCTCAACGATATTGCCGCCCAAGAGGCGGCGGGCGCAGTCGCCCGCGCACCGCGATGGGCGGTGGCATTTAAGTTTGCCCCCACCACCGCAACGACGGTGCTCCGTGAGATTCATGTGAATGTGGGACGTACGGGCGCATTGGTGCCATATGCGGTGATGGACCCTGTGGATGTGGGTGGCGTGACGGTGACACGGGCGACCCTCCATAACCAGGAGGACATTGCACGCAAGGATCTCCGGGTGGGCGACGTCGTTGTGGTGCAACGTGCCGGTGAGGTAATTCCCCAGGTTGTCGCGCCACTTGTGCAGCGCCGGACCGGTGATGAGATCCCCTTTGTGATGCCCGATCATTGCCCGGTGTGCGCGACTGCCGTCGTGCAGCCCGAGGGTGAAGTACAGATGCGCTGTCCGAACCGGTCGTGCCCTGAGCAAATTGTCCAAAGCATTGAACACTTCGCCTCGCGCGGAGCAATGGACATCGAGGGTCTCGGTGAGAAGACTGTTCTTCGTTTATTTACCACCGGTTTGATCAGCGATGTCTCCGACATCTATTGGCTCCATGAGCGGCGCGAGGCGCTCCTTGCGCTGGAGGGCTTCAAAGAGACCTCAGTGCACAATTTGTTGACGGCAATCGAGGAATCCAAGGCCCGTCCGTGGGCACGTGTCCTCCACGCGATCGGGATTCGGCATGTCGGTGAGGTCACTGCCCAGGCGCTCGCCGATGTGGTGGGGTCGTTTGATGCCTTACGAGGTGCATCTGCCACACAGCTTGCCGACGCCGATGGCGTCGGGCCAATCGTGGCGGGGTCGGTGGTGGAGTTCCTCTCGTCAGAGGCGAATGTGCGCATGCTCGAGCGCCTACAGAGCGCAGGGCTCACAATGGCCCAAGAGGAGCCGCGTCTCCGGGTTGATGGGCCCCTCAACGGCTGCGTAGTGGTCGCGACCGGAACGCTCGAGACAATGACGCGTGATGATGCGCGCGCCCGTATCGCGCTCGCGGGTGGGACTGCGACCGACAGTGTGTCGCGCAAAACGACCTTCGTGGTCGCCGGACCGGGGGCAGGCTCGAAGCTCGCGACCGCTGAACGTCTCGGCGTCGCCGTGGTCGATGAGGCGGCATTTCTTGAGATTCTCGACGGTCGTCGGCCAGTGCCGTCTGAGGAGACGTCGACGCCTGGGATCTAGATGACGCGTTATCGGCCGAGAGTGGACCCCGCGCCGATTGCGCAGGGCCACTCGGCGAGAGGCCTAGCCTGGTGCGAGCACCGCTGCATCGAGTTCCTGGAGTCCACCGGGCAATCGGTGGCCTGCGGCATCCATTGATGCCAGAAAGAGCGTCTTATCGATGCGCCCGTGAAACACAGGTACGCCCTCTTGCGCGCAGAGCTTCATCAGCGTCTTGCGCGAGATGCCGAGTGCTTCCGACAACTCGTCCGGGGTGAGGTGATTGGCCATGTGGGACCTCCTCGACGTGGGTGTGCACCGAGTCGAACGACGGATGGCTCGGCGGCGCGTGCAGTACTGCCCGTCATCCACCCGTCTATCCCGTCACACAGATGCGGTGACGAAGAGTGTGTGACGAACGAATCCCCACGATACCGCCCTGTCATGACGGTGCGTATCCGTGAGGTCCCGGATACTCGGCTATGCGCTGCGATCGAGCGGTAATGGATCCCGTCTGAAGCGGGCCCGAAAGTAAGGCTGCATGCGGGGCCACAGCACCATCCACAGCTGCACGCCGACAAACCCCACTGCCATGACGACGGCACCCGCCAGGCTATCGGCGACGTAATGGTTTGCGGTTCCGGTAATCGTGATAAACACCAGCACCGGGTAGGAGAGTGCGAGAAGGCGCAGCGCCCAGTGGCGCACCAGGAGTGCACCAACCACTCCGATCATAAAGGAGTACCCAAAATGCATTGACGGGATTGCCGCCTCGGCATTAAACCAACGCGAGAACATGCCTCCATGCAAGTTGATTTGCGAGACCCCACCGAGGGTATCCACAAATCCATTTGACGTCAGCATTCGTGGCGGGGCAACGGGAAATACGATGTAGATGATCAGCGCAATTCCATTTGCGGCCAGGAAGGCATTGCGAATGTAGGGGTACAGAGTGCGCCGTCGGCGATAGAGCCAGATGAAAAACAGCGGTGTGATTGTCCAGTGCCCGACCATGTAGAAGTCATTGAGGAGCTTGGTCAAAACGAGGTGGTTCAGCAGCCACTGCTGAATTGATAGCTCGACAAAGAGCCCTGAGGTTTTCTCCCAGTTGATGATGCCGCCGGCGTTGGTGAAGGCAAGAGTGGGATTGCCGATCACAATCGCACGACTTCCCTGGTAGACCACGAGCGCAGCCAAGAAAATCAGCCATTCGCTCAGCCAGGGATGGCGACGCAGGGTGCGCGTGATCCATCCGGAGTCTCGGGGCGCCGTGATTGACATCTGCCCAAGTGGTGTGGTGGATTCAGTCGACACAGATCACGAGTGGGAGTGGAAGGGTGATTTGCATACTGTAGCCCGTCTGTCGGGGGGTATGACTGCCGAATCTCGGCGATCAATGTTCCCCATCGGCGAATCATCCAAGCCCTAGCGCCTTGCCAGTGAGATCGGCTAGCATCCCTGGGCGGTTTATCGGGGTGTGGCGCAGCTTGGTAGCGCGCTCCGTTCGGGACGGAGAGGTCCCCGGTTCAAATCCGGGCACCCCGATACAAGGTCGAAGCTCACGGGAACGGTCCGCGCCAGCGCGCGGGCCATTCCTGGCCACCTAGACGGTGATCACGCCTTCAACCTCGGGGATCTGACGGCGCAATTCAGCCTCAATCCCAAGGGTGAGCGTCGCGGTTGACATCGGGCAGCCACCGCAGGCGCCATGCATCTGTAGGTGGACGAAACCTTCGTTATCGAACTCGACGAGTTCAACATCGCCACCATCTGCGTGCAAGGCGGGCCGGATGTTGTCGAGAACGTCCTCGATCTGCGACAGAATTTGGGTCGACATGCATTCCCCTTATTGGAAATCCGTTCACTATGGATGGTAGCGCGCCACGCACAATGCGCGCCGCGGTCATCCAAATGACCTCTGGGGCCGATCGCGATGCAAATATCGCCCAGGCCACCGAGCTTGTCACACGGGCGGTCATCGATGGGGCCCAGATGGTGGTCCTCCCGGAGACTTGGAATCGCATGGCGGGCATCTCCGCAGCACACGCCGATGCCGAATCGGTTGATGGTCCCACCATTGGATGCGCGCGTGACTGGGCGATTGCGCACGGTATTTGGGTGATTGCCGGCAGCATCGCCGAGCAGATACCTGGATCCGACCGCATTGCAAACACCAGCGTGGTGATTGGCCCTGAGGGTCGTCTCCACGGGACGTATCGCAAGTACCACCTCTTTGATGCGCGGGTCGCAGGGCGCCACTACCGCGAATCCCACCATGTTGTACCCGGCGATGCGCTGTGTGTGGTCGAGACCGGCGCGTTCAGGGTTGGGGTCTCTCTGTGTTACGACCTAAGATTCCCTGAGATGTATCGCGCAATGATCGATCGCGGCGCACATGTGTTCGCGATCCCTTCTGCGTTTACCGCACGTACCGGTCAGGCCCACTGGGAGATTCTCGTGCGCGCCCGTGCGATCGAGAACCTCGCCTACGTCTGTGCCGCAAATCAGGTGGGTCGCCACGCCGATGCAAGTGAGTCATTCGGACACAGCATGATCGTGGATCCATGGGGCGACGTTGTTGCGCGCGCCCCTGATGGCCCAGGGATTGCAGTCGCCACGCTGGATATTTCTCATCTGGAAGATATTCGCGCCACATTCCCCGTGCTGGAGCATCGACGCATCGGGCTCGACGGAGCACCTCCAGCATCATCGGCGTAATCGGGGCATCGCGTCCCGCATTCTGAGGCGGGCCCGCTATCATGCGCCCCCGTGGAACGACCGAAACGTGATGATGAACTCGAGGTAGATGTCGACGCGCTTGCGTTCGGCGGCCTTGGCGTGAGCCGACACGACGGATTTGTGATTTTTTCGACCGATACCGTTCCAGGCGATCGCGTTCGGGTCCGTATCCGGAAGTCGCGTCGTCGGTTCGCAGAGGCCGATCTGGTGGAGGTGCTCACTCCCAGTCCGGATCGGATTACCCCGCCGTGCGCGTATGTGCCCGCATGCGGGGGATGTCGCCTGCAGCACGTTGAGTACGCCGTGACGCTGCGCGCCAAGCAACAGCACATCATCGATCATCTTGAGCGCATCGGGCATCTGGAGGGAATCGATGTCCGGACGGTCGATCCTGCGGTGGCGCAATTCGGCTATCGCAACAAAATGGAGTATTCCGCTGCCCCGGGGCCCGATGGGGAACTGCGGTTGGGCTTTCATCGACGGGGGCGCTGGGATGAGGTCGTCAATGTCGACCCGTGCCTGCTTGCGACTGCCCAGGGCAATGCTGCCCGCGACATTGTGCGCGCCTGGGCGGTGGCACATGATGTCGCCCCCTATGACCAGCGTGCCCAAGTCGGGATGCTGCGTCATGTCGTCGTGCGCGAAGGAATTGCCACTGGCGAACTGCTGGTGACGGTGGTGACCGCTCCAGGCGCAGATGACGTTATCGAGCACCTCGTGGCGCCAATGCGCGAAGGGCTTGGCGGTTTGGTGGGCCTGTTACATGCAGTCAATGACGGCGTCGCCGAAGTCACGCAAGGGTTGCCGACCCGATGCCTCTGGGGGCGAGACTACTTCTATGAAGAAGTTCTCGGCGTACGGCTTGCCCTCTCGGCGCCAAGTTTTTTTCAGACCAATACGCAGATGACCGGCCACTTGTATGAGCGCGTTGCAGAGGCGGCGGGGCTCGATGGAACCCAGGTGGTCTATGACCTGTTTTGTGGCGTCGGCAGCATTGGCATCACGATTGCCCGCCACGCGCGCCAGGTGATTGGTGTGGAGATCGTCCCCGAGGCCGCCGCTGATGCCGAGCGCAATGCCCGCGAGAATGGGGTGAGCGCATACCGGGTGCTGACCGGTGACGTCGGGCGCGTCGTCAAAGAGCAACTCGCACATCTCCCCAAGGCCGATGTTGCCATTATCGATCCGCCTCGCGGGGGGCTCTCGGGCCGCGCAATCCGCCGCGTGCTTGATCTCGCCCCTGAGGTGCTCGTCTACGTGTCATGCCATCCGGCGACATTCGCCGATAATGCCGCGCGCTTCGTCAACGCTGGCTATGTCCTTGAATATGTCCAACCGGTCGACATGTTCCCGAACACCCCGCATGTCGAGGCGGTCGCCCGCTTTACACGCGATGAGGCCGCTGTCACGCGTGCGCGAGAGGCCAAAGAGGACGCGGATCGAGCGAAGGCAGCGCCGCCCGCCTGAGCTCGATCGCGGTGGGGTCTAGTACGGTGGCTGGGCGAGGTGCCATTCGCCCAACGTGCGAAATGCCGCCCAGAATGCGCGCTTGGCTGACTGCTCGTCGAGCGATTCATCAATGTCGGGAACAACGATCGCTTCAATCGTCGGCGTCCACTCTTGGAGTACCCCAGGAGTATTTTCCAGCGGTTGGCTGCCGGGAAATTTGAGTGAGTTGATCGCCTCGAGGGCCTGTTCGCCCATCGGCATGATCAGCTTTGGCATGACAATCTGGAGTTCGCGGGCCAGCCACTGCGGACGAAATCCCGCCTCATGCAACTTGACGCACAGTGTGCCGTAGAGACTTAACGGCTCCACTCCAAGACGTTGCACGCTCTTGAGAATCGCCGAACCTGCACGACCGAAATATGCAACCCCTTCTTGGCGCTCTGCGAGTCCCGCGGACCATTTGACCATGACGATCTCTGCCTGCGGAGCCCCAGAACTCAGCACCGGCAGCGTTGTGGCGCTGTGGTGTTGTGCCCATGCGGCAATTTCATCGTTGAGCGCCCCGAGTTCTGCAATCGCCCGCTTGAGATATGCATCTTGAATATCTTCAGGAGGCACAGGCGGATCAATTGGGTCCTGCGGGCGCAATGCCCGCACGCGGCTGCTCGTACGTTTTTGGGGAGGATCTGAACTCATCTGCGTGCCTGATATTTCCCGCTCTTACCCGGACTCCTGCGCGTCTGTGTTTCAGGATGTTGCACGGGGAGTGCGAGTGCGGCGCGTCCGACGACGGTGTGGACGTACGATTTCCCCATCGTGGAGCGCATCGAGGAAGTCCATTCGGTCCCTGAATGGGCGCATCGCGATCCCGATGTGCCCGAGCCCTTCGCCATCGCTGGCCCCAGATCCCGCGCTGATCGTCATGCCCAATCGCCGTGTCGTGCGCAGGGTATGGCGTTGCCCTGGGCCACTTGCAGGCCCGATGAGCTCATAACAATCAATCAGCGCGGCATGTTGGCGCAGGATGGTGGAGGAAGGAATCTCTGCACCGGCAGGGTGGGGAATGACCACCACGCCACCTTGTGCATGAATCTGGTGGGCTGTTGCGGCAAATGACAGGCCGTGTGCAACATCACGTGACACAAAGAGCGCCGTGATGACGCCATCGGCGGTCGCAATTTCCTGTCCACAGATGACCGATAGCCCATTCGGTGCTCGAGCGGCGATTGCGTTTGCCACCGACACCCCTTGCGGTGAGCTGACGGCAACCACATCGAGCCCTGATTCCCAACAGGCGGTCGCAAACTGTTGCGGGTCGGTACCGGGGGCGGGACGAAGGCGAAGGTCCGCAATAATGCGCGCATCCTCGGGAGCCGGCCCTTCAGTGTGATGCAGGAGCGCATCGCGGTACGCCGTCTCGAGCTCACCCGCGATGTCATCCCATTGGGTGGCGGGTGAGTGTGGGTGCGTGGGCGGTGACATCTCGCGTCCGAGTTCATCGATGGCGGTGACCCATGCATCGCGCAGAAACGGGGGGACGATGATGACCCCGGCCATCTCGCTTGGCACATCGTCCGCGTCACTGCGTCCAGGCGCAATTACGGTGCGATGCCCGGCACGCGCCTGGGCGGCAACGGGGCCCTCAAGCTCCTCTGGGGTCGCGCAGAGCACGATGGATGCGTTGGTCAGAAGATCGTGCCATGACTCAGGGCCCGTGTCGGCAACCACCGTGACGCGATCCCTCAAGATCTTCGGAATTGCCGTCATGGTCCGCCATGGGGCCTCTCGAGGGCCCATCAGGGTGATGGGGACACCGTCGAGTCCAGGCAGCCGGCGCACCACCCCCAAAATGAACCTCAGCCCGGTGCGATCACGACCGCGCGCAACCAATGCGATTCCGAAGGGGGGTGTGGTTGCGGCCTCTGGACGAGTGCCCCATGGGTGCACAAGATATGTGCCCCCTAAAATTTGGGACACCGCGCGCTCCACCGTGGGTGATGTCGCGATCCGGATATCGACACGCTCGAGGGCGCGATGGACCAGCGATCCTAAAAAAGCTGCGCCGGTAATTGGATCGGGACGATGAAATGTCATTGCGGTGACGCCGGTGGCATGTCGGAGCACAGAAAGACCGGGGGATGGCGTCAGCGGCTCATGCACGTGGACGACATCAAATCCATCGTGGCGGATGTGATGCGCGAGTTGTGATGATGCGTCAAATGGGGCAACGCCGAGCCGTGACCCTGTGCGGCGTGCGGTGCCAATGATCTCCACGCGTACCTGCTGTGGGTCCGCCTCGGTGGGAGCGGAAGAGAGCCCTGCGGTTGCGCGTGCGCGACGTCCACCAGCGCGCGCAGCGGGTGCAAAAATCGTCACGCGGTGGCCACGGCGCGCAAGCGCGTCTGCCTCTTCGTGTACACGCCAGGCGATGTCGTCTCCTGGCGGCCACGCTGTCGGACAGACGATCGCGATTGCCAGGGGTGCGCTCAGGTGTGCCTCCTACACATCAACACCTGGTTGCCGCGTGCGCGGGCAACCAGGTGTTGCGGGTAATTTATTCGCTCACAGGCCCATCGGGAGCAACAAAGCGACGGTCTTCGCCGGAGATGAACTTCTCCGTCAATTCGCGAGCCATGTCGTCAGGGTGCTGAATCGGCGGGCTCTTCATGAAGTACGACGACGGTCCCTCGAGCGTACCTGAGATGCCGTGGTCCATCGCGATCTTGGCGCAACGAACTGCGTCGATCACGATACCTGCCGAGTTTGGTGAGTCCCAGACCTCGAGCTTGAGCTCGATGGACATCGGCACGTCACCAAAGCCCTCACCTTCGAGGCGGATGTGTGCCCACTTGCGGTCCTTGAGCCACGGGACGTAATCGCTTGGTCCGATGTGGACGTCGTCCTTGTGGATCTTCTCGGTGAGAATTGAGGTCACCGCGTTGGTCTTGGAAATCTTCTTCGAGGCCAGACGCTCGCGCTCAAGCATGTTCAAGAAGTCGGTGTTGCCACCGAAGTTGAGCTGGCTGGTGTGCTTCAGGCGCACGCCGCGCTCATTCATCAAACGCGCGAGGGTGCGGTGCACGATTGTGGCGCCGACCTGGCTCTTGATGTCATCGCCGATGATTGGCACGCCGTGCTCGCGGAAACGACCCTGCCAGTAGGGCTCGCGGCCGATGAAGACCGGAATGCAGTTCACGAATGCGCAGCCCGCTGCCAAGATCTGCTCGACGTACCACTTCGTGGCCTGCTCTGAGCCGACAGGCAGGTAGCTGACCACAACATGCGTGTTGGTTTCCTTGAGGATCCCAGTGATGTCTGCGGTCTCGCCAGGGGCTTTCTCGATGATTTCGCTCAAGTATTTCCCAAGGCCATCATGGGTCATACCGCGATTGACGGTCACACCGAGATTCGGCACATCCGCAAACTTGAGCGTGTTGTTCGGCGTGGAAAAGATTGCTGCCGAGAGGTCATGACCGACCTTGTTGACATCGACGTCGAACGCGGCGGTAAAGCGGATGTCATCGATGTGGTATCCGCCCAGGTTGACATGCATGAGCCCAGGGACGAATTCGTCGGACTTTGCATTTCGGTAGTACTCGACACCCTGCACAAGTGACGATGCGCAGTTGCCGACGCCGATGATTGCGACGTTGACGGGTTCGCTCACGACTCTGGACTCCCCTGATTGATTGCAGTTGCGGGCTCCGGCTGGAGAGCTCGATAGATATGCCAGACACGGTGCACCATAGTCATCAGGCTGAGGGCCGCCAGCACGACGATCACAGCCTCAAGTACAGATCCCAGGGACCCCATAAAGATCCCTGCCCCAGTCAGCACCAGACGTTCCGGTCGGCCCATGAGCCCACCTTTATTGGAGTCAATACCCAGCCCTTCGGAACGTGCTCGGGTATAGGACACCAGAAACGATGCTGATAATGCAACAAAACATGCCGCGACAATCCATTTTTGACCATTTTCGGCAAAAGTCACACCGAGTGCTCCGAGGATGACGCCCTCTGCGAGCCGGTCAAGCGTGGAATCCAAAAACGCCCCAAATTGACTTGATCGTCCTTGGGCGCGCGCCAGGGTTCCATCTAATGAATCGGCGAGGCTAAATGCAATGTACAAAAAGCCGGCGACGACCCACTGCCGCTCAATGATCAACCACCCCACCACGCATACCCCTGCGAAGCCCATCAGCGTCAATGCATTTGGCGAAATATGCAGGGCATTCGCAACGCGAAGAAGTGCGCGACCGATGCTTCCGCGTGACGAAGTGGGTTGTGAAATCTTTTGCAGTCCTCTGCGTGGGGATATGCCAATCAGTGGAGCCGTGATGACGAGGGCTCCACTGAACGAAGTTAGGATAGCTTGACGCGGCCGCGCGTGTGGATTTCCGCACCGAAGATCGCCATTTTTGCGCTGTTGACGTGCGTCGATAGCGGGAGTGCAGAAGATGCGCGGTGCCGAGATGGCGCGCCGAATGTAGGTGAC
The DNA here is from genome assembly GCA_903896045.1 of uncultured Actinomycetes bacterium. Taxonomy (GTDB): domain Bacteria; phylum Actinomycetota; class Thermoleophilia; order Miltoncostaeales; family Miltoncostaeaceae; genus CAITWD01. The sequence continues at coordinate 58,173 of CAITWD010000004.1, forward strand.
ACAACGAAGGGGTGCAGGGTGGCACAGGATTCACCAGGAGCCGGCGTGGAGGAACTCATCGCGCGGGTATTGCGCAGAACGGGTTTGAGCTTTCCTCGTGGGGTGTTGACCGAGGAGGTCGCCGAGCTTGCGGTGTTGATCGGCAGCGACGTCGCGAGTGGTGCGGTCTGGGAGGACGCGCTCACCGTCGCGAGTGCGTCGATGTGGGAGCAGCTGCAGGCACCCATCGTGGCGGCGGTGAATATGCATCTCGGGCGCGCCGATGGGGATGACCGCGAGGATCTGGCGCAGGTATTGCTCCTGGCCCAGCGCTTTGACCCGACGCAACCACTCGCACGCGCACTCACCGCACGTGCCGCGACGGAGCTTCGTGCCTCGGTCCAGTACGCAGAGGATCGGATGCGCACCGCCGAGCACGCGGTCGCCAACGGCGGTCCGCAAGGGGCGGTCGCGGCTGCTCGCGCGCTGGGTGCGGCAGGCGTCGCCTTACTCGACCTTGATCCAGAGGACTTTGCGCCGGAAATTGTCGTCTACATCGACGCCGATCAAAGCGTTGAGGCATTGGATGAGCTTGCGCGGATCACCGGAGATGTCGAGACTCGGGCCTGGGCACGAGAGGCACTTGGGGCACTGCATGTCGCGGATGCACCCGCGGCAAGTGCCGCACTTGGCGCACTGACTGCAGGAGAAATGCCTGAGGATCCGGCCGAGGATGCAGTATGGGTCCCGGTGGTGATGGCGCTGGTCGACGAAGGTCTTGAGCGGGCCCTCGCCGAGGAAACCGCCAAGGCCCAGGCTAGTCGAGAATAATCTCGCCCCGGGCGGTGGAGATTCCCACCCGCGTGATGCCCCGCCCAGGAGTCGTGGCGTGGCGCACTGGCAGGTCGTGGTCGCCAAGCCATGAGGACATGTATTCCGCCGGCTCGCTCACCTCAACGAAGGTGTACCCCTCGGGGATGTTGTCATGGGCGGCGTCGGCAAATCGCCCTGCCCACCGTTCCTGGCGTGCCTCTGGGGTCATGTTGTTCGACACGAAAAATGGGAGCGGGTACCGCGCCATGCCGGCGGTGCGAAAGAGGGCTTCGCTTCCATCGCCCATCTGCATTTGACCAGCTTGGACCGGTAGGCCGCGCCGCGCGGCGGTGTCGTCGAGATCGTTACATCCCAGTGCCCACCACAGCACTCGATCGCGGCCCTGGAGAGTTTGCTCGAGCCATGCACCATCGCTGAGCGATGTATCGCCGATACCGAGGAGTTCCAGGAAGATCGGTGGAGCAAGGGGGACAATACGATTCGTTGTTCCGCCGAGGTGCTGACCGCCTGGGACCGACCCCAACCCGTAGTCGCGTCGTAAACGCTCCGCCGCGGCATCGATATCCACAACGCCGTAGATGACGTGGTCGATGAAAAAGCCCTCGCTTGCCATGGTCGTCCTCCGTTGCGGGTGCGTCGTTCGAGCGCACGCACAAGTCTAACGCGGCAGTGCAGCGAGATTGGCCAACCACCATCTCCGTGCACAGGAGCTATGCGGTGGGGCGGATCCCGGCGCGGGACAGGATTTCGGGAACTGATCGTTCCCATGCGACCGCCATGACGTGACAACCGGCCACGCCGTCCATCTCACGGAGCTCCTGAATGACTTCGATGCAGATGCGTTTTCCGACTTCACCCTCGTCCGTGGCTGACTCCATCCGGGCGATGAGGGCATCGGGTACTTCAACCCCCCACACGTTGTCGCGCATGTGACGCGCCATCCGTGCGTGTTTGAAAGGACCGACTCCGATGAGCAGGCGCGGCCAGTGATCGAGATTACTGGCACGTAGGCGCTCCAAAAAGAGGGCGACCCGTTCGGGCTGGTAACACAGCTGAGATTGGAAAAAGTCTGCGCCAGCATCCATTTTTGCGCGCAACTTGGAGATCTCGACATCGAGGTCCGGGGCCATTGGATTCGCCGTTGCGCCGATGCACAACTCAGGGAACGCCCCGGTCATCTCTTCGTGGGTGTCGTTTGCGAAGCGACCGTTGCGCAATTCGTTCTGGAGTCGAAGGAGCGTGAGGGTGTCAATGTCGTTGACCGGTGTTGCGGTGGGATGGTTGCCCACATGAATGGGATCACCGGTCATAGAGAGGGTGTTGTGGAGCCCAAGCGCCGACGCGCCGAGAAGATCGGAGGTGATCGCGAGACGGTTACGGTCGCGCACCGTGATTTGCATCACCGGCTCAAGGCCGTTGTCGAGCGCAATGCGACCTGCAGCGAGCGGTGACATCCGCGACTGCGCGGTTTGGTTATCGGTGACATTTGCCGCGTCAACGATTGGTGCCAAAAGACGCGCTGTCTCAGCAAACTCGGAGATCCCCGAATGCTTCGGTGGACCGATCTCGCTGGTGATCGCAAATGCGCCAGTGTGGAGTGCCCGCGAAAGGCGGGTGACGTCAGATTCCTGCACCGTCGGCAGGTTAGCAGTGCGGTGCCTGAGATGGCCTGCGAAATGTCGGGGTGACCGCCCGCGGCAACGGCCCAAAAATTCCCGATCAACAGCGATCTATTCGTGCGTCCTGATACGATCTCGGCGAACAATTTCTGGGTTGCCCCGTGGACGTGAGCCCGGGCGGGCATCCTCCTCCGAAGACCGCATGAGGAAATGAGCAGATGGCCGACTGGAGCGACTGGTACACCAAAGAAGACCCTTCAAAGTGGGTACTTGCAGACATCCTTACCGAGCGTGCAACCAGCACCCCGGACAAGGAATTTCTCAAATTCGCTGATGATCCATGGATCAGCTATGGATCGGTCAACTCCCAGGCC
>CAITWD010000005.1 GCA_903896045.1 uncultured Actinomycetes bacterium
ATGCCCCCAACGGGATTCGAACCCGTGTTGCCGCCTTGAAAGGGCGGAGTCCTAGGCCACTAGACGATGGGGACTGCGCGGGGGACATTACCCGAGCGTGCACCCTTTTTGGGCATGGAAAAGGCCCGGAGTTATTTCGAAAGGGTCGAAAAACTCCGGGCCCGGTGGCAGCAGTGGTTTGGCTATGGGACGTTTTGCCCATCCCCGTGCTGCCGAGGTGCACTTGGGGACGCGTCCCCTAGCTACTGCCACCTCCACTATGATCACTAATTTGGACCACCTCCTTTCTGTGGTAACAATGACTGTAATCCAGCCCGAGGACGCTGCATAGGTGGTTCGGTTTCGGGTACAGAGCGTTATTGCTCCCGACGGGGCAAATGCTGCACCCGCGTGCGCGCTAATGTGCCAGGCGTTCGTCGACAACAAGGAGTCGTGATGGCACGAGTACACTGGAAGGGCGCTCTTCTGGCGGAGTCGAATGACACCGTGTTTGTCGAGGGAAATCATTATTTTCCGCCGTCATCACTCGATCGCCAATATTTCACCGACTCCGATTACCACAGTGCGTGCCCCTGGAAAGGCACGGCACGCTACTACCACGTGGTGGTCGACGGAGACAAGAACACGAACGTCGCCTGGTACTACCCCGACCCGAAGGACGCCGCCGCCAATCTTCGCGGCTATGTCGCTTTTTTTTGGGGGGAAGTTGACATCGAGGAGTAAGGGGTCGGGTGCGATCTCGCACGCATCGGATCGTCGAGCCGGTCATTGAATGGTCGGGTCAGCACCAGCTGGTAATCGAGAATTGAACGCGCACGGAATGCCGCTTCGCATGATGCAAGATAAAAGCGCCAGCCACGAAGAAATTGCTCATCAAAACCAAGGGCAATGACTGAGTCGCGGTGCGCATCAAATTGCTCCCGCCACAGCTCGAGTGTGCGGGCGTAATGAATCCCGATGTCCTCGACATGATTGACCACCAATTGCGAGCTCGTCGCCATTGCGTTGGCCATTGCCGTCAGTGACGGAATATTTCCGCCGGGGAAAATGTATTCACTGATCCAATCGCGGCTGCGCCGATAACGCGGGTACCGCTGATCTGGCATCGAGATTGCCTGGATACACACCACCCCATTCGGTGCCAGGAGGCGATCACAGGTTGCAAAGAAGTGAGGGAGCTCGCGATGCCCGATCGCCTCGATCATTTCCGTCGAGGCGATGGCCGTGAAGGTCTCATCGAGTGTGCGGTAATCAACGAGGCGAAGGTCAATTCGATCCTCAAGCCCCGCTGCGCGTACCCGCTCGGTGGCCAGTGCATGTTGCTCCTCAGACAGTGTCACGCCGGTGACGCGAGCGCCGAACTCTCCTGCCGCGGTGATGGCAAATGCCCCCCACCCACAGCCAATCTCAAGGACATGATCACTCGCGCTGAGACCGAGCTTGGTGCAGATCAGTCGGTGCTTATTTTTTTGTGCGGTCGCCAGATCGGTTTCAGGGCCGTCGAAGATCCCGCATGAATAGGTCATTGACTCATCGAGAAACAGTTCGTAGAGATCATTTCCGAGATCGTAGTGGTACTGGATTTGGTGACGGGCAAGCGCCATCGAGACCCGCTCGGGGACACGAGGGCGGTGATCGCGCGCACGTGTCAGCAACTGTCCAAGTGGTGATCCAATGAGCGCATGGCTGCGGCGAATCAGCAGCTCAATGGCCCCGGCCAGATCGTCGGCATCCCAGTCGCCTGCGACATACGCCTCACCGGCGCCGGTCATGCCGCGCGCCGCCACTCTGCGATAGACGTCGTTCGAGTGGATGCGAATGATTGGCGATGGGCCGGGTGCGTGTGAGTCGCTGCGCTGGCGCGTGCCATTTGGGTAATGGACCTCAAGCGCACCGATTGGCGGATGCGAGAGCGAGCGGGGTGCGAGGCGTGCCACGATCGGGGTCATGAGTGATCGCCGTACGGCCGGTGGTGGCCGTAATCCACGGCGCTCGGTGGACACTGATTGGTGCTCGAGTGATCCATACCCGGTACGGAATGCGGGCTTGCGAAAGATTGGCACTCCTTTGTTGTACAGGCGAAGCGCCTCAAGGTGGATGAGTGCGGTCACTCGCTGGGGCATCAAAGGCGTGGCGCATTGCGCGGCAAGAAGATGTCGAGGTGTAAATGGGCGCCGAGTTCCGACCAGCGACGTACTGAGCACGCGCCGCCCATCTTCAAACACTGAAATTGCCAGGGCAAGCCGTGCCCCGGGAGGCGTTGCCGTAATACGGTAGCGCTGATTCATTCCGAAAAATGGGGACACATGTAGGGCCTTATTGGTATCCCAGACATATGCGCTCCCGCGTCGAGTCGCCTCGTCGGCCGGTAAGACGTAGACATGCCGTTCGCCAAATGTGTTGGAGACCTCAGCGATCATCGCGGCGAGAGTGCCATCGGGATACCAGCACCAAAAGCACGCAATCGGATTGAAGACGTACCCGAAGGTGCGCAGGTTGGTGACCACCACAATGCGACCATCGGCAATGTCAATACCGCGAGCCCTGAGGGTTGCGCTGACGGTGTCCCGCATCGAGAGATTGGCATCGCCGAAGTGATCACGCGCGCGCAGGCTGACCACTGCGCTGCGCTCATACCCAAAGATGCGCGTCTGCCGATCAAGGCGCGGACCTTCATCAAGATCAATTGCATACATGCTGACCGAGTGGGTAAACCGATGCGCGATTGCCCCGAAGCGCGCGTGCATGACCGCTCCCCGGTAGATCCCTGAATTCACCAGTCCACCCCGAGCGCGCGCGCGACGGTGATCCCCGATCGCAGTCCATCTTCATGAAACCCATGTCCGTGGTATGCGCCAGCGAACCAGATGCGATCAACTCCGTTGATTGCGGGCAGTTGCGCCTGCGCCCGTATGGCCGCGAAGCTGTACCGGGGGTGCGAGACGGGAATCTCGGCGATGATCGAATCGCGGGCGATATCGGTGCGGTTGAGCGTCACGCAGTACTGCGCCTCGGTGGTAATTCCTTGCAAGCGATTGAGCAGATAGGTCACGCTGGCAGGAGCAGCCATGTCACGGCAGTCATCGATGATGTAGTTCCATGCCGCGTAGGTTGATGGGTCATCGGGCAGGAGCGATGTGTCGGTGTGGAGGACCGAATGATTTGGGGTATAGGTGATCTGTCCAAGAATCGCACGTTCCTGATCGGTGGGATTCGCAAGAAGGGACAAGGCCTGGTCTGAATGGGTCGCGATGATCACCGCGTCATAGTGGCGTGCATCGCCGTTCATGGTGACCAGATCAACCCCATCTGCGTGACGTGTGATCGAGCGAACGGGAGCTGAGAGGTGCACACGATTCCCCAACGGCGCGAGCACCGCCTGAACATACCGTTGGCTGCCTCCGACGACCGTGCGCCACTGATGACGTGCCAGTCCCAAGAGCTGATGGTTCGCGAAAAATGCCAAGGCATCATCTGCGGGAAACGAGAGGACTTCACCGGGCCCCATGGACCAGATCGCCGCGGTAAAGGGCACCAAGAAATGATCTTGAAATTCGCGTGAGAATCCCTCATCGACCACGAGTTGCGCGAGAGTGCGGGTGCGATGGCGTCCATCCGACCACTGTCGCGATGCCCACGCGAAGCGGGTGATCTCCGCGAGAAGTCGCAACATGCGCGGACGGAGGATGTGGCGTCGTTGGCCCCAAAGATCGCGACCGGCATACGACAGTGCGCAGCGCCGGCACGTGACTGAAAACGACATTTCTGATCTGCGAGTGGCCACGCCAAGTTCATCGAAAAGGCGTGTCAGAAGCGGATAATTTGCGGTGTTGTGCACCAAAAAGCCGGTGTCGAGGGCGAGCGATGGGCCATCGTCTTGGGGCACGGTGATGGTGTGCGCGTGGCCGCCAGGCCGCGCTTCGCGCTCAAAGACGTCCACATCATGGACGCGTGCCAGCACATGGGCAGCGCCCAAGCCGGAGACCCCGGTGCCGATGACTGCGAGTTTCACGCGATGCAGGCTATCGCGCGGTGGGGGTGCGCATCGACGCACCGTTCGCATAGGACGAGTGGGGCCGAGGCGCTAGAGTCATACATCGTGACGACGACTCAGGCGACCACTCCTTCTGCAATTGGCACCGTGCGCCCCAAGACGAGTACGGCCAGCCGTGTTGTGACCTTGCTGGCGGTGGGGATCCCCTTTGTCGGGGTGCTCTCTGCGATGGGCCTGTGCTGGGGCGTTGCGCTGCACCCACTTGATCTCGTGCTCTTTGGTGTCATGTACGTGATCTGTGGGCTGGGGATTACCGTTGGCTATCACCGCCTGTTCTCGCACCGCAGCTTTCATGCGAAGCCATGGGTGCGGGCAACCTTCGCAATTGCGGGCGCAATGTCGACCCAAGGTCCGGTGACCCAATGGGTCACCGACCACCGTCGCCATCATGCGCACTCCGATAAAGATGGGGATCCACACTCACCGCACGGACATGGCGCGGGGGCGTGGGGCACACTTCGAGGGCTCTATCACTCCCATATGGGCTGGCTTTTTCTGACCAAGGGGATGGAGCGCGGAGAGGTCTACGGGAAGGATCTCTACGGTGACCCGCTCATCCGCAAAATCGATCGGCTCTATTTCCTCTGGCTTACCCTGAGCTTTGGGCTTCCGTTTGTGGTCGGGTGGGCCCTGACCGGCAGCATCGGACGGGGTGTTGAAGCCCTCGTCTGGGCAGGGCTGGTGCGGGTGTTTGTCTTTGACCATGTGACCTGGAGCGTCAACTCCATCTGTCACACCTTCGGTCGACAGCACTTCTCAACGGGTGATGAGAGCCGCAATGTGGGAATCGTCGCGTTTTTCACGTTCGGCGAGGGGTGGCACAACAACCACCATGCCTTCCCGGGGTCCGCTCGCCATGGGCTTGGGCGATTTCAAATCGACGTGAGCTGGATGGTAATTCGGGGGCTCGAACGTTGTGGATTGGTGTGGCGCGTGAAGACCCCAAGCCCTGAGCGCATTGCGCGCAGGCGTGGTGAGCGACCGATTATTGGGATGCCTTCATAAGCGCATCGACGACTGCGCACTCCCAGCGCGCGGCCTTGACAAGAGGAATGAGTCGCCCGCAGCAGCGGATCGCAATTCCGTGCACTGCCCCATCGATGACGCGATGCGTGGCGTCTGCGCCCGCCACCTGCAACCGAGCGACCCCGGCCAAGGAGTGGTGGGGGCTCACCCCAGGGAGCCACCATCGATAGCCATCCCAGCTTCCGTGAATCACCTGAATCCGTGTACCGGCGAGATGTGAGAGATCCATCTGATCCGGAATCCAGGGTGCAAGCCCAATCACCTCGCTGAGGCCATCATGTCCGGCGGCTGCGAGCGCGGTTGCCCCGCCCGCCGAGAACCCCATAAGGGTGATGCGCTGCGCTCCCCGCTCGCGTGTGGCAGTAATTGCGTCTTGTGCGTCACGCAGCAATCCATCGAGGGCGCGCCACGAGCTCGCGCGGTAGCGGACCTGGACATATCCCATCTCAGGCAGCGCGGATGCCAGTCGTCCGGTAAGCCATTCCATGCTCGGGCTCCACTGCCCAGGGACATCCCGGTACGTCCCGCCCCCGAGACAGATGACGATATGCCCGTCTGTGGGTCCGATGACGCGTATCGCACCGCCATGTGGCAGTGGCTGCCCATCGGAGGGATGTCGCTGTCTCCAGGCACCCCGTGGCCTAGCCCGCCGCGAGTGCCTCGCCTGTCGTGATCGGGTGTCCTGCATCAACCAAGAGTACCGGGCACTCAGTCAGCGAAACGAGCCGCATCGAAAAACTTCCCGTCAACGCATGCTCTGGGCTGCGATGGCGTGCGACGATGATCACATCGGCACCGTGGCCACGTGCCCACTCGGCAATGGTGGGTGCGGGTGCCCCCGACAGCACACGATGGGTTTCATGCTCCTCACAGAGGCTCGCAAGCCACTGATCGGCGACCTCGAACAGCGGAGTGCTGTCGGCGATGTATCCACCGCCCAGCCCCGCCGCGAGCTCCATCACAAATGATGGCGGTGCAATTGCATGGAGCAACGTGATGGTGCCATCGGGTGACCTGAGCTGACGTGCGGCCGCAAGGACGTGCGCTGCACTGACCGAGTCATCAACGCAGACCACGATATGTCCATATCCCGCCATAACTCAACGATAGCCACTCGATCGTGCAATCACGCATGCGTTACCACGGGCGATCCCGTGGCGGGGCGCTAGCCTATGGAGCATGCAGATCCCGATATCGATACTCGATTTGACTCCCGTTCCCCAAGGATCCGGTGCCCGCGTTGCGCTTGAGAATTCGGTGTCCTTGGCGATCGCTGCGGAAGAGGCGGGGTATTTCCGCTATTGGGTCGCCGAGCACCACAACAGTCCCACGATGGCGTGTCCATCTCCGGAGGTGTTGATCTCGCACATCGCCTGTCAGACATCCCGGATTCGGGTCGGATCGGGCGGCATCATGCTTCCCAATCACAGCCCATTGCGTATCGCAGAGGCATTTCGGGTGCTGGAGGCATTTCATCCCGGACGCATCGATTTAGGAATTGGTCGCGCACCCGGAACCGATGGGATCACCGCCCATGCCCTGCGTCGAGGGGCGCCGGGTGGCGAGGATTTCCCTCAGCAGATGGCAGAACTCTTGGCGTATGTCCACGGCGGATTCCCCGAGGATCATCCCTACCGCACAATCGCCGCCGAGCCGCGAGAGATTGCACTCCCGCCAATTTGGATTCTTGGATCGAGCGACTTCGGTGCGCAGGTTGCCGCTGCGATGGGAGTGGGCTTTGCATTTGCACGTCACCTGAATCCACGTGGAGCAGCCGATGCAATCGCCCTCTACCGGGAGCGTTTTCGTCCGGGTGCGGCGGGAGCAGTTCCCAAGGTGATTGTGGCGACCTCAGCAATTGCCGCCGACACGGCGCAACGGGCCGATGACCTCGCGGCGTCGATGGCGCTCGGGGTGATTCGGTTGCGTTCGGGACGGGCAGCCGCACTGCCAACTCCCGAGGACGCGCTGGCACACATCTATACCGCCGACGAGGAGGATCAGGTCAGGCGGTATCGCCGCGCCCAAATCACGGGGACGGCCGACGAGGTCGACACCCAACTGCGTGAGCTTGTGGACGCGGTGGATGCGGATGAGCTGATGATCATGGCAATGGTGCATTCGCATACCGAACGTGTGCATTCGTACGAACTGATTGCTGATCGTATGGGGTTGCGCCTGGCGCCTGGCGCGGACGTATCCAGGGTCGCAGTCGCTGAGGTGCGCGTCCACTGATCCATGTCGCGGTACAGGATCTCTGGCGTGGTGGGCGAACCTGCTACCCATCAGGGCGGCGCCTATCAGCGGGTGCCAAGTCGATAGTCGGTGGGATAGGACGCATATGATTTCGTACTTTCAAGCAATTATCTTGGGCATTGTGCAGGGAGTTTCGGAACTTTTCCCGATCTCGAGCCTCGGACATAGCGTGATTATCCCCAAGCTGTTTGGTTGGAATCTGGGCCAATCAAACGACAAGTTCGTCACCTTTTTGGTGGCGACGCATTTTGCGACCGCCGTGGTGCTTCTCGGGTTCTTCTGGAGCGATTGGAAGCGCATCGTTGCGGGGTTATGGCGCTCAATTCGTCAGCGGGGATTGGACCCGCACGACTCCGATGCGCGCCTTGGCTGGTACATCGTGATCGGCACGATCCCTGCCGGGATTATCGGCCTTGTCCTGCAAAAGCCGCTTGAGAAGCTCTTTGGAAACGCAAAGTTGGTTGCCGTCATCCTGATCCTCAATGGGTTGATGTTGTTGCGCGCCGAAGTGCTTCGGCGCCGCGCTCACGGTGCGGCTCTTGAGGATGATGCACGTCTTGCGGCATCGTTGACGCCAAAATCGGCGTTTGGAATCGGCGTAGCACAAGCAATTGCCCTGATCCCCGGGTTTTCGCGCTCCGGAGCAGCGATGAGCGGTGGTCTGCTTGCGGGCCTCTCGCATCGCGATGCCGCACGGTATTCCTTTTTATTGGCAACCCCCATCATCGGCGCAGCAGCGCTCTTGAAGCTTCCCGGCCTGTTCGGGACCGCCGGCCACGGCATCCTCGGTCAAGCGCTCGTTGGGGCGATCTGTGCCGGAGTCGCCGCGTACTTCAGCGTGCGATTCCTGTTGCGGTTTTTTGAGACCAACCGCCTGACCCCATTCGGGATCTACTGCGTGGTTGCCGGCGTCGTGTCACTGGTGTGGTTGACGCTGATCTAGTCCTTCGCACCGACCCGTGGCAGCGCACCACGGGTCGGTGTGGGAACGCAGGTGCGTCTTACTTGAGGACGCCTTCTTGGGCGACTGCTGCGGTCTTGATTGCAGCAGGCAGCGGGGCGTAGCCCAGCTTTGTGAGTTCGCCCTGTGCAGTTGCGCCATAGGCGTACGCCAAAAAGGACTTCACCTTTGGCAATGAGGCGGCCCTGCCAGCAGCGGTGTAGTCGCTGTAGGCGAGCAGGAAGGTTGTGATCGAAATCGGGTACGCCCCGGGGGCGCTTGAGTTGATCAGAGCCGTTTGGAGCGCTTTTGCATCAATCGGTTGTGTGACCTTCACATTCGCGCCTGCGGCGGCAATAGATGTCGCCGTCGGAGCGACGTAGGTGCCATCAGATGCCTTGATCTTGGCGACGATCGCCTGATCGCCGGCGGAGACCACATCTGCAAGATCGGCGTAGCCGATTGAATCGGCGTTATCGGTCACGCACTGCAGGACGCCAGCATTTTTGAGTCCCTGGACGATTTTCGGTGCAGACCATGCGGGCTGCTGTGATGGCTGGCCGACCTTGGTGACAAACGCCGGGTTGGCCTGTGCGAGGTAGCTGGTGAAGTTGCTGCTGGTACCCGATGCGTCGCCACGCACGCACACGGTAATCGGTGCGCTTGGCAATGCGACGCCAGGGTTCTCGGCGGCGATCTTCGGGTCGTTCCAGGTCGTGATCGCCCCATCGAAGATATCCGCAAGCACGTCACCGGAGAACTGCAGTGAAGCGGCACCCGTGACGTGGGTTGGCACAGTCACTCCACCAAGGAAGGTGGGGAAGTACACCGGAGTCACGCCACCTCGGGCCGAGGCAAGGGCAGCGAGCTGTGGTGCCTTGAGCGCGGAGTCAGAGCCCGCCCAGTCGACAACGCCATTGGTGAAATCGGTGATGCCAGCTCCAGAGCCCTTGGACACATATGAACACAGACCAGAGTCTTGGCACCATTGCGTGTAGGCGCGTGCGGCAAAGCTACTTCCGCTCGCTGCTGCGCGGCTCCCCGATGATGATGATGAACTACTTCCACATCCGGCGAGCAGGATGGCTCCGCCGCTGAGCGCGATCGCTGCGATGGCAGCCGTGTGACGCGTACGAATCATTCGAGTGGTCCTCCGGGACGTCGGATGGCGCGAGTTCTTTTCACGCCGTTGATCATCAGTGTCGGTACCCGGCGTCGCTAAAGTTTTCTCGACGCCTCTGGTGCCTGCTCACGAGCCTAGCCCGACGTGAGGGATAAATTGTGAAATTTCGCTCCAGGGAATGTGAACAGGTTGTGAACATCGCGCATGACAACACGATGTTGCAGCGTTGATACCGCGCGATCGCTGCAACATCTCCACGAGGATTGCCAATGACTGAGCTTCCAATTGATCCGACGCCGGGGCCCGCGGGCGAGGATGATCAGCCGGCGACTGCAGCGCATGCATGCCAGTTGCTCCTAGATGGAAATAAGTGGTTTGTGGAACTTGGGAATCGGCCGGAGTCATCCCCGCGTCGCTGGCATCTGATTCGCCTGGATGCCGCCGACATTGGTATCAGTGATGACCCAAATGCTGCGCCGGCACATGAGCCCTTTGCTGCGGTGCTTGGATGTTCGGATGCGCGTGTCCCTGCGGAGCTTGTGCTCGGCCGTGCTGCAGGGGATTTGTTCATGGTGCGTGTCGCCGGCAATGTGCCCGGGACGTGGTCAATCGGCAGTATCGACTTTGCCGTCGACAGTCTGTCGTCATTGCGCCTGGTGGCAGTCATTGGGCACACGAGCTGTCAAGCGATCGGCGCATCGGTGGATGCATTTCTGTCACCTGCGAGCTATCTCGCGGTCGCGGCAAAACTTCCGTTGCGCGCCATCGTCGACAGTATCCTTCCCGCGGTCGGATGCGCCGCTCAGGCACTCACCCAGGCCCATGGGCAAGAGATCGCTCGGCACCCCGGCTATCGGGACGCACTCGTGGAGCTTTCGGTCATGCTCAATTGTGCACTCACCGCATCAGTCTTACGGCAGACCTTCGCGCATAAGCTGGGAACCACGCTTGACGTGGTGTACGGCGTCTACAACTTGAAAAGCCGAATCGTTGGTCTTCCCGATGGCCCTGATCCCACAGCATGGATGCCAATGCTGACGCAACCGCCAGAGGATGAGGCTGAAGTAGTCGCACTGGGGCGCGCGCTTGCGACCACGGGATTCATTACCGCATTGCTTGCGGCGTAAGGAGAGATGATCTGGGAGTGCGCATTGGCGAGTCGCAGGACTCGAGCCGATGCACAGAGGTGCGCGCATGCACCCCGGTATCCGGGGTGCATGCCAACGCGACGTCTTTAGATGACGCTGACCTTCTGAGCCTGTGGGCCCTTTGGACCCTCGCCAGCCTCAAAGCTCACCCGCTGACCCTCATCAAGGCTGCGGTAGCCCGATGACTGGATCTCAGAAAAGTGCACAAACAGGTCCTTGCTTCCGTCGGACGGGGTAATGAACCCGAATCCCTTGTCAGCGTTGAACCACTTCACGACGCCTTCCGGCATGTTGCTCCACCTTATTCGGCGAGGAAATCAAAACATCTCAGCCGAAACACGTACCTATCGACGTCGCTGTTCGATGCTCTTCCGCGCATATTCACCCCCCAGGATTGGGGAGCTCGCCCCCCTAGGGTAGCCCAAATTCGACCGCATGACGTAGGCCGTGGTCCGTTAGAGCCCAAAAACCCTATAAACAACGTGATTCAACGGGTGACTTCACGCGTGCATTTGCGACGCATTGTGTGGTGGCGGGCCGTATTTCTTGTTGCTCGAGGCCTGTTGAACGCAATGGGTCGATGCAGAGGCCCGATAATGTGCCGCGCGCGCCGACATTGCACACAGGTTGCCCACAGATCGCCGCGGTAGCGTCGGCGAAACGCCGGATCGCATCAGGTATGGAGGTCGAATCGGTGGAGACGCAGCGAGTCATGCATATTTCGACCCGAGCGCACGGGGTGATGCGATGAGCCAGAGCCTCTTTGGTGACATCCGTGGGCATGCTCCCGGTGATGGACATGGAACCGACGGGAATGTTCGCCTCACCGCGATCACCGGTTCGGTGCTGTTCATCTTGCTCGCGGTGGAAGGGGCCACGATCCTCTCGCTGACCCAGCTGCTGACCGTGCATGCATTTGTCGGGGTCCTCCTTATCCCACCGATTCTGTTAAAGCTCTCCTCGACCGGCTATCGCTTCGTCAAGTACTACGCACGCGATGCCGCGTATCGGGCGGCCGGACCACCGGCAATGGCCCTGCGGATGCTTGCACCGATTTTGATTGTGCTCACAGTGGTGTTGTTTGGCAGCGGCGTGGTGCTTGTGCTGGGCAATGCTCCTCACGGGAGCGTGCTCTTTACGGTCCATAAGCTGAGTTTTATTTTGTGGTTTCTGGTGGCTGCTGTGCACATTCTTTACTACCTCGTTCGTATCCCTCGGATTGTGGGGGCAGAGGTCCGGACGGGGCGTCGCCAGCGCAGCGCTGCCCATCGTGGGCTTCGCTTTGCCGTGTTGTGCGGGGCGCTTACAATTGGCCTGATCTGCGCGATCGCGATCATTCCGAGCACGCATACCTGGGAGCGTTCGCACTATTCCAACATCAGCGGTCGCCTCCGACATGCGACTCCGGTTGCGCTGTTCACGCAGGCCGAACCAGTGATGTTCTCCGCACACTGATTGCGTTCGGAGCGATGCGTGGCCGTCCGTGATGAGGAGTTGGATGTAACACGATTTACACACCGAGAGATTTTCATACGTGAAAATGCGCGAGGAGGCGCTATCTCGAGCGATCGATTCGGTGTATATCGCTCTTGAGAGGGGAATCCAGAACACACGATGATCGGAATCTTATGAGACGCTTTTTGAGTCCATTGGCTGCTGCGGCTGTGGCAACGGTGGGTGTGAGCGCAATCGCTGTGACCGGCGGATTCGCATCACCGAAAGTGCACCAGATCTCCGGATCGGCATCGATCACACCGGTGCTTAAAGGTTTGAATAAC
>CAITWD010000006.1 GCA_903896045.1 uncultured Actinomycetes bacterium
AACGGTCGCGATGGTGCCTCAGGTCTCCAAGGGCCACAGGGTAACGACGGTGCCTTAGGTCTCCAGGGCCCGAAGGGTAACGACGGTGCCGCAGGCTTCCAGGGTGCTCCTGGTCGCGATGGTGCAAACGGCCAAAACGGTTTGAACGGTGCACCGGGTCAAGCGGGTGCCAACGGTGCCCAGGGAGCGGCCGGTCACGATGGTGTCATCGGTCCGCAAGGTGTGACTGGATATGCCGGACCGCAGGGTGCGCAAGGTGCATCCGGGCACGACGGTGCCCCAGGCCTCCAAGGCGCGAAGGGTAACGACGGTGCGGCAGGTATGGTCGGACCTCAGGGTCCTGGTGGTAACGCTGGTGCACAGGGTGCGACCGGCTTCCAGGGTGTTGCTGGTGGCCAAGGTGCAACCGGTAACCAGGGTGCCGCTGGTAAGGATGGCGCCTCAGGCGTCCAGGGGCCCGCGGGTAAGGACGGTGCCGCAGGATTCCAGGGTGCCCAAGGCCCCGCCGGTGCGCAGGGCCCGAAGGGGAACGCGGGTATGCAGCTCGGAAATAACGCTGGCGCGAATGCACCAGCAGCACCGACTGCCTGCAAGCTCCTCGGATCCAATACCAATAACGGTAAGTGCGCGACGGGATCGATCACCTTCTCGTCTGCATTCCCGACCGTCACCCCGAACGTGGTGGTGACACTCAACGGTGCGGGAGCCGCTGCAGCCGGATGGAACTGTGACGTGTCTGCAGTGTCGTTGACGTCCTTCTCATACGAGTGCGTCACAACGAATACCGGAGTCACGGCATCTCCGACGCTCTTCTTCTGGGCGAGCGACGGACAGTAGTTCCCTCACCCACCACTTCCGCGTCAGGCCTGTTGGTTTGATGTGGAACTGATGGGCGCGGTAGTTGTGAGATGGATATGAAGGTTTGCAGTGCCCCCGGATTCACATATGAATCCGGGGGCACTGCTGTATTCGGGCACGGATGCGTGACCTGATAAAAAAAACTGGTCACGCAGTCACTCGCGATGTGCGGCGAGGGCGTGTGATGGGCTCGTGACTGCACCTGATCTTCAGCGTGGTCCTCAAGGTTTTTGCGCATCCGGGTCGAATGACCAAAGGCATGGCTCATTGACCAGCTGTTTCTCACAACAATGTTCGATGAGCGGTTGCCGAGAGGTCGGGAGGCGATACCCGTGGAGTCAATGTTGCGCGGAACAGTTCGGGAACAGTCGGAGTTGCTTGCCGCACGTCGACGCACCGATCATCGAATTGCCGTGCTGACCGAACGATACGATGCCAAGCAATTGACGCATTCGCAGTTTGTTGCGCAACTGAATGCCATACACGCCGCGTACGCTCGTCAGTATCTTGAGATACGGAACCGCGCACGGGCCGAAGAGTTTTCGCTCTCCGCGAGCGATCCGCGGGCGCTATCGTCCCAGAAGGGATAGTGACCCTTGTGATCATGGCGTATCGATGGAGCCGGTAGTGATGTGCTCTGGTGGAATTCCTCGGGTGCCCATTGGCTTCCACGACCTGTATTTCTTGAGTCGCCAATGGACGACATCTCGCCCATGTGCGCGTGAGTTCAACTGCAGCACGGTCATAGATCTTCGTGCACTGGGGCGCATGATCGACCGATGAGTGAGCCGACCCCTCAGTTGAATGCATCTATTGCAACTCCGCAGTGGATCATTGCCCTTGTCGCGGTTGCTGCACTCGTTGGGGTGTGGGTGATAGGCCAGACGCTCGGGAGTGTGGTGCTGTTATTCGCGCTCTCAGTGGTGTTGGCAATGCTGCTCAATCCCCTGGTCCGACTGTTGCGCCATTTTGGAGTCAGTCGCGGATTTGCTGTGCTGTTATTGCTGGTGCTCGTCGTCGGGCTTGTTGCGGGAACGATTGCACTCCTGATACCCGCGATTCGCAACGAGGTGCAAGTTATTCAGCACAACCTCCCGGCCTACAGTCATCAGGGAAATTTGCGCGTGGAATCGGTGCAGCGATTCTTTGACAGCCACGGCATCAAGATTGATGTCCGTCAGCGGCTCAACCAGGGTGTGAGCGGACTGCAGCACTGGGTGCAGAGCCTCTCGAATAACGTGCTGTCCTACAGCTTGAGCGTATTGAGCTATCTCGTATCGACAGTCGTGGTCGTGGTCGCCACGATCTACATGCTGTTGGATGCAGATCGCATCGTTGTCTTTGCCGAACGGCTGGGTGGCCCGTCGGCAGGGGCCCTATTGCGTCGCACTGAGCATTCCCTTGTGCAGTACGTCAAGGCACAAGTCCTGATTTCACTCATTATTGGCGTCTCATCTGGAGCTGCAATGTGGGTACTCGGGCAAACCGGGATCTTTCCGCCCGGCGCGACATTTGCGGTGGTGTTTGGGGTGTGGGTGTTTTTTGCCGAGTTCATCCCCTACGTCGGTCCGATTCTCGGCGCGCTGCCGCCAATTTTGCTGGCCATTGTGACCTCGCCGATTGCGGTGATTGCTGTGGTGATCGCATTTATTGTGATCCAGCAGCTCGAAGGGCATGTCGTTGTGCCGAATGTCATGGGAAGCGCCGTCGGGGTGCATCCGCTGGTGGTGATTTTCGGTTTGTTGATCGGCGAGCAGATTGCAGGCGTCGCGGGGGTCTTGCTCTCAATTCCAATGGTGGTCGTCGTCAAGGAACTTGTGATGTACGGGGCGGCGCACCTTTCTGGCGACCAGCCCGCTGCCGAACAGAGTGCATCTCGTCCACCGGGCACGGACTGATATTTCCCCAGGCCCGCGGGAGCTTCGCACTGGAGTGTCATAAAATGAGAGGCGAATCGACCGGCGAGGCGGAAGGAACAACATGGCTGAGGCGTTTACGGTGGATGTACAGATTTCAGTGACACCCGAGGATGCATGGCGGGTCATTGGTGATCCATGTGCGGTTCCTCGGTGGTACCCAACCTATGTGTCGTGTGAACTCAAGGGCGATGTGCGTCGACTCCGTCGGGCCGACGGCGGGGAACTTGTCGAGCGGATGTTGACGCGCGACGAGGCGGGGATGAGCTATTCCTACTCGGTGATTTCAGGTGCGCCGCTGCGTTCGCATTGGGCCAGTTTCACCGTGGTGCCAGATCCCAACGGGTGCCGTTTGATTTGGGAAACCCGTGCGCAGCATGAGGATCCGTCAATCGATATGCGCGAGCGGCTTGCCGGACGCCAACAGGAGGCACTTTTGGGCCTTAAAGCACTTCTCGAATCCGGGGATGAATCTTAATCGCGGGATAACCGATCTCACGGGAGTTGGTGAAAAAACATGCCACAATAACTGAGAGACGGTGTTGGTGGATGTACGGGCAATCCCGTGCGCATACATCAATCGGCAACAGAGTTGAGATGGAGAGGTTCCCTCATGGCATCGCTGCGTACAATTTCATCGCGTCGGCTGATCGTAGGTCTTGGTGGCATTGCGGTTTTGGGTCTGGCCGGAGTTGGCATTGCTGCTGCGGTTGAGGGCGCGACCCCACCACCCGCCCAGCCACTTGCCGACGCGCTCCATCGGGCAGCCACAGGCGCGAAGCCTGATGGGATCTCCGCGGATGTGACCTTCACGAATAATTTGCTCTCCTCGAGTGGCTTCACGGGAACTGATCCGCTCATGTCTGGTGCCACGGGTCGTCTTTGGGCCAGTGCTGCGGGTGACCTTCGGATTGAATTACAGACATCTGGCGGCGGCGCAGACTCCCAGATCCTCGTGAACTCGACGTCGGTGACCGTCTATGACGGCAGCCAAAACACCGTGTACCGCATGGCGCTGCCCGCAAACGCGAATGCGAGTGCACTTCCCACCCACGCACTCCCGACCGTGGCAGAGATCCAGACAAAGCTGGATGAAATTGCCAAGTACCTCAATATTTCGGCGGTCGCGATTCCTGGGAGCGTGGCGAACGTTCCCAGCTATAGCGCCGTGCTATCTCCGAAGACCGATCCCGGTTTGATTGGCGATGCGCAACTCGCCTGGGATGCCGCAAACGGCGTGCCATTGCAGTTCTCGATCTACGCAAAGTCTGATCCGTCAACCCCGGCAATTGGATTGACGGTCAACGACATTAGCTACGGACCAATCGATCCAAGCGCGCTGAACGTGACACCTCCCGCCGACGCAAAGGTCGTCGACATCCCGACTCCCCAACAGCCGGCCACTGGCACGAGTTCACATACCGATGTGACCGGTCTTGCAGCCGTGCAGGCGCAATTGCCTTTTACTGTTGTCGCCCCCGATGCATTGAACGGCCAAAGCCAGCATCAAGTGCGTCTTGTCAACACGAATGGTGAGAAGGCAGCAGTCGTGAGTTATGGAACGGGCCCCGGTGGATATCTGGTGCTTGAGCGGGCAGCGGGTTCCGGGACGAGCACCCAAAAGATGCTCTCCCAGTTCCCAAGCGTGCAGGTCGCGGGCGTCACGGGGCACGAATTGACGACTCCGTTGGGCACCGTGGTGACCTTCACCAAGGGCGGAATTGAGTTTGTGCTTGCCGGATCGGTCACTCAGGCAGACGCCGAAGCCGCGGCAGGTGCGCTCTCGTGAGTTCTCCTCCCGTGGAAGCGCGGGGGCTTGTCAAGCAGTACGGACGTATTACCGCAGTTGATCATGTTGATGTGACGGTCAATGCGGGGGATGTCTACGGATTCCTTGGACCAAACGGCGCAGGGAAAACCACGACCCTGCGCATGATGCTCGGGCTGATCTATCCCACGGGTGGCAGCGTGCGTGTCTTTGGGAGGGATCCCATCACCGAAGGCGCGGCGGCACTTGAGGGCGTTGCGGGATTTGTCGAGGCGCCTCGGTTTTATCCGTATCTCAGCGCGCGGAAAAATCTCGAAATGATGGCGTCCTACGATGGCAATGGCGCACGCGATCGCGTCGAGGCGGTGCTTGACACTGTCGAGATGACCGCCCGAGCCGATGACAAGGTTGGCGGATACTCGCATGGAATGCGTCAACGCCTTGGTATCGCCGGAGCGCTGCTGCGCGACCCAAAGCTCCTTATTCTGGATGAGCCCGCAACGGGTCTCGATCCTGGGGGAATGCGCGACATGCGCGCGCTCATTCGGCGGTTGGCGGATGACGGCATGACGGTGTTGCTGTCGAGCCACTTGCTCGCCGAAGTTGAAGAGCTGTGTGACCGTGTCGCGATTGTTCGCGCGGGGCGCATCGTCTATGAAGGAGCCATCTCCGATCTGAAGGCAACTGCTGAAACCGCCTATCGGGTCCGCACGAATGACAACACCCGCGCGCTCGAGATCTGTGCGGCGCAGGCGGGAGTGAGTGCCGTACGAGCCGATGGCCTGGAGATCCGCATGGAGGCCAATGAGCCCGCGATGGCGGAATTGTCGGTTGCGCTTGTGCATGCGAATTTGAAAATTCACGCGCTGGTGCCAGAAACAGCGACCCTCGAGGATCTCTTTTTCCATCTCACCGAAGGTTCGACCCCGGGTGAAATCTCCGCGCCCGTCATCGATCAGTTGGCCGCTGGAGGTGCAGCATGAGGCCTGGTGTCTGGACGGTGTATCGATGGGAGTTGCGCAAACTCATCTCACTCAAGCGCACCTACCTCGGGCTTGCTGCGGCAGCCGGGGTACCGCTGTCGTTTGCAATCACCCTCGCACTCAAAAAAGGGCAGCCGAACGACGTGCCCTTCGGCGCGTATGTGCATCAATCTGGGCTTGCGATTCCGCTGGTGCTCTTGACCTTTGCGTCGGCCTTTTTGCTGCCGCTCATCACGGCGCTTGTCGCCGGCGACATCGTTGCCGCCGAAGACCAAAATGGCACCTTGAAGACGATCTTGACGCGCTCCGTGCAGCGAGGCCACGTCTTTTTTGGAAAGGTGCTCGCCGCCCTGACTTACACGATTGTCTCGCTCGTGCTGTTAGGGGGCGTGAGTATTGTTGCCGGATCACTCGTTTCGGGCTTCAATCCACTGCGCAGCCTCTCGGGAACAACGGTGAGCGCGACTTCCGCGCTTTGGCTGGTGCTCGCGAGCTTTGCTGTCTATCTCGTTCCGCTGGGCACCATTTGTCTCGTGGGCGTGATGTATTCGACCGTCACCCGCAATAGCGCGGCCGCAGTTGTGGGCACGCTCGTCACGGTGCTCCTTATCGAACTCGTCGGGATTCTCCCGGGGCTCGGGTTTCTGCAGCCATATCTTTTGACCCGTCAGTTCCCTGCCTGGCAGGGACTTCTTCGTCAGCCGATTGATTGGTCGCCGATCACCCATTCAATTTGGGTATGTGCCCTCTATGGCGTTCCCGCAGTGATTGCCGGGTACCTGGTGTTCCTGCGCCGGGATGTCGCTGGGGGATAGGCGGCACTGTGTGCGCGCGGTAGGGCTGCCTGCGCTTAGGGGCCGGAGTCAGACTCTCGATCGCGGAGGAATTGCTCGAGTTCATGAGCCAATTCATCACCGGATGGGAGGGGTCCCATATCGAATGACGGGTCCTCATCACTGGCGTGTTCGAGTTGATGCACGAGTTCGGCAAGTCGCGAATCAGCCTCGACCGCAGAGGACACCTGGAGCTCAAATGCCGCAGCAGATGCCTGCAGCTCTGTGGAATCCACTGCGATACCGGTCGTGGTCTCGAGTGCCTTCACAAGTGCGAGCGCTGACTTGGTGTTGGTGATCCCTGCGGCGTAGTGGGACGCTGGAGCCCAGAGCGAGAGGCTCGTCAGACTCTGCTGGGCAGCCATCTGATTTAAGACGCCGACGATGCCCGAGGGACCGCGGTACGCCGGTTCCCGAACATGCAGCGCAGCGATCAGGCTGGGGTCCGACGACATTCCCGTCAGATGGACGGGGCGCGTGTGTGGTGTATCTGCGAGAAATGCGCCAAGTGTCACCAGCATTGACGCCCCAGCGCTCTGCGCGGTACCGATCAGCAGATTGCAGAATGTCCGCCACCGCATGGACGGCTCCGCGCCTGAGACAAAAATAACATCATGCGCGTCACCGCGGGCAATGTGAATCTCAACCTCTGGCCACGTCAGCGTGTGTGCCCCGGGGTCAGTGAGATCAACGAGCGGACGTGTCGACTGAAAGTCATAGAAGTCTTCAGGGTCGATTGTGCCTACAAGGGTCGCATCAAGCTTTCCTGCGACGTATGACAGGGCAGACGAGGCCGAGGAGGCGGCATCGTTCCAGCCACGGAAGGCGCCGACCATGATCGGGTTGTGCAGATCTTCGATGGGTGCTGTCCAGATGATTTCGCTCATTGACTACATCTTGTCGCACTCGCGCCCACTATGCGACCCGAACAGTCATTGCGGCAGGAAATCGCATGAACAATCACCGCACCTGCTCCTCTGAATGAAGGGTGCGAGGGATCGCTTGCGCAATGCGCTCGAGCATTTTGGGGAAAAGGAGCTGATGAAAGGGCGCGACCGCATACCAATAGAGCCGTCCAATGATTCCCGATGGCGCAAACGAGGCGATCTGGCGGATCTCGGCACCATCAGGGAGCGGGGTGACGATGAATTCAAGCCACGCGGTTCCGGGGAGCTTCATCTCGGCGACAAGGCGAAGCCGTCGGCCGGGCTCGATGTGTTCGACCCGCCAAAAATCGATCGTATCTCCCGGGGCCAGATCGACAGGATGTCTGCGTCCACGACGGAGGCCGACCCCTCCGATGATGAGATCGATCCATCCACGCAGCCCCCAGAGCCGATCCCCGTAGTACCACCCCGTACGACCGCCAATGCGCTGAATGGGAGCGAATGCGCGATCGGCTGATGCGCTGACCCGTCGCACGCGATCATCCACAAAGGGAGTTGTCCGGGGCGCCGGGCGTCCAAACCAATCGCCGCCCGAGGACACCGCATCCGACCAGCGAGTTGGCGCGTCGTTGCGGGTGGGGATGGCTTCAGAAATTGCCTGTTGGACTCCACGAGGTGTGACCTGTGGAAACGCGACTCGCGCGGCATCGTTGCGTACGATGGTTTCGTTGCGCAACCCGTCGATCATCTTGCGCGCAACTCGTGCATACACAGGTGTCACAAGTCCGAGCCAGAGACTTGAGAGTCGCGGAGTGAGCACGGGAACCGGAATGATCTTGCGTCGCCATCCGCGTTGGCGTGCGTACTCGGTCATGAGATCGCCATATGACAGCCGATCTGGCCCACCGATCTCGTAGACACCCGCAGTGACGTGTGTGAGATCGGCTGATGCAGCGAGATATGCGATGACATCATCGATCGCAATCGGTTGGGTCAAGGTGCCCACCCATCGCGGCACAATCATGATGGGGAGTTGGCGCACGAGTGCGCGCATCGCGTCAAAGGCGAGACTTCCCGATCCAATGATGATCCCTGCGCGGAACTCGATGGTCGGTACCCCCGATTCGGCGAGCACCCGTCCAACTTCTTGACGGGAGGCCAGATGATCGGAGAGGTCATGTCCTGAACCGAGGCCGCCGAGATAGATAATTTGCCGCACGCCCGCGGTGCGGGCGGCGGCCCCAAATGTCCGCGCAGCATCGCGGTCCTCTGAGGTAAACGCGCCTTTTGATCCCATCGCGTGGACCAGGTAATACGCCGTGTCGACACCCACCATTGCTGCGGCGACCCGTGGGGCATCGAGAACATCTCCTGCGGCGATCTGTGTCGTTGGTCCGACGCGCCCGACAAGAGCATCTGGGCGACGCGTCAGGCAGCGAAGACGCATCCCGCGTGACTCAAATTCGGTCAGCAGGCGCCCTCCCACATAGCCGGTTGCACCGGTGAGGAGAATAAGTGGCCTGCTGTTAGTCATGCGGACTCAATCCTCGGGTCGTGGCGCCACAGGACGCACCTATAGCCTATGGGGAGTTGCCCACATTCTCTCGGGGGATCGGTCCAGAGCGTGTTAGGCAGCATGCGGGCCAAGCGCCCGTCGCGCCCGGCGGCCCATTGTGCGCGCAGTCCGTCGAGCAAATGCCGAACGGTCGGTGTGTGGCTGGCGCATCCGACGTCCGACGATGTTTCGCATTCGGGGGACCCGCAGAACGCCCATCATGACCGAGGGTGCGCGCTCAATGATCAGTTTTGCCACCCAGGCGCCGGCGACATGTGGCCCAAGCGCAATTCCAAGCTCCTGTGGGTACGCAGAAAGATCTGATGCTCGCCCTTCAAGGAGTTCCCCAATGGCATTGGTCGCAAGCTTGCTTGAGAGAAATGCCTCATACATCCCGTCCCCACTAAATGGATCAACGAGCCCAGCTGCATCTCCGACCAGAACCGCCAGCGAGATGGCAACCGGTGTGCCGGATCGCCGAATAGGGAGGCGGTGTCCGCGCAAGTGGATGAGATCGTCCATCGAGATGCCGTGGGCGGTACAGAGCTCTGCTAAGTGCTCGCGCAGGTTGGGGCCTTCGGCAAACCAGCCACCAACGCCAAAATTGCAGTGATCGCCTTTGGGAAAGATCCATCCATAGCCACCGGGAACCGTTCCGAACTCAAGGAGCGCGTCATCGAGGTATTTGGTGTCATCAAAGTTCGTTGCGCCGCGAGGAAGATTCCCCTCAAGCGCAATGGCATATGAGGGCTCAGGTACCCCGAGTGCTGCACGCGTGGCCCCATTTGCACCATCTGCGCCAACCAGGATCTTCGCCTCAATCGTGCCGGTATCGGTCGTAACGCGGACGCCATCGTCGGTCATATCGATGGCGCGCACCCGGACGTTGTCGTGAAATTCCACTCCTTGTCCAACTGCCTGCTCGACCAGAAATGCGTCAAGCCGACGGCGTTGGGTCATCAGCACCATTGGTCCACCACCGTCGATGTGTCGGCTGCGTCCGTGATGCCCTTGGGTCACCGTCACGCGTTCGACCTGTCGTTCGACGACCGGGTCGATCGCAAATGGAAGGAGCTGCGCACCACGCATGGTGACGCCACCACCACATGGTTTGTCGCGGGGAAACCGCGCACGATCAACCATGACCACTCGTGCCCCACGCTCGGCGAGCCGGTAGGCAGCCGTGGAGCCAGATGGTCCGGCGCCAACCACAATTACATCGGTACGTGTCTGCATAGGACTGGAGTGTGCCAGTTTTACGACCGGTCGCCGATGACGTTCGGCACACACATGGAGCAGGGAAACGGTGCGAGAAGGGGAAATCTCCACCGAATGACATCGACCAGCGACATCCGTGCCGTTCCCAGGCAACATTCTGAGTACCGTGGCTGACGGGCGCAGCATCACCGGTTTGACTGCTCCCCTCCTCGAGCCCGCATGGCTGGAAGGGATCGATCAGCGCACGCCCTTGAGCATTCGCATGGGACTTGCCCGTGCGGTTGATGCAAAGGACTCCTCAACTCGGCAGCACTCTGAGCGAGTGGCGTCGCTTGCATGGGCGATCGCAATCGAGTTGGGATGGAGCGATGATCGCGCGATATTGCTGCGTGAAGCGGGACTGGTGCATGATGTCGGCAAGATTGCGATCCCTGATGAGATCTTGTTCAAGCCCGCAGCGTTGACCCATGAGGAATACGAAATCGTCAAGGATCATGCGCGAATCGGCGCGGAGATGCTTGAAGGTGTGATGGGCGATGAGCAGGTGGCGTGGGTCCGTGGACATCACGAATGGTGGGGCGGGGGCGGCTATCCAGACGGTTTGGTGGGAGCCCAAATCCCTGAGGGTGGACGGATCATCGCGGTCGCCGATGCCTGGGATGCAATCACGTCACCTCGTCCGTATGGGCGTCCACGCTCCTTGGTGCAGGCAATGGCCGAGTGTCGCGCGTACTCGGGAACTCAATTTTGGCCGCCTGCGATCCACGCCTTGGCGCAGATCATTGAGTTGGACGACTAGACCGAGCGTGCCGCAGCGAGGTTGCGCTGGTGGGTCAGCTGCTGGGAGTCATCGTCTGCGCATCGAGGAAGTCGGGGGTCGTCGCCGGCAAGAACGGCACGGACGTACTCGCGATCCTCGTGCAGAATCACACGTGCCTGTGTCGCGGTGAGTGGCCAGCCATGCCCGGGAATGATCCACTCTGCCTGGTTGATGAGTCGATCAATGGTGGTGAGTGCCGCGAGATAGTGCGCACCCCCCGTGGTTGGACCGATTTGTGGAATCTCGCACGGGGAGATGTAATCGCCGACGATCACGACCCCGGAGTCGGCAATTTCAATGGCGATTCCGTCCTCGGTATGACCGGGTGTGGAGTAGAGCGTAAGCGCCCCGCACGGACTTTGCAGCGTTGCGGGCGCCACGACAACCTGCGCGCTCGACCAGTCAGGCAGCTGTCGCTCGAGTGTGTGATTGGCGTTATCCCAGACGTGCATTTCATCCGCAATGGTGGTGAACTCTCTGGTGAGGCGCGTGGCGGTACGGTGTTCGATCGCCAGGTCGGCACCCGGGAATGCCATGGGTCCCAGAAGATGATCCCAGTCGGCATGTGTTGTCACTACCAGCGCGGGGCGCGTGCGCGTTGCAAGTGCTGCGAGCTCACCAGGAGTTACGGGGCTATCGACAACCACGCCCATCTCACGACCGAGGATGGTGTGGGTCGTGCTCCAGATGCTGCTGTGTCCCGCCCAGATTTGAGTATCGAGCTGCTGGTACTTCACGGTGTTCGTGGAGATATCGGGCGTGGTTCGTGCGTGGGATCGGGACGGGTAGTGACAAAGACGTCGGTCACCCGTGAGTCGATGCTGCGGCCGACGCGCCGCGCTCGCGCAGCCAATTCGTGGGCCTCTTCGAGTGGCATCTCCGAGGGCAATATGAGGGTGACAAAGGCAACGACACCATTCCCCATGGCAACAATTCGGATGTCGGTCGGGGTGACGCCGATGTCCTCGATGATTGCGGCGTTGAGCGCAGCGGTTTGGGCGGTCGAAGGATCCTGATCCATGCGTGCGCCAATGCGTGGTTGTGTCAGCGGCTCGACATGGCATGAGACTGCAGAAATTTCCGGGGCCCGCTCTAGGATGGCCTGCTGGATGAGCTGCGCGGTTGCATCTGCGTGTCCCAGCGGGGTGTGCGCCGACAATTTGAGATGCAATGTCGCTTCGGTGCGTCCATCGACCTCGAGAAGCTGGACATTATGAACTTCATGCACGTTGGCGACGCCTTGTGCAGCAGCTCGGACACGTTCGATCAGCGATCCGTCACCAGGCTCCACATGGACGATGGCATCGACTCCGGGAAGGACCTCATCGAGCGCCGCTTCCACACGATCGGCAATCGCATGTGCCTGTTCGAGCGCAGCGGCTGGGGGAACGGCCACGATCACATCGACAAAATGGCGTCCCGCTGCGCTGCGCAGGCGCAGACGACGCACTTCGATGCTCCCCAGCGATTCAACCGCGGTCCGTGCGAGTGCGACATCGGCGGGTGCTGCACGGTCGAGCAGAATGTCGGCGTTGCGACGCAGAAGACGGACCGAGGCGGCGACAACAAGCACCGCGACAACCAGTGCGGCAATCGCATCTGCCGACGGATAGCCGGCATTCACAAAGAGCAATCCCACCAGTACCGCCAAGGTTCCCGCGAAATCGCTGGCAAAGTGGACCGCACCGGCGGCGAGGGCAGCGCTGTGATGACGACGGGCGCCTTTCCATGAAGTGACTGCGCGCGTGGCATCGATCAGAATCACCAGCGCGATGACACCAAATACCCATGGCCCCGTTTTCACGGTGCTGGCGTGGCCCCCGAGCCTGCTGATCGCCTCAAAGATGATCCCTCCGCTGGCGACCAACAACATGATCCCTTCCAGGAATGCCGAGAGGTGTTCGGTTTTTCCGTGGCCGTAGGGATGGTCTGCATCGGCCGGCCGACCTGCGACGCGCAAGGCCAGAAAGGCGAGCAGGGCAGCGACAAGATCCACGCCGCTGTGGATGGCCTCAGAGATCAGGGCAAGGCTATTTGCGCCCAGGCCGGCGATGAGCTTGATCGCGATCAGTACCGCTGCTGCGCCGACCGACCCAAGCGCCGTGCGGGCAGCTCCACTCAGAGGAGTGCGGGGATGAGGCGAATCAGTCACGACCAAAGCGTAGCGTCAGACGTCGAGCTCGTTACGTGTCAGCGACATATT
>CAITWD010000007.1 GCA_903896045.1 uncultured Actinomycetes bacterium
CGCAGGCACCCGGCGAGATCATCTACAACGGCGAGCGCTTCAGCTCGCCTTCAGCAGCCGCATCGGCTGTACGCCAGGGTGGAGCAGCGAACGGCTGGGCATTCTGGGGCGTCATCCGTGACGGGCAGCCCGTGCCCCTTGCGGTGCTTCGCGCCGAGCTCGACGCTCAGTAGTCAGCGCACCATCCCCGTCGGGGCCCCGCCCCGGTCATACGCTTGATCAGCGCCGCAGCGACGGGACGTCGACTGCCGTAGCCAGGTTGGGCGCTTCCACACGACGCCTCAACCTAAATGAGACTTTTCAACCCTCAGAGGCCCTAAAACCGCCTTCATCTCCACTAAACGCCGAGTGCTGCTCGAGAGAGGCAACCCTATGACAACCTGCGAGATGCGACGTTTTTCTCTGTGCTTGGTTATGCGGGCTTGAGACCAAGTGAAGCTCTTGCCTTGACCTGGGCAACATTGGCCACAGCATGATCCTCATTGATTGTGCTGTGTCATTTGGCGTGAGTAAATCGACAAAGACGGGACACAGGCGCTCCGTTGACTTGGTGAAACAGCTCAAAAAAGATCTGACCGAATTTCGAATTGTCTGTGGGTCCCCAGCCGACGATCAACTGATCTTCCCTTCAGGTAAGGGCAGGCTGTACACCGAGGATGATTACCGAAACTGGCGAAATCGAGGCTTCAAGCCAGCAGCAGATGCAGCCGGACTTCTCAGCGTGGTGCCCTATGGATTGCGCCACGGTTTTGTCTCGCTGCTGATTCAGTCAGGCTCAATGTGGCCGAGGTTGCAGTGCAGGCGGGCAACAGTCCCGATGTCACTTTGAAGACCTATGCGCACGTCATTGCGGAGATGAAAGGAATGCCGCCACAGCCAGTTGAGGACAGCATCGGACAGGCACGTTTGAGATCTGATGTACCTGATTTGTACCTCGATGAGGATTTTGATGAAACAGGAAACCCTCAAAAACCCCTTAAACAAGCTAAGCCGACGTGCGGACTTGAACCGCAGACCCCTTCATTACGAGTGAAGTGCTCTACCAACTGAGCTACGCCGGCAACACGGGCGACATGACACGCCTTCCGGTGATTCGGGGTGGGCGTTGCATGTGCGCGTCAAACCATTGTATCTATCCATGCATACCTCTGGTCGAGCCATGGAATCCTCATTCACTCAGTAGCCCTCATCCTGGGTATGGGAGGTGGACCCAGCCTCCCGATCGTTTGTGAGATCGGCGATTTGTTGCACCAACTGGTCGGTGGCAACACCTGGCATCTCAGACGGATGTAAATGGGGGGAAACTGCGCGCTGTTGCCAGTGGACACGCGCACGTTGCAACGTACGTCGGCTCTGGGCATCAGTAGAGTCCTTGACACAGGATCGACATCCACACAGTGGATGACGACCAGTATCCCCAAAATGGAGTGGTGTCTCGATGAGTAGTGGGCACGTACAGCATGCACCGTCAGCGGTGCAGGTTGCAACAATCGCGATCATTGGAATGGGATTCGCAGGCACCTGGCAGGAGATTGCCCTGATTGACGCCTCCAATCGCGACTTGTGCATCTACGAAATAGAGGCCCACGAGCATCGACGTCATGGGGGAATTGCGTTCGGGGAATGCAATGATCGCCATCAGGTGAATTTGCCGCCGGAGCGTCAATTCGGGCTTGCAGAAGACTGGCATGACTACCTGAATTGGCTCAATTCGACCGACCGCAGCGTCTGGCCGGAGCCGTACCGCTCATCGGTTGGATCACGCTATTTCACCCCAGGCAGTGGTGAGTATCCCCGCATGCTGTTCCGCCTGTACAGCACAGAGCGTCTGCGGCAGGCGAAAGAGCGGGCGGCATTGGCGGGGCGCAATATGGTCTACATCCCGATCGATGACGAGGCTGTCGCGGTTGATGAATCAGGTGCGCGGGCAGTGATCACCCTTGCCAGCGGCGCGACAATTGACGCCGACGCTTGGGTTGCCGCGACCGGTCATGGCGCACCGACGATTCCCGGATTCATGCAGGACGTTGCAGAGAGCGAGCGGGTGGTGATGAACCCGTGGTCGAAGGAAGCGATGGGCAGGATGGCTGCGCGCGATCAGTCGGAGAGCATTTTCTACGTGGGCACGGGCATGACGACCTACGACATGATCATCTTGAGCGAGGTGCAGGGGCACCGTGGTGAATGCGTGATGATGTCCCGTAATGGTGAGCTTCATCACGTCTACGAGGAAGGGTTCGTCTTCGAGGCCGCGACGTTGGACGCCCCGGAAGCGCTCGCGCATGCCACGACCGCTGATGAGCTGCTCTACGGCATCCCTGGAACCTGTATCGGGGCGATTGAGGAATATCAGCAGCTCACTGCGCCGCTCCATGAGGGTGGTCGCGCATTATTGAGTGAGCAGGTCCTCTCCGCATGGGAAAAATATATTCCCGTGCTGGTTGAGCGGCTCCCTCACGCCGAACTCGTCAACCTCTTCAAGCGCAAGACGGTCTTGAATACCCGTCGGATTGGTATCGCTCCTGAAGTTGGGAATGCATTGCAGCGGGCACGCGCACGTGGGCTTGCGACCTGGAAGGGATCGATCTACGGAATGCGCGAAGCCGATGATGGGATCTACATCGATCTCACCCACGAGGACGATCCGCAAGGGCGCCACGAAGAACGGTTTGATCGGGTCTACTGCGGCCTGGGTATGTCAAATGATTTCGGATGGATTTCTGAGCAAAATCCTTTTTGGGAAAATGTCATTCAGGCCAACCAGATGACGACTCCTCACCCCTTTGGTGGTGTGTACGCGGAGCCCGGTGGCAAGCTCCCTGGTGCACGGGCGGGCTATGCGACAGGAATGCCGCTCTCGGGCACTCGACTGCAAAAAGGATGGGCCCCGACAATTTCCGGTGTGGTCGTGAGCATCCGCGATGACCTGACCCAAATTGCCGATCGTATCCTCGCCGACCTCGAGGCGACGGGATGAATCCCAAATGGATTATCCCGGCGTCATTTTTTGGGATCGTGCTGGGTTTGGTCGGGCTCGGTGATTGCTGGCGCGCCGCAGGCCACGCATGGGGGTTGCCCGATATCTACAGCGTGATTGTGATGTCAAGCGGTTTTGTCGTGTGGGCAATCTTGGCGGCGCTCTACATCGCAAAATGGATCTGGGCGACCGATGAGGCCCTGGCCGAATTGCGCCATCCGGTGCAGTCGTGTTTTATCGGGCTCACCGGCGTGGCAACGATGCTTGCAGCAATTGCAATTTACGACCGCTACGGCAATGGCCCGCACTGGCACGCGTTGGGAATCACCCTCTTTGTCATCGGTGCAGTGCTGCAGATCGGATATGGCATCTTGTTTACAAGTCGCCAGTGGACGGGCGATCGCGATCTTGGGGCAGTCTCTGCGGCGATCTATCTGCCAACGGTGGCGGGCAACTTTGTGGCTGCATTCGCCGCCGGCTTTTTCGGCTACCCGGGGCTTGGGAAAGTCTTCTTGGGTGTTGGCCTGTTCTCCTGGCTTGCGCTCGAATCAGTAATTACCAAGCGGTTGGGTTTTCACAATGCGATGGCAAAGCCGCTGCGTCCGACCATGGGCATCATGCTGGCGCCGCCGGTCGTCGGGTGTATTGGGTATCTCTTTGTGACCGGCGGCCCTGCCGGGCCCCGACCAGATCTTTTCGCTCAAGCGCTGTTTGGGTATGGGTTGTTCGTGTTATTGGTCCTTGTCGCAATGTTTCCATGGATTGCCCAGCAGTCATTTTCTGCCTCATACTGGGCATTTAGTTTTGGAATCACGGCAGTGGCATTTGACGCCATCGTCTTTGTCATTCGTGGCCAGACGGGCTACATCAATGGTCTTGCGGTCTGCCTGTTTGTCTTCGCAAACATTGCGATCGGCATACTCGTTCTGGGGACCTTATGGCGTCTGGTGACCGGCGCGCTGGTGCCACCCCCACTCAACACCACGCCTGGGAGTGGTGTATAGCGGTCTCTGGCCTATGGGTGTCGAGTAACGGGTCCTTGTGATGGCGAGTGCGCCGTCGACGAATGTGCGGCGCGTGGTTTCGTCGTTGGCCTCTCGCGAGGTGATTGCTGCACTCTCACTGATTGCCGCCATGGTCATCACCGCACAGTTACTCGGCCGCAGTGAGGTGGTGTTCCCCGAATTCGCAGCGCTCTGTGTTGGCGTGTTGGTGTACGAAATCCCGCGTTGGCGCACGTCTGTGTGGCAGATTGCTGTGTTTCCGATCGCTGCCGCATGGATTGGCATTGGGCTGGTCGCAACCGGCCTTCCTGAGCCAGTGACGTGGCCAGTTGCACTGGCAATTGCCGTGGTTGGGCTCCGGCTCGGGAACTGCCATCTGGGGCCAACCATTTCTGCAATCGGCCTTCCTGTGCTGCTGCGTACCTCGTCAGTGGTCTATCCGCTCTCGGTGACCGTGTTTTGCGCGCTCCTGGCGTTGGTGTTTCTGGTCGGATATGCCGATCATTTGCGAGGTGCACACGGGCCGATGCTCACCCATCCTGCAATATCTGCGAGCGTTGCGTACTGGATCACCATCGGCGGAATCGCGCTGGTGGCAAATGCGTGCGGGCTGCAGTGGTTTGTCGTGCCGCCCGTCGCAGTTGCCTGTTTCGGGATCACCCAAACCGGAAGCCCGTATGGCCGGCGTCTCGGGGTCATGCTTGCGGCCGCGGTCATCGGCGGAAGTATCGTGCATGTGTTGGTGGGGAACATATTCATCGATGTGGCGATCGTGTCGGTCGCGGTGATCGCGGTGTCGCAGTGGTACTCGATGCCATTGCCACCTGCGAGTGCGCTTGCAGTGCTGCCCGTACTGGTCCCCGATGGAGAGCTCACAATATTTGCCGTCACATCAAGCATTGGCTGCATTGTGTGTATGACTGCGATGTGGTGGGGCGCACCTCAGATCGCATCAGCTATCGCTCGCTTCGTGCCCGCAGAGCATTCCTCGGCCGAGCTCGTAGGCTCGGTTGGCCCGCTGAGCCGTCGACGCAGACGCACACCACGTGCGTAACAGGCTGCGCAGGGCGCGCGTCGCGTCCTGCGCAGCCTGAACCCCGGTGGTTACTTCGGAGCGATGGCGAACACGTCGTGTTCGACGATCTGCACCGTTGCCGGGTAAATCGCCTCATGCCCGGGAGACATCTTCATGCTGCCAAGCACCGTCGTGACCGTAGAGAGCCCTTTCATGCCGGCCAAAAGATCGGCTGCACTGGTGCCTTTTTGGGTGCGCGCCGCAGCCTGGAGGACTTGGACTGCAGCATAGGCTTGCGCAGCGAATGCGCTGGGTACGTGGCGAAAACGTGCCGTGTACGATGCAATAAACGCGATGCTCGCCGGGTCCGTTCGTGCGGGGTTCCACGACGCGCTCACGATCAGGCCATCGGCGGCCGTTCCCGCGTCGTGGATGATGGAAGGTGAGTTAAAGCCATTGCCGCCCACCTTGACGCCGGTGAAGCCCTTCGCCGCGACCAGGAGATTCTTTGCGTCCGCACTACGTGCGGCAAAAAAGAGCGCGTCGGGGTGGGTGCCGGTTGCCTTGGCGATTGCCGCGGCGAGGTCCGTGGTGCCTGTGGGGACCGTGACGGTTGCGGTGATATGTACTCCACTTGCCGCAGCCGCTGCCACGAAGCTTGTGGCTGCGGCTTCTGAGTACGGGTCGCCGGTGACCGAAACGATTACCGCCGTGGCGATGTGGTGATGCGCGGTGGCATAGGCAACCGATGCGGCGACCATGCTGTTCTCAGAGAGGCAAATCCGCCAGACCGTCTGCCCAGCAGATGCGAGATTCAAGTTTGAGGTGCTGGTTCCCAGGATGGGGACTCCTGCGGCGCTTCCGACAGGATCCGCGGCGAGGGCAACGCCTGAGAGGGTGGGACCGAGCACTGCGGCAACAGGCACGCCAATGAGATCGTGCATGGCAGCGGTCGCAGTTGCGTTGTCAGATTTGTCATCACGCGAGACAAGTGTGAACGGCCCGCCATTGGCGGCGGTCGCTTGACTCACGGCGAGTTGTTCGCCCTCAAGCTGCGATGGCCCATAGAAAGATCCGGTGCCTGTGAGTGATTCGATCGATCCAATTACGATAGGCGGGCGGGTCTGTGAGGTTGACGACGACGAACCACATCCAGCAACACCAATGGCAATGGGGATGACCACACCGAGTGCAGCGATCCCGACCTTATGAGCATTCATGCGCATCTTATTGGGTCCCCTTTATTGCCTCGAGTGAATACGGGCAGCGTACCGACGTCGGCGGACCCTGTCACGCGAGTGTTGGTGCCTCGTCGTCTGTGGGCAGTTGCAACACCATCAGTGTTCCCGGGCCATCGTGGGGTGCAATCGTGATCGTACCGTCGTGGACCGCGGCGACCTGGGCCACGATCGCAAGCCCAAGACCTGATCCCGGGAGCGCGCGCGCCTCGGCGCCGCGCCAAAATCGGGCAAAGACCTGCTCCTGATCATCGGTGGGGATTCCGGCACCAAAGTCGCGCACGTGTACTGCCCCATCGTGGACCGAGATCTCAGCGGTCCCGCCGCCATGCTTGATGGCGTTATCAATCAGATTTGCGACCGCCCGTGAAAGCGCGTCAGGATCACCCAACACGATCGTGGGTGTTGTGGTGACGGTCAGGGCGGCCTCAGGCCACCATGCCCGTGCGCGGGCAACTGCATCGTCGGTGAGCTCATCAAGGGCGACGGGCACAGGATGGGCGAGGGTGCGTTCTCCGCGCGCAAGCAGCATCAGATCGCCCACGAGTCCCCCGAACTCATCAAGCTGCACGGTCAGATCATCAATCAGGCGCCGACGGTCATCGGGAGCAAGTACCGCACCCGATGCCAGAAGTTCGACATTTGCCCTGAGCGCGGTGAGTGGGGTGCGCAATTCATGTGAGGCATCGGCGACCAGTTGGTCCTGGGCGCTACGTGCCTGTTCAAGGCTGTGGAGCATTGCGTTAAATCGCGCTGCCAGTTGCGCCGCCTCATCATCGCCGTTGACCGGAATGCGGTGTGAGAGATCACCGGTACGAGTCACAAAATCGACGCTGGTGGCAAGTGCCCGGACCGGGCGAATGCCGCGCGCGCCGATGAGTGCGCCGGCAACTGCCGCAAGGGCAATTCCTGCGAGGCTAATAATGATGAGTTGTTGGCGCAGATGCGCGAGCGTGGTATCGATTTGTGAGAGCGGTTGTGCGATCTGCAGCGCCAATCCTTGACCGATTGGTACGGCAAGCACACGGAGATTGACGCCACCGGTGGTAAATGACCCAAACTGACTTCCGGTACCCGCTTGTGCGACGGCAACTGAGCTTTGTGCCACCGGGAGCGGCTGGCGATCGGTACCAAAATCGACCGTCTGGCCTTGGGAATTAACGATCTGCACAAACCCACCGGCACCACCAAAATCACCTGCCTGCGGGCCACCAAAGGGGCCCTGTCCAGAAAACTGATGTAACGCGTGGTCGGCCTGATGAATGAGTTGGGTGTCGATTTGATCGTGCAGAGTGGATGAGGTCGCCGAATAAGCCGCAAATGCCCCCAGCACGATGGCCAGTGCCACCGCGATTGCCGAGGCGAGTGCAATGCGGGTACGAAGACTCACGTGTCACGCAATGCGTAGCCGAAGCCGCGCACCGTATGCACGAGACGCGCGCCACCGTGTGCCTCGAGCTTTTTGCGCAGATATCCCACGTACACCTCGACCCCGTTTGAGGAGGTGCGCGCATCCATTCCCCAGACCCGATCCAGAATGATGTCACGGGTGAGTACGCGTTCAGGATTGCGCAAAAAGAGTTCGAGTAAAAGGAACTCGGTCCGGGTGAGATCAAGCATTTGGCCGTTGCGAGTTGCCGTCATGGTTGCTTGATCAAGGGTGACATCGGCGTACCTGAGTGTGCTGTCATCGCTGTCGGTGTGTTCGCCGCCACGCCGAAGGAGCGCGCGGATGCGCGCCAAGAGCTCAGTGAGCGCAAATGGTTTGACCAGATAGTCATCGGCTCCGGCATCAAGCCCTTCAACGCGATCATCGACGGCATCACGTGCGGTGAGCATCAAGACAGGAGTGCGCTCGCCGCGGTTGCGCAGGAGCCGGCAGACCTCGAAGCCTGAGACATCGGGCAGGTTGACATCGAGAATCACCGCATCGGGGCCGGTGAGCGCCATGGCAAGGCCCTCGGCTCCGGTGGGGGCCTGTTGGGTCTCATAGCCGTGCGCGCGCAGCGCCCGATCAAGGGAGCTGCGCACGCCGGGATCATCTTCAACGATCAGTACCCGCATACCGACATCGTGCCTGATCGCACCGAGTGATGACTATTACGTACGGCATCGATCACTGCCAGAATGCTCCTAGACCGGTTGTTGTTGGCCTGGACCGCCGCCGGGGCCGCCCATTGGTGCACCGATACCGGGGCCATTGGGACCCGCTCCGCCACCGGGCGGTGGGCCGCCGTGTCCATTGGGGTCACATGGGCCACCGGGCCCGCCTGGACCACCGCCGGGGCCGAAGAGCGGTGCCGTCTCGGCGCGACGCACAAGTACGTCAGCCTGTGCCCGCGTCAGACGGCCGGCAGCAACATCCCCGTTGAGGCGGGTTGTCAGATGTGCGATGCGTTGTGCACGCAGCACCGTGTCGAAGGTGCCGTGTGTGGCAGCGGTGCGCAGCGCCGTCGCCTCATTTTGGGTGAGCTGATGATCGGCGACCATCTGGGAGAGGTTATTGAGCATCGTCTCTTGGCGGGCAATGTCCTCAGCAGCCGTGAGTGCGGCGCTTGTCACACCAAGTTTGTTGGCAAGCAGGTTGGTGAATGCCGTCGTTGCGGCGCGAGGGTCCGGGGGCGTTGCGGGATAAGTTGCGGGACGCAGGGCAGCATGGGTCGCGTGTTCTGCAGCCGTAAAGGTGCTCGTGGAAATGCCGAGGTGGGCGGCAACCGCGGCATCAAATGCCTGGCGCCGTGCCGCATTGGGCACGTGGCCGTGTTGCGACGGCGTCGTGGTTGTCGCGGCGGCGTACAGGCCGCTCGTGGATGCGGGCGCAGGAGCACTCGTTGCACCGGGTGCGGCCTGTGCGAAGACCGGCGCCGCAATTGCCCCGGCACTGATTGCTGCGGTGACTGCGCCAAGAGCGAGCATGCGCCGTGCCTTGGGCCGTGTCATTGTCATCTCCTTCGTGCGGGTATCGATACACACTGCACGTATCTCGATGTCCTCATCGTGGACCCGGCAGATGAAAACTTACTGAGAGATCTATGAAGGCTCGGTAGGCATTGCTGCCCGATTCTGAAAATCTGTGGTGTCGAGTACCAGCATGGTGTGGGCACCGCGTTGAAACTCATATGGCACCCGACGTAACTCACTCATGATCCCATCGGCAGCGAGCGCAGCTCGCAGGTCATCGAGATACGCAGATGGGGTTGCGGTCGTATCGCTCAAGGGAAAGACCCGCACCTCACGGGAGCTGACGCGTGCGAGCTCGCGCAATGCCGCCAATGATGCGGCTTCATCAAAGTGATCGGGGTAGGTGAACATCAAGTGCGCTGAGAGCACCAGATCAAACTCACGATCGGGGAAGGGGAGATCGGGAAGACGCGCGGGAACGTAGCGCGCATCGGGCCCGGAATAGTCCGCGATGAATTCTTCCAGCGCGGCCAGTCGCTTGGCTTGGTGAATATCTGCATCCTCAAACCAGGTCCACACGTAGTACTCAGAATGCGTGCGGGTGTACTGGTTGCCATACAGGGTGTCGCGACGCGCACGGCTGACAAATGCATCAACGGGGGTCGCATATTCGGGATCGACACTGGTCACGGTTGCGCCACGTGCGCGCGCACGGGTGGCAAAGGACCCCGCGCCCCCAGGGCAATCGAGGATCACGCGGCCGATAAGATCGGCATCGGTGAGCCCGAACATGGCGCAGTATTCATCGAACCCGCGCGCGGTAATGATGATGTCGCCCAGCCCACGGGGATTGGTCGGGTGTGTGCTCATTGGTGATCTCGTCTATCTCGCGAGTGCCTGCCTCTGCGCTCGGAGCCTAGTATGTCGTGCGTATCCGTTGGGACAGGTCGGCTGCCCGGTAAAAATCTGCGATTGTGTGCTCCGAGTGCCCGCTGTGTCGTCCACGACGATGTCATTGCAGTGCCGAAGGGAACTGGTGGCAACAACCCACGATCACAATGATGTTGAGCGCATTTCGGCGCCCGAGCGCCAGGGAGGACGGGTGTCGCACCTGGCCGATGAAATCTGGGGTGTGATCGTGCATGCCCAGCGTCATCGCACGACAGGCCTTGCCAGTCAATTTGCCTACAACGCCTTCATTGCGACGGTCCCGATGATTTTGACCCTCTTGGGCGCGATTCGACTCGTTGCAGGAACACATGCGGGTACCCGGGTGGTGCGCACCTATAACGAAGAGATTCCGACCGCCTATCAATCGGCGCTGCACTCCCTCTTGACCTCGGCGCTGAACGATCAAAATCGTGCGCTGGCAGTGGTGCTCCTTGGTGCAATCGCGGCGCTCTATCTGGCAGGCAATGCCATTGGCGGATTGATTGTCGGCCTTGATGCCGCCCGGGGCGCCCCAGACCGGCCGTGGATTCTGGGAAAGCTTGTGGGCATCCGAATCGCTGCGGAGTGGATTGTCCTTGCCACTGCGGTGAATGTCACCTTGCTTGTCGGGCAGTCGGGCGTCGGCTGGCTGGCGCGGACAGAGCAGTTGAGTACACAGACCTACAACACCTTGCATGGTCTGGTGTTTTTCGTGGGCACCCTGATTCTCTTGGTGATGGTGTGGGTGATCTATCGCAGAGGTCCCAATGCCCCCTTGCGTCGTGCGCGGGCATATCTGGGAGGGCTCGTGGTTGCGGTGCTCTCCATCATCGCCTTTACCCAAGTGTTTGCCGCCTACGTCGATCGCGTCGGCGGATTCTCGGTCTACGGCGCGCTCTTTGGGGTCGTGATCTATCTCACCCTGCTCTGGGGGATCGGGGCTGCGGTGCTCTTGGGTGCTGAGGTGAATGAGGCGGTCGTGCGCCATCGGGATGGGCAACAGCCACCACATCGGCCACACATATTTGGTGGCCGGCGCCCATCCTCGTAGCGGGCGGGATATCGAGCGACCCTCGATCGCATGCCATCACGCGGTATCCTGTGCACATAATGTGGCGACTCGGCACAATGCTCCCTCCGCAAGTCGTTGAGCGTCCCAAAGGGCCGCTCGATGGCACGGGCAATGATGAGCACACACACATCATCGTGCTCAACGACAACCACAACACCTTCGAGCACGTCGCGCGGACCCTGTCGAATGTCCTACCCGGCATCGATTACGCAAAAGGGATGGGGTTTGCCAACGCGATTCACACCGCCGGTCGTGCGCGGGTGTGGAGCGGACATCGTGAGATCGCGGAGTTGTATTGGGAACAATTGCGCGATGCCGGTCTGACACTCGTCCCACTCGGAGAGAGCTAGCACCCACATGGATACCGCCGACTGGCTGATCGCTGCGCTCGCGCGCGAGGGTATCGATACGCTCTTCGGGAATCCGGGATCGACTGAGTTGCCATTGGTTGATGCATTCGCGCGCCAAGATCGCGTGCGCTATGTCCTGGGTCTGCATGAGATGTCTGTGGTGGGGATGGCCGAGGGCTATGCCCAGATCACCGGCACCACCGCAGCGGTCAATGTCCATGTGCAGCCCGGGATCGCCAATGCGCTGTCGGGGATCATCAACGCATCGCGGTCACGTATTCCGATGCTCGTGACGGTTGGGCAGCAGGTCACCACAATGCTCGATGAGCAGGCATTCTTGGGCGGCGATGTCTTAAGTTCCGCTCGCCCGTTTGTCAAAGGCGTGTGGGATCCGCGCGACCCTGATGCGCTCGTGCGCGCCCTCGGCGAGGCGCTCCTGTGCGCGCGCACTCCGCCCTATGGGCCGGTCGTGTTGAGCCTTCCCATGGATGTCTTGGTGAGCGATGCACCAAGGGGTGAATATGTTCCGGTGGGGTGGGGGGCTGCGCCGATTGCACACGCGCACGAGATCGATGCACTCGTCGCCCACCTCGAGCGCGCGCGCCACCCGGCGCTCCTTGTGGGGGATGGCGTCGCGCATGCGGGTGCCGGCGATCTGGTGTGTGCGCTCAGCGAGCGACTTGGTGCGCTGATGCTGGGTGAGCCATGGGCGAACCTTGTTGCGGTGCATGCCAACCACGCCCTCTGGGCTGGGGGCGTCCCGATTTTTGGGGCGCAGATTCGCGAGCGTCTTGCCCCATTCGATTGTGCGCTTGCCCTGGGGATGCCGACCTTTCGTCTGTTTGGATCAAGCCCCGGGACGACGCTTGATCCGGCAACCCAATTGCTGCTTCTCGATGAGGGACCTGCCGATCTCAGCGCCGGAGTGACGCCGACGGTGATCGTCGTGGCGCAGATGCGCGACACATTGCAGCGTGTACTCGATGCCCTTGGGCCACAGGACGCGACGGCGCGTGATCGCCGGCGTCGCGCGGTTGCTTCGGTGGGCGCGGGTCGTGGTCAGGCGCGGGCCGCGGTTGGTCGAGATCACCAAGAGTTCATCAGCCCGAGCCGTTTCGCCCGTGCGATTGCGGCCACGGTGGGCCCCGGAGACATCATTGTGGATGAGAGCCTGACCTCGGGCCGGGCGCTGCGCACGGTGATGGGCGCCCGGGCACCAGGGTCGTGGTATGCCCATCGCGGAAGTGCGCTTGGATGGGCGCTTCCCGCGGCTGTGGGAAGCGCGATCGCCGCACCGCAAAAGCGCGTGATCTGTTTGCATGGTGATGGCAGCATCCTCTTTGGGATCCATGCCCTCTGGACCGCGGCGCATCTGGGGGTGCCGCTTGGTGTCGTCGTCGCCGATAACCAAGGCTATGAAATCTTGCGTGCGGGAATGGAGGGGATGACCGGTCGGGCGACGGGGAAGTGGGAGGGGCTCTCGATCCAATCGCCCGCGGTCGATATCGCGCAGATTGCGCGTGGCTTTGGTGCGAGTGCGACCTCGGTGGTGGCTCCATCCGAACTCGATGGGGCACTCGCTGATCTGAAACTGCGCATGCGCGCTGGCCCGGCGGTGCTGGTCGTGCGGATTGCCGAACAGACACCGGCGATCGGGTACCCGATTGTCCCGCTCGACGGCGCACCAACGAACTAGTCGCCGATCACCGCTCCGGTGCGTTCGGTGAGCGCCTGCTCAACTGCGGCGATCACCTCATCGGGCTGAGGGGTACTCCCCCAAGCGTCAAGGCCACACATTGTCGTGCTGAGGGCGTCGATGAGCGCATCGGTATCTGCGGCATCGGTCCCTATGAGTGTCGCCAGAAGCCGGGTGTCGGCACCAAGCAAAATGCCGCACTGAAAGAGCGTGCCCTGTGCCCGTCGGACTTGGGCGAGCCCGACACATTTGCGTCCATCCTCACCAATGACTTCAAAGGGGGAGATGCCCCCAAAGCATGCACGGCTCGCCAGCGCCCGGATCGGGTCTGGATCGCGTTGCAGGGCACGGGTGTCGGCAAGCGGCAGGCTCCGTACGGGTGCCCCGAGGCTGCCGAGGGCATCGGCGACGGCCTCGCCGATCCAGGCATAGGCGGCAGTGACATCGTGGCCGACACGCGGGTGATCCGCCGGGAGCACCACATCCAAACTCAGCAGATCCGCATCCCAGAGTACGGGCCCGCCACCTGAGCCGCGGTGGACCACCGGGATGTTGTGGGCACGGCATTCTTCGGCGTTGAACGCATTTGCCGCGGTGCCCCGTCCGACCACCAGCACGGGTGCGGCAACCCGCGACCATGACACGACCGGGGCGGTCTCGGGCGTGATCGCCGCAAGCAGGGAAAGGGGGCGGGCCACTGCCTCGGCCCCATCGAGCACATCACATCCGATGCGCCGCCACGAATTAGCGCGGGCCGAGGGCAGCCTCGAGAATTCGCTCTTGTTCGGCCTGATGGGCCTGTGGGTAGCCTTCAGATGTACTCGCCCGGCGGTCGCGGCCTTCGTAATCGAGGACGACGCGGTCCGGGAGCACCAGGTCGCGGATGTTGGGGCGGATGTAGTCCCAGGCTCCCATGTTGGCGGGCTCTTCCTGGACCCAGATGATGCGACGCAACTTGGGATATTTCACAAACAACTCGCGCAGCTCATCATCGGGGAATGGGTAGAGCATCTCCACGCGACCGATTGCCAGGTCCTTGCGCGCGGCGCGCGCGGCGTGGCCTTGCAGCTCATGGTAGATCTTGCCGCTACAGAGGATCAATGAGGTGATCTTGCTGGGCGCCGTGACCGTTGGGTCATCGAGCACCTGAGAGAAGGTGCCATTGACCAGGTCATCGAGTGTCGAGGTTGCGGCTTTGAGACGGAGCAAGCTCTTCGGGGTAAAGATGACCAATGGGCGCTGCTTTTCACGCAGTGCTTGCTTGCGCAAGAGGTGGAAATACTGCGCTGCGGTGGAGCAGTTGGCGACGCGGATGTTGTCCTCGGCGGCAAGCTGCAAGAACCGCTCAATGCGACCCGAGCTGTGCTCGGGGCCATTGCCCTCGTACCCGTGCGGCAGCAGCAGCGTCAAACGGGAGGTCTCGCCCCACTTGGCACGTCCTGAGACGATGAACTGATCGATCATCATCTGCGCGCCGTTGGCAAAGTCACCGTATTGGGCCTCCCAGAGCACCAATGACTCTGATGCGCGGGTTGAGTACCCGTACTCAAACCCCAAGGTCGAGGCCTCGGAGAGCGGACTGTTATGGACCTCAAAGCTCGCCTTCGCCTCCGGCAAGTTACTCATCGGGATAAAGGTGCGCCCGGTGTGCGGGGTCCAGGTCTCGCCATCACCGACGTCATGCAACTCAAGGTGGCGTTGACTAAAGGTGCCGCGACAGACATCTTGACCCGTGAAACGAATGGGGATGCCATCGACAGTCAGAAGCGATGCGAAGGCAAGCGCTTCGGCATGCGCCCAGGCGATACCACCCTCTGGCCCCATGACTTGGCGACGCCGGTCGAGCTGTGGCTTGAGCTTGGGGTGAATCGTGAACGAATCGGGAACGGTGATGAGCTGTTCATTCAATTCACGAAGGACATCCTCGGCGACTGCGGTGACAATCACCTCGGGCGCCGGTGCACGCGGTGGCTCCTCTGGGCTCGCCGGGGTCTGTCCCACAACTGCCGCATGGGCGTCGATCATGCGCTGCTCGGACGCGGTGATAATCGCATCGAACTCGGCCACCTTCAGGAGGCCTTGATCGATAAGTTTTTGTCCATAGATCTTTGAGACCGGTTCGTGTGCCTTGATGGTGCGACTCATCACGGGCTGGGTGTAGGCGGGCTCATCCACCTCGTTGTGGCCCAAGCGGCGATACCCGATCAAATCAATCAACACGTCACGGTTGTAGGTCGTACGGAACGCGACGGCCAGACGCGCGGCGGTGATGACCGCCTCGACATCGTCGGCATTGACGTGGATGATCGGAATGTCGAATCCACGTGCCAGATCGCTTGCGCTGTGGGTTGACCGGGAGTCTTGTGGATCGGTGGTGAAGCCAATCTGGTTATTGGCGATGATGTGGATCGTTCCACCGGTCGTGTAGCCGCGAAGTGCCTGGAGATTCAGGGTTTCCGCAACAACTCCCTGGCCGCTGAACGCTGCATCTCCATGAATCACGATCGGCACGGCAACATTCGGGTCCTGGTGGACCTTCGCGCCACGGGTGGTCTGGCGCGCGCGCGTCGAACCTTCAGCGACCGCGTTGACCTGTTCGAGATGGCTGGGGTTTGCTGCCAAGGTCACGGCGACCTCGCGACCATTGCGGGTTGCGTAGGTGCCCTCGGCGCCTAAGTGGTACTTCACATCCCCGGCGGTGAACTCAAAGTTGGTGTCCTCATCGTCATCGAGATGCACTTCGATGTGCCCCTCGAATTCGCCCAAGATTGATTCGATGGGTCGACCGACCACATGGGTGATGAATGCCAAACGACCACGGTGGGCCATCCCGAGCACCACCTCTTCGGTGCCGACATCACCGAGCAGTTCAATGATCTCGTCGGTGAGGGGGACCATGCTGTCCACGCCCTCAATCGAAAAGGTCTTTTGGCCCAAGTACTGACGTCGCAAGAAGCGCTCAAAGGCATCGACATCCGCGAGGCGCTCCAAGACCGCGCGCTTGTGCTCGGGCGGTAGTGGTTGTGAGATGTCGCCCTGCTCGATGTGCTTACGCCACCACAAGCGCTGCTCATGGGAGGAGATGTGCTCGATCTCGTAGGCGATGTTGCCCGAATAGGCGGCCTGCAGGTTCGGGAGCGCTGCGAGGAAGGTTTCGCCCGGAACGTACATCCGCAAGATGGATGCCGGGATCTTTGCCATCATCTCTTGGGTGAGCCCGATGGTTGCCGGGTTCAGTGCGGGGTCGCCTGGCGGACGTGACCCAAGCGGATCAAGGGTTGCGGCAAGGTGCCCATGGCTGCGTGTTGCCTTGACCACCGACATCGCCACACCGACCCAGGTCATCAGCTCAAGTTCATTGGCGCCGCTTGCCGCGAGAGGGGCAGCAGGTGTTGCGGCAGGCGCGGGTGTGGCGACCACCTCGGGCGCGGCTGCGCCGAGTCCAAGGCTCGAGCGAACCGATGCATAGAAGTCGTCGTCGCCCGAGAGCAGTTGATCAACCTTTGCAAGGAATGCGCCACTCTCGGCACCCTGG
Source organism: uncultured Actinomycetes bacterium (assembly GCA_903896045.1). GTDB lineage: Bacteria > Actinomycetota > Thermoleophilia > Miltoncostaeales > Miltoncostaeaceae > CAITWD01. Next base: position 16,719 of record CAITWD010000007.1, read on the forward strand.
ATGACGCGGTGGTCGTAGGTGGAGGTCATGGTCATGACCTTCTCGACACCCAAGTCTCGCAAGCGGTCACCCGGAACTTTTTGGAGTCCTGGCGGGTAGGCGATCGAGCCGGTGGCGACGATTGTGCCCTGGCCTGCCATCAGGCGTGGCACCGAGGCGATCGTGCCAATACCGCCCGGGTTGGTCAGGGTGATGCTCGCTCCGCGCAGCTCATCGGCGCTGATGCCACCGGTACGCGTGCGTGCCACAAGGTCGTCGTAGGCGAGGCGGAACCCATCGAAGCCGAGGGTGTTTGCGCCCTTGATGACGGGCACCATCAGTGTGCGGCTGCCGTCCTTGCGCTCCACATCCACGGCGAGGCCAAGGTTGACCCCATCGCGTGGCAGGGCGTAGGGCTTTCCCTCGCGGCGAGTAAAGCCGGTGTTCATTCCAGGGAATGTCTCGCCCGCAGTAATGATTGCCCAAGCGATCAGGTGGGTAAACGACAGCTTGTCCGTGCGTCCGGCAGCTGCCAAATCGGCATTGATCTGGCGCCGCTGGGCATCGAGTGTCGCGACCGACAATGTCCGAAAACTCGTCGCAGTCGGGACGCCCAAGCTGTCGTCCATGTACTGCGCAAGCACTGCACTCGGGCCCTTGAGAAGCACTTCGCCATCGACGGCCGGTGCCTGCGTTTTTGCGGGCGCTGTCGCACCATTGGCGACATCGGCCTTGGTGATGATGCCTGCGGGACCCGATCCGGTGATGCCATCAAGATTGACGCCCTGCTGCGCGGCGAGCCGTCGTGCCACCGGAGTTGCTGGCGCGTCGCTTGAGGCCTGCGCGGCGGATGCGCCATTGGCAGGTGCCTGTGTCGAGGGCGCACTTGTGGGTGTGGCAGACAAAACAGGAGTGTCACCGACGGCAATAAAACAGATTGGATCGGTGATCGAGAAGGTATCGCCCTCCTGGAAGGCGATGCTGTGCAGCACGCCTGCAACCGGTGATGGCACCGGGGTGTCAACCTTGTCGGTCGAGATCTCAAGGAGATCCTCGTTTTGGGCGACTGCATCACCGGGCTTTTTGTACCACTCAATCACGGTGCCCTCGACGACCGATTCCATCTCCGGGAGCACGACCGCAAAGAGCTCGTTGGCACCCGCTACAGCGCTGGGTGCGGGTGGGGTCTGGGCGACAGGGGCGGCCGCGGGTGCTGCTGCGTCGGGAGTGGGTGTTGCAGGCGGCGCTGCCACGACTGCTGTGCCATCGCCACCGATAAGTGCAAGCACGGCGCCGACCTCGACCATGTCTCCGGCCTGGGCCATGAGCTGGGTGATCACGCCGCCGATCGGCGCGGGGACCTCGACATCCACCTTGTCGGTGGTCAGATCGAGCAGGATGTCGCCGGCGGCGACGGTGTCGCCAGGGCTGACGCGCCATTCCACGATGGTCCCTTCAGTGACCGACTCACCGAGTTCCGGGAGGATCACCTGATGGGTCTCTGACGTCGTGGACACGCGTCGCTCCAATAATGTGTGCGGGTTTGCCGGGCCGATGCTCGCACCTGTCAGGTTACGTCTTTCGCATCGAAATTCCTGCGCACCCAATAATGACGGACGAGGCCGTCTGCTGCCCGGGATCGGGTTGTTCGGCCATCAGACGAGGGCATTTTACCGTCACGCGTCGTGCACAGGGGGCGGCCCCGCGCAGTTAATGCTGCGAAGGACCGCATCCTGAAAGACCCTGCGTTAGCCGGTGACCCCGCCGTGGCCGAGGACACCATGGATCCGCACCACCGCACGCCCGTGTGTCGTGGGTGCATTGCGTGCACTCGCCGAGGCGGTGTTGGTAATTCCCGTCGACGGCGCCGTCGCAGCGATCCGCAAACGAATCGTTTCGGTCACTGTCGCCCCAACATGCAGATAGGGGATATGCCAGCACACACTGCCGCGCGCGTAATGACCACCCGATGAGCTGATGTATGAGGTGTAGGCCGGAGGGGTGTCGCAGACGACCGCGTCAAAGACCGCGTGCGGTCCGGGCGCATGGATGGCAATCCGGTAGGCCGCCGTGCCCCCAGCTGTGATCGTGTGAGTGATCGCGGTTTTTTTGAGGGCCAACACGGTGTCCGAGATTTCTCCAACGATCTCGGTGGGGTCGCGGCTCTCGGCCACTTTCGTACGGCTTGCGCCACCACGGGCTTCGGCGAGATTGTCCACTGTGTCGGGCGCATTCGAGGCGATTGCCACGGTGAGCTCAATCACCGGATAGGAGTGTCCGGGCGCAAGCACGCTTGCGCGCGTGCAGGTGAGAGTCCGTACAGCCACATGGCACGACCAGCCTGTACCGGTTGCCCCGAGTGGATACATGCCCCCTGGTGGCGTATCGGTGACCGTCACGGTGCCTGAGGTGGATTTGTCACCATGGTTGGTGACCACGATCGAATAGCGCCCGTTCTCGCCGCGCGTCATCGGGCCATCGTGCGTTTTGACGATACGCAAATCGGGGAGCCGGACCACGAATTTCACCCGGTCGGTTGCCTCAGCCACATAGTCGCGACCACCGTCTGGTGTGCCACCGGTAATGCTTGAGGAGCCCACGCGGGCGATGTTTGTGTACAGGCTTCCCTCGTGGAGGGTATGACTGATGGTGAGCTCATAGCTCAGACGTGTCGATCCGCCGGGCGCGAGGTTATGAAGGTGCCAGGTGATGATCTGGCCCTGGGCGCAGGTACGCGTCACCGTCACCGAGAGCACAGGTGGATTCACTCCCGTCGGGGTCCCTGTCCGTAGACAGAACCCCGCGGGCACCGTGTCGGTCACCACGACATCGTGCGCGGGAGAAACGCGGCTGGCACTGCTGTTTTTCACCTCGAGGGCATAGTCGACGACATCGCCCCCCTCGACCTCTTTGCCCACAGAGTTATCGGACTTTGTGATCGATAATAGGGGCTCAACGACCTGTTCCGAGACGGTATTCGACGAGGTGCTCTTGGTGGTGCCTGCGACGTTGGTGCTGAAGGTCGCCGCATTGGTGATGCTGGCGCTCGAGAGCGTATTTGCCGTCTCATTTTTCACTCGCCCGGTGAAGGTCAGGGTGATCGATGCCCCGGCCGTGGGCACGGTGTACGGGGTGGGCAGATCAATCGTGATCGTCTGGCCGCTGATGTGGTGGACAAGATGCGTGTCCAATTCTTGCGGCGTCGCACTCACCACCACCGATGCGTCATCGAGTGCGAGACGGCTCGAGACCGGATCGGTGATCTTTGCGTCGGTCAGCACGGTGTCGCGCACGAGCGGCACCCGCACGGTGTAGTGGACGAGCTCCCCGATGGTGAGCTGGGTATTGGTGTTCCCTGTCTCATTGAGCGATGTCTCGGCCGACTTGACGACCGCCGGGGATGCAACCACCACATTCGATGGGTCTGAGGCGGCGGGTGCATTCGGGAGCTGCGAAGGATTGATGTTGTTGGCGGGGACGTAGACATAGTCATCGCCAAAGTTGCCGGTTTTGGTCTCACCCTCATAGGAGACCACTCCCGCCGTGTCGTTGAGCGATGCATATGAGGAGAGCGCATTGACAGGGACCGTGTAGGTCACGTAGAGCGTCTCGGATGACCCAGCCGCAACGCTGACACCGGTCCAGTGAATGGTGTGGGTCGCCGCATCGCAGGTGCCGCCTGCAGAAATCGACGACACCACCACATCGGCACAGGTGATCTGCACCGGCGTCTTCGGGAGGACATCCCACACGGTTGCGTTCACGGCGTTGTCGTTGCCGGTGTTGGCCACATCGACCCTGAAGGTGACCTCATCACCGGGCTCGACGGTGACCCCGTCGCGGTTAGTGCCGAATGGTCCCGCGACGACCTTGCCCGCGCGGGTGACATGTGCCACGCCTTTGACGACCCCAAGGTTGGGAAAGAGCAGCCCATAGGTGGCGTCGGCGCGTGGTGAGCTTGAGACACCGGTTGAGTTCGTGGTCGAGAGCTTGGCGAGGTTATCGACCAGATACCCCTCACTGGTGGTGATTGTCGATGGGGTGCCAATCGAGGCGAAGATCGCATCAAATACGTGCCCACCCGACGGGACAACGGTGCCGTTATTGAGCGCCCGCCCGCCTGTTGTGGACCACACCAATTGGCCCGGGGTGCTCGCATCAAGCGTTGTCGGAATGTCATTGGTCGGGCCGGGCTGGTTGATCCCGGCATAGGTTTGGCCGGGTGGCAAGAAGTCGGTCAATGCCGTGACATTGGTGTTGAGTGCATTTGCATAGACCACTTGCACCCGCCAGCACACCAGGTCTCCGGGGCGGTAGCTCGGCACATTCAAGGCCGTCACATAGTCACTGGCACTTGTGGGGCAGGTATTGCGTGTGACCGTTGACGGAATGGCAACCCATTTGGTGACGGTTGGTTGCGTTGCCGTTTGCGTTGCACTCGCGCCTGCCGAGATGATGAGAGAAGTGTTGGGCGTATCGTCGATTGGTTGTGAGTTTTCGACGCGGATCGCGGTCGTGCCACTGACGCTGACCGAATTTGTCCACCGATCGCCGGCGAGCACCGGGCCATTGGGATCATCGGCAAGCGCCGGCGAGCTTGTTGTTGCGTACTGGTACGCGTTGCGGGTCAGGGTCTTAAAGCTCAGGCTTTGAGTGGCATTGGGGCCCATGTTGGCCGTGTTCCACACCATCGTCCACGTGCCCGGATTCGGGGTGACGTTTTCACTCGCCGATGCATATGAGAGTGATGGCCCGTAATTGGCAACCGAGTAGTTGGTGAGCCCACAGTCGGGCTCGAACGCGTATGCGCCCGCCGTTGTGACACCAAGCGGGCAGAGTCCGTTTGGCAGGGTGTCAGTGACACTTTGTGCGGTCGATCCCTCGTACTCACTGGTGGTGACCGCCAGGGTCCAGGTCGTGATCCCACCGATGTCGATTGTGGCGCGGTCGGGTGTTTTGCTGATGACGAGATCTTTGGCGACATTGGTGATCTGCGCCGTGGCGGTCTGCGGGGCGGTGACATCAGGTGTCGTTGGCCCCTCGTAGGTTCCGCTCGCCGTTGCATATGAGATCAGCGATTGGCCGTCAAAGGTATTTGTGCCTGAGTTGTTGTCGAGGTTTGCGGTCTGATCGAGGCTTTCGGGCGTGGGTTCGGTGCCCGAGAAGGTAATGGTGTTCTCGCGCAGGGGAATTGCGGTCACATAGGAGATGGTGGTGACATGTGCTGCGCTCAGGGTGCCGATCGTCCAATGAATGTGGGTGTAGACACCCGCAGGGAGACCTGAGGGATTCGTGACGGTCGCAACGCTGTCCGGGGTGGGGCAATTCCCGGTGGTAATCCCGGCGCCGAGAGGCTGCGCATTCGGGTACTCCACCGCGTTGGGTGCATTCGTCGGCGCATTGGTGGTGTGATCGACATTGCCGCAACCGAGGAACTCAAGGCCTGCGGGCAGATACTGATCAACCCCTGCGTTTGCGGTGGGGTTCACCGAGTTATTGGTCAGGGTGAGGGTATGGACAAACTGGTGGTCGTGGACACCACGCAGCTCCGTGCCGCCACCGGTTGCGGTCAGGGTAAACGGAGTGATCGTCGTTGCTGCCGTCGTCGTTGCCGTGCCGGTGTAATTGCTCGGTGCCGCCCCGCTTGCGTTGAACTGCGGTACGAGACGCGGGTCGGTATTGATGTAGGCCGAGGCCTGATCGGTGTAGGTGATGCCGACCTCAATCAGGGCAGCATTTGTCGTGGTGTGTGCGACCTGGAATGCGACCGAGGTGCTCGCCCCTTGTGAGAGATCAGCGACATTCGACCAGATCAGTGTGGTCTGGCCCGCTGAGGGCTGATTGAGGATGACCTGTGGGGCAATCGGGGTTGATGACCCCGGGACATAGCTTGTCCCGGCGGGCAAGACATCGCGGAAGGTGGTGTTGTAGCCATAGGGACCGGTGGGGTTTGCGGCAGTGAGGGTGACCGTCGCCGTACCGCCAAAAAGGACCGTCGCGGGCGCGTTTTCGGTCAGCGTGATTGGCGGGGTTCCGGTGCTCGTGGAGAGGCCAAGGGCAACCATTGGCGCAACGCAGAGCGCGATGACAACGGCCATCGCAACGGGGCGAAATTTCACAGCATCTTTCCTCGATCGGGGGCGAATCGCTACTGCACACTCACTGGCGTCCCGCGGGGGACCCGAAGTGCCAAATAACTTACCCAATTGTTGGGAATGCGTATACATCCGTGCGAGCGAGCAGATCCCAATGGGTCACGCAGGCTGGCCCCATCGCGCCCATGAATTGCGACGCGCCCTGGCCCGCCGCCGAAGTTCTCAAGCACATTTGAGTGTGCGGTCAGATGCAGCGCCCACGGTCCCAAGAACCCATGCGGATCGGCCTGTCGAATAATCGCTGCGACCGCAAATTGCCCCGTTGGGGTCGGGGTGGCCGGTGCGCCGATGACCACCAGAACCCGATGCACGATGCGACCTGAATGGAAAATGGTGAGCGTGCGTTGGCGCACGTTGACACTGATCCGCCATTGCGTTGAGGCGAGGGTGGCATCGCGTGCGGGGATCCAGCCACTTGCGGTATTCGGGCGGTCGGGAAGGCGGAGCCGCAACCACAGCTGGCCGTGTGAAAGGTGGCGGGTCCCGAGCACGAGCAGGCTGTTGGGGCCCTGATCGACGGGCGAATTCGTTGCACACCAGCCCGCGTGACGCCCATGTCCTGGGGCGGTGAGTGCCCAGACCGGCTGCGTGATCGTGGCGATCCACGCGGTCGTACGAGTGGGGGCTGTGACAGGCGGTAACGGCGCATATCCGGCGAACCACAGCACGGAAGATCCATCGGGACCGATCACCGGCACGACGACGGATCCGAGTTGTGGTGATGATGTGGATGTGACCGTCAGGCAGGTGATATTGCGCCCCGCGATCGAAGGACCGGTTGCGGAAAACGTCGTCTCACCAGAGCTGCGTTGGGCGGTCACTGGGACCGGCACACCCGACACAGTGAGGGTGTCGGACTGCGCACTCATGAGCCCGGCAGTGAGATGGGCGACCGGCGTGCAGCCGCGAGGGTCGCTCGACGTTCCATGACCAAGCGTGATGTCGAGGGTGCGGTCGGTTGAGGGGTCGATCGGGGTCGCCAGGCCCGGCGGGGGTGTGAATGCGAGGGTCAACCTCACAAGGCCCGCGGTGTCGTAGCGTGCGCGTACGTGGTCAATCCTGGGGGACTGTGCGATCAGCTCTGCACGAGACGCATGGTTTGCGACATCGAGGCTTCGCACGTCGGCAAATGCGCGCGCGACGAGCGCGCCGGTCATCACGATGGCAATGACGCTCGCGATGAGCACACGGCGCGCGTAGATTCGCGCGCAACGTGGTGCAGCGGGTAACCGCAGATTCGGGGTGATCGCGGACACGAAAGAAACCTCACGGGGGCATCAAACGGCCCTAACTTACTTGTCACGGCAGGTTCTGTGGTGTGCATTTGATGAGTCAGGCACACGGCGCTCGAGAGATCGGGGTGTTGCTGTTGATCGCTGGCCCCAATAAGAACCAACGGGCCTGGGATAAGAACCAACGGGCCTGGGCGCGGCATCGCCTCGTTGACAAGAGGATGTAACGCCTCGGAGCGTTGACATCGATGTGTCGCATCTGACCCAGCGATCGGCGTGATGATGCCGGCGCGCCACTCGCGGTTGCGCCCCCAAAGAGCGCAGCCGTTTTAGGGTGCGATCGTGGGGTTCGCAAGATTTGTCGCGTCGTACCAGTGAAACGCGGTGTAGTCGAATGCGGGCAACTTTTGTTCGGAGAGTGCTGCGACCGCAGACGCGACACACTCTTTGCCGATGGCAATCGGATCCTGGGTAATCGCCGCCGCGCCGCACCGTTCATCACGGCCGTGTGATTGCGGGGTCGACCCGGTGCTACTGAGCACCGAACGACGCGTCAGCAGTGCAGGCGGAATGTCCACAGGCCCGGCTGAGGCATTCGGCTGATGGCACGCCGGATATCACTCTCACGCACACACCGCCGATCGAGTGGCTCTGCGACCCACGGCGGCTGCCGCGCCCGCAACGGCGAGGCGATGGGATCCCGCGCTATCCCGCAGTGAGGTAGCTATAGACCTCGGAAATCACCTCTCGGGGTGCGGTGTCGTTTCCGAGCGCATGATTGATGGGGGCGAGTCGCTCCCGAACAAACTGCTCATACTGCTCACGGCTCTCCCATACATCGGTGACGTGCAGGCCCTGCTCGGTCACGGTCACCCAATGAAACAGGATCCCCGGCACGTGTGGGCCATGAGGTGTGAGCCCAAGCGCCGAAATCACGGCGTCATACAGCTCAACCGACGCACCATCGAAATAATGCTCAACGACGACTGCCATGTTCTCTCCAAGATCGTGATGTTGGCCCCTTCGCGCGCCAACATCTGGTGCACAACACCCCCCGAACGCACACGGAGCACACCGGTGTGCATCGTGCGAGACACCTCACCCAGCCCCTTGCTGCGCGGAAACACAAACGACTCTACCGTCCGGTGGGTTACCCCGAGACCGGCAGCTCGCTTGCGCAGTGACTGCACTTGGTCGCCGCGACGGGCACGTCCGATGAACGGCAGTACGGGCACTCCTTGGTCGGATCCGGGTCGCCAAACACCGAGGTCCCGCGCGCCTTCATGTAGGCCCGATACGGCATGACGAGCACAAAGTAGATCACGACGATAAAGATCACGAAGTACACCACGGCTGAAATGAACGCGCCGAAATTGATCAGCTGGCCATTGATGACCACCCCCAGACCGTTGGTGCCACCGCCACCCGCAGCATTGACCAGCGGCGTAATGATTGCGTCGGTAAACGCCTTGATGAGCGTGCTAAACGCAAGCGCAATCACAAGTCCAACCGCAACGACGATCAAATCGCCCTGCATCAAAAATTTCTTAAAACCGTTCATGCCAACCCCATATCTCGGTACGCGCGACTGGATACCAGCTCGCGAAATGGTCCACACAAACCGCCCGGCACACGCCCGCGCGATTCCTCTCACAGCTGCCCGTACCCCGACTATAACTACCTCGCCAACGACATCTGCGTCGCGGACGCGTGGCTGACAGCCACCGTTCGCACCGTCTGAGAGGCCCCCGCACCGCCGACACATTCAGATCGATACGGCAACGGATGACGTATACGTTGGAGTACCCACATGGGCCGCCGATGCAACCGGTGCACACGCGTGGAGGTGATGGGTTGATGTTCGAACCCTTCTTGGGCCGCCGACCTGGAGTAATGCGCCATCGAGATTGCTGTGGAGGCGCTCCATGAACTCGGCGACGTGCACTCGCAGCATGCCTCAAAAAGTGATGAGTCAATGTCTGACCCCCCGAAGCGGTGTGGCACAACCGGCGGTAGGCGGCACAGCCCTCGTGTTGAGTTGCTGATTCTGAGCCACCCGGGGGGTGTTGAGGCACTCCATCATGGTACGATAAGTTGTACCATGATGGAGGAGGAAACTGTGGCCATCACCGCCAGCGAAGCGCGCAAGAACTTGTTCCCGCTCATCGAGCAGGTGAACGACGACCGCCAACCAGTCGAGATCACCTCGAAGCGGGGCGACGCCGTTTTGCTCTCACGTGCGGACTACGACGCGCTCACCGAGACAGCCTGGCTGCTCCGTGTTCCCGCCAACGCCACCCGGCTTTTCGAAAGTCTGGCGCAAGCGCAGGCGGGTCAGCGCAACGTTCACCAGCTCGATCGGTGAGGCTCGTCTTCACGCCGCATGGCTGGGAGGACTATCAGTATTGGTACGCAACAGACCGCCAGACGCTCACGCGGCTCAATCGACTCCTTGACGACACACTTCGAGACCCTTTCTCAGGAATTGGGAAGCCCGAGTCGCTCCGTCACGTCCTTGCGGGATGTTGGTCGCGTCGGATCGATGAAGAACACCGGTTGGTCTACCTCGTCGACGGTGACGACCTCGTTATCCTGCAGGCCCGTTACCACTACGAGCGCTGATTCGGCATCTCAGAGGAGTTCCCCACGCGCCTGCTGCGCACTCCGGGCACTCACGGTGCGCATGGAAGTTGGTGATTTCGCTGTATCGGGAGTGACGTTGTGATCTTGACAACGAGTTGGGCGGACCTTGGAGAACCTGCGGGTCGACGACCGGTGTGCATTGTGACGAGAGATGCAGCAATTGAGTTATTGGCCGCCGTGACGTGCGCTCCGATTACCCGCACGATCAGAGGAATCCGATCTGAAGTGAAAATCGGACCGGATGAAGGACTGCCTGAAATCTGCGTCATTGCATGCGACAACCTCGTGACGATCCCGAAGTCGTTGATTGACGACGAGGCGGTTGGCCAGCTTGGCATCGAGCAGCGGGCCTCACTCGACCACGCCCTTCGCTACGCCCTCGATATCTAATACTGACGTGAGTGCTCCGATGCGGTGAGCGACACCAGGTGACACTTCGAATATTTTTTTGATGTTGTGGAGGTAATGGGACTATGTTCGAACCCCTCCTGGGGACAGAAACTCCTTAGTTCCGGGGGTTTCTGATCGAGCCGTTACTGCTGAATCGGCGTTTCAAAGAAGTCCACGGGCAGCTGCAGAAGTAATGGGGCAAAGTTC
>CAITWD010000008.1 GCA_903896045.1 uncultured Actinomycetes bacterium
GTGCGAAGGACGCCCTGGCGTGTTGGGCCCTGCCAGATGCGTGGGGGTATGTTCGCAGATGCCGAATACCACACGTCCCGACATCGATGCGCGCAGTGGCGACGGCGACGCGATGCAACGGGGCGTACGATGCAGGGCGTTCATCTACGTTGGTCCACGATACGGAGCACTCATGGCGACGACACCTCCCCCATTCCCTCCAAGTGCCGGAAATCCCGGCGACGCTGCAGCTGGAGATCCGCCACCCATCGAAACATTCACCCAGTACGACCAAGACAACGACGTCTATCACTGCTCGTACGGTCCGATTCGTCCGGCGCGCGCGGTGTGGGACGCCGAGAGGGAATTACAGGTTCGTCTCGACTCGACGAGCAATGAAGTCATCGGATTTTCTATTCCGAACTTCACGCAGTGGCATGTTTCGCATGCGGATGCAGACGGTTTTTTTGACGTCGACCTTCCGCCGTTTTGGTCGACGGATCAACCTTCCGCATAAAAGGAGCGCGGGCGCCGCTACGAAGCGAGCAGGCGCCCGACTCCCTCTGGACCTGCGCGAAGAATCGCTGCGGACCGCCGTGCATCGCGGGCTTGTTCTCGCATCCGCCGTTCCGTGATCTGATCCCCGTGCTGGTGGGCGGACTCCGCCTCGTCGTCCCAATCATCGGCGAGCTGCTCCAAACGCAATGACATCGACTCATTGCGCGACAGCTTGCGTCGGGCCATTTTGGGATGTGCGCCGTGGGTGAACAACGTCAACTGATCGGCAGGTTCACCGTTCAGATGATCGCCTGATGCCGGGTGATGAGATGTAGTCATAACAGCCTCCCCGGGGTCGAACATTTGTTCTTATGCTATTCCGACGGTCGGACGAAGCAGCGGTTAGTTCGCCCGGAGAGTCGCAGTTCCCGCTCCCGAGCTGACGGTGAGGGAACGGTGCGAATGAGGATGCGACATGATGCCGTATGTGTGTGCGATACCCGTCCCTGATGTGACGACCGCGTTGTAGACACCGGCGGGCACCGTAAGGTTGACATTTGCGGTCTCGCTCCGAAGATGGACGAAATTCGGAGGAGTCGTCGACACCACATCGATTACTCCTTCGAGACTGTATGCAGTGATCGAGTGAGACGCGCCCCGATAGGTGAATGCGCCATTTTCACTATTTGAGTAGATCGTCCCCGACATGCCGTTGACCGCCAGCAATCCCCGCTGCGCCGAACCATGAACTGCGATGCCTGGCGGCGCCGAGATCACGAAATCACTGCTACACGAGATGAAAGCTGAGAGCGGGCATGTCGCTGTAAGCGTCAGTATCCCGTTCGTGAGGGTTTCGGTGACAACGGGGCCCCAGATCACCTTCTTTTGACGACTCGCCACCGTGATGAGGTGAGCACCGGGTGCTGCAGTAACAGCGATCGCTCCGCGTTCGGTGCTCACAACGATTTCCCTGACTGGGGCTGTATAGGTACGGGTGGTTGTCGTCGTCGTGGAGAGTGCGACAACAATCAACGAGCCGGCGATAAACATCGCGGCGATAGCCCCACAGATGGTCCAAATAGCGCGTATCGGCCTTTTCACACCTACGAGCGTACGCAACAACGACGCCCGACGCCATTGCGATCCCGTACACATGTCATGGCCTGCACCACGATGCCCAAATGCGCCACAATAAAGACATGGATGAAGATGCGCTGATTAATGTGATCAAAGATGTGGTTGGGGCGACGCCCGGCAGCCATCTCGGTATCGGAGATGACGCGGCCGCGGTGTTCGTGAAGGGGCCGACGCTGATCGCACATGATGTCGCAGTTGAAGATGTGCATTTCCGCTGGCGAACGCATTCTCCCGCGGATGTTGGTCACAGCGTATTTGCGGCGAACCTTTCCGATATTGCCGCGATGGGGGGGCATCCCACAGCCGCGGTCATCGGACTTGCTGCACCTGCCGAGATCCTCAGCAGCACATTCATTCGCTCGCTCTACACCGGCATGCACGAACTCGCATTTCCGCTCGGGTGCGCAATCATCGGTGGCGATATCTCGACGGCCCGTACGACGATGATCGGAGTGACGATCATCGGTCATATGGACCCCCCGGACCTGGCACCCATCACCCGATCGACCGCACGTCTCGGCGATGTGATCGCGATCACCGGGACGGTTGGCGGTTCACTCGCCGGGCGCACCCTGCTCGAACATCCCGAATACGAGCGTTCAGCGTATGCCCACGACCTTATTCGTCGCCACTTGCGGCCGATGGCACGCTCTGTCGAGGGTCCGCGCTTCGCTCGGCAAGGTGCCCATGCGATGCTCGACGTGTCCGACGGAGTGCTGCGGGATACTGCGCGGATGGCCCAGGCGTCAGGTGTCGGTATCGAAATAGAGTTATCCGCAATTCCCATTTCCCCAGGCACGGCAGAGATTGCTCAGGCATGCGGATCGCTTCCTGATCTTTTTGCGGCGACCGGCGGCGACGACTATGAATTGTTGATCGCAGGACCCCCGGCGCTTTTTCACATACCCGAATGCGCCGCAACACCCATCGGTCGTGTGATCGCGGGCCCACCAGGCCTACGCGTCGTGCGGGACGGTCAGATCGTCGAGATTACCCACCTCGGCTGGGACCACCTGAACACGAACTAGTTCAAATCTGCAAGGAGCGCGGAGTGGCGAACTTGTGTCATTCCGGGCCGCGATCCGAAGATTTCCATGAGATCCTCCTGATCGAGAATCTCGTGTTCGAGTAGGAGTCCTGCACCCAGCTCGAGTTGCTCGCGGTGGGTGACCAGCAAATCCATCGCGCGCGCGAATGCGGTGCGGACAAGAATCTGTGCCGCCACCTCCACGTCCTGTGCGGGCCCGTACGACTGCGCCCCAGGAAGACCGATTAACAGACTCTCCTCGGTGCGAGGCTCCGACATCGCCAGATCCCCGGACATGCGTCGCGCCAGTGCACCGGCTCGCTGAAGATCGTCCTCTGCCCCGCTGGTGCACTCACCAAACACGAGCTCTTCCGCTGCCCGACCCGCGAGCATCATCCGCATGTGCTCCATACATGCGGTTCGTGTCGCCAGGAATCGCATGTCAATATCGGCGGCGCTGCGAAGACCAAACGATCGACCGTGAGGGATCACGGTCACGCGTGCAACCGGTTCGCAGCTCGGTGATACGTGCGCAATTAACGCATGTCCGATTTCGTGGTACGCCATCAGCCGTCGCTCTTCTTCCGAGATGAGCCTGTTCTGGCGTAGATGATCGCGGTCAATCTCACGCATGGCTGCATACAGGTGTTCCTTACGGATCACATCTGAACCGACGCGCGCAGCAGTACGGGCGGCATCGGTGCAGAGTTCGGCAAGATCTCCCCCCGTCAGGCCGCTGGTCATTCGTGCCAGGACGTCGACGGGTACATCCGCGTCAATCGGTCGATTGGCAAGGTGTTGCTGGAGCATTGCAAACCGGCCACGGTGATCGGGATATCCCAATTCAAGAATGTCATCAACGCGCATTTCGCGAAGCGCTGAAGGGTCAAAATGAGTCGCGTTTTCAGCACATGCGCAGACAAGAATGGGGGCGTCAGAGTTACTGTGATGTGATGCCAGGTCCGATAACAGCCGCAGCAAAAAGCGTTGGGACAATGGCGAAGACCCGATTTCAGCACCAAGCTGATCATGTTCCATGTCCTCCACACAGACAACGGCAGGAGCCGCGTGCTGAACCATACGGACGAACTCTCGGTAGTGATGCTGCCCTGCCGCAGTGGCGAACATTCGCCACTCAAAGCCTGCGACACCGAAGAATGGAACCCCTGCCTCCCCTGCGATCGCTCGTGCAAGAAAGGTTTTCCCGCTCCCCGGGGCACCGACCAAAATCACCCCGGCCGCCGCGCGAGCATCCAATGCGCGAAACCGTTCTGGATTTCGCAAGTACGTGGCGAGTTCTTCCAGCTCAATCGCAATGTCATCGCTGCCGTACACGTCTGAAAACCTAGTTTCGATACTGAATTCGGCGCTTTTGGGTCGTCTCTTGGCACGGCGCCGGCGCGCCAAAACCGCGAACACTGCACCACACACCGCGAGTGCTCCGAGCAAACCGGCAAAAAAGACACCGGTGTCAGAAATCGGACTCTCTGCAGCACTGGATGTCGCGACGAGGCCTTTGGGTTCCACAGCGCTCACCAGGTCGAGTGGGACATGTCCCTGGCGTGCCGCGCTTAACACGACCCCGGAGAAGTCATGGAGCACTGGCGACGTCAATGTGCGCCCCGCGACGGTTGCGCGCAGTTCCAGATCACTCCCCCGCACTGTCAGCACCGCGTGCGAGGCTTTGCCCTGTGCCAAATCGTCAACTATTTGAGATAACGGCGTGGGGTGACTCACTGGCGCACCGAGTGCGACGCCCAAGGGGGCACCGAGCGTTACGGAGATGCACGCCAATCCGACGATTATTTTGCGCAGAAACGCCACGTTGCGAAGTCAACCGAATACGGGTCCCCCTGCATACCATCCAATGGGCCAGATCGACCCTCGTGTACCCATACCGAGCGCCCTCAATGGTCTAGGTTCTGGGTATGCCAATGCATCCTGATGAGTTCGACGACATCGTTGAACGCGCGCTGGAGCTCGTTCCGGAGCGCTTTCAACCGGTGCTCGATGACGTAGGGGTGTGCATCGAAGATCGGGCGCCCCGGGAGATGGGTCGCTTGTATGGCCTCTATCAGGGCGTTCCTCGGACACGGCCAGAATCCATTGGCTATGGCCAACTTCCGCCACGGATAACGATCTACCGGGAGCCTTTGGAGCACGACTTTCCGGACCGACAGCGCCTCATCGGACAAATCTGCATCACGGTCTTACACGAGCTCGGCCATCACCTCGGCATGAACGAACAGCAGCTCAAAGACCTCGGGTATGGATAACCCACCCGCACCCCGCCGCTCGTGGCGGGGTGCGGGTGTCATTTACCTCAGTGGGCGGCAGTAGGTGCAGCCGGAGCGTTTTCCAAACCGGTGATCACGAGGCTCGCCTCGCCTCCGTAGCGCTTGTTCATGTTGATGACGAGGGCAGTAAAACCTTCGATAATCAATGCATTGGCCAGCGGGCCAGCATCAAGTCCGCGCGCGCCGGGAAGGTCGTTTGTCAGCGCGATGACGGTGTCACGCGCTTCCTTGCTCTTACCGCAGACCAACACGTCAGCACCGAGATGGTGGCGTGCCTGCAATGCCGCAGCAGGGAGATTGTTGTACGCAACCACAACCTTCGCCTCAGGAGCGAGGTCTTGAATCACATGCGCACATGATTGGCCACCCGCGGGCAATTCATCGCCCTGAATGGCAATCGCGCCGCTTTTTCCAAACTTCAACGCATTCGCAACGGTCACAAGGACCTTGCCAGCGAGTGCATCGGCCAATGGAGGAATGGTTTGTTCGATTCCTTCCCATGGGATCGAGACGATGGCGAGTTCCGCGGCTGACGCTGCGGCGACATTCTCCATCGGCACAAAATTCCCGTCCGGAAGCGCCTCCCGCAAGCCTTCGGCTGCCTGGTCGGCACGCTCCTGGCTGCGCGAACCCACAATGATTTCGTGACCGGCGGCCGCAAAACAAATGGCAAGGCCGCGGCCAAGGTCGCCAGTACCGCCGAAGATTGCGATCTTCATAGATGTGCTCCGATTCTTACGCGTGAATCTCGCTGCGCCGATAGGCCGCCGCGAGAGTATTGGATAGTAAATAAGCGATGGTCGTCGGGCCTACTCCCCCAGGCACCGGGGTAATCCAGCCAGCGATTTCGGCGACCTCATCATAGGCAACATCGCCCCGTAAGCCGTCGGGGGTCCGGTTGATTCCGACGTCAATCACCGCGGCGCCCGGTCGCACCCAATCTGCCCGCACCATCTCCGCCTGGCCGACCGCTGCCACCAAAATGTCGGCCTGACGGCACAGCTCCGCCAGATTCCGGGTGCGGGAGTGGGCAACAGTCACTGTGCAGTTGGTTTGCAGCAACAGCATCGATTGGGGCTTCCCGACAATCAGGCTCCGTCCGATCACCACTGCATGAGCACCCTCAAGAGGGACCCCGCCATCTCGAAGCAGCCGCATCACTCCTTGTGGTGTACACGGGATATTTCCGGGCTCGCCGCGCATGAGCCGACCCAAGTTGACGGGCGAAAAGCCATCAACATCCTTGTCGGGATGAATGCGATTGGCGATCAGCGGTTCCGACAATTGTGCAGGCACCGGGAGTTGGACCAACATTCCATCTACGGAAGTGTCGGCATTGAGCTCGTCGATGAGCGCATCGAGGTCGGCCTGCGAGGTTGTGTCCGGCAGTGTGATGCGCCGCGACACCATCCCGACTTCGTCTGCGGCGCGGGCCTTTCCGGCCTGATAGAGCTCTGATGCCGGATCGTCGCCGACTTGAATCCCGACCAAACCAGGTGCGCGGCCATACTTCGCGCGGAACTGCGTCACACCGTCCGCAACTTCAGATCGCACCGCTGCCGCGACCGCTTTTCCGTCAATAACCTGTGCGCTCATTCCTCACATTACCTTTCGCATCGGTGCTGCCCCTGCCATAAGCCGACGTTCGGTGCCGTCGCGATGGAACCGCACCCTCACAAGCGTGCCTCGACTCTCGAGGCCAGTCACGACCCCTTCTCCGAAGCTTGCGTGGAGAACGGTATCCCCTTCCTGCAACGGTACCGGAGCCTCTCGCTGTTGCGCCTGCGCAAATGCCTCGCGGCGCGCCCCTCCGGATCGGCCACGGATCGCATCTGTGGGAATTTCTGCGAGAAATCGAGACGGCAATCGGTACTCGCGCGACCCATGGATTGCCCGTGTTTCTGCGTGGGTCAGTGTCAGGTTTTTACGAGCACGCGTCATCCCGACGTAACACAGCCGACGTTCTTCCTCGAGCCCATCAGCGTCATCTGCACGAGCATGCGGGAAGGTCGCCTCCTCCATCCCCGTCATGATGACGACATCGAATTCGAGACCCTTCGCGTTGTGCACCGTCATCAACGTGACCTGCCCCTCGCTTTGGTCGACAAGATCGGCGTCAGATTGGAGCGCAATCTCTTCAAGAAAACCCGTCAGCGTTGGTTCATCTGACGCATGCTGATATTCCGCTGCGACGTTCTCGAGTTCATCGATATTCTCGATCCGGCTTTGCGCTTCAGGCGTGCCTTCAATAGTGAGCGCCGCCTTGATACCTGAACCGTTGATCGCCATCACGACCAACGCCGCAATGGGAAGTCCCGCGCGAGCGCCGGTCGCGATTTCGGACAGGAGCCGTGCAGTCAATGCAAGCGCCGAACGTTGCGACGCGCTGAGCCCGACAATTGCGTCGGCATTGCCCAGGGCATCGGCGAGCGGATACCCCTGTGCCTGTGAGGCCGCAGCAAGCTTTAAGAAACAACCTGGACCCAAGCCACGCTTCGGTGCGCCAAGCAGCCGCGCGACTGCGACTTCATCCGATGGGTTGGAGGCTGCCCGCAGATATGCCAACACATCTCTCACCTCCGCCCGCTCGTAAAACCTCGGGCCACCGACAATGTTGTAGGGGATCCGATTGCGCACGCATTGATCTTCGATGGAACGGCTCTGGGCGTTGGTACGGTAGAAAACCGCAATTTCATTCAGCGATACGTTCTGGGCGCGCTGTTGCTCAACCTCTGAGATCACGGTGCGCGCCTCATCATGCTCATCGCGAGTCGACAGCACGCTGATTAACGCTCCGTCGCCCGAATCGGTCCACAGCTCCTTTTTTCGACGCCCACGGTTGCGTGCGACAACGGCATTTGCGGCCCGCAAGATGGTGCCTGTGGAGCGATAGTTCTGTTCGAGCGCCACGATATGTGCATCAGGATAATCGCGCTCAAAATCGAGAATGTTGCGCACGTCAGCGCCGCGCCAGGAATAGATACCCTGATCATCATCACCGACAACGCAAAGATTGCGCTGCGGTTCGGCGAGGACTTTCACCAATCGATATTGCGCATGATTGGTGTCCTGGTATTCGTCCACCAAGACATAGGTGAACCTCTCCT
This sequence comes from uncultured Actinomycetes bacterium, assembly GCA_903896045.1. Classification (GTDB taxonomy): domain Bacteria; phylum Actinomycetota; class Thermoleophilia; order Miltoncostaeales; family Miltoncostaeaceae; genus CAITWD01. Next base: position 8,046 of record CAITWD010000008.1, read on the forward strand.
GATACCGCGTCCGGACATCGTCGTTGGTCTCAAGGAGAATCGTCGCGTGCATCAAGAGGTCATCGAAATCCATCGCTCCAGCCGCCAGCAGTCGTGCGGAGTACCGGCGGTACAGGCGCGAGACAATCTCGTCCCCAAAGTCCTCAATCTGCCCCGAAAAAGCGTCCGCGTCAATTAACCGATTCTTTGCATCAGAAATGGTCGCCAGGACACCCCGCGGGGATGTGCGCTTGGGATCGATCTCCTCATCTTGAAAGCAGCCGCGCATGACCCGAAGCTGATCGTCTGCGTCGTAGATTGAGAAGTCGCGTCGATAGCCGACATGATCGGCCTCGCGGCGAAGGATGCGCACGCATGCGGAGTGGAAGGTGCTTGCCCAAATTTCGCCAGCACGGGGTCCGACCATCGCGGAGATGCGCGCGCGCATCTCCGACGCGGCCTTGTTGGTAAAGGTGATCGCGAGGATATTGGCCGGCTGGACGCCGCAATTGGAAATCAAATGGGCAATCCGACACGTCAGTACGCGCGTCTTGCCGCTGCCAGCACCCGCCAAGACAAGCAACGGGCCATCCGTGTGGAGCACGGCGTCCCGTTGGGGCGGATTGAGATCGTGAATAAAGTCGGCCAACGCCCAGTGATCCTATCGATACCGATCACCGGAGGTGGGAGGTCTATCCGTCTTTGGGAACCGCCATGCCGCGCTCAGTGGGCAACGGCTCCGGCGCGCGCGATGGAGGGGCAGTGAACTGCGCGTTGGGGTACGGCATTCGGCTGTCGACCTGATGCTCAAGCTCGGTGACGCGACGCGTCAGCATCTCAAGCGTCTCTGCCACGGGATCAGGTAGACGAGTGTGTTCAGGATCGGGGCCTGCAACGCGTTTGCCCGAGATGGCAACGGGTCGACCAGGGTTCCCGACAACTGTTGTCTCGGGAGGTACGTCCTTGACGACAATTGCCCCTGCACCGATTTTCGCATCGTTTCCGACCACCAGCGGACCAAGGACCTGGGCTCCGGTGCCGATAACCACCCGATTTCCGATCGTGGGATGTCGTTTGCCCGAATGCTTGCCCGTCCCACCGAGGGTGACGCCCTGATAGAGGGTGACGTCATCTCCGATTTCGGTGGTTTCACCGATCACGACGCCCATGCCGTGATCAATAAAAAACCCGCGTCCGATACGTGCTCCGGGATGAATCTCGATCCCAGTGAGGAATCGGGCGATTTGCGACACCAACCTGGCGGGAAAGCGATGTCCGCGTCGATACAAACGATGCGCGATGCGATGCAACCAAATCGCATGAAGACCTTGATAAAGGAGAATCTCAGCAGTTGAGTACGCCGCGGGATCGCGATCGCGAACCGCCGAAATATCATCGCGGAGCGCTCGAAGAAGCGAGCGTCGCCGTGACTCGGATCGAATCGGTGCCGAGGATGGAACTCCTGTCATGAGTTGAGTATAGGCTTTCGGTATGGGAAGTCCTTCTTTTGGGCCCGCGGTGTCCGCCCCGGGCGCATCATGTCGTTTGAAGCCGTCGCCAACCGCACACGCGCTCCGTTTGGATGCTCTGCAGGTGCGCGACCTTGCGGCATTGCATGCAGTACTCGATCAACTCCCAGAACCCCCGTGGGATGTTGAAGTACACGGCGACGATCTCCACCTGCTTGAGACGCTCCGTGCGGCGAACTTTGCTCCGTATTGCTCGGGCACCCTGTTCGCACGACCCGCCGAAGGTCTTATTGCACCCCGCACACCAGGTATCGAGATCGTCGCGTACGACAACGGTTGGGCTGAGGCCTTCACCCGTGCCGAGCATGATGCAATGGAAGGTTTGGCCGCGTACGGAGAGCTGGGATCACCTTCGGGATATGAGTGGGGCGCCGGACAAGGCAGTTTCCGCATCGCGCGGACTCCATCGGGCGAATTAGTAGGTTTCGCCCATGCCGACCTCCCCGACGGAATGATCGATTGGTGCGGAGTCGTTCCCGCATTCCGCGGGAAAGGAATTGGACGCCAATTACTCGCGGCCGTTGCCGAGGATGTGGTTTCCCAGCGCGGAACCCATCTTTTGGCATTCGCCGAGGACGGAACAAACGCGGCAGGTTTTTTGACCCGACTCGGATTCCGTCCAAAGGGTCGCAGGACCCTGATGATCGCGCGGGCCGGCGACACACCAGGTACCGATACCGCAGGCACCTAGGCGCATCGCGCGCCTAGGTGCAACCGATGAACAATCAGGCTTCGGAAAACAGCGGAGTTGATAGGTAGCGCTCGCCGGTGTCACACAAGAACGTCACGATGGTCTTGCCAGCGTTTTCCGGGCGAGCTGCGATTTGCAGAGCGGCCCACACATTCGCGCCAGCTGAGATCCCCACAAGAATGCCTTCCTGACGCGCCAAACTACGGGCCGTGGCAACTGCATCATCAACTGCCACCGTCACCACTTCGTCATATAACTCAGTGTTCAGGATCCCGGGAACAAACCCAGGACCAATACCTTGAATCTTGTGTGGCCCCGGTGCGCCGCCCGACAGCACCGGCGAATCGGCCGGTTCGACGGCAATGGCTTGGAATCCGGGCTTAAGCTCACGCAGCATCTCGCCGACGCCGGTGATACTGCCTCCTGTACCAACACCTGCGACGAGAATGTCCACTGCGCCATCGGTGTCATTCCAAATCTCAATCGCCGTCGTGTGGCGGTGCGACTCCGGATTTGCGCTGTTTTGAAACTGCTGAGGGAGAAAGCTGTTGGGAGTGTTCGCCGCAATCTCTTCGGCCTTTGCGATCGCGCCACGCATTCCCTCAGGGCCCGGAGTCAAGACCAGTTCTGCTCCATAGGCCGCCAACAGTGAGCGTCGCTCAACCGTCATGGTCTCAGGCATCGTCAAGATGACCCGATATCCCTTGGCGGCAGCCACCATCGATAGCGCGATACCGGTGTTCCCAGAGGTCGGCTCGACAATCACCGACGTCCCGGGCGTCAACAGGCCTTCGCGCTCGGCGGCTTCAATCATTCCCAGACCAATACGGTCCTTGACGCTGCCGCCAGGATTGAAGGATTCAAGCTTGCCGAGCACCGTTGCGCCAAGATCTTTTGCGAGCCCGATGCGCACAAGTGGGGTGTGCCCCACGAGTTCAATGATCGAATTGGCAATCTTTGGCCGGCTCGCCAGTGGCTTGGAACTACTCATCCCTGCTCCTTGTGTTGTATCGCATGTTCTACGAGTGCAATGAGATCACGTTCTGGCCGCGCTCCGAAATGCGCGATGACTTCTGATGCTGCTGCCGCTCCTGCACGAGCGCAGGCAATCGGACCCCATTGACGTATGTAGCCAAAAAGGAATCCCGCGGCGAACAAATCGCCCGCACCGGTGGTATCCACGACTGCCTCTGGCGTCACCGCCGCAATCTCATGGACTGTGTCCGGGGTGATGACGATGGCTCCATTGGCCCCCAGGGTGATGATCGCAAGCTCGCAGCGGCCAGTCAGCCATTCAATGGCGCCCGCACGGGTTGACGCTTCGGAGATCGCGATCGCCTCGGCTTCATTCGCAAACAAAATGTCGACCGGACCAGACACCAATTCCTGAAATTCGCCCCGGTGCCGCTCGACGCAAAAGGTGTCAGAAAGACTCAACGCCACCCTTCGGCCGGCGTCTTTGGCAGCCTCGATTGCATAGCGCAAGGCATCTTTGGCGCGTGGTGGATCCCACAGGTATCCCTCGAGATACAGCACACGGGCCCGGGCGACCAGTTGCGGATCGACATCCTCCGGCCCGAGGTCCGCGCAGGCGCCGAGATAGGTTGCCATTGTGCGCTGCGCATCTGCGCTGACCAGTACGAAGCACCGTGCGGTGGGGGGTTCCGGGGCACCTGGAGGAGTGCTGAAGCTGACTCCGAGCGAGCGCAAATCGTGCCCGAAAATCTCACCGAGCTGATCGTCGGAGGTTTTGCCGATATACGCGACGCGCGCGCCAAGCATCGCAGCACCCGCAATGGTGTTGGCACACGAACCGCCTGAAACTTCAATTGCCGGACCCATTGCGTGGTACAGGCGTTCTGCCGTCCGCGCGTCGACAAGGGTCATCGATCCCTTGACGAGATCATGGGCTGCGAGGAAATTATCGTCAGTTTCTGCAAGAACATCCACGATTGCATTTCCGATACCCACGAGATCAAAATCGGCGTCATGCACCGACAGGGTCATCCGCGCACCGTAATTGGGGGATGAATCATTAGATGTAGAACATTGGGGTCTGCGTCATTCGTTCCTCTTTCTCCACCATGTCTTGGATGGTGACCTCTGAGAACAGCGCGACGAGCGCATTACGGGCCTCGTCCCAGACCTCATCGACACCCGCCCCGGGCTCAACGAGGCCCAACCGTCCGTCGACCGCTTCAATCACCGAAAGAAGGGTGACGTGGTGAGGTTCGTGAACGAATGAGTATCCGCCCTTCACCCCACGCTGACTCGAGAGCACTCCCGCACGTCGCAGGTTGGCGAACAACTGCTCGAGCACGTGGAGTGGAATGTCGCGGGCCTCAGAGATGTCGACGATAGGGGTTGGAGACCCATCTGCACGTCGCGCGAGCTCTGTTAACGCGTCGACGGCGCAACGACTCTTATCGGTAATACCTATAACTGTCGACATGCAATCCCGCTATTCCGGAGGGTATTAGTGGAGTTTACCGGAATTGCCGAAAAGTGGTACTTGCTGCGTTAATCCTCAGAAAGCATGAGGTTTTCGACGTCTTCACGAAGGATCTGCGCGCCTACTCCCACGCCCCGCCGCTCACGCAGCACGTAGACCTTCTCGATGGAATCGATCCATGAGTCCATGTCAGGCACCATGAAGCTGTAGATGCACTCGGGCGTATGCACGAGGACCCTCGGTCGCAGACCGGCGCTCGGCATCATATTTGGGCTGCGAGGAACGCGTTCCACGATAGTGATATCGCCGAGAAGAAATTGCCGACGCTTCGCGCCTAGGATGGTGTCGAGGAGCGTCGGGACAAACACGAGCCGCTCATCAGTGAGGGTGAGTTTGCCGTGTCGGCCAAGCCAACCGTTCTGAAGATCGGCGCCCGTGCTTTTACGGACACGCTCATCGGGCGTCGGGGCTGGTGCGTGCGGCCCACGCGGCAATTTTGAGTTCTTGGATTTGGCAGTCATACAAAGAGACTACCAACGCCTGTTACATGCACCGATCGGCAGTCCGCCCTTTGGCGGACTGCCGAAACGAGGCAACGTCCTTAGTGCAAGAACGGAATGATCAGGATTGCCACGATGTTGGCGATCTTGATCATTGGGTTGATCGCAGGGCCAGCGGTGTCCTTGTACGGGTCACCGACGGTGTCGCCGGTCACCGATGCCTTGTGAGCCTCGGAACCCTTGCCACCATGTGCGCCATCCTCAATCAATTTCTTGGCGTTATCCCATGCACCACCACCGGAGGTCATGGAGATCGCGACGAAGAGACCGGTCACGATCACGCCCAGCAGAAGCCCCCCAAGCATTTCGGTGCCGTGGTGACGGCCGAAGATGAATGCGGTCACAACAGGGAACACGATCGGGATGAGACCCGGAATCAGCATTTCCTTTTGTGCTGACGCGGTCACCAGGCGCACACAGCGTGCGTAATCTGGCTTTTGCGTACCCTCCATGATCCCGGGGTTCTCCCGGAATTGGCGACGCACCTCTTCAACCACTGCCCCACCTGCACGACCCACGGCCTCCATGGAGAACGCGGCGAACAGGAACGGCATCATTCCACCGATCAACAATCCGCAGACGACAAATGGATTATTGAGCGAGAAGTTCGGCACGTAGGTTGGGAACGTCTTCTGCAGGGTTTGCACGTAGGTCTCAAACAGGATGACCGCAGCCAAACCCGCCGAACCAATGGCGTAGCCCTTGGTGACAGCCTTGGTGGTGTTACCCACAGCGTCAAGCGGATCAGTGATCGCGCGAACACTTGCTGGCATGTCTGCCATCTCGGCGATACCACCAGCGTTGTCAGTGATCGGACCAAAAGCGTCCAATGCAACGACGATGCCTGCCAACGAGAGCATGGCCATCACGGCACAACCAATGCCGTAGTAGCCGCCGAGCGTGTACGCACCCGCGATACCACCAACAATCACCACGACCGGTGCGGCGGTCGCCTTTAGCGACACACCAAGACCAGCGATGATGTTGGTGGCGTGACCGGTCTCCGACGCCTTTGCGATGGCTTTGACCGGAGGCCATACCGTGCCGGTGAAGTACTCAGTGATTGCGACAAGGCCCAAGGTCACCCCGAGGCCAATCAGTGCACACCAGTAATAATCCAACCATCCAGCACCCACGGCGCCATTGCTTGGGTCAGCGTGAAGCCCGCCAAGCAAACCCTTGGTGACAGGAATGAAACCTGCTGCCGACAACACAGCCGCGACACCAAGCGCGGTGTACAACGCACCGGTCACGGATCCACTCTTACCCACACGCGCGAACCAGGTACCGATGATCGAAGAGATGATCGACACGCCGCCCAATGCAAGCGGGAACAAAACCGAATTCAGACCGGCATTTGGCGCGCTCTTGAAAAAGAGGGATCCAAGCACCATCACCGCAACAGTTGTCACTGCGTAGGTCTCAAAGAGGTCCGCAGCCATACCGGCGCAGTCACCGACATTGTCGCCGACGTTGTCGGCGATCACTGCTGGGTTGCGAGGGTCGTCTTCAGGAATACCCGCTTCGACCTTACCCACCAGGTCGGCACCGACGTCGGCACCCTTGGTGAAGATACCGCCGCCAAGACGTGCGAACACACTGATCAAGGAGCTACCGAAGGCAAGTCCAATCAGCGGGCCGACATCCGATGCGTGTCCGCCGAGGACCTCGAAGTAGCCAGCCACGGACACAAGGCCCAAGCCGACGACGAGAAGTCCGGTGACCGAACCACCCTTGAATGCAACCGAAAGTGCCTGTGGCAGACCCTTGCGGGCAGCTTCGGCGGTGCGGACATTCGTACGCACCGACACGTTCATGCCGATGAAGCCAGCGGCTCCAGAGGCGACCGCGCCGATAAGAAAACCAATCGCAGGCTTCCAACCCAAAAGGTCGGAACTCACTGCATTACCCAAGAACCCAATCGCCAAAAACAGCACCACGGCAACACCGGCGATGATCGAGTACTGACGCGTCAGGTATGCCTGCGCGCCTTCCTGTACCGCCTTCGCGATGTCTTGCATACGCTCGTTGCCGGCAGGTTGCTTCAACAGGTAGACGATAAGTCCAATCCCGTAGACGACAGCCAAAGCACCGAGAACGATCGCGAGCCAGATGGTGTTGTCCGACAGAAAGCCGGCCAAAAGTATCCTCCGAGATCAGTGTGCGCCAACCACGCAAAATGGCGTGATCCGCGTGTGACAGACGCTGCAGACGCAATCCGAAGATATTCGGACCTACAAAATGCAGCAGTTGCGTGAAAAAACCGCGCTGTTTTTTACCACATAAGATCGGACATCGCGCGCAATACGCCGGAAAATCAGCACGAATTGCACGCAAACAAACTAAATTCGCGCACCTTCCAGCGCATTTGCGGCGTGAGGATCGGGTGTGGGTGGCAACTTCGGGATCACATCGGCCAAGACCGCGCGCATTTGCTCGTTGTTGCGAGCGAAGGTCGCTGCGATCTCATCCAACGTCACCGGCGTGATATCGGGGGACCCCTCAAGCCCCACGTCATAGTCGGTCACCAGACAAATATTCGCGTAGGCGAGCCCCTGCTCGCGGGCAAGATGCACCTCTGGATAGGCCGTCATGTTGATGACATCCCAGCCCATTTGGGTAAACCACTTGGATTCGGCGCGTGTCGAAAATCGCGGACCTTGTATGACGACGACCGTACCCCCGTCATGGACACTGATATCCAAGGCCCGGCAGCTCTCCACGAGCGATGCACGCAACCGAGGCGAGTAGGGGTCGGCACCAGAGACGTGGATCACCTCTGGGCCGTCGAAGAAGGTATCACTACGGCCGGAGGTGCGATCGACATATTGATCACAGACGACAAAATCGCCGATGCGGACGTGCGCCTGCAAACTCCCCGATGCACACGGGGCGATTACCCACATCACACCTACCTCCTTCAGCGCCCACATATTTGCCCGGTAATTGATCGCGTGGGGCGGGAATTCGTGATTGACCCCATGCCGAGGGACAAAGGCAACTGGGATTCCCGAAAACGTGCCGACGGCGATTGGTGCAGAAGGGCGCCCGAATGGGGTGTCGATGTCGAGATAGGTCGGATCGTCAAGCAGCGAGTAGAACCCTGATCCGCCGATAATCCCAATGTGGGGGTGACCCATCACGCTCACTCCCCCGGGACCCAAAGGCGGCGGGATCCCGCGTCTCCAGATTCTTTCGGCGCCGTTGAGTCGGGCTGTTCGGCAATTTTTGCGTAGGCGAGTTGCAGTTGCGCGAGTGGCTCGCGAAAGGGACGCACCGAAGCGACGCCGAGTTCTTGCTCTGCGATCACGAGGACGCCACGCACCATCTCAATCGCGACCCGCGCCTGAACGAGATCGACAACATCATTGCCCTCTGGGCCAAGTCCGAGGCGTATTCCCGCCGCATCGATCAGCGTTGCGAGGGCCTGCACCACCAGATCGCGGACAGGGGTCCGCCCGAGATGGTGCACAAACGCAGCCGCAAATTCATCGTTGTCCTGCGCGCCGGCATCCTGGTCTTGCCCACTCATGCTGTGCCCCCAAAGTAATCCCGGATTATTTCGTGCGCCGACGCGCCGGTGCGCTCGACGATATGCGCCTGCAACGCACGGAGATCCTGCCCAGATTCTGCAAACACCCGCCGTTGCTGCATGGCGCCATTTCCATGGTCCAAAATGTCGCGAATACGATCGATCCAGCGTGCGATTCCGAGCGTATCGTGCACATGTGCAGTGCGCTCGATGAGTTCGGTGACTGCCGTCCGTGTCGCACGCGCCTGTCCGCGATCGAGGTCGATGAGCTCGCCATCGAGCCCATGGCGCTGGGCCCGCCAGATGTTTTCGTCAATCAATGCGCGCGGATGGTGATCCACGCGTATCCCTGCGTCATATTGGGCACAGAGATCGGCGATCGCCGCCAGCGTTAACGCCGCCAGCGCGATACCGTCACCGAATTCCGTCTGGCCATCGCAAATGCGCACCTCAAGCGTGCCAAAGGCGTGATGAGGGCGCACCGTCCACCAAATCTGTGTCGATTCCCGGATGGACCCGACTCGCTCAAGCAACGCAACATGGGATGCATAGGCATTCCAATCGTCGTACGCGTCGGGAATCCCGCATCGCGGAAAGCTCTTGATGAAGGTTTGCGTACGCGTGGAGGCCAGATTCGTGTCTGCGCCCATAAAGATCGGACTATTGGCCGACACCGCGAGGAGCTCCGGAAGGACACTGCGCATGCGCGTCCCAACATGTACCGCTCGATCGGCGCCCCGAATTCCGCAATGCATGTGTATGGCAAACGTGTTGTTGGTCCAGGCGATGTACCCGAGTTCGCTTTCGACAACTCGGTAGTGCGGCGTATCGATAATGCGCTGATTACCCCACAGGCTGAACGGATGCACGCCGGAGATGCCGATTGCACACCCCAATTGGGCCGCCGTCTCGATCATGCGTTCCCGGCCGTGGGCGAGCTCGCGTGCTGCACTCTCAAGGGTGGGATGCGCGCCAGTCTTGAACTCGATCTCACTGGCGATGAGCTCGCCTGCAAGATGCGCTCGAAAATCCGGAGTGGACCGCTCGACAAGCGCCTCGTAACGATTCACGAGCCCAAGCGTGACGGGATCGAGGATTTGGAACTCTTCCTCAAGCCCCACCGTGAAATCCGTGGACTCGTCGAAGCGCGCCTCTACCCCAGCCAATATGTGCGATGTCGAGAAGTCCGGCGTCATTGCGCCTGGAACTCTACCGAGCTCATGCGTCGTCGCGTCTCGCTACCGGTGAGACTTATGACAGATAGAAGTAGAGCGCGTACAGCAATTCGACTGCCGGAGAAGACGTGTGTACCGTCACATCTGAGGGAACCGAGAGCAGCGCGTCAGAGTAGTTAAAGATGATTTTGACCCCACCGGCCACAAGATCATCTGCAACGCGCTGGGCAACATCTCCGGGTACCGCTAAAACGCCAACCATGATGCCCTCGTCGGCGGCGATTCCCGCAAACTCGTCGTAGTGGCGAATGGGGAGCTCGCCAATGCGTTGCCCGACCCGCTCTGGCGCGACATCGAAAATCGCGGAGATCTGAAACCCGTGATCCCCGAACACGCTCGAGCTGGCGATGGCCTGACCGAGATTACCTGCACCAAAGAGGGCAATGTTGTGGGTCCCAGCCGTTCTCAGGATCTTTCGGATCTGCTCAATAAGGCTGTCGATGTCGTACCCGACGCCGCGCTTGCCGAACTTCCCGAAGCCAGAGAGATCGCGCCGAATCTGCGTGGGATTCACCCCCGTATATTCAGAAATCGCCTGCGAGGAAATGCTCGACTTTCCCATCTTGCGCGCTTGAGTCAGCACCTGAAGATATCGAGACAAGCGAGCAGCGACGCCGAGCGTCAGGCGATCAGAGGCCATTGGCCCTCCGGGAGTTTGTAACGCGTCGTGACAAACTACGCCCGCGATGGCCACCATGCAAGCGTCAGCCGGTGCACGCGCTCTCGGGAAGCTCAGGCAGCAATACCGCCCGGCGGAGCCGTGGGAACGGCATCGGTATGCAGATAATCGGGCCACTCAATGCGTGGTGTGAAGTGCGCGGCTGCACCGATCATCGCGGCGTTATCGGTACACAAATCGCGCGGTGGCATGGCCACGCGCAGCCCACTGCGCGCCGCACCCTCAGTGACCAGCTCGCGCAACCGCCCATTCGCTGCGACACCCCCGCCCAACGACACCGCAGACACACGATGCTCGCGGGCGGCATCAAGTACGCGAGCAGCAAGCGGACCAACAATGGCCTCTTGATAACTGGCGGCAATATCGGCCCGCCGCTGATCCGACATGTCGGGTTCGGCGCGAACCACATACAGCAAGGAGGTTTTCACCCCTGCAAAGGAAAAGTTTCGAATCCTTTTACCACCGAGGCCAATTGGAAACGCATGTGCTTTTGGATCGCCCATTGCAGCGAGCGCTTCAAGGGCCGGTCCACCTGGATACCCCAGACCTAAAAGCCGTGCACCCTTATCAATCGCCTCACCGGCTGCATCATCAATTGTGCTGCCGAGCATGGTGGGCGTGGCCAGATCGGTCACGAGATCGAGGCGCGTATGCCCGCCGGAGGCAATCAGACTGACAAACGGAGTCTCCAGCAGGGTAGGCGCCAACCACGACGCGCAAATATGACCGAGGAGATGGTCAACGCAGTACAGCGGGCGACGATGCACATACGCAAGTGCCTTGGCGGTTGACACACCGATGAGAAGCGCCCCAATCAGCCCCGGCCGTTGGGTGACCGCGAACGCCGTCATCTCAGACATCTTGAGCCCTGCCTCGTCAAGCGCCTGGGCAATGACGACATTTACCGTTCCCAGGTGATGCCGCGCGGCGATCTCCGGGACAACGCCCCCATAACGGGTATGGATATCTGCCTGCGATGCGACGATTGAGGACAGAATCTCTCGATCGCGGATCACTGCAGCCGCTGTTTCGTCGCACGAGGTTTCAATCGCCAAAAAGGGGCCCTCAATCATCGCTGTCCACCACATCCTCGGGGACACCTTCGCGCCACATAATCAACGCGTCCTCATTGTTATCTGAGTAATACCCTGGACGAACGCCGTGGTCGATGAAACCCAAGCTGCGGTACAACGTGATCGCGCCGACATTCGATACCCGCACCTCCAGGGTGAAGCCCAGATGGGAAACCCCGTGTGCGCGTACGAACACATCGTTGAGCATCGCCCGACCGATTCCCTGACGCCAATGATCGGGCCGCACGCCAACATTCAGGATATGCCACACGTCTGCGTACCTCGAGGCGAGAACAAATCCCACCACCGCGGCAGGCGTGACACACACGATGTCCAAGGTGTCGGATTTTCCGAGCTCCGCGTGCAGCATGTGTCGCGGCCATGGGATTGCCGAAACGGCGCAATCGATTGCATGCACCTGCGCGACATCGGTCATTCGCATCGACCGGATTTTCGGCGGGGATGGAATCAGGTCAGACCCGCGCCGCTCACCCACGCGTTTGGCCATCAACTGTTCCCGGTTCCTGGTGTTCGCAATTGCAACTCAGCATCGGGCGCACGTGCATAGAGCGGGTCGGGTGGTCGTGGGCTGCTCCCTGCCAACTGCAGGAGATCGCCTGCCGAGAGAGCGTGCACCCCAGATGACTCGGAGGGAATCCACACCCGCGCGCGCGCGAGGACCTCGCGCTCGACACACGCGCCACGGCCTGCCGCGATCACCCGATACGTACCGGCAAGGTCTGGAGTGATCCGCGCTGCGAGCGCGACACCGCTAATGGCAACTGGCGCTAATAATTCTTGGAGACCGCCGTCGGCTCGGACGCGATAAATCGCGGCAAACAGTTCTTTACGGCGGGCGTCGTGCGCCGGGATCACGATATCTCCGGGCACCGCGGTACGGGCAATCCCGACAGCAAGGCCCTCGAGGGAGCACACACCGATCACTGGGCGCGCGAGAGCTTGACCAAGGGCATGTGCAGTGGCGAGCCCGATGCGCAGGCCGGTAAAGCCCCCCGGACCGACGCCAACAACGATTCGCGACATGTCGTTAATTGCCACACCGATCGCCTCACAGGCATGGTGGATGGCATCTAATACCCGCCGACCTGCAGCGCTGTCGTGTCCCAACTGCAGATCGACCAACACACGCCCATCCTCAGCGATCGCGACGCTCGGACTCGGGGTGGACGTGTCCAGCGCCAAGGTCAGCGAGAAGGGCGGCGATACGTTGGGAGGTGGACTCGTCATCTGCCATCAACGCTACCAAGCGATGGTCCTGTCCATGATGACGCAGCTCGATACGCAGCCGTGCACGAGGAAAGGACACGGCCAGTTGATCGGGCCACTCAATCACGGTGATTGCCTCATCGGCATCCCCAATCAACAACCCAAGCTCTTCATCATCTGCGCCGTTGAGCCGATACGCATCCACATGGATCAATGTGATCACACCGTAGTAGCGCTGCGACAGCGAGAATGTGGGACTGGTGACCGTCTCGGTAATCCCGAGCCCTCGTGCGATCGCCCGCGTCAATGTGGTCTTGCCGACTCCAAGATCGCCGCGTAACAGCACCAGGTCTCCTGGGGCAAGCAGTGTTGCCAAGGCTTCGCCCAATTCATGTGTGTGCGCAGGACCCTCAAGGACAATGATGTGTTCCCGCTCGCTCACGCGGCTCCTCGACCGAGCTCGCACTGCGCTGCCGGTCCGGTGAACTCCATCACGACGTCACGGCGCGCGGCGGGGTCATCGACTGCACGCAACCGCGCCACGAATTTGGCCAAATGACGAAAATCATCCTCGAGCACCTGCAAAAGAGGCCGTGAATACAGAGTGGCAGCTGGGTGATGAAGTGGGAACACGCAGATATCGACACCGTCAATGTCCACCACACGGGCATGGCCGTGGATTTTTGAGATTCCCGGATGAGGCCCAAGGATGGCAGTCGCTGCAGCGTTGCCGAGGGTACAGACCACCGCAGGGGCAATGATCTTGAGCTGCGATGCCAGATGCGGGCGACATGCCACCACTTCGGCTGCATGCGGATTGCGATTCTTGGGTGGGCGGCATTTCAAGACGCTCGTAATGAATACCTCACCACGGGCCATTCCGACCATCGCAAGGCAGCGATCGAGCACCTTTCCCGACTGTCCCATAAATGGTGCTCCGGAGAGATCCTCCGATCTGCCAGGCGCTTCCCCGACAAACATCAGCGCGGCGTCGACCGGTCCCTCGCCCGGCACTGTGAAGGTGCGGGTCGCAGACAAACCGCACGACATGCACCCGGCGACCTGGACACGAAGATGTGCGAGTTGAACTGACGGGTCCGATGCGGGCAAGGGCATACCGACAGGCTACCCGCCCATCGACCGCGTGCGCCTTGCGCGCAGGGGTCCGACAGGAATACACTTCGGAGTGCAATAACAACCCGGCATCCGCACAGCTGCGGAGTTGGAGTCATGTGTTGTCGCGCTGGAGTGATCAGCGTGTCATAGGACAGCACTGCTGTCCCGTTCTCAGGCGGTTCGGAATCAGCTCGACCCAACAGTCGGCGACCGGTGTCGCGGTCGCACGCTCGATATCGGATATTCGGAGTCTCGTGGGCGATCTTCGCTCCCGCGATGCGCACGTCACGATCGTGCCGACGATGGGGGCACTCCACGCCGGCCATATTGCGCTTATCGAGAGCAGTGTTTCCCGGGGCGAGCGTGTTGTCGTCAGCATCTTCGTCAATCCCACGCAATTTGCCGCACACGAAGATCTTTCGAGCTATCCGCGCCAAGAAGCGCGCGACATCGAAATGGCGGCAGAGGCGGGAGCAACAGCGATTTTCGCTCCGTCACCCGACGAGGTGTATCCGGACGGATTTGCGACCTCGATCCAGGTGCACGGTCCCGCACAGGGGTTTGAGGGTGCCTCGCGACCAACCCATTTCGCCGGTGTCGCGACGGTCGTTGCAAAGCTGCTGCTCATGACCCGTCCCGACACGATCGTACTTGGGCAAAAAGATGCCCAACAGGTCGCGGTCGTGCGGCGGGTGATGACTGATCTCAACCTCGACGACATCTCACTCGTCGTGCATCCGATTGTTCGGGAGGACGATGGCGTGGCGATGAGCAGTCGCAACCGCTATCTGAGCTCCCAGGAGCGCCTGAACGCGCGCGCACTGTCGCGCACACTTGGCCACGCGAAAGATTTGGTCGCGCGAGGTGAACGTGATGCCACGCGCATCGCCGATTCGGCCTTGGCGATGCTCAACGCAAGCGACGGTGTTGTCCCTGATTACGCCGCGCTCGTCGACGCATCCACCTTCGCGCCCGTCACGCACATTGATCGCAACACGCTTCTGTGTGTCGCGGCCCAGGTAGGACCCGCACGATTAATCGACAACAGCTTTCTTCTCATCGACTAACCACGATCCGGAGGCACAGTGCCACCCGTTACCCGCACGATGCTCAAGAGCAAGATCCACCGCGCCACGGTCACCGATGCAAATCTGAATTACGTCGGCAGCATCACCGTTGATACGAATCTGCTCGACGCCGCCGACATCCGCCCGTACGAGCATGTGGCGATCGTCAACATCAACAACGGCGCACGCTTTGAGACATACGCGATTGAAGGCGCCCGAGGAAGCGGTGTGATTTGTTTAAACGGCGCGGCCGCCCGTCTCGCGCAGCCCGGTGATTTGGTCATCGTCCTGTCCTACGCGCAGTACCACGAGAGCGACACCATCGGTTTCGAGCCCGTCGTCGTGCATGTCGATGCGCACAACGGGCAAATTGACCTGATGCCAGAATCGATTCCGGCCACATGGGAGCAGCAGTAACCATGTACCGGGTGCCGAGCTCGCTCTCCGATGGACCCTCTGGGCTTTCTGCCACCGATATCCGTGCGACCAAGGGCCAGCGACGCCTTGCAATGTTGACGGCATACGATTATCCGACCGCGCTGGCGTTGGACGCGGCTGGTCTCGATTTACTCCTGGTTGGCGACAGTCTCGGCGAAGTCGAATTAGGCCTGACGTCGACCAAGGAGGTCAACCTCCACATGATGTGCCACCACATTCGCGCGGTGCAGCGCGGGCTGTCACGCACACATTTGGTTGGCGACCTTCCGTATAACAGCTATCGCACCCCTGAAGAGGCCGTCCAGAGCGCACGCGCACTCATCGAGGCCGGTGCGATGAGCGTCAAACTTGAAGGGGCGTTGATCCCCCAGGTCGAGGCGATTCTTGCTGACGGCATTCCGGTCATGGGGCATGTCGGCTTGCTGCCGCAAACCCATGATGAGCGTCGTCGGCGTGGAGTCGAACCCGAAGAAGCGGCCCAAATTCTCTCCGACGCCGTCGCGCTCGATCATGCAGGTTGTTACGCCATTGTGATTGAAGCGGTTGATTCTGGTGTCGCGCAAAAGATCACCGAGGCCGTGGGCGCACCGACGATCGGAATTGCTGCAGGTCTTGGCACAGATGGACAGGTGCTTGTCTCCACGGATCTGCTCGGACAACTCCCGGAACCACCTCGATTTGTGACCCCAAAAGCCGACATCTTTCATTTGGTGATTGAGGCGGGTCGTGCATTTGCGTATGACGTCCGCGCAGTGGAATCCCCTACCCCGCACCGCTAAGCCACACCCGGCCGCGACGCCAGATCGCTACCCTTGGCCCTATGTCCTCGCCTGGCGAACACTGGATCTCCTACACAAATGATCTCTTGGCGGGTTCGGGCTTGCGAAAAAGTGCGGCACGCACGCACGTGATCGAACTCCTTGGGGCCCAGCATTGCGCGCTGAGTGCACAGGAGATCGAACACCATCTCGGGACCGACGGGCATCGGGTCGGACGAGCGAGCATTTATCGCACCCTCGAGATGTTGGTGGCGCGCGGCCTGATCAAACGCATCGATATGGGCCGCGCCGAAGCGTCATTCGAGGCAACCATGCCCGATGGCCACCATCACCACCACATGGTTTGCTCGCAATGTGGCAATGTCGCGGCGTTCGATGATCCCCAATTGGAAGCCGCAATTGATGCGGTCGCCGAGCGCCTTAGCGCCACCGTAAACGATCATGACGTGCTTCTCAGGGGCATATGTGGGACCTGCGCGGCGTCATAGTTCCGTTCGAATCTCGAGTCTAATGAGAATGAGTCCCATTAGCTGTTAGAATTCAATGGTGCCTCACCCGCTTCTCACTCGGCGATCGATCTCCCCAATCGCGTTGGTGATCTCGCTCCCTCTTCTGTGCGTGGGATGCGGAAGTGGACGAACGACACCAGTACATCCATCGCTCGTTGCCGCTGAAAGAACGTGGGGGAACATCGCGGCGCAATTGACCGGCGGGATGCCAATTGTCACGAGCATCCTCGAGAGCCCCGCCCAGGATCCACACACCTACGAACCCGTTGCGGCAGATGCGCGGACCGTGGCGGATGCTGCGATCGTCATCGTGAATGGTCTGGGATATGACACGTGGGCCTCCCAATTACTCGATGGCAATGGGACCCCCGCCAAGGACGTGCTCGATGTGGGTTCCACATTGGGCCTGTCTGACGGGGCGAATCCGCATCGCTGGTACTCCCCCGCCGATGTCACCCGCATCGTCAATCGCATGACACAGATGCTGATCGCACATTGGCCAGGAAGCGCCGCGCGGTATCTTGCGCTCCGCGATCGTTATCTTGGAACCGGTCTCGGGGCTTACCATCGCGTCATCGCAACCATTCGGGCGCGATATCGCGGTCGGATTATTGGGATTTCTGAAAGCGTGTTCTCCCCAATGGCAGACGCCCTCGGCCTCGTTGTTGCGACACCACAATCGCTGACGCGCGCGGTGAGCGAAGGCAGCGATATCTCGCCGGCCGATCTCACCACCGCGGAGCATCAAATGACCACGCACACAATTTCCGTATGGATCGAGAACGTGCAGAACCCCACACCTGCGGTCACCCAACTCACTCGCCTTGCCCGTGCCAACGGTATCCCGGTCGTCGCGGTCACGGAAACACCGTCGCCTCGCGGAGCGTCCTTTGCGCAGTGGCAGACCGCACAGCTCGACGCCCTCAACAAAGTGCTATCGCACCACGCACCCGAACACGGGGGCGTTCATGGCGGGTGAGTCGCACCACACAGGTTCCCCATCGGCACTGGTGCGCGTGTCGCATGGGACGGTCGTGCGGGGGACCAGTACAATTTGGTCGGATCTCAACTTGGAGGTCTTTCCGGGCGAGTTCACCGCGATCCTCGGCCCGAACGGTTCAGGAAAATCCACCCTTTTGCAGGTGCTGCTTGGCCGCATGCCGCTCGCGGGTGGGAGTGCAGAGGTCATCGGCGCGGCGCCAGGCGCACGGCGTGCAGATATTGGTTATTTGCCTCAGCACCGTGCAATTACCGCCGCAGAACGGATCCGCGCAATCGACATCGTCGGGTTGGGCCTCACCGGCGCCAGATGGGGTTTTCGGATTCCGGGAACAGGGACTGCCGAGGCGCGGCGTGAACGCGCGCAGATCCACGAGGCGCTCGATCTTGTCGGCGCGAGCCACTACGCCCAGCGCGCATTCGGGGAGCTTTCCGGGGGCGAACAACAGCGCATACTCATTGCACAGGCAATTGTCCGCAAGCCCGCCTTTCTTCTCCTCGATGAACCGCTCGATAGCCTCGATTTACCCACCCAGGCATCGGTCGTCGCGCTCATTCGCGAAGTGTGCACTCATCAACAGATCGGGGTGCTGCTCGTCGCGCATGATGTGAACCCATTACTGACCGCGCTCGATCAGGTGCTCTACATCGCAAATGGACACGCACTTCAAGGCGCAGTGGACCAGGTGATCACCTCGTCCCAACTCTCCGCACTCTTTGGGATGCCGATTGAAGTATTGACTGCGGCCGACGGCCGTCGAGTCGTGATTGGGACTCCCGACGCGCCGCATCACCATGGACATCGCCACTCCGACGGGCATGGACACGGCTGATGTACACGTCCGCTCAGGCTCCCATCAGATGATCCAGATGCTGTCGTACCCGTTTATGCAGCACGCAGTGATCGCGGGCACTCTCATCGCCGTGATGAGCGGAACTTTGGGATGGTTCATGGTGCTTCGCCGCCAGATATTTGCAGGGCATACCCTCTCCACGATGTCTTTTCCCGGAGCCACCGCTGCACTTGTGGTGGGCATCCCCCTCGCGATGGGGTACTACGTCGCGTGTATCTGTGCAGCGATTGCAATCGGTTGGCGCGCACCGACACGCCATCTCACTGGACCCCTGTCCTCGGCGCGTATCGGAACAATTCAGGTTGTGGGGTTCGCGACGGGATTCACCCTCCTGGGTTACTCGACACACATCCTTGGCGGCCTCGATCAACTGCTCTTTGGCACCTTCCTGGGCATCGACCGCACCCAACTCATCATCTTGATCGCGATGACCTGCGTCGTGGTGGTCATCATCGCCTGCATTGGGCGCCCATTGGTGTTCGCATCACTTGATCCTGAACTCGCTGAGGCAGTTGGGCTGCCGGTGCGCGCCCTCGACATCGGATTTCTCATCCTTCTGGGTGTCGTCGTTGCCGCCACCGCGCAGATCACCGGTGCGCTTCTTGTGTTTGCGCTTTTGGTTACCCCTCCGGCGATCGCCCAGCGGCTCACCGCCCGCCCCGCGCAAGGGATGATCGTGAGTGCAGGGATCGGGGTCGCGCTCATTTGGCTGAGTCTTATCTGCGCGTATTTCAGTGTCTATCCGCTGGGATTCTTCACCACATCTATCGGTTTCGCGGTCTATGTCATCGTTGTCGTCGTGCAGCGCAGTGCATCCGGTCTGCGTGCGGTGCATGTATGAGTGGGTATCTGCTCCCGGCAATCATCGCCGGCTCAACCATCGCGGTGGCGTGCGGAATTGTGGGTTGGTTCATCGTGCTGCGCAGCCAGGTTTTTGCCGCAGACGCATTGAGCCATTTTGCGTTCACCGGCGCGATCGCCGGCCTGGTGATTGGGATCTCACCGCAACTGGGCGTCTTTGGCTGCACGATTGCGTGCGGCGCGCTACTTGCCGCTATCGCCGGACGCACGCTCGCAGACGATCTCACTATCGGGATCGGCGTGACGTGGGTCCTCGGTCTCGGCGTACTCGCCCTTGCGATCCTGTCGCGAAATGGGAACGAAGGCACCGGGGCGGCGACCGCATTGTTTGGTTCCATCAACACCCTGACTGGGGTGGATGCAGTGATTGCTGCATCAATCGCTGCCGTGGTGATCGGTGTCATCGCAGTGATTGGGCGACCGCTGCTCTACGCATCGCTCAATCCCGTTGCTGCACACGCACGGGGCGTCCCAGTACGACTTTTGAACGCCCTCGCGTTTATTGCACTTGCCACGGTGGTCGCAGAGGCGACGCAAGCCTTGGGCGCCTTACTTTTACTCGCGCTCATCGCGGCGCCCGCGGGCGCGGCGCATCACCTGGCACATCGACCCGCTGCAGGAATTGGGATCGCTGCGGGCATCGGCATCGCCTCAGTGTGGGTCGGGCTGGCGATTTCGTACTGTATGCCGACTCTTCCCGCGAGTTCTGCAATCGCGACTGTCGCCGCAGCCGCGTTTGCGGCAGCGGCACTCATCGCCACGCTGCGCCGGTCGCCGGCTCGGAGGGCGCGGCGCCATTCCGTTATCACGCACACGCACTAACACGATGCTGCGCGTCGAAAGGCCACGCCACCCGCACTCCGTGGCGGCAGATGCCCCCACGGAGTGCGTCGTGCGTTATTCGGCGAAGCCCGATCCCGCAGCGATTTGGCGGAAATTCAAGGCGGCGTTGAGTGTCTGTTCATCGACACCGTGTTCGCGTGCCACTTCCCGCAACGAACGTCCAGACTTTGTCGCGTCCTTGACGATCTCACTTGCCTTGTCGTAACCGATGAACGGGTTCAACGCGGTCGCAACGGCGAGGGTGCCCTCGGCGCTGCGCTCAAGACCCTCAAGGTTCGGCTCAATACCCGACACACACTTGTCTGCCAGCAAGGTCGCGGCGCTGGTCAACAGGTGAATGGACTGCAAGAGATTGCGTGCCATCAACGGGATGCGCACATTCAATTCAAAATTCCCTTGCATACCGCCGATAGTGATTGCTGTGTCGTTCCCGATCACCTGTGCGGCGACCTGAGTCACAACCTCAGGAATGACCGGATTCACCTTGCCCGGCATGATTGACGAACCCTTTTGCAGTTCCGGAAGGTAAATCTCCCCAAGACCACACCGGGGGCCCGATCCCATCCAGGCGAGATCGGTCGCAATCTTGGTAAACGACACCGCGATCACCTTCAGTGCGCCAGACAATTCGACGAGTCCGTCGCGGTTGCCTTGGGCCTCAAATGGATGCGCAGGGGCGCTGATCGTGAGGCCGGTGTCCTTAGACAGCTGCGCCCGCACGCGTGGCGCAAATTCTGCGTGCGTGTTCAAACCGGTACCGGTGGCGGTGCCGCCGAGAGGAATCTGTGCCAAACGGGGCGTTGCATCATTGACACGTGCGACGCCCTGGCGGACCTGCGCCGCATAGCCTGCAAATTCTTGGCCAAGCGTCACTGGAACAGCGTCCATCAAATGCGTACGACCGGACTTGACCAGATCCTTAAAGGCAACTGCCTTCGCACCCAATTCATCGGCGAGGTGCTCAAGTGCAGGGATGAGCTTCTCGGTGGTCTCCTGCAAGGCCGCCAAGTGCACCGCAGACGGGAACACATCATTCGAACTCTGCCCCATGTTCACGTGATCGTTCGGGTGTGCACCCGACAAGCTCGCGAGCACCTCGTTCGCGTTCATGTTCGACGAAGTGCCAGACCCCGTTTGGAAGACATCGATCGGAAACTGGTCGTCGTACTTGCCCTGCGCGACCTCATCTGCAGCCGCTGCAATCTTTCCTGCGAGTTCGGCATCAAGAAGTCCGAGGTCCGCATTCACACGAGCAGCAGCGCCCTTGATACGTCCCAACCAACGCACCACTGGAAGCGGGACACGCTCACCGGATACCGGAAAGTTATCAACCGCTTTGGTGGTCTCAGCACCCCACAACTCCGCCATTTGGCTCCCTTCATGGTCTGACTGATGCGCCCTGTGGCGGGCGCCCTCTGGAGACTACCGGCCAGGCGCGCCGATGGAGGCCAATATCGCCATTGCCGCGCGCGTACCGACCTCCAGATACGCATCACGCAGGTGCTCATTGGGTCCATGGATACCGTCATCCGGCAAGGCAAACCCCGAAAGAACGGTGGGGATACCAAGCCCTGCCAATGTGGCAACGATAGGGATACTCCCCCCGCTGCGGACGGGTACGCACTCCCAGCCCGTTGAGGCGCCAATCGCAGCAGCGGCACCGGCAAGAATCGGGTGTCGGGGATCGCATAATGCCGGGTCCGCAACGCCGAGATCCTCAATGGTGACATCAACCCCTGCGGGATTCCCCTCGGCGATGATTGCATCTAAGGTTCGCGCCATCTGCATGGCATCTTGCCCCGGAGCAACGCGTAGCGACAAGGTTGCCGTGGCCTCGCTGACCAGGTTGGTCTTGACGACGGTCGGCTCCCCGCAGGAGATGCCATGCACGTCGAGTGATGGTCCCGCGACGGTACGTCGATAGAAATCACTGGCCG
Organism: uncultured Actinomycetes bacterium; assembly: GCA_903896045.1. Classification (GTDB taxonomy): domain Bacteria; phylum Actinomycetota; class Thermoleophilia; order Miltoncostaeales; family Miltoncostaeaceae; genus CAITWD01. Next base: position 30,406 of record CAITWD010000008.1, read on the forward strand.
CAGAGGGGTCCGCAGGTAACAAGCCGGCGTCCGCGAGCATGGTTTCCCCGCTCGGGAGCATCGACCATGCCCGCTCCTCCTCGGGCGCTGGCGCGGCAATACCTGCCTGTAAACGTGTATCGAGAGCACCGTCACGCGGGCGCACGCGGTCGAGAATCGACAACAGAGTGTGGGCGGCATTTAACCCCGCGCCGCCATACAGACCGCTATGCGCGTCACGGGGCGCGGTGCGCACCGTGATCCTTCGATATACAAGGCCCCGCAGACCCGCGCAAATCATCGGCCGCTCCGGCCCGATCATTGGTGCGTCGAAAATGAGCGCCGCCGCCGCTGAGATTCCCGCGCTTTTCAAGAATCGCGTTGCGCTCTCGCCGCCGCATTCCTCTTCACCGTCAATCACAAATGTGACATTGACCGGCAACGAGGCATCCTCTACCAAGCGCTGCACAGCGCAGATGAGCATGAACAGATTGCCCTTGTCATCACTCGTGCCGCGGCCATAAAGATTGCCGTCACGCACTTCCGGCGCAAAGGGATCCGAGAGCCATTCGTCTCGGCGACCAGGGGGCTGTACGTCGTAATGGCCATAGACAATCACCCGCGCATCGGTGTCCTGTGATGCCGGGACATCGCCGATCAATAACGGATGGCCGCCATTGCGCACAACGTGTGAGGCGCCACCCGCACGCACTATCTCGTCGGCGAGCAGTTCGACGGCACGCTCCATGTCTGGGACGTGGGCATCATCTGCACTGACACTGGGAATCCGCAGGAGTGCATAGAGACGTTCGCGTTCATCAGGCCGCATCACACCACCGTATTCTTTGATTTTTTGGCACGGCGTGCTCGTGTGACAGGTGCAGCGTTCACCATGGTGTCGACAGGCGCCAGCACCGGCGAGAGGAACTGGCCCGTATATGACGACGAGATGCCCGCAATCTGCTCGGGAGTGCCTTCCCCCAAAAGTGTTCCCCCGCCGCTTCCTCCCTCGGGCCCAAGATCGACCACCCAGTCAGCGCATTTAATGACATCAAGGTTGTGTTCGATCACCAAGACCGTGTTTCCGGAGGACACCAAACGCTGAATGACCTCCATCAGTTTTTCGATGTCGGCAAGATGCAATCCAGTCGTCGGCTCATCAAGCACATAGAGCGTCCGGCCGGTCGCAACACGAGACAGCTCTGAGGACAACTTAATCCGTTGTGCCTCACCGCCAGAAAGTGTCGTGGCGGGCTGACCAAGTCGGATGTATCCCAAACCGACATCTTCAAGTGTTTGCAACCGCCGATGGATCTTCGGTACCGCGGCAAATACCGCAGACGCGTCGCTGACACTCAGTTGCAGGACGTCGGCAATGCTGCGACCGGCATAGCGGACACTCAATGTTTCACGGTTATATCGCTGCCCTCCGCAGACCTCACACGGTACGTACACATCGGGGAGAAAATGCATTTCGATGGTGATTGTGCCATCGCCCTTACAGTGCTCACAGCGACCACCCTTGACGTTAAAACTAAACCGGCCCGCCTTATACCCGCGCGCACGGGCATCTGGCGTCATCGAGAACAAATCGCGGATGTGATCAAACACACCGGTATAGGTCGCAGGATTCGATCGCGGTGTTCGTCCGATCGGTGATTGATCAATGTTGATGACCTTGTCGAAATGCTCAAGACCCTCGATGCGATCATGACGGCCTGCACGTTGAGGGCGACGGGCAAAACGGCCAATGAGTGCTTTGAGGATGATCTCGTTGACCAGAGTGCTCTTTCCTGACCCAGATACCCCTGTGACACAGGTCAATGCGCCGACGGGAATGCGCACATCAAGGTCGCGCAGGTTGTGCTCACGGGCCCCGAAGACGCGGAGCCACTCGTTCCCGTTACGGCGTTCGGCCGGAATCGCGATGCTGCGACGCCCGGAAAGAAATGCACCAGTCACGGAATCTGCAGTCCGCTCCACCTCGGTTGGGGTTCCCTGCGCAACAACGTGGCCACCATGCTCTCCGGCACCGGGACCCATGTCGATGAGGTGATCGGCGGCCCGCATCATGTCCTCGTCGTGCTCCACCACGATCACGGTGTTTCCTTGATCGCGCAACCGCTCCAGAGTGCCGATCAGTCGCCGATTATCACGCTGGTGTAACCCGATCGACGGCTCATCCAAGATGTAGAGGACGCCCATGAGCCCTGAGCCGATTTGGGTCGCCAAACGGATGCGTTGGGCCTCCCCGCCCGACAGCGTCCCTGCCGCGCGATCCAGGGTGAGATAGCCAACACCGACGTCCACGAGAAATTTCAGTCGCTCGCTGATCTCTTTGATGACCCGCTCACCGATCATCGCCCGAGTGCGATCGAGCTTGAGTCCCTCAAAAAACGCCAACGCTGTTTCTACTGACAGCAGAGTCGTCGCATGGATCGATTGCCCACCGACACTCACCGCGAGCACTTCTGGGCGCAACCGTGCCCCGCCACACACCGCACACGGGCGCAGGGACATGTACTGCTCAACAGATTCGCGCACCGCATGCGACATCGACGAGGTGTGCTGGCGGCGCAACTGAGGAATCACCCCTTCAAACCAGCCCACCGGACTTTGACGACGCCCCTTGCGTTGCCCGAGCATCATCCGCTGCCTGCGGCCGCCGGGAGGACCATTCAGGAGTAAATCGTGATGCGCAGGATCGAGTTCATTCCACGGCACATCGGTGGGTATGTCGTATTGCTCTGAGATCGCCTGCAAAAGCAATTCGTAATAGTCAGTGCTGCGGTCCGCCCACGGGATGATTGCCCCCGCATCGAGAGTTCGCGTCGGTTCGATCAACAGCTCAGGATCAATTTCCGGCATAAACCCAAGACCAGTACACCCCGTACATGCGCCATGCGGGTTATTGAATGAAAACACCCGTGGGGCGAGCTCTGTGAGTGAGGCGCCATGCTCTGCGCACGCAAACTTCTCTGAATAGCTCCAACTTGAGGGGTTGTCACCGACTTCTGCGATGCGCACCAAACCGTCGGCGAGTTGGGTCGCGGTTTCGACACTCTCCGACAACCGTCGCCGAATATCGCCCCGCAACACGAGCCGATCGACGACAACTTCGATCGTGTGGACATGCGTTTTTGCGAGTGCGGGGACGTCGTCGAGGAGATAGACCTCTCCGTCCACGCACACTCTGGTGAATCCCTCACCGCGAATATGGGTAAAGATGTCCTTGTGTTCGCCCTTGCGATCGCGCACGAGCGGCGCCATCACCATAAAGCGCGTGTCTTCGGGCAAACCCAGGACTTGATCGACGATCTGCTCAACGCTTTGACCCTGGATCGCGGCACCACACACTGGGCAATGCGGCTCCCCAATGCGTGCGTACAACAAGCGCAGGTAGTCATAGATCTCTGTGACCGTTCCGACGGTCGAACGCGGGTTGCGACTCGTTGTTTTCTGATCAATCGAGATTGCAGGCGACAACCCATCGATGTGATCCACGTCGGGCTTATCCATCTGCCCTAAAAATTGACGCGCATATGCCGACAGGCTCTCGACGTATCGCCGTTGCCCCTCGGCATACAGGGTGTCGAAGGCCAGACTCGACTTCCCGCTTCCCGAGAGCCCAGTGATCACGACCAAGGCATCGCGGGGGATTTCAACGGTGATGTCTTTTAAGTTGTGTTCGCGGGCGCCAACAACCTTCAGCGCATCCGACTGATGCGGGGCACGACTCATGTGCCCACCAACGGAAATATCAGCGCGAGCGAAGCGGTGTTGCCCGATATCACTACGGCCACACTCATGCGCCCGTCGTTACGCCAGCGGTACCAAGAGATGATCCATTGCCCGGATCACGCGCATCACGTTCCACTTGTAACTCCGCAATTTGATCCCGCAGTCGTGCGGCCTGCTCGAACCGCAATTCGTCGGCAGCGACAAGCATGTCGCTCTCCAATTCCACGAGGAGGGTATCGATCTGCTCGAGCGTCCGCGAGGACGCAGTTGCTGCCGCCTCACGCGCATCTTTCCCGCGCGATTTCACCGACGGATGCTCTCCAAGGCCCAGAAGCGCAACGATATCCGACACTCCTTTCACCACCGAGCGCGGCGTCACGCCGTGTGCCTCGTTATAGGCAACCTGAATCTCACGTCTGCGGTTGGTCTCATTAATGGCCGTGGTCATCGAATCGGTGTACTTATCGGCATACATGATCACGCGTCCATCAACATTGCGCGCGGCACGACCGATGGTCTGAATGAGTGAGGTGGTGCCGCGAAGAAAGCCTTCCTTATCTGCATCGAGGATGGCCACCAGGGTGACTTCCGGCAAATCGAGACCTTCGCGCAGCAAATTCACACCGACGAGCACATCAAAGAGACCCAGTCGCAGCTCACGCACGATGCGAATCCGGTCAAGAGTGTCAATCTCTGAATGCAGATAGCGCGCGCGCAGTCCCGCTTCGGTGAGATATTCGGTTAAGTTCTCAGCCATTTTCTTGGTGAGTGTGGTCACCAACGCCCGTTCCTGGCGCGCAGCGCGTGCGGCGATTTCGCCGATCAGATTGTCAATCTGATTCAGGGTCGGACGTACGTCGATTTCTGGATCGACGAGTCCGGTCGGGCGGATAATTTGCTCGACCACATGACCCGACATGCGCTTTTCAAAGGCGCCCGGTGTTGCCGACACAAACACCATCCGTGGTACGCGTGCGAGAAATTCATCGAGCTGCAACGGACGATTATCGAGAGCCGCGGGGATGCGAAACCCATAATCAATCAAATTGAGCTTCCGGGAACGATCCCCCTCATACATACCCCGTAATTGACCCATTGTGTTGTGGGATTCATCAATAAAACAGATGAAATCTTTGGGGAAAAAATCGATCAGGGTATGCGGCGGCGTGCCTGGTGCGCGGCCGTCAAAGATGCGGGAGTAGTTCTCGATTCCGGAACAAAATCCGAGTTCGCGAATCATCTCCATGTCGTACTCGGTGCGCTGGCGCAATCGATGGGCCTCGAGAATTTTTCCCTCGGTGTCAAAGCGCGCGACCTGCCCTTCGAGCTCATTGCGGATCTCGGCGAGTGATCGATCGATCACATCGGGGGGAGTCACGTAATGGGTGGCTGGGTAGATCGCCACATGACCGGGCTCCCCCATCACCTCGCCGGTCATGGGATCAAAGTGGGTAATGGACTCCACCTCATCTCCGAACATGGAAATCCGATACGCGGTGTGGGAATCGGCGGGCTGAATCTCGATCGAATCACCGCGCACACGAAAGCGCCCTCGCTCGAGGACGACGTCGTTGCGCTGGTACTGCACCTCAACCAGGCGGCGAAACAAACTTCCACGCGGATATTGCTCACCGCACGTCAACGTCACCACGCGGTTCCGGTAGACCTCGGGCGACCCAATTCCGTAGATGCAGCTCACCGACGCCACAATCACGACATCGCGTCGTGCCAGAAGGGATGCAGTCGCAGCATGGCGCAAACGATCGATCTCGTCGTTGACCGCGCTGTCCTTCTCGATAAAGGTGTCGGTTGAGGCGATGTATGCCTCGGGTTGGTAGTAGTCGTAGTAGCTCACGAAGTACTCAACCGCGGCGCCGGGGAGAAATTCCCGGAATTCATTACAGAGCTGGGCCGCCAGGGTCTTGTTGTGAGCGATGATCAGTGCGGGCCGCTCGGTCTGGGCGATGATGTTTGCCATCGTGAAGGTCTTTCCCGACCCCGTTACACCGAGCAGCGTTTGGTACTGCTCATCCCGCAGAATGCCGGCAGACAGCTCCGCAATTGCCTGTGGCTGGTCCCCGGTCGGCGTGTATCCCCGACTCATCTCAAAGAGCTGACTCATGACGACCTTCAGGGTATCGTGTACTCGGACGAAACACCGACGTATCGGAGATGTGTGAGATGCCCGCACGCGAAGTGATGCACACCTGCATCCGGGTTTTGGATCCCGATCGATCGATTGCCTTCTATTCGTCACTGGGATTCGAAGAACGCGGCCGAAAGCGTGTCGGGGGCGATACCGCAACAATTATCTTTCTCGGGCTGCCAGGCGATAGCGACCGGCTTGAGCTCACGATCAACGACGACCGCTCCGAGCCGTACGACGTCGGATCTGGATATGGGCATATCGCGCTCGCGATCGATGATCTCGATACCGAACTGGTGCGCCTCGCCGATGCCGGCATCACACCCGAGCGTCCTCCGTATATCTCAGGCCCTGGCGGTTCGAAGATTTGCTTTGTGCAAGACCCAGACGGCTACCGCATCGAGCTCATTGACACCGGATCTCGCGAGGCCTAGCGACTACGAGTTGGCACTGCGGTACTGCGCGATCACGTCGGCGGTCCAACGATCCAAATCCGCCGTTGACCCATCATTGACATAGACAAGATCTGCTGCGGCGACCTTTCGGGCCTCAGGCCATTGCAAATCAGCGCGTTCTGAAAAATTTTGGCCACGGGCGCTGACGCGCGCTCGTCGCACATCCTCGCTGGCCGTGATCACGATCACTGCGTCGAACTGTCCGGCAACCCCCGCTTCAAAGAGCAGCGGCACCTCAACCACCAAGAGTGGCCAACTCCCCTCAGCGCGGCGGGCGGCTATCCACTCATCGCGATACGCACGAATCCTCGGGAACAACATCGCCTCAAGGAATGCGATACCGCCCTCTTGCGCGAATGCGATTGCTCCCAGCCGCGCTCGATCGACGCCTCCGTCAGCGCAAAACACATCCGCGCCAAAACGCGCACGGACCGTCGCCTGAACATCGGGAAGCCCATACAGCTCATGCACGATCGCGTCGCTTGACAAGGTTGCGGCGCCATGCGCGGCAAAGCCGGCAAGAGCAGTGCTCTTCCCGGATCCAATACCGCCAGTCAGCCCCAGGCATCGGGGCGGATCACCGGTGGTCATCGCATCTCCGCCATGACCACCGGCACATACGTTGGGGTGCTACTCGTCGCCAGCCGGGGCGTCGGCGTCATCGGCGACAGCCGCGTCCACGACGTCCGCCTCTGCTGCGACTTCCACCTCGGCGGCTGCCTCCTCAGTAGTCTGCTCGAGTTCTGCGGCCTCAGGGGCGTTCTCGTACTCGGCAGGATCGACGTCGATGTACTCAGGGGCATCGCCTTCTGAGTTATCGGCAACCCGCTTCAAGGAGAGCGAAAGACGACGACGCTCTGGGTCGATCTCGATGATGCGCACCGAAAGGCTGTCGCCTTGGCTCACAACTTCGCGTGGGTTCTCGACGTGATGCGAGGCCAGCTCTGAGATGTGCACCAAACCTTCGACACCTGGGTGGATCTCGACGAACGCACCGAAGGTCACAACCTTGGTGACCTTGCCCTCGACGACGTCATTAATGCCGAAGCGGTCAATGACGCTCTGCCATGGGTCCGATTGCGTCTGCTTGAGACCAAGAGAAATCCGCTGGCGGTCGCGATCGATATCGAGCACCTTGACCTCGACCTTTTCGCCGATCGTGAGCACCTCAGATGGGTGGTTCACGTGGCTCCACGAGAGCTCGGAGATGTGGATCAAGCCGTCAATGCCTTCAAGGTCAACGAATGCACCGAAGTCAACGATGTTCGAGATGACACCCTCGACCACATTGCCTGGCTGCAATTCATCCAGAATCTTCTGACGCACTTCGCGACGCTCATCCTCAAGCACCGCGCGGCGCGAGAGCACCACATTGTTGCGGTTGCGGTTGAGCTCAATGACCTTGCACTCAAGCTTGCGGCCCAAGAACTCATCGAGATCTTGCACCCGGCGAATGTCGACCAACGATGCAGGAAGGAATCCGCGGATGCCCAGGTCGAGGATCAAACCACCCTTGACGACCTCGATCACGGTGCCTTCGACGTGCTCACCGGCGGCTGCAGCGGCTTCGATCCGCTTCCATGCCTTCTCAAAGCGGGCCCGCTTCTTCGAGAGGATCAGACGACCATCTTGGTCCTCTTTGGTCATGACCAGGGCGTCGACCATCTCGCCGAGTTCGACCTCTTCGAAGGCATTGACGGACTTGCGAATAGACAGCTCAGAGAGCGGGATCACGCCTTCGCTCTTGTAGCCGATATCGACAAGCACTTCGTCCTTGTCGATACGCACTACGCGGCCGTTGACGACATCGCCCTCGCTGAAAATCGGGATCGTGATGTCGTAGTTCGGGATTAATACGCCGTCAACCTCGATGTACTCGGGACCATCGAGGGCGCGTACGGGAGAATCAAGATCAAGCTGGGTCACGTTGAGTTTTCCTGACAACACATGAGTAGGTCATCGGCGCGAAAAAGTCTCCGGCCGACCGGACGAACGTCGAGTATAGCCCGTCATACGCTATTTGGTCGATTTTTCTGGTGCCATCACCGTGCACGTCATATCCGCAGGATCTGGCCTTCAGGCCTTCGAAACGCGGGGCGGAATCACCGCGGCACCCACGAATGCAACACATCCCATCGCAATCGCGCTCACAGACCACGCTGCACCGACGAAAGAGGACGCAAAAAGCACCGTCGCGCCGAGCACTGCCGAGACCGCATACATCCGGCGTGCGACGCTGATCGGAATGCCACCTGCCCCGGCTCCGCGCACCTGACGAATGAGCCAGGAAACTGGCGATCGATCGCCGGCCGCCCCTTCCACGAGGGCGACAAGTACGGCCACCACAAGTACCGTGTGCGCCGAGTAGATACCGGCCTCAACGCTCAGAAAACCCAGTAACAACCACGAAAACCGCAGCGCTAATGGCGAAATGGCGCGCCCTGCCCCCATCAGCTCACCGACGCGTCGTACGCGGCCCGACGCCGTGGGTCACCGAGCGTGGCATGGGCACGATTGAGTGCAGCGAGTCGCGACGGGGCGTCCGGACCGTCGTCGCGCAACACTTGCTCTCTCAGCACCGAGAACGCCGCCTCAATCACCTCAGCTCGCGCGTGCACCGCGACCTCCAAAGTGAAATACAAACCCTGCGGATCACTCATGACTTCGCGCTCAACCACGTTGCCCCGACACCCACCTCAACGCTCAGTGGCGGATCGAGTGCGCAGGCACCAATCATGGCCGCACTGACGATCGAGACCACCTGATCAACTTCACCCTCGGGCGCCTCGATTACCAATTCATCGTGAATCTGCAGGATCATTCGTGCAGACAGGTGCGCATCACCTAGCGCATCCCGAGTCCGGATCATTGCGACCTTGATGATGTCGGCGGCACTTCCTTGAATCACGGTGTTGACCGCCAGTCGCTCGCCCAATTGTCGCTGTTGCTGGGTGCGTGCGTTGAGTTCTGGGATTGGGCGGCGGCGTCCAAAGAGTGTCGTCACCCCACCAGTACGCGTGGCATCCTCGATCGTGGTCCGGATGAATTCCTGAATCTTGGGATAGCGATCGAGATAGGCGTCAATGTAGGAGCGGGCGTCTGCGCGCGAAATCCGGAGTTGCTCTGAGAGGCCGAAATCCGAGATTCCGTAAATGATTCCGAAATTGACCGCCTTCGCGCGATCGCGGGTCGCCTTGTCGACCTCTGAGACGGGAATGCCAAACACCTCGGATGCGGTCGCAAGATGCACATCAAATCCTTCGCGAAACGCTGTTTGCAGCGTGGGTTCACCTGAACAATGCGCAAGGATCCGCAATTCAACTTGGCCGTAGTCGCACGACACCAATCGGCAACCCGGCGCAGCGGTAAAGGCATCACGAATCTCGCGCCCGACTGCGGTCCGCACGGGGATATTTTGCAAGTTGGGGTTGGTCGACGAGAGGCGCCCGGTCTCGGCAACGGTTTGATTGAAGGTGGTGTGCACACGCCCATCCGCACCGATCAGCTCGGGCAACGCAACCAAATAGGTGCTCTGGAGCTTGCTGAGCTCACGGTATTCGAGCACCAACTCGATAATCGGATGACGATCGAGAAGACCTGTCAATACCTGGCGATCGGTGGAATATCCGGTTTTGCCTTTTTTTGATGCAGGCAGACCTAACACGTCAAAGAGCACATGGCCCAATTGCTTCGGGGACCCCACATCGAATACCTCACCGGCCAGCGCGCAGATCTTGGTACGCAGTTGCTCAAGGCGGAGAAGCGTGCGCTCGGATATCTCATGCAAACGCTCAGCATTGAGCTGGATGCCTGCGTCCTCCATCTCACCGAGAATCTCTGCAACCGGGAGTTCTATGGTGCGATAGAGATCCTCGACGCCATCGGCGCGAAGACGCGCGGATTGGGTGACCGCGAGCGCACGTGTCCACACTGCAGATTGCACCACAGCGTCATCGCTGACCACAGGCGCATTACCAAGCGTCGACGCGGCAACGTCGGCGATCGGGTACCCACGTCGACGGGGCTCGAGCAAGTAGGCAGCAATCATGGGGTCGTCAGAGACATGGATTCCCGCCGCAACGTACGCACGCGGGAGCGCTTTGGCGTCATAGGCCGCGATGCGATAGCCCGAGAGCAGTGTTGCGAGCGTATCGAGCTCGCCGCCGTGCACCTGGCCCACACAAATCAGCTCATCTGAACCGGCGATCGCATAGTGATTGGCATCCGCGGCAAATCCGACGGTGTCTCCATCAGCGAACTCGGATGCGATTGCGTCCAGGTTGATGAATCTCAGAGGAGAAACAGAGCTTTCATCAGACTGCGCTGCCACATCTGTCGCGTCACTCGCATACAAATCGTCACATCGCGCCATCAACGACTCGAACTCCCACCGTGCAAATTCGACGCGTAACTGTTCTTTCTGCGCGACGTCCCAGCGCACAACGGCGACGTCGGCCGGTCCGACCTCAAGCGGCACATCGCGCACGATCACCGAAAGGTCACGAGTGAGTCGCGCTGCATCCGCATCACGCTCGAGCGCTTCCCGACGTTTCGGGGTCTGCTGGGATGCATGGGCGAGAACCTCATCGAGGGTCGCATGGGCGCTGATCAGCTGCGCGGCACCCTTTTCTCCGATCCCACGTACACCAGGCAGGTTGTCGCTTGCATCACCGACAAGCCCGCGAAAATCGGGCATCTGGGCCGGGGTGACCCCGTACCGCTCCAACACCTTGTCAGGGGTATACCGAGTGGTATCGGTAACGCCACGCCCTGTCGCCAGAACCGACACGCGCTCATCAACGAGTTGCAGGGCATCACGATCACCGGTGAGCACAATCACATCATCCCCGCGCTGGGCAAACTGCGTCGCAAGGGTGCCGATCACATCATCGGCCTCAAATCCAGGGCATTCGACATTCAGGAATCCAAAGGCTTCCATGAGTGGGCGAAAGTGCGGGCGCTGCGCACGAAGTAATTCCGGAGTCGTCGCTCGACCCTGCTTGTACTCGGGGTAGCGCTCATGTCGGAACACCGATCCTTTTGGATCCCAGGCGACAACCACGCGATCCGGGCGCTCATCGATGAGCACTTTGACGAGCATCGCTGCCAAGCCATAGAGCGCATTGGTGGGCTCTCCCGATGATGTGGCGATCGTCTCAGGCAGCGCAAAAAAAGCGCGATAGGCGAGACTATTTCCGTCAATCAAGAGCACCGAATGACGGTGCGAGGGCCCGGAATATGCCGCTTGTACGCCTGGGTCAGTGTCTGCCACGAGTCGAGTCTAACCACCCGTTACGCACGACGCAGATAAACGGCCGATTGCAGCCGGTATGCTTGCGCCACACAGATACCGCCCAGGAGGGCACAGTGGCAGTTACCCCGAGCGCTCAATATTCCGTCACGCTCCGCATCGAAATTGATTCCCGCGACCACGAGACATTCAGTCATCTGGTGACAGCGATTGGATCAATTGGCGGTGATATCGGGGCGGTCGACCTTGTATCCACCGCACACCACGCGGTCGTACGCGAGATCGTGGTCAACGCCACATCCATTGAGCACTCCGAGCAGATTGTCGCCACCGCCAACGCCCAGGAGGGTGTGACGGTCCTCGATAGCTGGGACCGGACCTTCCGTTTGCACCGCGGTGGAAAGATCGAGCTTTTTGGCCGGTTGCCGCTTGAAACCCGCGACGACCTCTCGCTTGCGTACATGCCAGGGGTTGCCGACGTCTGCCAGGCGATCGCCGATGACCGCGACAAGGTCTTTGATTACACCATCAAGCGCAACATGGTCGCAGTGATCACGAATGGCACCGCCGTCTTGGGCTTGGGTGACATCGGTGCCGCCGCCGGGATGCCCGTGATGGAAGGTAAGTCCGCGCTGTTTAAGGAATTCGGCAATGTGGACTCCTACCCCATTTGTGTTGATTCAAAGGACACCCAACAGATCATCGAGATCTGCGAGGCGATTGCGCCGGTCTTTGGCGGTATCAACCTTGAAGACATCGGCGCACCGGCGTGTTTCGAAATCGAAGACACGCTCAAAGAGCGCCTCGACATTCCAGTTTTCCATGATGACCAGCACGGCACCGCGATTGTGTTGCTTGCGGCGCTCATTAATGCGCTCAAGATCACCGGCCAGAGGATGGAAGATCTCAAAGTCGTGTTCTCAGGTGTGGGTGCATCCGGAGTTGCCTGCTCGAAGATCCTGATGAACGCCGGTGTGACCAACATCATTGGTGTCGACACTAAGGGTGCGATCTACAAGGGCCGCGTCGAGAACATGAATTCGATGAAGGAATGGTACGCCGACAACACCAACCCCGAAGGGCTGCAGGGCAGCCTCGCTGATGTGATTCAAGGCGCGAATATGTTCGTTGGTCTGTCGGGTCCTGGTGCACTCTCGGTCGAAGCTCTCAAGACGATGGCGCCAGATCCATTTGTGTTTGCGATGTCGAACCCGACCCCAGAGATCATGCCGGAAGAGGCTGGTCCGTATGTGCGCGTGATGGCCACAGGACGTTCCGACTATCCGAACCAGATCAACAATGTGTTGGCCTTCCCCGGAATCTTCCGCGGGGCACTCGACTGTGGGGCGCGGCAAATCTCTGAAGAGATGAAGGTCGCCGCAGCGCATGCAATTGCCGACTGCATCTCTGCAGAAGAATTGCATGAGGACTACATTATTCCGAGCCCGTTTAACCGCAATGTGGCACCAACGGTTGCAGCTGCCGTTGTCCGCGTCGCGCAAGAACAGGGCCTCGCTCGTCGTGAGGTGCAGTCGTAGACGTACCGAACGTCGACCGCAAGATGCAGGACGCAGTGCAGTAGTACGGGGACGTGGCGGAATGGTAGACGCGGCGGTCTCAAACACCGTTGGCCGAGAGGTCGTGGGGGTTCGACTCCCCCCGTCCCTATGAACCGAGAACCCGCTTATCGAGCGGGTTTTCGTGTTTCCGGGGTGCGTTTTTGCAGCGTCCTCGGCATAGCCCTATATCCGCTCAAATCCGCTCAAAACCGCTCGACGCTGTGGCGCAGCGCGGCACAGAGTGCGGCACAGCGGTCTCACTTTTTTGCGGCTGGCTTGCCTTTCGCGCCACAGAGCAGTGTCAAACCACTCCCTCCTCCGCCATCCGAACCCCTCGCTGTAATTGCCTGCATGAGAAAACCATCAGCAGCGACAGCCATTGCCATCACTGCACTTGTGGTGGCCGCCGCCGGTACGGGGGCCGCAGCAACGCATTACGCAATTACCAACAAGAATCAGATCGCGCCAAAGGTTCGGGCGCAGTTGCACGGAGCCCAGGGCAAGCGGGGTCCGAAGGGTGATCCGGGCGCACACGGGACCAACGGGACTCCTGGGGCAACTGGAGCAACGGGCCCACAGGGACCTCCCGGATTAGCAGGATCCGAGATGGGAGGCTGTTTGAGCAGCCCCTCCAATCTATGGCAAATCGGGTCGGTGAGTTGCACAGTTTCCATCGGCAAAGCCCCGAGGGAAGTCGCATTTGATGGCACCCATATTTGGGTCGCAAACTCTGGCGGCAACAGCGTCACCGAACTCAATGCCTCAAACGGATCGACAGTCGGCACATATTCGGTCGGTACAAATCCGTATGGAATCGCATTTGATGGCACCCATATTTGGGTCACAAACAATGGCGCCTGCTTTCTTTGTGCGATTCACAATACCGTCACCGAACTCAATGCCTCAGACGGGTCGACAGTCGGCACTATTTCGGTCGGTGCAAATCCGTATGGAATCGCATTTGATGGCACCCATATTTGGGTCGCAAACTCTGGCGGCA
>CAITWD010000009.1 GCA_903896045.1 uncultured Actinomycetes bacterium
CGCAACGATCAAGTTGGCGATCTGATCATCCACAGGTGTGCCCAGGAAAATGATCCGCTCGTTGAGCAGTCGGGAATAGATGTCAAACGAACGCTCGCCACGCGAGGTTTGTTCGATGACCATCGGAATAAGCGGGCTCATCGAGTGTGTTCTCCTATGGTCATTTTGCGTCTCCGGGCTTCCACAATTTTGCATCTGGAGCGACCTTCTCCTCTTCGGGCGTCCACAGACGCTCGCGAGCTTCCGCTTGCTCCATCGAGATCGGTACTGCGTTGTCAATCAAGTACTGCACCGCGCGTCCAAGACGGATGTCGTCGCGCAAGCGTTCAAATGCGCCTTCGGCAAGCACCTCAGCCAAAAGCGCATCGACATCACGTCCCACCTTCTCTGCGTCCTCGCGAATTTGCGCGTTGACGTCATCGTCGCTGACCGTGATCTTCTGTTGTTCGCAGACTGCTTCAACTGCAAGCTCGCGCCGGATCGCCATCTCTGCATCCGGACGAAGTTCTTCTGCAGCCTGTTCAATCGTCCGACCAGTCGCACGGAGGTAGGTGTCAAAGGTGACCCCGCTAGGAAGCGAGCTTGCCGTCTGGGTCAAAATCGTGCCGATCCGGCGCTGCACCATCACCTCGGGAACCTCAACTGTGGTCTCCTTGACCACGGCGTCGAGCACCCGTCGGCGAAAGAGTTCATCAACGCGGGCCTGGGCGGCAACCTCAAGACGTGCAGTGATGTCTGCCGTCAATTCCGCCAACGTGTCGAATTCGCTGTTTTCCGCGGCAAAGTCGTCGTCGAGCTCAGGCAGCACACGCTCTTGTACATGCTTGACCCGTGCGGTGTAGACCACGGTCTTACCCTGCAGCTCGGCACGTGTGTCCGTTGGGTCATAGGTGACCTCAATCGTGACCTGATCACCGACTGAGCTCCCGCGCAACTTCTCATCAAAACCCGCGATGAGCCGCTCGGAGCCAAGCTCCACCACATAGTCGCGCGCACTCGCTGAGGCAAGCGATATCCCATCGACTGCACCGTCAAAATCAACGACCAGGAAGTCACCCTGTTGTGCGGGGCGATCGACCGGCGCCATCCGCGCCGCACGAAGTCGTACGCGTTCAATTTCGGCGTCGACTGCACCCTCGGGAACCTCGGGCTCGTCTTTACCAACCTCGATTCCGTCAATCTTTCCAAGCGTGGCCTGTGGCCGCACTGCGACCGACGCGGTAAAGCGCAGTTCACCGCTTTCTGGGACGTCATCGATCGCCAGGTCGGGATCATCGATTGGGCGAAGCCCCATCTCCCCGACTGCCTGTTCGTACCACTCGATCAAGGAGACCTTGATCATCTCGTTGACAATCACCGGACGCCCATAGCGACTCATGACGACCGATTTCGGCACCTTGCCTTGACGAAAGCCGGGTACTTTGACGCCTCGCGCCAAACGCTCGAGCGCCTGGTCGTACGCCTGCACGACGGCATCCTCGGAGACCGCGACGGCGAGATCGACGCGTCCTTCGACTTGGGATGTAATTTCGGCGGCTACTGACATGCTGATGCGGGTGAGAGGATTCGAACCTCCACGGGTTGCCCCACTAGGACCTAAACCTAGCGCGTCTTCCAGTTCCGCCACACCCGCCCATTACGGCAGTCTGACGAGGGTGAACGATGGGACTCGAACCCACGACCGCCTGGACCACAACCAGGAGCTCTACCAACTGAGCTACGCTCACCACAAACCGGACGCGCGCCCGGACCGCGAAACAATAGCGCACCCTCGACCCTCGTCGTAGTCATTCGGTCGAACTGCACTGCACAATCACCTTCATCGCATCCAGACTGCGTGCCAACGCGAAGGCCTGATCGATCTGGGCAAGCGGGATCTGGTGGGAAATGATCATGTCTGGATCAATCAGACCGGCGCAAAGAATTTCGAACGCCTCCCGGGTATCCATCGGTCCGGCGGAATAGCTTGACTCGATCCGCACCTCGCGAAACCACACCGCGCCCAAATCAAGTGGAATCGCCTGGCCGGGAGTGGGTGGTGCAAAGAGCTGCACAACGCCCGCCGGACCGGCGAGAGTAAGACTCATCGCGATCGCCTCAGGCAACGCAGTGGTCACCACAACGACGCGGGCGCCACTCGCCCCGAGCGCAGAACGCGTGGCCTCGAAGCTTCCGTCTGCGCAGACACTGGCACCCATCTGTTGTGCGCGAGCGCGCCGGTCGGACCGCGGCTCCACCACAACGACCTCGGCGCCACGTGCGACGAGCGCACCGACTTCAAGAAGGCCCATCGCCCCGGCTCCAACCACGACAACCCGATCACCTGCACTCACCCCCGCCAGACGCAGACCTCGGGTCACGCAGGCAAGCGGTTCAATCAGCGTTGCTGCACGTGTCGAAAGCGTGTCCGGGAGTATGAGTACGTCCGCCGCCACGTTGAGGGCAGGGACCCGAATGAATTCTGCAAGCCCACCTGGTGCAATCGAGGTCGCACGAAACTGCGGACACAAGGTGTCTCGGCCGCTCACGCACAGCGCGCACTCCATGCACGGCACATGGTGATGCACAAACACGCGTGATCCAACGGGAATCGATGCCCCGCGGCCGACCTCAACCACCTCTCCGACTGGCTCGTGCCCAAGCACCGTTGGGGCACGCTGATCTTGATACCACTGCATCAAATCGCTTCCACACAGCCCACATGCATCCACGCGCACCAGTAGTTCCCCGTCCCCGATGCTCGGTCGAGGAAGGTCCACAATCTCAATACGGCCCTGCCCGTAATACATCGCAGCTTTCATGCCACACAGGATGTCAAATCACCGCGCCCCTCCCACGCCACTCGTGCTCCACATGAGAAGATGCCCATTGAGTGAGACGAAATGTGTGTGTCCGACCAGGGGTGTGTCCAAATGAAGGCCGTGTGTGCCACCGGGATCGATGCCAATGATCCATTGTCCGTACTCAGCGTGGGTGAATGTGACGCGCCGACGACCCCCGATGGCTGGGTGCGCGTCACTGTCCGGGCAGCATCTCTCAATCACCACGACATCTGGACCCTGCGTGGCGTCGGCGTGCGCCCCGAACACATTGGAGTTCCACTTGGGACCGATGCCGCCGGAGTGACCGACGATGGCAAAGAGGTCATCGTGCATGCGGTCCTGGGCACATCTGCCGATAATGACGACGAAACCCTGGCAGCTGACTTGCATCTACTCAGCGAGGCTGGGGTCAGCGGAACGCACGCCGAATACGTCGTTGTACCTGCGCGAAACCTCATTCCCAAACCCGCGACGTTGTCGTGGGAGCAGGCAAGTTGCCTCCCCACTGCATACCTCACGGCATATCGCATGCTGTTCTCGCGCGCCGGCCTGCGCGAAGGCGATCACGTTCTGGTGCAAGGTGCCGGCGGCGGCGTCGCCACCGCGGCGATCGTGCTCGCTCATGCAGCGGGAATCGAGGTGTCTGTCACCAGCCGATCAGAACAGAAGCGGGCGCGGGCGCTCGAGATTGGCGCGACAACCGCGATTGAGACCGGCGGTCGACTTGCACGGCGTGCAGATGCGGTGATTGAAACCGTCGGGGCAGCAACGTGGGATCACTCGCTTAAGAGCCTGCGCCCCGGGGGCACAATTGTCGTGTCGGGAGCGACGAGCGGCGGCGATCCGTCGGCGCAACTGGCGCGAGTGTTCTGGCGAGGGCTTTCGATTCTTGGATCCACCATGGGCACACGAGATGAGTTGGTTGCATTGGTGGACTTTCTGGTGCGCACTGGCGCGACGCCGATCATTGACACGGTGCTCCCGCTTTCGGATGCGCACAGCGCCTATCAACGCGTCGCAGACGGGCATACCTTTGGCAAGGTGGTATTGACGCTCTCCTAGGCACGGGTCCCCATTGCGCGTGCCACAGGTCCGGTCCTAGACTGAGCTAGACAATGCCGGGACAGAGACGTTCTCATCCGGGCTGACGGACGGTGTTGCCGACATGATCACCCCAACCGGTACCGGATATCTGCGCATCGGTGAGCTCGCCCGACGGCTTGAGCTGACTCCGGATGTGCTGCGGGCCTGGGAGCGGCGCTATGGGATCTTCGATCCTCATCGCAGCCCTGGTGGGTTTCGGTTGTATTCCGATCTCGATCTCGCACGGGCCGAGCGAATGCAGGCACTCATTGCCGAAGGGCTTGCGCCGGCACAGGCAGCACTCCGTGCCCGCAAGGAGTCTGATGACGCAGCATCGGAAGCCTATGACGGCGACCCAATCGCCGAGATGCGCAGCGCGCTTGAGAGCTTTGATGAAGGCCTTGCGCATCGCGCGCTCGATCACCTGATTGAGACATTCACGCTTGAATCGCTGCTCTCAAACATCGTGTTTCCGTACCTTCGCGATCTCGGCGCGAGATGGCGCGGCGGCGATATCACGATTGCCCAAGAGCATTTTGCAAGCCGCATCCTGCGTGCCCGCCTGATGGAAATCGGACGCGGATGGGATGATGGTTCGGGACCACGCGTTGTTCTGGCGTGCCCCCCGGGAGAACTCCACGACTTACCTCTGGTATGTCTTGGTTTGGCCTTGAGAGATCGCAATTGGCGCATCACCTTGCTCGGCGCCGATACTCCGGTTCCCACGATTACCGACACCGTCTTAACGATCTCTGCATTCACGGCAGTCGTTGCAATCACGATCGGTCATACCATCATGGATTCCGCAGCCGAGCTCACCGCCTTGGCCGCACACGTGCCACTGGTGCTGACGGGCCCGGGAGTGACCGATACCTTTTCCACACATGTGGGTGCACGACTCATCACGGGTGATCCCATCTCGGTTGCAAATCAGATGACCGCCCAGCTCACAACCGGCACGCACTCACTCGCCTAGGAGCGTGCGCCGCGGTCGCAGCGCCTCACGGTGCTGAACTGGTGCGCGACCACAGCACGGCGACACCGATAAGCGCGGAGGCAAGCGACGCCGCCAAAATTGCGATGCGCGCATCGGTCCCAAACGCGGAGCTGTGAAACGCAAGGTTTGCAATAAAGAGTGACACGGTAAAACCAATACCGGCAAGCAGGGCACCGGCAATCATGGATGGCCATGTCAGGCCATCGGGAAGTGCGCCCCAGCGCAACCGCACAGCACCCCATACCCCCGCCAGGACCCCGATTGGCTTGCCCACAATCAACCCAATCGCAATCGCCCAGGCGACTGGGCTTACCCAGGCGTGATGGATCGCGCTCACCGAGAGCGCAACGCCCGCCGATGAGAGCGCAAATACCGGGAGCGCCACAAACGATGACCATGGGTGCACCCAATGCAGCGCCTGCTCGAGCGCACCGCCATCCGCGCCAGATCCGGCGTGAGGATCTCGCCCGCGCCACGGCGCCATTGGGATGAGCAGACCAAAGCCAACCGCACAGATTGTCGGACTCACCCCTCCGTTTGCCATCGCTGCGCAGGATCCGACTCCCAGGCACACATAGACCGGAATCGACCGGAATCCTGCGCGCACAAGCACCCACGCGAGGAGCCCGCACAGAATCGCTGCCGCAATCCAGAGCATCTGAATCCCGCTGGAATACCACCCCGCAATCACCAAGATCGCACCGATGTCATCAACAACCGCAATCGCGAGCATCATCACCACGAGTGAGCTCGGTGCACGACGACCCACCAGGCGGAGCACTCCCACGACAAACGCGATATCTGTCGCCATCGGGATTCCCCAGCCATTCGCACCCGGACCGCCATGCGCGATTACGGCGTAGACAAGCGCGGGGACAATCATGCCTCCGAGTGCGGCAAAGATCGGCAGACGCGCGACCCGCATATCCGAGAGATCACCGATGGTGATCTCCCGCTTGATCTCGAGTCCAACGACAAAAAAGAAGAGCGGCATGAGCACATTCTCTGCCAGCGCTTCTCGCGTGGGATTGCGTACGAGCGACCCAATATGCAGATGGATCGGGTGCTGCCAAAAGTGTTCATAACCATGCGGCGCAAGGGTCGCCCAGAGCACTGCGCAAAGTGCAGCAACCGCGAGAATGACACCTCCCGCAATCTCGGTGGCAAGAAATTCCTGCACAGGATCACTCCAACGCCCAAGCCACCGAAGGCGCCATGAAAATGCGGAGTGATCAGCCACGACGGTGAATGCTTGCATATCCCGACCAACCCGGGTTGCACTCGCCGCGCGAGCGGTCAGACTTCTGAGTGATGAG
Source organism: uncultured Actinomycetes bacterium (assembly GCA_903896045.1). Lineage (GTDB taxonomy): Bacteria > Actinomycetota > Thermoleophilia > Miltoncostaeales > Miltoncostaeaceae > CAITWD01. The sequence goes on from CAITWD010000009.1 coordinate 6,219, forward strand.
CTCACCACCCCGCATCGTGTGGTTTCGACGCGACCTGCGCGTCGCGGATCATCGTCCGCTCGCTGCAGCCTGCGCGGCAGGACCCGTCGTCTGTGTCTGGGTATGCGACCCGACGCTCCTTGCCAAACGCCATCATCAATCACCCCAGCGGCGTGCATTTTTGCGCGCCGGACTCGAGTCCCTCAATGAGGAATTGCTGGCGCGAGGAGGCCGGCTCATCGTGCGCGCGGGCGATCCTGCCAAGGTGCTTGTCGCACTCGCTCGCGAGACCGGGGCCTCGGCGGTGGACTGGTATGCGGAGGTATCGCCGTACGGGGTCGATCGCGACCGCCGTGTCACACATGCGCTTGCCGAGAACGGAATTGACGCCCAGCAATGGGGCCTCGATCTCATTGCGCAACCGACACAGATTCCTGGCCCCAAGGATCAGGGATACCAAGTCTTCACTCCCTTCTCACGCAAATGGATGGAGTGTGAGATACCTGCCCACCTCCCCGCACCCGCACGAATCGCGAGTGTCGAGTGCGACTCCGACGGGCTCGATCTGCTCGGGAACGATCCATCCCCCCTCCCCGCCGGTCCCGACGCGGCGCGCGCGGTACTGGTGCACTTCATTGCCGATGGCCACGCCGACCGCTACCACGAAATGCGCAACACGATGTCGGTGGATGGCACCTCACAACTCTCGGCCTACCTACGGTTTGGCATGTGCAGCCCGAGTCAAATCGGTCGGGCGCTTGGGCTCCCGGGTGCGCTTTCTGAAGGGAGGGCGGCCTTTTGGCGTCAGATCTGTTGGCGCGAGTTCTACCAACACCACATGGCACGCAATCCGTATGTTGCCGGCCACGCATTCAAGCCAGCATTTCGCGACATCGTGTGGTCGGGCACGCATGAGGATCTCACCGCCTGGCAGCATGGACGCACGGGATACCCCATCGTCGATGCGGGGATGCGACAGCTCCGCGCAGAAGGGTGGATGCATAACCGGACCCGAATGATCACCGCGTCATTTCTGGTCAAAGACCTCGCCATTGACTGGCGGGTCGGAGAGACGATCTTTATGCACCATCTCATCGACGGCGATCCTGCAAACAACAATGGCGGTTGGCAGTGGACCGCCGGCACAGGCACCGATGCATCCCCGTACTACCGGATCTTCAACCCCGTATTACAAAGCAAACGGTTCGACCCGGAGGGCGACTACATCCGCCGATGGGTGCCAGAACTCAACCGCGTTCCGGCCTCGATGATCCACGAACCGTGGCATATGACCGAGGATCAGCAAGCCGCGTCAGCGTGCATACTCGGCCTAGACTACCCGTGGCCGATTGTTGACCACGCCGATCGTAGAGATCTCATCCTTGAGACCTACCGTGTCGCGGAGCGCCTGACGCTCCGCGACACGCCATCAGATACCGATCAGGCGACCGACAACCCCTGATGGGGCATCGGCACGATTGCCTCAAGATGCTTGTGCGATGGGCAAAAACGCGATCCACGCAGCGGCTCTCGCCCACATGGGCGGCCCTTGCGATTAATCGATGCGCAACGAAGTGCCCCGATGCGCCCTGTCTCGGGGCCAGCTTCAGCTTCAAGAATGAGCAGTGCCTCGTGTAAATGGCGTTCAATTATCCGGTAGCAGTGCAACTGCTCCTGGATAGGAAAGAGAAAACGCACATTTGAAAACAGGTGCCGTGCCGGTCGAGGATATCGACGTAAATCACGAGCAATTCTCGATACCGTTTGCTCGCATGCCGCAAGAAGTACCCGCTCGGAACGACCAGGCTGGTGGTGATCTGTAATCACCATTGGCTTCAATTCCCGATACAGATCACGACTGAGCTCGAACATTTCATCCTCGGTTCGTTGCGCGCTGCCAAGAGACTTCACTCTTCACCTTGGACTGCAGAAAGGTCCGGTCCTACGACAACGACCCTCACTGCGCTCTCCAAGAGGATTGCAGAGTCAATAATCTCACCAGCACGTTTCTCTGTCAAGGTTTCGTCAAGGTTTTGACAAGAGATCGTTCGTTCTTTTGGCGCGCGCATCCAAGGGTCTTCTCAGGCGGCGTGCGCGATCAATGTCCTGGGCGCATAATTCTCGTGACTTCCGCCGATGCAAGCGCGAGCTGTTCCCCTCCCGCGACCTCAAGGAGCAACTTTCCGGACGCATCAATTCCGCGTGCAATTCCCCGACGAGAGTCATTTCCCATCTGTACCTCAATCTCCTGACCGAATAAGAGATCTCGCGCGGCGAAGGCCGCGATAATTGGCTCGGTCTCACCGGCATACCAGCGTGCACAACATGCCCCGACCCCACCGGCAACCGCACGAACGACCGCGCTCCGCGACGGCGCCTCTGGCACCAGTTCTGCGCAACTCACAGGAATCCATCGCGCATCAGGGAGTGTTGGTGCCGCGTGCACATTGATGCCGATACCGATAACCCCCCACGACACTGTCCCGGCGGAGCTCGAGAGCTCGCAGAGGATGCCCCCCAGCTTGCGCCCCTCAACACTCACATCATTCGGCCAGACAATGCCTGCAGCAATGCCCAATGCGGCCAGGCCATCGGTCACCCCGACCGCAGCGACAATCGGAAGCAATCCCACCTGCGTGACGGTCTGATCGGGTCGCACGAGGATCGACATGAGCACCGCATCATCAACTGACGCCTCCCATGCCCGCCCCTGGCGTCCACGACCGCGCGTCTGGACATCTGCTCCAATGACGAGACCCTCCGGGGCACCATCGCGCGCGCGTAGTGCGATGAGATCGTTCGTTGAACCTGTTTGTGCCACCCACACAACCGGGCCCACGATTGGCGACACCAGCCCTTCGGTGACCCATCCCGCATCGACAGGATCAGACGCAGGATCAGACATGGGATGCCCGATAGGTGGCACACCCATCAACAATCGTCATGACCACAGGAATTTCCGGTACCTCATCGGCGCTCGACATCAGCGGATCGGCCCCGAAGACCGTCAGATCCGCGCACATTCCCGGTGCAATCACTCCGCGCACATGATCACCCACCGCGCGTGCCGCAGACTGCGTATAGCCAATAAGGGCCTCGTGCGCGCTGATCGCCTGATGATCACGGTACCCAGGTCCCGCCGTACCTGGGGCCCAGTGTTGACGCGCCCACGCCATCCCCACGCGCGGGTCTTGTACCGCGACCGGCCAATCGGATCCCAGTGCAACGGTTGCACCCGCGCGCAGAAGATCCGCATGGGGCCACCCGAATTGTGCACGCGTACGGTCGAGCCGATCTCTCCAGGCATGATCGGGATCATTTGCGACCGCGGCGATATGAATCGGTTGCAGACTGGCGATCACCCCTTCGCGTGCGAATTGGCCGAGATCCCTTGGATCACAAAGCTCCACATGCTCGATGCGACACGGCCGATGTGCGGATGCGCTTCCCGCCTGCGCATATGCCGATAGCGCCTCGCGAATTGCCCGATCGCCAATCGCGTGAGTCGCGCATCCAAGCCCGTGGGCAATGGCACGTCGCACCACTTCCCGATACCGATCAAGATCGGGCCAGTTGGCGAGCCGTCCTTCGCCCTGCGTGTCAGGCGAATTCAACCATGCAGTGCCCTGATCGATCACCCCATCAAGAAAAAACTTCACCGCACCGGAGCTCCAGCGACGCCCTGCGCGCCCAGCACGGGAAAACGCGTCAGCAATTTGGGCGTCATCCATTTCGGGCTGGAGCCAGATCGCAATCACGAGTCGTACGGCGAGATCCGCATCGCTCTCGAGCGTCATCAGATCGTCCAAATCGCCCGGGGCATCATCCATCACATGCGCACCGGTCAGACCCAGGCGCGCCATCCGATCGAGCTGAGCCCGATACAAGGAGAGTCGACGCTGCGCAGAGAGTGGTGGGATGTGTGTGCGGACCGCCTCCATCGCACTTGGCTCGCGCAACTCGCCCGTCGGACGGCCGTTGTCATCACAGACGACCTGCGATGCATCACCGAACGTGCGCGGCCCCGAAATACCGGCGCGTCGGAGCGCCTCCGGGCTCGCAAGCGCACCATGCCCATCACGAAAACTCACAAATATCGGACGGTTGCCGACGACCTCGGCGAGGATGCTCCCCTGCGGGGCATCAGCAAACCACTCCCGTTGCAACCCGTGGGCGCAGATCCATTCATCGGTCGTGCGCGCGGCGACATCAGCAAGCACTGCGCATGCCGCCGCGAGATCCGGAAGGCCGGTGAGATCGGCATCGCGCATTGCCCGCGCGCCCCACAGGGGATGACAGTGCGCATCAACGAGCCCCGGGACCACCACAAGACCATCCCCATCGATGATCTCGGTGGTTGCACCGCAGAGTTCAGTCACCTCGGCTCGGTCACCGACGGCGAGGATGCGCCCATCGCGGATCGCAAGTGAGGTTGCGAGGGGTTTGCCCGGGTCCAATGTATGGACCCGGGCCCCGACCAGCACAAGGTCAGCTGATTCGGTCACTCGTGAGACCGAACGCTCAGCGACTACTTACGAATACGACGTACCAGCGCCCATGCACCCGGGAATAACGCGCCCGCCAAGTACAACTTGAGCACCTCACCGGGAACAAACGGGTACAAGCCGTACTTCAACGTGTCGGCCAAATTCGTGTGTAGCACCTGCTGCAACCACACCAGACCGACAAGAAAGACCACCACATTGCCGGTCAGCATCATGGTGACCGAGCTTGAGAACTTCTTGTCCCAGCCGCGATCAGCCATCAGACCGACAATCAGGCCGGCGATGATGAAGCCGATGATGTAGCCACCGGTTGCTCCCTTGATGACCTCAATGCCATGGGTGTGATCTGCATAGACCGGCAGACCAACGATACCCATCAACAAATAGAGGCCCATCGAGAGGGTTCCGCAGACGGAACCCAACGACCCCGCAACGAGCAACACCGCAAAGGTCTGTCCGGTAATCGGGACCGGAGTAAATGGAAGGGGAATCGAGATTTGCGCGCTGAGCGCGACAAACAATGCCCCACCAAGCACGAGCAGCGCATTGGTCAACAAACTGACGTTTGGAAACACCGCTCGGCGAAGCGTGTTGGAAGAAATACTTGAAGCAGTCATGAGGGTAACTCTACACAGGGAGTCGGCGCGGAGATATCTCCTGTCGTGCTGGTGTTTCTCGGTGCCCAGACCTGCGATAGTTGTCACAACGTCCGTACTCATCACCCCAGGATGCTCTTGATGACAGATACAGCGATTCGCGTACTTCTCGTCGATGACCACCGGGTACTACGGACAGGCCTGCGGTTAATCCTCGAGCATGCCGAGGGAATCGAATGCGTCGGCGAGGCCGAGTCCGCCGAAGACGCACTGCACGTCTCTGATCGCACACATCCCGATGTCGTGGTCATGGATGTGCAAATGCCAGGGATGGGTGGCATCGAGGGAACGCGCGCGCTGCGCGATCGCCACCCCGAAGTCCATGTCGTGATGCTCTCGATGTTTGGTGCAGCAGACGACGTCCGAGCAGCGTTCGCCGCGGGAGCCCAGGGATACCTGATCAAAACCGCTGCAGAAGAAGAACTCGTGGATGCATTGCGGGCTGTCGCCGCAGGGAAGCGATATCTGCACCCCGCCCTCGGTGCGGCACTCGCCCAACCAGCGCCGCCCGACCCACTTGACGGGCTGACCGATCGAGAGCGTGAAGTGCTGCAACTCTTGGCACTTGGCTATGGCAATCAGGAGATTGCCCAGCGCCTGCACCTCTCCCCCCGAACAGTAGAAACCCACCGCGCCAACATGATGAACAAACTCAGAATCTCAAGCCGCGCAGACATTGTCCGCATTGCCCTCTCGGCGGGAATTTTGAATACCGATACCGCCCAACCCCCGACCCAAGATCACGCCGGGCATAACGGTCACTAACGACACCGCGGGCGCCGTGCACATTTCGGCCTACTGACCGTTCTCGACAAGGGAATCTTCCCGAAGGCGGCGAACTCCTTGCATATGCTGAGGGAGCGCGCACGGCTCCGTACGACGCATTCTTTGACAACCCGCGAACGCGGAGCACGCGCATGAAACTTCGTCGCCCCCCCGCACCCGGCTCGGCTGACACAAAAACTCGCAGCATTGGTCGCGGTATTTCCGTCGGACTTCTCATTGTGGTGGCATCACTTTTGGTGGTCGTCAGCGTCGTGGGGATCTGGCTGAACACCGTCGCGTTTGACACTCCAACCTGGCGGTCAACGAGTCGTCAGATGATCCAGAACCCGGCGATCCAACATGAGGTGTCGCAGTATCTGGTCGGTCAGCTCTACGACTCCAATGTCACGCAAAGCGAGATCAACAAGGCACTCCCCCCGGCCCTGCAGCAATTCTCGCCCGCGGTGACCAATGGCTTGCGTCAATTTGCCGTGCAGGCAGGCGAGCGATTGCTCGGACGACCAAATGTGCAAGACCTCTGGGTGGCGGCGAATGACAAGGCGCACACCGAGCTCGTCAATCTCATCGAGAATAAGTCGACGTTCACGAACGTCGATAACGGCAAGGTTGTGCTCGATCTCCACGCCGTTCTTTTGAATGTCGCAAACGAGGCGGGCATTGGCGCAGCTGCCCAGCGGCTTCTGCCCGCCAACGCCGGGTACCTGACAGTTATGAGCTCATCAGAGCTCTCCTCAGTGCAATCGGCGACACGGATTATCCACGCCGTGGCCCTGTGGGTCCCGCTGGTGACGATCGTGCTCTTCGCTCTTGCGATCTGGATCGCACGGGGCTTTCGTCGGCGCGCACTCCTGTGGTCGGCGATTGGCGTCTTGCTTGCCGCAGGCGCACTCATGCTCGTACGTCAAGAACTCGGCACCAAGATCATCGACGCGCTCGCAAGCGATACGGCTGTGCGACCCGCGCTGATCGAGGCGTGGTTCATTGGCACACAGGTGCTCGGCACCATCAATCAGACCCTCATGATTGCGGCGATCGTCTTGATCGCGGGCGTCTGGCTCGCCGGTGCGGGGCGCTTCTCAACCGCGACCCGTCGCGGCCTTGCCCCATGGATCATGAATCCCTTCTCTGCCTTTGGCATTCCGGCAGCGATCTTGATCATCCTCGCGGTATGGGGCCCGCTTCCCGTGTTTCAAAAGCTGATCCCGATGATCATCATCGTGGTACTCAGCGCGGTCGGCATCGAAGCGCTCCGTCGCCTCACGATCACGGAGCATGCCTCCCGCTAAGACTCATCCCTCCCGTAACGCACATCGTTGCGGGAGGGCGCTACCACCCAGGCCCAAGCAACTCGGGCACATCGAGCGCGGCGACCATGTCGATCAGCGTGACGGTGCCAAAGAATTCCCGGACCGCATCTGTGTCACCACCGGCTGCTGCCCACACCATCTTGTGCAGTTCATGGATGCGCGCCCGCACACGTTGTCGCACCTCATCGTCAGAGATCGCGGCTGCGACCGCCTGCACCGCCATATGCGCGATCACCGGGTCATCGGTCACATCGCGATAGGCGGCGAGCATGACTGCGAGTCGCGTATCCGTAGGGGCAGGTTGCGACATGGTAAGCGCCTCGGAAATCCGGTCAAAAAGGTCGTCGATGACTGCCAAAAACAGCGTATCTTTGCCTCCAAAGAGACGAATCACATAGGGCTGCGAGACCCCTGCCGCGCGCGCAATCTCATCGGTGCCCGCGCCGTCTCTGCCCAACCGCGCAAAGACGGGAAGGGCTGCGCGCACGATCGACTCGCGGCGTGCATCGCCAGACATGCGTTGTGAGGGGCTCATACATATAAGTTATCATTCGATGCCTTCTTGATTCGCAGGTGGTGGCACTCACACCTCACGCCCCGGGATTGCCGATAGATTGTTGGTATTCACGACGGGTCATCGGGAGGCCATCATCACTCGCTCAACGTACATCACCCCACTCGCCGAACTTCTGGTCGGGCACGGCGCAAATGTCCAGCCAGGACAGGTCGTTGGCGTCTCGACGAGCCCCGGCAAAGAGGAGCTCGCGCGTGCGATTGCCGATGCGGCGTATCGCCGGGGAGCCAAGTACGTCGATGTCGTCTATTTCGACCCATATGTCAAACATTCACGCTTGCTCCATGCCGCAGAGGACACCTTGGGTTGGGTCCCGCCGTGGCTCGGTCAGCGGATGCTTGATCTTGGCGATCTGCGATCGGCAAACATCTCTCTCAGCGGACCGCCCGCCCCGGGACTGATGGATGACATTGCCCCCGCCATTGCGGGTAAGGACCGCTTGCCTCAAATCCCCGAGAGCCTCCAGATGGTGCACGCGGGTTATCTCAACTGGACCGTTGGCCCCGGCCCGACGCCAGCATGGGCAGCGCTGGTCTACCCGGACCTCTCGCCAGATGCCGCGTACGACAAGCTCTGGCAGGAACTGGCGCACATCCTGCGTCTTGACGAACCCGACCCCGTTGCCGCATGGAAGACGCGCAGTGCCGATCTGATGGCGCGCGCAGTGACCCTGACATCGATGCAACTCGACGCATTGCACTTTCGGGGACCCGGCACCGATCTCACCGTCGGGCTCCTTCCGGGATCACTCTGGATCGCTGCGGCGATGACGACTGCTGATGGGATTCCATTCGCCCCGAATCTTCCATCTGAGGAGGTCTTCACGACCCCTGATCCAACGCGCACCGAAGGGCATGTGCGCGCGACCCGGCCGCTTGATGTCGCAGGAACAGTCATCCGCGGGCTCACCGCAAAATTCACCAACGGCCGCATCCACGACATTCAGGCCGACAGCGGTGCCGACATTCTCGCCGGTCGCTGCGCAATGGATGATGGTGCGTCGCGTTTGGGTGAGGTCGCCCTTGTCGATGGCAGTGGACGCATTGGGCCACTGGGCACGGTGTTCTACGACACATTGCTCGACGAGAATGCCGCAAGTCATATCGCCGTCGGCGCCGCGTATCCCGATGCTGTCGATGCTGAGGGGCAAAAAACGATGAACCGCTCGACAATCCACATCGATTTTATGATCGGCGCGCCAGATGTCGATGTCACAGGAATCACCAGTACCGGATCAGAAATTCCCGTACTCATCGGCGGAGAGTGGCAGGTGTAGCGTGGCGGCACCGCACCTTCCATGCCCACGACCGGCCGCTGCGAGCATCCGGGACATCAGTCCTCACTCACCCCTGCACGCATGACGATGACCGCCCCATGGCCACCATTGCCCGAATATCACGACTGGCAGGCTACGTGCGACACCTTGCACGGCCACACCCAGGTACTTGGCAAACTGAGCGCTGCACTTGCCCCCGCTGAAGCCGGTTTTGGGCATCTCGCACTCCGTCTGACCGCGCGGGGATGGGAGACTCCCTGTGGTGATAGATCGGCGCTGCGTGGCCTGCCAGTGATTGTGCGTGGC
>CAITWD010000010.1 GCA_903896045.1 uncultured Actinomycetes bacterium
CTTGCGGTGAATCAGCTCGTTCTTGTAGAGACCGTTGAACGATTCGGCCAGGGCGTTGTCGTAAGAATCGCCTTTGAATCCAACTGATGCCACGATGTCTGCGTTGCCGAGCCGCTCGGAGTAGCGAATGCTCAAATACTGCGTTCACGCAACTCCGGCGAGTAACGGGTTGAACCTGACATAGACGCATCCTCTCAAAGGATTTCGTCTCCAAGATTCCCGTCGCGATTCAGGTACCGTTCGTGAGTACCACATGCACATCTTTCGATGACTCGAGATAGATAGAGTTGCGACTCAGGTGTCACCACTACCCGCGTGAGGAGAGTCCCGATGGAGCGTTTTCTCATCGTTGCGGTATTCCGCAACGGCACCAACATGGACGAGGTCTTCGCAGTACGAGCCGAGGAAGCAGCACGGGTCGCCGCCCTTCGGTCTGAGGGGCGCATCGGTGCAGTGCACATCTCGCTTGCGCGCCATACGGTCTTTATCGAAGTGCTCGCGGCACATGCAAAAGAGGCACAAGAGATCATCGCAACCCTCCCCATGGCGCAATGGTGGGACCTTGAGCTCTACCCCTTAATCACGCCAACAATCAGCGAGTAGAAGACGAGGCGCCCGGGCGCCCGTCGACGACACGCGCACGGACGCGGTCCCGCCGAGTCCTATTGGCCATTGGAACCCTTGACGAATTCTCCCGAGTCAGGTCAAGTATTGAGCAACAGTTGTCTTCCGGCCATTTGCGCATGCATAGGTACGGAACCCGTGCACGATTGCGGCCGCCCGCCAGACTTCTGTGTGACGACCGATGACTGCGTATGAGTCCGATCTCGACACATCGTTATGGTGTGCCGCACATGAGAAGAAGATGTATCAGAGGGGGGGCGTGAGGCATGTCGCTTGAGCCGAATTCCTGGCAGCCCATGGCCGGGATGCCCGACGTTGATTTCTACCCCCTCATCACGCGCCCATCAATTCATTCGTCGAACTGTTACCTCATCAGCGCACGCGACGTGATCGTTGTGATTGCTCCGGGAGCGGATACGGAACAAACCAAACTCGTGAACCAGACGGTCGGGCATCTTCGGGTAGTCCCAAGATGAGCAATCCGCCATCTCCAGTCGACATGTGGGATGAGCGTTATGGGTCTCCCGACTATGCCTTCGGGACCGAACCAAATACGTTTCTGCGCGACAATATCGACGCTCTCCCCCTCGGAGAGGTGCTGTGCGTTGCGGACGGCGAGGGGAGAAACTCGGTCTTTTTGGCCGAATCGGGACGGGCTGTATCGAGCGTAGATCTCTCGCGCGCAGGAGTCGAAAAGGCACGTCGACTGGCGGCACAGCGAGATGTCACAATCGATGCAATGGTCGGTGATCTCGTCGATGTTGATCTCGGCGATGCCCGCTGGGACGCAATCATCTCGATATTTGCGCACATGCCGTCGGCGCTCCGCAGCGATCTACACCAGCGAGTGGTGCGTGCGCTCCGACCGGGCGGCATCTTCTTGCTCGAGGCCTACACCCCTGACCAGATTCCGCGTGGGACTGGTGGGCCCGCGGTTCCCGACAGGACGATGACTCTCAATGGCCTGCGCAAAGAGCTTGCCCCGCTGGAATTCATCCATGGAGCCGAACTCGAACGCGAGGTTGTCGAAGGCGCCTACCACACGGGACTCGCATCGGTGGTGCAGGTGATCGCCCGCAAGGCGCCCTGAGGACCATGTACCGCGACCGTGTCGACGCGTCGCGCAACCTGCATGTGTGGGCTGGCGCCACAGCACCAGCCCACACCACATGATCAGTCTCCCCAGCCCCCCCATGAGTGTGGGTTTCCGAACAATCCAGTACCACTTCCAAACGCCTGGTTCTGCCCACTGTTTCCGGCACCTGCACCAAAGCCTGATGTGTTCCCGTCCGCAACCTCAGGAGGCGTATTTGCCTGCTGCGGGGTGGCATTGGCCGAACCGACCATCAAGGAGTAGGTCCCGTCACCCAACGCGTAGACCTCGAGTTGCACCTCGTCGCCCGGGGAAAAACTTGTGACACCCACTGAGCTCGGAATGTGCACCGTAAAGCCGAGCGTCGTTCCCCCGCTTGAATTGGTGACCAGGAGCGTTCCTTGGCTCGTGTCAATGGCAGAAACGGTGCCCTCAATCGAGAGCGGCTGCACGAGGGTGTAGGTCCCATCGCCATTGTCGACAGCAAGAAGTACCACCACCTCATTGAGCTGATACTGAGAGATATCAATGCCCGCTGGCGCGATCACCGTCACATCGGTTGGCGTTCCTGCGTTGTCGATACTCACGACCATGGTGTTGTGGCTCGTGCCAAGCGCAATGACCTGTACAACCCCGCTCAGCAGCCCAGGAATCCCAATCTGGGGCGCGGTGACATCTTGCAGCCAGGTGGCAATAAGATCACCATGGTGGCCCACGCGCACAATTGCCTGCACGGTCGCACCAACCTGCGGCAGCGCCCCAACCGACTCAGGAATGCGCATCACAAAGGTCGTTCCCGTCGCGCCGATGGCAACTTGGTGGTGGCCAAGCACCGCGACAACCACACCATTGATGCGCGTTGTTGTTGCGTGACCGATTCCCGTCAATGTCCCGGAATATGTGCCATTGGCCAATGGCGTTACGTGAGATGCGGTCACGGTCGTTCCCGCAGCAACCTTGCGTGACACATGGACGGCGACTAACGCCCCACCCGCACGTGCCACCGTTGCGGTGTGCGACTGCCCCCGCCAATTCACAACTGTGCCGTACGCCGCCGCGTGGTGCTTGGTGTGATGTGTGGCCTGGTGCGTGGCGTGATGCGCCGGTTGCGCAACCGCCAATCCGGCCGGTACACACAGCGCAATCTGCGCAACCGCAGCGATGATCATTCCCCGACGAATCAACTCACGTCCTCCTGATGCAATGTCAATGTCTGCCCGCAGGCTTCCGAGGCATCGACACAAGGGGGAAAAACCTGAAGAGCTATCGCGATACAAATATTGCGTCAGGCATCATGGCCATCCTTCGACGGTGTCATCCCGCCAGAATGATCGCGCCAGCGCATCCAGATCTACCGGGACCATCGATACCAGAGTTGTAGGGCGATCTGCGATACCGTGAGGCGTATCTATGACGAGCTGCCAGACGCGCACCCCATCCGCCTGCACCAGATCCCAGACGACGGGGCAGTCATGAGCTGTTCATCGCAGGCGCGGAGGGCCGCACTCCTTATGGGCGCAGGCGTGCTGTTGGCCGGATGCATCATTACCGGCAGTGCGCACGCTGGGCCCGCACCGATCGCGTACACGGTCACCAGCTGTGAAGGGACACGTGCGAGCGGAACCTTGCCCGACGTCATCGCGGCCGCCAATAGCGCGTCCACCGGGCCCGGATTTGCGGCGAAGATCACATTTTCGGCGACCTGCAACCTTGCGCATACCATCTCACTGAACGGCCCACTCATCCTGGCAAATAGCGGCACGTACACCATTATTGGCAACGGCCAAGATCAGACGCTCATTGATGGCAGCGGTGGGTCGGTGTTCGCCATCTCCGGTGGGGCACACGTCGCCCTGAGCGGCATGACACTGCTGAATGGTCAGGGAATTCAGATGAGCAATGCGGCCACCCTGAGTGTCGACGATGCGGCCACCCTGAGTGTCGACCATCTGACCTTTTCCACATCGATCGGCAATGCCATCGCCGCCACGAAAACAAGTACCGGCGCGCTTTCGGTGAGCAATTCGCAGTTTTTGAATAGCTCAGGGTCCCAGTCTGGTGGAGCAATCAGTGATGCGGGCTCGGGGAGCGCCACGGTAACCAACTCCACCTTTTCATCCAACAGCGCAACAACCAATGGCGGCGCCATTGATATCTCCGGGGCGGCGACCATGCAGGTGAGCGGCGCAACCTTCGACCACAACACCGCCACTTCTGGACCGGGGGGTGCGATCGAGATTGCAAAACAGGCGAGCGTCACCGTCACGCGTACAACATTTTTCGCGAATAGCGCAGCATCGGCAGGGAGTGCAATTGACAACTCCGCGGGCGGCGCACTCATCCTCGAGCACACGACATTTCTTGGCAACACCGGAGTCGGCGCAGCAATTGCGGCGACGGGCAACACGCAGCTTGCAGGGAGCGTCCTTGCCGGTAACAGCGGTGGCGATTGCAGTGGCACCATCACCGATGGTGGCTTCAATATCTCCGACGACCTCTCGTGCAATTGGCCCTCGAGTGGCACAAGTAGTGCCGATCTATCGAGCACGCCATCGCTGGTCTCGACCTTCGGACCGCTCCAAGATAACGGTGGCGTGACCCGCACTCTGCGTCCACTCCCGGGGAGCCCGGTGATCGGAAAAATTCCCGTGAATGCCACGGTTCTCATTGACGCAATCAACGTGCCTGCGTGTCCGTCAACCGATCAACGCGGCGCGACGACCCCCGGCCCATGCGATATCGGTGCGACGCTCGGGCAGGTTCCGATCACCATCACCGCTGCACCAAGCAGCAAAACCTACAACGGGAACGACGTCGCACCCGGGGTCCCGCAATTGACTGCAGGGCATCTCTTTGCAGGCGACGCGATTCATATCGATCACCTCGTCTGCGCACAGCATTTCAATGCGATCTCACCGATACTCGCGACTCAGACAAATGCGGTATGTGCGGTCATCGATGGCGCCGGCATCAATGCAACATCACGGTATGCCATCACGTATGTCGCGGGCGTGGGCAGTGTTCGACCGAACATTATTCACCTGTCGAGTGCGACACCACGTACGGGAAGTTCCCTGCGATTCATGGTTGTCGGCCTGACTCCGCACCAACTCATCACCATTCGATGCGCATCACGGCGCCTGACACTCACACGGGTATTCCGTGCCCAGGCGAGCTATCAATCCATTGGGCTCCTGCTCAAAACCCGCAATGCCAAAAAGATCCCGCGTGGGCACTACACACTCACTCTCACAATTCGCAGCGGTGCACAGGTCGCCTCAACCACTCTTGAGTTGCGGGTCATCTGACGTTCTGCTCGAGGCAGGTCGCACAGCCGGACCAGGCGTACTGACTGCTAGCCTCATAGCCTATGGCTGATCTCGCACCGCTCTCGCAACGAGAACGACGTCTGCGTCGCGCCTTGATTGCGACCTCGCTCGCCGCAGCCACAATGGTGCTCGTTGTCGGTGGTGTGATCTTTTTTTGGATCACCTACATTCTTCCTACACAACCTGATCCATTTACGCGTGGGCCGTATCTCGTTCACGTCGGGACGACGACCGCGACTCTTCGCTGGCAGATCCCCGGCAACACCCCTGTCGACATCGTCGCCACAACACCCGATGGGCGCACGATTGACTCGACAACGGGTCACTTGAGCGGACTCACTCCCGGCACACGGCAGGGATGGGTCGCAGTCGTCGGCGGAGTAGCGCGCGCCGCCGGGACACTCACCACCGCACCGACTGATCCGTCGAGCGTCATACGGTTTACGGTCTTTGGTGACTACGGCGCGGGCAGTGACGCGGAGTGGGCAGTCGGACGAGTCGCCGCCGCCCAGGAGCCTGCATTTACCGTTGCGCCGGGCGACAACACCTACCTGGCATCCGCACCGGTGCTCTTTGACCACAACATCTTTGCCCCGATGCGCAGCCTGCTGGCCCAAGGGCCTTTTATCGCGACATTGGGCGAACATGATCTGGCCTATTTCGGTGGCGTGGCAATCGCCAACGCCCTCGGGCTTCCCAACGGGGGCCAACACTACGTTGCCAACTACGGACGCCTGCGATTTATTGTCCTCGGCCTCGAAGCGACCGCCGCTGATGTTCCATTTATTCAAACCGCTCTCGCAGTACCGGGCGCCCAACATGTCTACATCGTCGTACACAGGCCCCCATCACCAGGAAACCCGATCTACGCAGTCGCACGCGGCCATGTCACCGCAATTCTCGCAGGGCATCTGCATCGATATGAGCGTCGCATTGTCGATGGGGTACTGCTCATGACGGTCGGCACCGGTGGTGCACCGCGCTCAAGTAATGATGCGCTTACCCCGCGATCGCACGACGCGATCTCATCACTTGCGAGTTATGGCGTTGTGCGGATTGACGATGGCCCGCATCGGGTCGTCATGAGCTTTCTGGATACCACCGGTCGGGTGCGCGATCGCGTCGTCGTTCCATCGTGAAACGTCTTGGCGTCATCCTGATCGTGGCGAACCTGCTTGGGACAATTGCCGTTCCGGTTCTGGGTGTCCCAAGTGCATTTCTGGTGCTTGGCGTGGCCGCACTCATCCTATGGTTCGTCGGAATTGGGGCGGCGGCGGCCTGTGTCGTACCCGCTCGCCCGCGACAGGGAATCGCCGCACTCATCGCAGCAACACTTGGGGTCCCCATGATCCTGGCCTATGGATTCGCCCCGCTCTGGGGAGCAACTGGCGCGATCTGTGGACTCGTAGTGATGGGTTTGTGGCCGACACGACGGGGCCGCATCGCAGTTCCGCAGACCTCTCGCTGACCTACCCCACCAAGGCCCGAATATCGGCGGCAAGTCCCGCGACCGGTACCGCCGCCGCGTCGAGGTTGTTGTAGGCCGCAACCTCTTGCCCCTTGGCGTCGACCTCGTAGAGCACCGATGAGTGGTCGACATTCCTGGTGACAACATGGGTCACTGGATTCGTGGTGGTGCTGGCGTGCACCCGGATGCCCCATTGCTGCCACATCGGCGCCAAGGTCGCCTCAGACCCAATGATGTAGTGCATACGACCCGTCAAGTGGTGTCGAGAAAGAAAGCTCGTCACTGCCCCAGGCGTGTCACCGACCGGGTCGACCGACACTGCAATGACGTCGATCTTTGCGGCAGTCGCCGGACCGACCTGATCAAGCGCTGCGGCGATTTGGGATGCAGTGAGTGGACACACATCGGTGCAATGGGTCCAGAAAAAAGTTACCAACGCCGGACGGCCAGGCGAGGGAATAGTAATCAGATTTCCGCTCTGATCACGGCCCACAATCGCAGGGGCAAGAACCGGGGACGGCAGCGGAGTCGCATGCAGCGCGTGCGCATCCGAGTGAGATGTGCGCACGATGATCGTCCCGACCGCAATCGCAATCACCGAGAGGATACCGGCGGCAATACCGACGGCACGACGAGAATCTCTTGTGGACATCACGAACAGCTTACGCCGACATACGTCGTCACACCTGTAGGGCAATCGTCTCTGCTGCACCAGCTCATGCGCAGGGCAGACGCATGGCCACTATTGTCTGTGCATCATCGGAATCGGACCGCCCACCGGCATGGTCTTCAGAATCGCTCATTGAGGTAGTACGCGTATGAGTCGCACACCCGCTACCCCTCGTCATGCACAGGCCATCCGCCGGTGCCTGGGAGTGATGATGATGGTCGGGGGGCTCTTTGTGTGGGTCGGAACCGCCACCGCGCATGTCGAGGTGTTGCCATCGATCGCCCAGATCGGGACCCCTACCGAATTCACCGTGCAAGTCCCTACCGAGCGCAATCTGCCAACGACATCCGTGCGCGTGATGTTTCCATCCCGGGTCACGGTCTACAGCTTCCAAGTCCCGCCTCCAGGATTCACCGTCACCCCGATCTACGCATCAAACCAATCGATTATCGGGGCAACATTTCGTGGAGTTATCCCGCCGGGGCAGTACCAGCATTTTCACTTCCTTGGTACCCCAACAGCTCTCGGCCAAACTCTCTGGCCTGCGTACCAAACCTATGCCGATGGCAAGGTCGCACTGTGGACCGGAGCACCGGTGGCCCGCGGGGTCGATCCACCCGACACCCAGGTTCCCGGACCCACGAGTGCAGTCACAATTTCACCGAAGTCGGGATCCAGCCAGACCACCTCCAATGCCGCCCTTTGGATCGGTCTGAGCGCGGGCGTGCTTGCAATCGCAGCTCTCGTGCTTGCAGGGCTCGGATGGTCGCGCCGCCCGGTGCACCTCCTCGATGACGACACGCCCTAATGAGCCCACGCGGACACCGATCAAAGGTGGCTCGGCTCTGGATCGCGCTTGCGGGGGCGCTCCTTCTCATGCTCCCGGCAATTGCCAGCGCCCACGCAATACTCATCGCAAGTACCCCGACACTTGGCGCAGCCACCCCGACATCTCCGCCCGAAATCCGGCTGCAATTCTCAGAGGCCATCACGCTCCTGAATCCCGCCAACGATTGCCAAGTGGTCAATCATCTCGGGGGCTCGGTCGAGTCAGGTCCGTGTCATATCAACCCCACAAACGTCAGAGAACTCGACGCACCGCTGATCCCAGGGCTCGCACCTGGGACCTACACGGTGCGCTATCGGGTGGTCAGCGCAGACTCACATGTCGTGGGCGCCGCCGTGGCATTCGCGATTGGCAATGGCCCGGTTGGACTCCCCTATCTAGGTAACCGCCCCGCCCAGGGGCCGAGCGAGACGAGTCTCTGGGAAACGAGTGCCCGATTCTTCGAGATACTCGGCATCTGCGGGCTCGTTTCGGTCCTGGCGTTTCGTTGGCTGATTTGGGGTCCCGCCTGGGGGCCGCGTCGCAGACAGAGCTCGTACACCATGCAGGAACGCACTGCCGCGCGTGGCTGGGGGCATGATTTTTTTTGGACCACCTTCAGCGCTGTTGCACTCGGGGCAATGCTGGCTGAGGCCTACATGCTCGTCGTCTACACGGCGACGGTCCTCGGCACCAGCGTCGCGGGTGCTGCGGGAGATACCTCGGGTATTGGCAGCGTCCTGTCAGGGACCCGCTTTGGATCGCTCATGCAATTTCGCGGGGCGCTCCTGTTTGTGATCTTTGCAATTGGCGCCTGGCAATTTCTTTCTGAATCCGCAGACACGGCACCTGCCCCAACCGGGAGGGTGATTCCCGGAGTCCTGATGGGGGTGCTCTCAATTGGCGTCCTCTTTGGGCTCTCCTCCCAAGGGCATGCCTCGCAAGCCCCACTCACGCTCTTGCAAGAGGGCGCAGATGTCATTCACCTGGGTGCGGCAGCGATCTGGATTGGCGGGCTCGCCTGGACCGTGGTCACCGTGTGGCGACTCCCCCATGCCGCGCCAGCCGCAGGTCCTGCCATAGCGACCGATGTGCTCGCACAATTTTCACGGATTGCCCTCATCAGCGTGGGTGCGCTCATTGCAACCGGTGTGATCCGCACGCTTGGTGAGCTCTCGTCGCCCGCGCAATTATGGAGCACCACCTATGGGGTCCTCATCCTCATCAAGGTGGGGCTCCTTGCGATCGCAGGGATAATTGCGCTGCGCAATCGTCGCATCACCCACGCGCTCGAGAGGCACACAACACCCCACCAGGCGGCATTACGCACAGTGCGTAATGCCGCGCTCGTGGAGATCACCGTCGCGATTGCGATCGTGGTGGTCGCCGCGTTGCTCGTCGCGGAAATCCCTGGGCGGGTGGGCTAATTCGCCACATCCCGTCGCGAGAAGGTGTAGGCGGTCGCGACCGCAACCACAATCCCATACGCGCCGAGCGTGAGTCCTGTTCGGGCAAGCGACACAGAGGCGCTGCCGCCTGAGGCGAGATTCTCAAGCAACTGACCCGGGAGCCAGTACTGCCCGTTGCTCCACAATGCAGCGAGAATCGCTTCAGCGGGGAGGACCCACCCCACCCCAACACCGAGCGCGATCACCGAAGACCGAAAGATCACCGCGAGGGCAGCACCGAGGGTGCCGAACCCGAGCGACGACAGGGTCAGGTGCCACATCGTGCTCCAGAGATCGCTCAATCCAGTTGAGCTCGACCACGCGCTCGTATCGATGCCTTTCGAAGGTGCCAAGGCGTAGGCAATCACGACACTGACAACCCCCGCGGCCAAGAGCACGAGGATCCCAAACACCACAAGCGCACAAAATTTCCCAACGAGCAACTGCACGCGTCGCGGCTCGCGCACCAAGAGATTGCGCAACATACCCGTGCTGTACTCGCTGCCAAATGCCGCCGCAAAGATTCCCAGCATGACGATCCCCATCAGGGGACCGGCGTGATCGAGCCCGCGCACCAAACCGTTTGCCTGAGAGAGTTCCGCGACCGAGACATGGAATCCCCGCTGTTCAGGGCTCACCGTTTTCGATGCACGCTCGATCCCAATAATGGTGACGAGTGCCGTGAATCCGAGAAACAATCCGCCGCCTCCAAGAAGCAACCCGCGGCGACGCAGTTTCAACAGTTCACTTAAAAATGCACCGATCACGGAGTCACCTCCGGGTCCGACAGGTGCGCTCGTATCGGGTGGCTGTCGTCATCGGTCATTGCAAAGAAGGCGTCCTCCAAAGTACCCCGGTTCACTGCAAGTCCCGCCAGGGTAATTCCGGCAGCCATCGCACGGCGATTGAGTTCCGGCGCCCAGTCCGCAGGCGCCGAGGCGCGCACGCCATCCTCGACGATACGGGCACTGTGGCCAGCCGCCGTGCAGACCTCGACAAGTTTTGTCAGATCGCTCGCGTGCTCGGGCACCGCCACAACCTCTGCGGTTTGGGCACCCAGCAGGCCATCAATGGACCCTTGATAGCGCAACATCCCGTCGTCGATGACCACGAGGTGATCACAGATGGTCTGAATCTCTGAGAGGAGGTGGCTTGAGACCACTACGGTCAGCCCCTCATCGGCAAGCGCACGCAGCAACCCGCGCACCTCACGGATCCCCCCCGGATCAAGCCCATTGGTGGGTTCATCGAGCACCAGTAGCTCGGGATCTGGCAGCAAGGCTGCTGCAATCCCCAGGCGCTGTTTCATGCCGAGTGAATAGGACTTAAAACGGTCTCCACCTCGATCCCCCAACCCCACTTGGGTCAACAGCTGATCGACCCGATGGGCATCATGGCGACCAAGCGCACACAGAATTTCGAGATTGCGCTGCCCCGACATTGACGGATAAAACGCGGGTGACTCGATCAGCGCCCCCACTTTGGCCAGATATTCGGCCGGGTGCGCGATTGATGATCCCAAGACCTCGCCCTCACCGGAGCTCGGTCGAATCAGGCCCAAGAGCATCCGCAGTGTTGTCGTTTTGCCGGCACCGTTCGGGCCGACAAAGCCACTAATGACGCCTCGCGGCAACTCGAGGGCAAGACCGTTGACGACCGCTTTTTGTCCATACATTTTGGTGAGTCCCGTGGTCCGCACGGCCAGCGACGTCGACGTCGCAGGTGCAGGACTCATCGGGGCGACCACATTGCGCGGACTTCAATCGAACATCTCATAAAAATAACCACTCCCAATACTTGTCGGACACGTAACGCGACGTGGGCAGACCACGTGGTCGCGGCACCCACGTGCACGACAGTAGTGGGAACCACCATTGATTGGGTGAACGTCGCGTTAGGATTCCCCGCCCCGACTGCACCATCATTGCCCGGCCACGGCGAGGCAGCGCCACACGGGATACCCCGTTACGTGCCGTTGGTGACACACCCCTTCACCGCATTCGACCAAATCCCCTGGACGTCGTATTTGACACCAGCCATCGTCTGATACCCGTCGAGGTTCACACACAAATCGCCAATTTCCGACCCGCCTGAGGCAAGCCACCCCGCACTCGGCCACATATCGGTGACGGTTTCCGCGTACTCATGGGTTTCGGTGGAGAAGTAGCCATCGAGTGGCTGCGGTGCGCTGTGCGTCGTACATGCGCTCGCGCCAAGATCGGGCAGGTAGGGCATGTTGGTGTATGCGACGGTACCGACCGCGGGGTAACTTGAGGAACTCACCGAGGAGTGCCAGGCGCAGAACCCGCCCGTTTTGTACTTGTTGGGGTTCGTTCCCGACGGTGATGCGATGACATATTGGGCATTTGGATCATTTTTTGATGATCCGTTGAGCGCGACAGCAGCCTTGATGGCCTCAGCGCCCAGTTGCGCCTGGGTTGCCGCGGCTGGTGCCGCAGACGCCGTGTCAAACCATACCCCCGCCAAAATCGAGGTCGTGGGATGTTGAATCAGCTGTACACCAGTCGCAGGGCAACTCGTCGATCCGATAGCAATACCCGCACAGTATTGGGACAGGGTCGTTCCCCATGTGTCATTACTGCCGTACAGGTTCGCAAAGAATGTCTGAAGTGCCGGCGCGACATTTTTGGGGTCCCCTGTTGCACTCAGAGCACCTTGTGCGCCCCACTGCGATCCCCAAAACACGAGATACACCTTTGGCTGTTGCGCCACGGCGCCCACAAGACTCGTCGAGTGCAATGACAGCGCCGTTGCCCCACCCGTCGAGCTTTTCGTCCGCGCGATCATCTTCATATCGAGACGTGGCCCCACGGTCACCGGGAAGGGCACGTCGTGCGCAGGCGATCGGTCGATACTGCCCAGACCCGCCCAAAGGGCGCCGCCAACAATGCCAAGCACCCCGATCCATCCCGCAATCACTCGTCGCCGACGCACATCATCTCCGATCGCCGAGAACTCTTGATTTGGGTCGTTCTGTCCGACGCGCCGAGGCACCTGCGATCTCAGGCGGCGGGTGTACTAAAAAAGGCATGGGCCACGATGTACCACTGGCCGCGAATTTGTTCGAACACGCTCAAACGCGCCTGTGGGGTCTGCTTGTAGATGACCCCATCGATGTATTGGCGTGCCATCACGTTGTAGGTCGTGATGATCAGATGCGGCGCAGAAGTCACATGCAGATTCGAGATACGAAATGAAACGACCTTGCTGTGCTTGGCAAGGTATTGGCGCTTATTCAGATGCGTCCCAGTTGCACGCTGTATCTGGAAACCCGGCGCCAAGAAGTTGGCAAGCGCGTGATTGTCGTCGGTCCTCAGGAGCACGAAAAACTTATGCACCAATTGCTGCCCGCGCAGGTTGGCCAATTTTGTGGGATTGGTCGGCAGATGCTTTGCGGGCGGAGCCGCAAGCGCCCCCGACACCGGCAGGACGGCCACGCAGAGGGCGGCGAGCCCGGCAATAGCTTGTGAACGCCGCAACATTGGCATTGCAACACCTCTCAATTTCAGGGCACAAACCCTCTGAATGCGCCTCGTGGTGACGATGCGCCATGGTATCGGTTGGCACGGCAAGGTACGCAGACATGCGGAACATGTTCGGTGATCTTCCCGATACCCAAACCGCACCTGGTGGGTTTGTATTGAGATGCCGAACCACCACTCATGAATACATCATCAAGGATGTCGCCGTGTTGATCAATTCCATCCATTACTGGCCTCATCCGATCCCTGTGCGGGAATTCTGGCAACGGCGCGGACAGCCCGAGACGCGAACGTACGCGCTCGACTCGGATGAGGATCTCGTCTGGATTGGGTACGACGACGCATTTCGCAATGTGCTCGTCTCGCCACGGGGTCATCGACATGCACACGTTGATGACTTTGACGGCTACCTCCAGCCAGGACTCGAATTCGCCTGTGCGGAATGCGGCGCGACGGTCAGCGATCTCTATGAGGAAAGCCAGCTCACCGATGCCGGTCGCTGGGTATGTGTGAGTTGCCCGACCGACGACGGCATCCGCTCGCTTGCGCCGCCACGGCGCGAACACAGTCGTCAGCAGTGGGTCTATTAACTGAGCTTAAGCAACCTGGCGCTCGGCGATATTCGCTTGGCGCTTCGAGGACACCGGCAAGAGCGCGGCGCGGGTGCCGGCGCACTGACGATCGACCACGTGACGATGGATTTCACTTTCGAAGACGCGAAGCGCGCTTGCGACAAAGCTCGCCGCTCCATCGGGATGGCGGCATTCACCACGACCAACCACGAGCTCGCACCACCGCTCAATATCGGCCAATTGGCTCCCGTCGCCACGCACGAGTCGCTCAAGTCCTTGGGCAATTGCATCAAGCCCAAAGACGCATGGACCGCACTGCCCCGCTGACTGATCGGCCATGTACCGCGCGACCCGCGCGGTTTCGGCAACACCGCAGCTGGTTGCAGGAAGCGCGACGATCGCGCGCGCGCCAAGCGCTGCGCCATATGGACGCAGGTCGGCGTTACTCACACGCAACCCATCAGTCTCGCGTGCATCCAACCAGGTGCCGATGTACCCACCAATCAGGAACGCACTCACCGGTTCGGTGCAACCACCTGCGGCCGCAAGGAGATCTGCGAGCGGTGTCCCGATCGCAATCTCGTACACCCCGGCTCGTCCCACCGCACCGCTCAGCGTGACAAGCACTGTCCCGGGCTCGTCATCGGTCCCGACACTGCGAAACCAGTCGGCGCCATGACGGGCGATCAAGGCAAGCTGGGCGGCGGTTTCGGCATTTTGCACCAGGGTCGGTGCCCCGTGATACCCCTTTTGAAATGGGCGAATTGCACCATGTGTCGGCTTGCCGGGGCCACCGTTGAGCGCGTCGATCAAGGCGCGTTCTTCTCCCACTACAAATCCATCGGGCACCAATTCCAGATGAATATTCACGCCGAGATCACGTCCGCGTCGCTCCTTGAGGGCGGCACGGAGTGCCACGAACTGCGGCTGCGACCCACGCTCAATCCCGATCACAATCTCGCCCGCTCCCACCATTGCCGCACACACCAACGCACCATCGATCACCAGATGCGGGGCGCTCTCAAGCAGCACATGATCCTTGCGGCTCGCGGGTTCTCCCTCGGCGGCATTGATCACCACGACCGCGCGGCCGCGCTGGGCGCGCACGGCATCGATCTTGCGCGCCACCGGGAACATCGCGCCTCCGCGCCCTCCAAGACCCGAGGCACGCACCAGCTCACACAGCAGATCATCTGCTCGTCCGGGCCGCACATCGATCTCAAGCGGGCCATGATGGGCGATGTGATCATCGAAACTCCGCAGGTGCCCGTGATCACCAATGCCACTCAACAGGCGCAGGCTGGTCGCCGCAGGCGCATCCAAGATGGTCATCATCCACGTTCCTTGATGAGGTGTGACACGACGCGGGTGCGCATGCCTATGACCCACCAGTCGCAACGACAGGTGGCGCACTTGTTGGGGTGATGTTGCTCGCAGTGACGGGGATGGATGTCTGGCTCGCCGGAGCACTCACGGCAGGTGTCGCAACGCGGGCCGTGGTCGCAGAATGTGTCTGCACGGTTTGGCTGGACGCGATGACAACAAACGCGGCAGACAATCCGAGCGCACTCACAACACATGCCTTCGTGGCGTGGCGCAAGCTCCGCTCGCCCACCTCGCGGGCGCGGACTCCATCGGTTTTGTGCAGCTGAGAATTCTTCATAGCTACGAGCATCACCGGGGCACCTGAGAGATGCCTGTGAGCGATGTGAAGACTCGGTGAGGTTCTCATGAATAGATCCCCCCGCAACTTTGGCCATGGACGCGGGTCTGATCGCTACGATCGCTTGTGATGCGTGATATCGATCTGACCTCATTGCGTTCCGCCGCCGGTATCGGGGTGGCGGGAAACTTTGCAGGGCACCTTGAACAAGCGGGTGAAGCCGAATTTTTCCGCAATGTGGCCACTGCATCCGCGGATGCCCCAAAGGGCATCTTTCCGTGGTATCTGCCGGGGCACGAGGGGCGCCTGGGGGTCTTCCCGCTCTCGAGTACCGAGCTCATCGTCCCGGCCACGAACGATCCATTACAGCTGCAGATAGAACCCGAGCTGGGGGCGCTGTGCACCGTCACCTACGGACCGACCATGAGAATTGCCTCGATTCGCGTCACTCACGTAGGCGCCTTCAATGATTGCTCGATACGGCAACCCGACAGCATCAAAATCAGTGCGAAGAAAAATTGGGGGCCTGCCGCAAAGGGGCTCTCGGCGCGCCTGTTTTCGGTCGAGGACCTTGCGCCCGACAACGGCCTCGCACACCTGCGGATCGCCTCATTCCTTCGTCGTGGTGATGCGGTTGAGGCATACGGCATCGACAGCCCTGCGCGGGGGTACTCCTACGCTGGCACAACACTCATCGATTGGCTGATTGATCGATTCACAATGCAATCGGGTGGTGTTGACTCACCCCTCGAAACAGTCGGCGATCAACTGATTGACGCAGGCTGCCCCACAACGCTGGTGATCGGGATCGGCGCAACGCGTTACACCGAGTTCGGAGCAACCCATTACCTCGATGCCGGTGATCAGAGCATCGTGATCGTCTATGACGAGCGGTCATGGTCGGTCGATGACATTGACCGCGCGGTCCGCTCCGGCGTTGAAATGGATCTCAGTGCGGCGTCGGTCCTGTGTCAGCGCGTCGTCGAACGCAACGAGCCAAGTCGAGGACGCACGCTCGCCTGAAGTGTCGTGGGCGTTGCGGTCGTCTGCGGTCGCACGCAGACAATCTCATCAAGGGTTGCCGCACGGCTCGGGCGTCCGGCGCCCTCGCCGCGCACCGCCGACATACGCACCATCGTCGGGCACGCCGGCAACGCGCCCGGCGGAACCGGGTCCGCAGATATCGGCGTCAAGAGATACCGCTGGCCCGATGGAGCGCGATGTGGTGTCACACCAGCCATCGAAAAGTCAGCGAGCTGTTGCGCAAAGTTGATATTGACTCCCACATAGCCAACATCACCCACGGCGTCGAGGATCTCTCGCATCCGTGCGATATATCGCTCAGGAGCGAAGAAGTGCCATTCGTCTCCGAGATGCAACCAGTACGGGCCCTCAATCTGTGCGCGCACAAATTCTGCACGCGCGGCATCGTTCGCAATCGACGCCTCCGGGCGAACGATTCGAAGAAATGGATATTGACTGTTCACCCAGCGCCGATCATTCACACTGAGACCAAAATCGATACACACGAATCGATCAATCGCGTCGAGATCCACGCACGTATTCACAAAGGAATTCAACGTCCGAGCAAACGCAGTGCGGTTCCCCGCAGCGACAATCGTCGCCGTCACCGTTGCCGGCCCTGATGGGGCTGATGGACGCTCACCACGGCGGCGCACCAGGGCGTCGGGATACTGATCCGAGAGCGTGAGCATGCTCGGCACCGCGAAATCACGGTTTTGGCGAATACGATCACGCTGATCGTCGGGGATATCGTCGCCGGCCAGAAGCACGCGACAGAGTGCGAATGACTCCGGGTGCTTGCCCAGCCAATAGGCGCAAATCGCCTGTTCGTCTCGGGCCCGCCAGGTGTACACCTGTGCGGAGGTAAAGAGCACATCAGCAGTCGGGAGCGGGATATTGGCCGCATCGCGCGCAAAGAGGTACCCCAAGGCAAAGCGATCATTGGAGCGGTAGTAGGCGGCGATTGCATGGAGCGGCTCCGCGCGCTGCGGGCGGTACTCCCATGCTGCCAAATACGCCTCCTGTACGAGCGCCCATGGCTCCTTTTTCCAGGCGAGGCATTCGGCAACTCGGAAGAGGGAGTAATAGACCTCTTCCTCCCAACCGCCCATCTCTGCACGGCGGCGATACCACTTCAAGGCTCCATCAGGGTCGCGGGCGTCAAAGCAGCTTTGGGCGCAATAAAACACCGACCGCGCATCATCGGGATTGCGCGCAATTTCCGCCAGCAGCAGATCGCGATCACGCTCATACTTTTTGGGGTCATTGCTTCGTGCCCCAAGTCGACGTGAGTCAATGTAGTAATCGCCCTCTAGGCGCCCCTCGGTATGCGTGACATCACACACCGGGTATTCATGCACGACTCCCTCATAGCGCCATGGCAGACCATCGCGAAAGATCTGGCGACGCCAATAACTAAATCCTGAGCCATATTTGAGCTGATAAGAGTCATTGCGCAGACGCGAAAAATCCGGAGTTCCGATAACTATGTCGTCGGCATCTATGACCCAGACATACTCGGCTTTGCCACGTGTGAGCTCGAGCGCCTCGGTGCGATTGTGGCCAAAGTTTTTCCACGGCCGCTCATGGAGCTCGCCCGGTATCCCCAAGCCCGCCATATGGGTGCGAATGTAGTCCTGGGTCCCATCATCAGACCCTGTATCGACGATCACCCAGTACTCAATATAGGGAGCAACCGCATCGAGGACCTCATGCACGATATGCGACTCATTGCGCACGATCATGTTGAGACACAGACGGGGACGAGACGCAGATGTGGGAGCCATATGGCGATATTAGCCGGATGACGCTGCGAGGCGCATAGACATACGGATGGGACAACATCGCCACGCCCCGCCTATCGGCCCAGGGCATGTGTCCCGATACGACACGACACCCGCGGCACTCATCACCGGCAGCAATATCGTCAAGGAGACCGATGAGTGTATGTACCGGGAGGTTTCGTGACCGCAGCAATCTCAATTGTGGGCCTGCAGAAGGCCTTTGGTCGCACCCGCGCCCTCGATGGACTTGATCTTGAGGTCACTGTCGGGGAGATCCATGGATTTGTCGGCCCGAACGGATCGGGGAAATCGACGGCGATCCGCATCTTGCTCGGGATGATGCGGGCGGATGCCGGCACCATCACCGTCCTGGGCAGTGACCCATGGCGCAATCCGGTGGCAATCCATCGTCGGCTCGCCTATGTCCCCGGTGAGGTCAGCCTGTGGCCGCAGCTCACCGGCGGGGAGACAATCGATCTGTTGGGCCGATTGCGGGGTGGCATTGACCCCACGCGGAAAAATGAACTGCTTGCGCGGTTTTCACTCGATCCCACAAAAACCACTCGGAGTTACTCAAAGGGCAATCGACAAAAAGTTGCGCTCGTTGCCGCACTCGCATGCGACGTGGAATTGCTTCTTCTGGATGAACCCACCTCGGGACTCGATCCACTCATCGAGGCGGTCTTCCAAGAATGCATCCAGGAGGCGCGTGCCGCAGGGCGCACCGTGCTGTTGTCGAGTCACATTCTCTCAGAGGTCGAGGCCCTGTGCGATCAGGTGAGCATCCTGCGCGAAGGACGTGTGGTGCACGCCGGCACCCTCGAACAGTTGCGGCAGATCTCGCTGACCAATGTGATCGCAACGCTCACATCAGTGCCCGAGGACATTGCCACCTGGCCCCATCTGCACAACCTGATCCTCCATGGCAATCGCGTGCGTTGCGACGTCGAGACCCCTGCACTTACCGACACGATGGCGCGCCTGGCAACCTGCGGAATCGAATCCTTGGTGACCCAGCCCCCCACCCTCGAACAACTTTTTTTGCGCGACTACGACACCCATCAGCAATGACCGGCGCATTCACCGGAACATGGGTGCTCCTTGCCCATGCGCTGCGCATCGATCGCATGCGACTGACCTTTTGGGTCCTGGGCATCGCGGTCATGCCCATCACCACATATGCCACCTACGATCGCCTCTATCCCACAGTGACCGATCGCGTGGCGCTCGAGGGGGTTCTGGGCGCGAATCCCGCGTTCTCACTCATCATGGGACCACCGAACGCAATCTCAAGCGCCGGCGGGTTCACGGCCTGGCGCACCTTGTTATTCGTGACGATCTTTATCGGGGTGATGTGCATCCTCACCGTCGTCCGCCATACCCGCACCGATGAAGAAGCCGGCCGCACTGAGCTTTTGAGCGCCCAATGTGTGGGGCGCTATGCCTTCCTGACCGCCGCGCTCTCAACTGCAGCAATCGCCAGTGTGGCCACTGGCGCCGTTATCGCACTTGGGCTGATGCTGTTCGGATCCAGTGTGGCCGGGGCGCTCGCATCGGCAGTGGCGGTCACACTGGGCGGCTATGTCTTTGCGGGTGTTGCAGTCGTTGCCGCCCAAATGGTGAGCTTCGGCCGCACCGCGATCAGCATTTCTATTGGCATTCTCGGGTTGGACTATCTCGTGCGCGCATGGGGAGACGCCGGGTCGATGCCCTGGATGACCTGGAGTGCCTCACTGGGGTGGACAGAGCACATCCAGGCCTATTCGCACCCAGTCTGGTGGACGCTGATTCTCCCGACGACGGCGTGCGTTGTCCTCATTACTGCAGGCTGTGTCGTGCGCGCGCATCGCGATCTCGGCCGCGGAATCCTCGCCGCACATCATGGCCCCGCCACCGCTTCCCGGGCGCTTTCGGGAACCTTTGGGCTGTCGTGGCGTCTTCACCGTGCACGCGTGATGAGCTGGGTCTCAGGACTCACGATCTATGGACTCATCGTCGGATCGATTGTGACATCGATCAGCGCGCTGATCGCGCGGGCGCCGATCGGTGCACTCTTCAAAGGATCGGGCGTCAACCCCGATGAACTCTTTGTCGCACAGGCGATCGGCCTGATGGGAATCGTGGCGTCGATCTACGGTATCCAAGCGATGCTGTGTGCGCGGACTGAAGAAACCGACGGGCGTGTGGAGCTCCTACTCTCGAATCCGCTCTCACGCACCCGATGGTTTGCAAGCCACCTCGTCATTGCGCTCATCGGATCGGCACTGGTGATCATCGGGGGCGGACTCGGTACGGGGGTCTCGGCGCAGATTGCCGGCGCGCATGTGACGGTCCAAGGAACCGTTGGGGCCGCCTGCCTGCAAATCCCCGCGATCTGGACCCTCATCGGGGTAACCGCGCTTCTGGTCGGCGTCGTCCCTCGCGCCAGTATCCTGGGGTGGGCGCTTGTGACGGCGAGCTTCATGGTGAGCTTTTTTGGCCCCCTTCTGCAACTGCCGCGTCTGGTGATCGACCTGTCGGTGTTCACGCATGTTCCGCGGATGCCCGGTGGCACCGTGACCGCCGCCCCGCTGATCATCATGAGCGTCATTGCGCTTGTGGCAATCGGCGTTGGCATTGTGGGAATCAGGCGTCGCGCGTTGAGCTGAGGGGTTTAGGATTGCGTTGACCGTACGGCCCGATACTGCGCACGGTTGCCTCGACGATCGAAACCCATCCTTTCGCAGATGACTCCACAACTCCCCCCTGGCTACACACTTGGGCCAATGCACGTCGACGAGGTCTCAACCCTCTGGGAGTGGGCCCGTGATGAGGGCTGGAATCCCGGTGTGCACGACCTCTCACTGGTGTGGGAGCTCCAACCCGAGGCATTTCTCGCGCTGCGGGATGCGACGGGGCTTGCCGGTGGGGGCACCATCTTTTCCTACGGGACGACGTTTGGATTCATGGGGCTCTTTATCGTGCGCAAGGAACTCCGGCAGCAGGGTCTCGGCGCTGCGCTGTGGCACGCGCGTCGCGATACCCTCGCGGCGCGACTTGATCCCGGAGCAACGATCGGCATGGATGGAGTCACCGCAATGACCGCCTTCTATGCCCGCGGGGGATTCTCATCGCAGTATCAAAGCCTGCGCTTTGCAGGGCGGGCGACGGGCCGACGAGACCCTGCGCTCGTCGATCTCAATGCCGTGGGGCTCGATGCACTCATCGACTTCGATCGTGCATATGTCGCCGCCGACCGCAGCGCATTTCTTACCCAGTGGCTCACACAGCCAGGCGTCCAGATTGCAGTCGCGACCGACACCGCTGGCGTGACCGGGTTTGGGGCAATTCGCCCGTGCCACGAGGGCGTCAAGATCGGCCCATTGCATGCACACACCTCAGACGTCGCCGAACGCATACTCGATCAACTCCTGGCGCAAGCGGATGGCGAGCAGGTGCAAATCGATATCCCCGCACCGAATCGCGCGGGCTGTGCGCGTGTGCGCGCACGCGGTCTTATCGACACCTTTGGATGTACGCGGATGTATCGGGGGCCAGTACCCCAACTCCCGCTCGCGCAAATCTTTGGTGTGACCTCGTTCGAATTCGGCTAGTTGCGGTGATCGACACGGCGTGATCCGCGCGGTCCACCAAACAGGCGTTCAATCATGCGCCGGGCAATCAAAATATTGGCCAAGAACATTCCCAGCCACACGATGATGGTGGCCAAGATCAATGTGCCGAATCCATGAATTGCAATACCGACGCCACTCAATGCGTCGCAAATGATCAGCGCGACAAAGGTGCCAATCAGCCCCGCAAAACTCGCCAATACCATCGCATGACGGCGCACCACCGACTCTGCAAGGGCGCGGGTGACCACCAGAATCACCGCGAAGACGATGACCGCAAACGGGAAGCTCACAAACCCCAATGAGAAATCGGGGTGCAGCAAGAGCGCAGCAACAAGGAGCGCAATTGCACTCGAGACCAGTGAGACCAGCAGTGTCATCAGTATGCGCATATCCAGCCCTTTCTCGCCCTCAGGGATGTCGACATCGATGAGTTCATCGGTGCTGCACTCGACGCCCGCAGGCAGTGATTATTCATTCGAGCTCTCGTTGCGCAGTGCACGGACCTCATCGGTCAGGGCGGTGATCTGTGCATTCAAGTTCGCGATCTCCACAAAGACATCCTTGTCTCCTTCGCGATTACGGCGCGCGCGCTCAATAAAGATGTTGGTGACCGCGGCACTTGTGACCGTCAAAAAGGCGATACCGGTCACCATCACGGCAACGGCAATGATGCGCCCCACGGCAGTGGTTGGGACCAAGTCGCCGTATCCAACGGTCGTCACCGTCTGGATTGACCACCACATCCCTTGGCTCACGCTATGAAAATCACGCTGGTCAAGCCAGCGAATCGCGAGCCCGCCGGCAATGGTCAATGTTGCCGTCGTGACGCTTAAGACCAACCACGCGGTCTTAAAGGGCTCATCGGTAAACCGATCTGACCACCGACGCAGGGTGCGGTGGTGCACGTGTGTGTTGTTAGACATCGATCCCCGGATGTAGAGGAATTGCCACATTATCGACCCGCGCCTCATCGGAGCGGATCAGCACTGCAAGAAGTCCGGCGCCAATCACCATCAGGGCCCCAGACGCCCAAAATGCTGCACGGTACCCCGCGACCTGGGCACTTGCCTGATCGATTGCTCCCGGAAGATGCCCAAGACCGGAGATGTACCCGCTCGCCTGGGAGGCGGCAAGGGTGGACAAGATCGCCAACCCCAATGATCCACCGACCTGCTGGGAGGCGTTCAAGAGCCCCGATGCCAGCCCGGCGTCCTCGGTGTTGGAACCATAGGTCGCAAGCATTGTGAGCGGCATGAAGGTCAACCCCAAGCCAAGGCCCATCACGATCAATCCCGGCAAGACCTCGGTCACGTAGCTTCCATGTACCGAGATCATGGTCATGAGCCCAAGACCGACGGCGGCGATCACCATGCCCGCGATTGCGGTCATCTTTATGCCGAGCGGACCGACAAGGCGCTGTGCGGCATTGGCCGAAATGATGATTGCCGCCATCAACGGTAAGAAACTCATGCCCGCACGCAAGGGGCTAAACCCGAGAATCTCTTGGACATACAAGGATGCAAAGAAAAAGACGGAAAACATTCCGCCGGCAACAATCAACATGGTGATATCTGCGGCACGCAATGGCCTGATGCGGAAAATGCTCAAACGCACCAGTGGGTGCGCAACCCGACGCTCAATTCCCACGAAGACGATCAGTACGACCACGGCGGTCGCCAACAACCCGATCGTACGTGTCGCAAACCATCCATATTGATTTGCGCCCACAATCCCATAGACCAACATCATCAACCCAAGTGTTGCCGTAATCGCGCCGCCGACATCAAACCCATGGGCAGATTCTTCGGCCTCTGAGCGCATCGCGGGCAGCAACCGCCAGGCCAAAATAATGACCACGATGCCCACAGGGATGTTGACAAAAAAGTTCCATCGCCACGAGAGATATTCGGTGAGCGCACCACCGACGATGAGCCCAATCGATGCCCCACCAATCGCGATCGCCGCCCACACGGCAAGTGCCTTGGCGCGCTGACGCCCGTCGGTAAAAGTTGTTGTCACGATCGAAAGTGCCGCCGGAGAAATGAACGCTGCAGCAAATCCCTGTAACGCACGAAACGCGATCAGCATGCCGGGTGAGGTGCCAATTCCATTTGCCAGCGAGGCAATCGTGAATAACGCGACGCCGAGCAAAAAGAGACGTTTGCGCCCGAAAAGGTCTCCGGCCCGACCGCCAAGCAACAAAAAACCACCCAAAACGAGGGTGTACGCGTTGACGACCCACAGCAGATTATCGGGGCTGAAATGCAGGTCGCGCTGAATCGATGGCAGTGCCACATTCACGATCGTCGAATCCAAAATCACCATGAACTGCGCCATACACACCAACACCAACACCACCCAGGGATTGGTGGTCCGAACTCTGGGCGCCGTGTCGGTGATCGCGGCAATCGCCTCGGACAAAGTGTGCTCGCAGTCTCATGACAATCGGCCGCGTGCATGCGGCAGGCTCATGCATGAATTGTTAGTCGCGAGGTGCGGTTCCCCTGCTCACCCGAAAAGGGGGCCAAGCCTGGCAGAGAGATGTCACCCACTGCCTGGGGGCTATGTCATCCGTGACGCATCCCCAGGCAGCCGGTGGAACAGGAGATCCCATGATTGATCTCCCCATCTATGTCGGCAGGGGACGCAAGTACTTAAGCGTTGCGGCACATTTGGCTACACCCCACCATAGGTGCCAATCAATTCATTACGGCGTAAGCAGACGTGCAAGCGCCTGATCGGCACCCGATTCACCGCGCTCGTGTGCGCGCAGATATGCCTCTCGGGCGCCCGCATGATCGCCTCGAGCTTCACGTATCAACCCAAGGTTAAATGCACCACTTCCATGCCCACGCGCATCGGCGCGGGTGAATGCGGCTTCTGCTGCCACGGCATCATCGCGTTCATGCAACATCACCCCAAGGTTGGCTGCAGCGCCCCCGTGGCCGAGTTGATCGCCCAGCGCATAGGCGGCCTCAGCGCCGTCAATGTCACCGCGCTGCTCGCACAAGAGGCCGAGATGAAACGCACCGTTCCCGTCGCCCCGCTCGGCACCTCGGGCATAGGCAATCTCTGCCGCAGCGACATCACGATGCTCATGAAATGCAAGAAGTCCCAAATGGGTTGCCGCCCCGGGATGCCCAAGGGCGTCTGCCTCTTGCCACGCGCGCCCGGCACCATCGTAATCTGCATCCTGATAGAGCAGGATCAGGCCACGCTGAAAGGCGTCTTCGCCGGGATGGCGATCGGTGTCATGCGCATGTGTGCCGTCGCTGGTCACGAGCTACCTCTGGGGTCGAGAGCGGACGATCGAGACCATACCGCGCACGTGGCAGCCCATGGGCGCGACTGCGACCACGCGACTTCACTCATTTGGGTCAGTGACATACGAGATGTTGCACGCCATGACCCCTTTGGGCTCGCGAACATCTTGCGGCCCGCGTATCGTTGAGGGTATGAACAATCGGATCCTTCACCTCACTCAGGTGACCAAGGTTCCCCTTCTCGACCGCGCCGGAGAACGGATGGGTCGGGTTGCTGACCTGCTCGTGCAAATCTCTGATGGCGGCTATGCGCCAGTGATCGGGATTACGGCGCATATCAGCGGGCGTGATGTGTTTTTGCCGGCAGAACAGATTGCATCTCTGGAACCAGGACGGATCCGCCTCTCGCGAGAACGTCTGGATATGCGACGTTTTGAACGGCGTCCAGGTGAAGTACTGCTGCGCACCGACGTGCTCGGGCGGCGGCTGATTAATCTCACCGGTGTGCGGATTGTGCGCGCAAATGAAATCGAACTCGCCAAGATGGGCGATGTCTGGTGTGTCGTGGGGATCGACGTGTCCGTCGGCGCGCTCCTGCGACGACTCCTCCCCCGCTCGAATCGTCAACCTCCGAGTCGCCCGTTCTTGGATTGGACCAGTGTGCGCCCGTTTTTGCGCCACGTGCCCGGTGCCGACCAAGGGCTCACCGGTGCAGAGCTGCGGCGGTTGCACCCAGCCCAAATCGCAGATCTCGTCGAAGCGGCATCACACGATGAGGGCCAAGAGATCATTGACGCAGTGCGTCATGACCGGGAACTCGAGGCCGATGTCTTTGAGGAAATGGATGTCGAGCACCAGACCGAATTCCTGGAAAAGCGCACCGATGAGGACACGGCAAACCTGATTGCCCGCATGGCGCCCGATGATGCCGCGGACCTGATCATGGAACTCGAACAAGACCGCCGTGTGCCGATCTTGGAACTCTTGCCGGTCACCCAACAGCGCAAGGTGCGCACGCTGCTCGGCTTTAACCAAGCCACCGCCGGTGGATTGATGGGTGTCGATTTCCTCTGCCTCGACTCCCGCACCGCGGTTGGTTCAGCAATTTCTGCAGTACGTGATTCCGATCTTGCCCCAGAGGCGCTCCACACCATCTACACCCATGATCCAGATGGTCGTCTCAACGGCGCAGTGCGCCTCGTGCGCGTCCTGCGTCACGGGGAAGACACACTGCTTGAAGAGATCATCGATACCGCAACACCACATCTGGAAAGCGACCGCGAACTCGCGGATGTCGCAATCATGATGTCGGACTTCAACCTCACGGTGGCACCAGTCGTCGACCACGATGATCGGATGATCGGAGTGGTCACGGTTGATGACCTGCTTGAAACACTTATCCCGGATGAGTGGAAACGTCGTGCCGATGCACTGCGAGAGGGTTGACCCGGGCTTTCTGGGTGGTACCGTCTGCGTGCGCGTACAACCCGTACGCCCCATCGAACCTGGCAACGAAGTGACGGATACCGACACACCTCATAGTACCGAGCGTCCGCGCGTCGCCGGAATGTCGGAGGTTGGCCTGAGCATGTAGCTCTCGCGTCAACCCCCGCCGGACCATGCGGCACGTGTGGACGATCACCATTCGTGTTTGTGTGCAGTTTTCCCGGGAGGTCCGCGATGAGCGAGCAGTCTCAGCGTGCACCAGACGGCGCGCCCGTCACGACTGCCCCTGTCTTGGATTCGGCACACATCGGCGACATCAAAGGCGCCTTTGGCACGATCGGCCAACACGAACTTGGGCGCAGCGGGCTGCGGGGTCGACTGCTGGCAATGCTGGCAATCCTGGGTCCAGGCATCATCGTCATGGTGGGCGACAATGACGCCGGTGGGGTTGCCACCTACTCACAAGCCGGCCAGAACTACGGCACCAGCCTGCTCTGGGTCCTGGTACTTCTTATTCCGGTACTGATCGTCAACCAAGAGATGGTGATCCGCCTGGGTGCGGTCACCGGTGTCGGCCACGGCAAATTGATTTTCGAGCGGTTCGGCAAATTCTGGGGCGCCTTCTCGGTCATCGATCTCTTTGCATTGAATTTCCTCACGATCGTGACCGAATTTATCGGTGTCGACCTCGCGCTCGGCTATTTCGGGGTGAGTAAATATCTCTCCGTGCCGTTGGCCGCGTTGCTACTTGTCGCGGTGACCGCCAGTGGCAGCTTTCGCCGCTGGGAGCGATTCATGTTCGTCTTTGTCGCGGCGAATCTCTTGGTGATTCCCCTGGCATTCTTGCGGCACCCAGCGGTCCACACGATCGCCCATGACACCGTTGTGCCCCACATCACCCATGGGGCCAGCTCCACCTCGGTGCTCTTGATCATCGCCATCGTCGGTACGACCGTTGCGCCGTGGCAACTGTTTTTTCAACAGTCCAACATCATCGACAAGCGCATCACGACCCGTTGGATTAATTACGAGCGCGTCGACACAGTGCTCGGATCACTGATTACGGTGGTCGGAGCGGGTGCACTCGTTGCCATTTGTGCAGCGGCATTTGCCGGCACGGGGTTGGCGGGCCATTTCACCGACGCCGGGGGAGTGGCCGCAGGACTCAGGGCGCATGTCGGGAGTGGTGCTGGCGCGATGTACGCCATCATTTTGTTCAACGCATCGCTGATTGGCGCAGGCGCGGTGACCCTCGCCACCTCATATGCGGTCGGCGACACATTCGGGATCCGCCACTCACTCCACCGTGGCTTCCGCGACGCAAAAGGCTTCTATGCATCCTTTGGTGCGCTGGTGGCGCTTGCTGCCGGCATCGTGCTGATCCCGCAGGCGCCGCTGGGTGTGATCACGACCGCCGTGCAGGCACTCGCCGGCGTCCTGCTGCCAAGCGCAAGCGTCTTTTTGTTGGTGCTCTGCAACGACAAGGAAGTCCTTGGGCCCTGGGTCAACCGTGTGTGGCTCAATGTCGTCGCCATGATGATTCTTGGGGTCCTCTTGATGCTCTCAGGGGTCCTGATCGTGACGACGCTCTTTCCGTCCATCAACGTCATTCATCTCACGATCGCCCTGGCAATCCTTCTGGCTATCGGCTTGGTGGGCTTTGGGGCGGCGGCGATGTACAGCGCCCGCACACCCACCACCGATATCCCATCGACACCCCAACCACCTCGCGAGTCCTGGACGATGCCCCAGATCGCTTTGCTGCATCGCCCAAAGCTTTCGGCACCGGTACGCGCAGCGATGTGGGTCTTGCGCTCCTACCTCGTCGTCGCCGTCGTCCTGCTCATCGTGAAAGCTGTTGAGCTCGGCACAAAGTAGAGGGCATCGTGGCCGCGGGACCCGGACACACCACGATATTGTCATCACTATGAGCTTTCGTCTGCGTGCACGTACCCCATCTGCGCCTCGCATGCGCACTCATTATCGATGAGCGACTACGAGGATCTCGCCACGCGCATCAGCGACCGGTTACGGATTCCGGCAGGGCACCAGGTCCACCTCTCACATGATTGGCCTGCCAACGAGACCTTTGGGCTAATCACCAAAGAGAACTCGCACGACCGCCTTGCCGAAGGGGTCGAACGACTCCGCGAGTACCAACAACGCCTTGCGGCTCAAGAGCGCTATGCCGTGGTATTGATGCTGCAAGGCATCGATGCCTCAGGCAAAGATGGCACCATCCGTCATGTCATGAGTGGGGTCAATCCTCAAGGGGTTGAGGTGCACGCCTTCAAGGTCCCCTCCGAGGAAGAGCGCCAACACGATTACCTCTGGCGATATCACCAACGGCTCCCGGCACGCGGGCGGATTGGGATTTTCAATCGCTCGCATTATGAATCAGTGCTCGTCGAACGCGTGCATGCCGATCAGCTGCCCCAGACACACCTTCCCAAAATCGCCCCCGATCACCGATTGTGGGAGCGCCGCTACCGCGAAATAAATAATTGGGAGGAGTACCTACACCACAATGGCATCGTGGTCGTGAAGGTGCTCTTGCATATCTCCCGCGACGAGCAACGCGAACGCCTGCTCGCGAGAATCGATGATCCGCGTCGCAATTGGAAATTCGCAGAAAGCGACTTGAATGAACGCCGCTATTGGAGCGAGTACCAACGCGCCTTTTCCGAGATGCTCAGTCACACCAGCACGACAACGGCCCCCTGGTATGTCGTACCGGCCGACCATAAGTGGTTTGCGCGGGCGGCCACCGCGAGCATTTTGATCACCGCCCTTGCGCATGTCGACCCTGAGTACCCGACGCTCTCCGATGATGGCCTCGCGCAGATGCGCGCTGCGCGCGATGAGCTCACGACCGGATAGCTCCTCAACGTGTACATGTCACAAGGACATCGGCGCGCGACGTCGCAGACATCTCAACAACACCCACACACCCCCACAAAGGAGCCCACGGCATGACGACTGCCACACCACCCGTATCCCCAGAGGATGCATTCGCATATGAATTTGTCGGCGCCC
The DNA here is from genome assembly GCA_903896045.1 of uncultured Actinomycetes bacterium. Taxonomy (GTDB): domain Bacteria; phylum Actinomycetota; class Thermoleophilia; order Miltoncostaeales; family Miltoncostaeaceae; genus CAITWD01. The sequence goes on from CAITWD010000010.1 coordinate 29,363, forward strand.
TGCGGCGACTCTGGTGGATCCCACTGCTACTTGGCATTGTCTGGATTGCCTTCTCTTTGGTGGTCTTCCGGTTTGATGTCCACTCCGTCCGCGCGGTTGGGCTCGTCGCAGGGATTGTGTTTTTGGTTGCCGGGCTCGAGGAGCTTGTGATGGCGATCGCGGTCCGCGGTGGCTGGAAGTGGTTTCACGCCCTGCTGGGTCTGGCATTTGTCGTCGGTGGTATCGCCTCATTGATTCACCCCGGAAACACCTTTCTGGCCTTGGCGGAAATCGTCGGCTGGGTGTTGGTGATCAAGGGCGCATTCGATGTGATCGTCGCGCTCGCCAACCGCCACCTCGAGCTCTGGTGGACACGCCTTGCGATCGGCCTGGTCGAGTTGGGGCTGGCATTTACGGTCTCTGGCAACATCGATAAAAAGGCCGTTGTGCTGTTGGTGTTTGTGGGGGCAACCGCTCTTCTGCGTGGCATTGGAATGATTGTGGTCGCATTCCAGCTGCGCTCACTCACCACGTAACGCGCGCCTGATCGACGCATGGCCAACACGGTCATGCGTCGGCTGCGCGACGGGGGGCTTCGATGATTCGCCCATCAATTGAGTGCTGGCTCATCCGAGAGATGCCCACTGGCCCTCACGTGGTGTTATTGCACGCACCCGAAGCACCAGGCAGGCGCCCTGAGCTTTGGCAGCCGGTCTCAGGTGGTATCGAGGCAGACGAGACCCCACAGGACGCCTGCGTGCGCGAAACTCAAGAGGAAACCGGCCTGAGTATTGCTCCGGATGATCTGACCTGCGTGCTGCAGGAGGTGTTCTTTGTGGTGCGCCCTGATCTCACCTTGAACAAATCGGTCTTTTGGGCACCGGCGCCCACTGACACGATTACCGTCGACCCCAATGAGCACGACACCTTCGCGTGGACTCCGGTCGATCAGGTGCGTGCACGTCTGGTCTGGGAGAGTCACCAAACGACCTGGGCGGCCGTCCTTACCTCGTTGTCTGAGATGGGCGTCGTAGAGGCGCACTAGGTACCCGCGCCGAGGGGCAAAACTTCGCGAAAATGCATGCACCGCAGCGTGGCGAGCGCGCCACGCACACCGCGCGGCCGTGGTAGATCAGCCGCATCGAGGCATCGCTCCACTCGCGGCGCGGCCACAGGGCACACAGATCGCGCTCGACCCGCACAGGGTCGCTCGATTCAGTGAGCCCCAGCCGACCCGACAGGCGAAGCACATGTGTATCAACAGCGATTCCCGGGACGCCGAAGCCATGGCCAAGAATGACATTTGCGGTTTTGCGCCCCACTCCGGGGAGGGTCACCAGATCCTCCATCGTGCCTGGCACCTGCCCATCAAACCGACCGACGACCGCCTGCGCCATTCCAATCAGGCTGCGCGCCTTGGCGCGAAAAAACCCGGTCGAGTGGATCAGTCGCTCGATCTCCCCCAGCTCTGCAGCAGCCATCGTGGCCGCATCGGGGGCATAGGCAAAAAGCGCGGGCGTGACCTGATTCACGCGCGCGTCGGTGCATTGGGCAGAGAGAATAATCGCCGCAAGCAACTGGAACGGGCTCGCATGATCCAAGGGAATCACGATGGTGGGATATGCCGTGCGGAGTCCATCGACAACCGCGCGCGCCCTGCCCTGTGGCGTACGTGGTCGCACCGTCATCACGGCGGCTGGATCAGATGTCCTCACGACACCTCAGGAATACCGAGTGCACGATGCAAGCGCTGGGCAAAACGCACCCCATCGACAAGTGCCTCCTGGACCTCAGATGCCGTGCGTCTCGGTGATGCCGACCAGCCACGCAGCCATGTCACCGCGCGCTCAGGGTCCGCAGCCTGTCCACCAACGCGGGCAGCAAAGACATAGGTGTAGGCAAATGAGCGCGCCTGTTCGGATCCATCAGCTGCGGCAATTTCTGCATCAATCTCGGTGCAGACCCCGGACGGGGTGCTCTCCACCCCCCACCCGCGAAGCAGCTCCTGCAGGCCGGCAAGCGCTGCATGGTGGGCACGGACGAGCTCCTCGGCATCAGTCGTCATCGCACCAACTCGTACCGCAGAAATACCACGTCATCGATCGGCAAGAGCCCCGCCAATCGCAGACCGCGGGGTGGCTCAAATTCCGGGCCGACCAGGGCCCGGTCCGATACCCCCGACACCAACAGGGGCGAGATCGTGAGATAGATTTCATCCACCAGATCTGCGGCCATCAGCTCACCAATCAGCCTCGGACCACCCTCACACAGGACACCGCGGTGCCCCATCTGCCGGAGGCGTCCGAGAAATTGCGCCACATCGACATCTCCCGGCCGATCGGCGATCACTCGCGCAACCCGACGCGCCGCGTCAAGGATGTCTGCTGGGCAATCGGCGGGTGCGCCAAGAATGGTCGGGACCTCTGCCTCTAAAAACAAGGCGCTCGACCAGTCAAATGCGAGCGAGCGCGAGATGACCGCGATTGGCGCGACCGGATGCTGTCCACGCGCACGCCGGGCCTCGCGCACACCATCACGAGGCCGCATGGGCCCGTAACGATCTGCCCGCACGGTGTGTGCTCCCGCCAGAATGACATCGGCGATGCCTCGCAAGGCATGAAAGACATCACGGTCGTGTGGACCCGAGAGCTCACGGGACTCGCCCCCGATCGAGGTTGCCCCATCGACGCTGGCGACCATATTGAGCATGACCCATGGTCGATCCTGATGGCCATCTCGAGGTGCACCGACAAATTCGGCAATCGATGTGGCGGGGATCATTATCGCGGCACCCTGCGTGGACTACACGCCATCGGCGCCCCCATGGCTGCGCTTGACAATCTCGTCGAACTCAAGCGCACCAAAAATGGCGCACACCTCTTCCGGGCTGTCGACGATATGCATCAGTTCGAGTTCCTCTTCGCTGATCATCCCGTCGCCCACCAAGCGACGACGCATCCACGCGACAAGATCTTCCCAAAAATCCCGCCCGTAGAGCACCAATGGGAAGCCGAGGGTCTTCCCGGTTTGGATCAGCGTCAATGCCTCAAAGAGTTCATCCATGGTGCCAAACCCACCGGGGAAGACAATGAACCCTTCTGAATATTTGACAAACATCGTTTTGCGCACGAAGAAATAACGAAAATCAATCTGCAAATTGACGTATTCATTGGCATGTTGCTCATGCGGTAATTCGATGTTGCAGCCAATCGATATCCCGCCCGCCTCATAGGCACCGCGGTTCGCCGCTTCCATGATTCCCGGCCCGCCGCCGGTAATGACCCCAAATCCCTCCTGCACCAAGCCTGCTCCCACCGCCTGTGCCGCCGCGTAGTACGGGTCGTCCTGCGGCGTCCGCGCAGAACCAAACACACATACGCAGTGTCCAACGCGGGCGAGCGCATCGAAGCCATCGACAAATTCACCAAGAATGCGCAGCGCCCGCCAGGGGTCAGTGTGCACAAAGGAGGAGTCACGTTCCCGGGCGAGCAACCGTCGATCGGCGTTGCCGATATGCGCCGCCGCCGAGCCCCGTACGGTTAATCTACCTCGGCGCCCGTTTTTCGATTTCCCACCAGAATTCGCCACGGTTCCCCCGAAGGATCGGCAACATGTACGTACACACTTCATCACATGACCCGGATCGCGCCTGACCTACCGGTCGCCCCGCGGCACAAGGCACCCAGATGACTCGCACCGGCATTTTCCCCAAGGATGAATACTTCATGCGTCTGGCACTGCGTGAGGCAGTGACCGCGGGCGAGCATGGGGATGTCCCAGTCGGCGCAGTCGTGGTCAAGGACGGCGAGGTAATCGGCGTCGGTCGCAACGAGCGCGAGCTCCACAGCGACCCGACCGCCCATGCCGAAGTACTCGCGCTACGCGCAGCGGCGCGTACCCTCGGGGGATGGCGGCTCACTGGAGCAGTGCTCTATGTGACCCTTGAGCCATGCCCAATGTGTGCCGGCGCGATTCAGCAAGCGCGCATCACTCGAGTCGTCTACGGGGCACCCGATCAAAAGGTGGGTGCCGCGGGCAGTGTCGTCAATATTTTGGGGGATGCGCGACTGATCCACCGGGTGGAAGTACAAAGCGGGGTGCTCGCCGCTGATGCCCTCGGGGTCCTGCAGCAATTCTTCGACGAGCGACGCTAACGGGGAACCTCCGCCGTCACCCAAGACGGCAGTGACGCATTTCTCATGTTCGTAAAAATCAGGTCGATACAGAGCGTGCCAGCGGAGTGCTGAGACCCGAGAATCGTGCACTCGACGGGCGAAATAATTATTGATCTATCGACGTCACCGTTCCCCGATTTTTTGCACATGCAATGACGCACGAACGCTCACATCTTTTTTCGCGGTCCCGGAGCATTGGGATCACCCGCACACCACCGCGCGTACGCACCCTCGCGTCTGTCCTCGCGCTGATTGTGCTCACCGCGACCTTTGCCCTTCCACTCACGAGTGCCGTGATGTTGGCCTCGGGAGTCAGCCAACAGGATGAAGGCCTGCTGTTGGTCTATCCGGTACGTCTGCTCACTGGTGCGATCCCCAATGTTGATTTTCTGTCGGTGTATGGATTGGCATCGCTCCTTCCCATTGCCGGGGCCTTCAAACTTTTTGGGGCATCGGTCGCCGCTGAGCGAATGGTCGGCCTGATCTACCATCTCCTTCTCACCGGAGGGCTCGTGTGCCTTGCCTGGCGTTGGCGAGGGCCCGTCCCGGCGATTGCAGCAGGGGTGATTTGCAATGTCATTGCCGTCACGCTCGGCCCGGTGGCCTATGCATGGGTTGGCGGGGTCGCACTTGCGGCGGTGGGGATTCTTCTCACAGATATCGGCGTGCGCAATGGGATTCGCCGCAGGTGGTGCGTCGGTGCCGGAATCTCTTTTGGCCTGGCACTGGCATATCGCATTGATCTCGGTCTCGCGATCATCATCATGGTCGCGCTCATCTGTGCAACACAGCGCGCAGCATGGCGGCCAGTGATCGGCGGGTGTGTGATGGGCATGAGCCCGTTACTTGTCAACCTGGTACTCGCGGGCCCCAGCGCGGTGATTTCTGGACAAATTACCGGACCTATCTTTGTGAGTGGTCCGGGGCGTTTCTTGCCATTTCAGGATCTGGATATCCATCATCAAACGCTGGCACTGCTGTGCGTCATCGTTGCGGTTGGACTGATCGCACTCGGGGGACGTGAGACGATCACGACGCGTATGAGTTGGACAGCCACACGCATCCTCGTACTCGGCGTTCTGTGCGCAGGCGCGCTTCCTGAAGCCTTTCAGCGCGCAGATGCCTTCCATGTCGATTCAGTTGCCGTGCTGGTGCTCCCCGCAGGAGTGATAGTCGTCACGGGAATTTTTCGCGGGACGGGGTCGGTGACCCGCATCATTCGCCCCGCAGCGATTCTTGTCTTTGGTGTCGCCCTTATCCTGACGGGGCTCCCCGAGATGCAGAACTACGAAACGGCAATTCGTCCGACGCTCACCGGTGCATCGACGCCCACGTGGAATGTCACCAACCTCGGTCGAACGGCCCCCGTCTATGCAAGTGATGAGCAGATGCTCCTCGAGCACGCACTTACCATTGTCGATGCGCACGCACAGGCCGGCATGCACGTGTTTGTCGGGCCCCAAGATCTGCGACGCACGGTCTTTGGCGACACCTACCTGTATTTCCTGATGCCACAGCTGATCCCAAGCAGCTTCTATCTTGAGATGGAGCCCGGTATCGCCAACGGAACCAATTCACGCCTGGGATCAGATCTCGCCCACTCCGACATCCTGGTACTCACAAGCGCCTACGACAATTTCTTTGAACCAAATGCATCGTCGCTTTTTGGTTCAGATGTGCCAAACACGGTCGTCAAAAACGACTTTGTCGAGGTCGGTAGCTCAGGCCCATGGAACATCTATGTGCGTGCAACGCCGCACGGGGTTGGGGGAGCGACCTAAGTCATCGTCGGAATTTCCCCAGGAACGGCAACGAATTAATTTTGTATCAAGAGCGACTGCAGCACCTTGGTCTCAGAAAACACCGAACTCACCAAAGGATTCCCCCCGACCGGCCACTGCGGGGCACGATAGACCGCCATTCGCGTGGCAGGCACGCAGTCACCTGTCGGACTACACGACAAGACATCAGACAACCCTTGATATTCCACGTCATGCAGGAGCGCCTCACGTAATGCCACGCGATTGATCATGAGCCCTCCGCCGGGATGCACCACAGCAACCCGGCGAATCGCATCGAAGATGAGGTTGGTGGCATCAAAGGCAGCGGGGCTGTAGATCGTGAGCGGCCGATATCCAAACAGCCGCTGATATGCCGGCAAAAATGCATCAGCATAGAAGGGTTGTGCCGCCAGCTCGGAGGCATCCGGACCCGTTGCGTAGACCTGCGATCCACCGTTGTTGCGCAGATAATCAAGCACTCCCTGCTGTTGACATTGCTGGGTCATGACCACAGGAACTTGAGGGGTCTGATGCAGCGCTTTGAGCACCTCCAAACAGTGGTTGCCGTTGAGTGGGAGCACCACCGCGCTCGGATGGAATGTCGCCAGGGTCTCCACACTGCGTGCGGGGTGCGCCGCATCGATAATCAGCTTTGTCGCCGTACCGCCCGCCGCATGAAGATCGCTTGTAATCGCCGCGCCAAGCACCGACGAGTATGCATCGTTGGTGGAAATAATCCCTACCCGCGTCCACTCTGGATGGGTATGGATGAAATCAGCGATGAGTGACCCTTGGATCAGGTCATTGCGCGCAGTGCGGAAAAAATAGGGCTGGTGCTCTTTGGGGTCGGTGAGCAGCACCGATGATGCTTGTGGGGAAATCGTCAAAAGATGCGCGGCAGACAGCACGGCGTCCGCAGCCTTGTACATCGAAGCCGAACAGTTCGCTGCAACGACTCCAAGCACATCAGACTGGGCAATGATCTGGTGCGCTGCAGCGATACCGCTCGGAGCAGCGCATCCATCCACCGTCGGCAGTACCGACACCGGGTGCCCAAGGAGCGTCCCAGGGAGCCCATCAAAGCGTCCATCCAAATAATCCACGGCCATCTGGACCGCATTCGACGCATCAGTTCCGTCTTGACTGTCGGTACGAAACATGGTCGCTAAATAGATCGGCTGACCGATTCCCACCTCCACGCAATCAGATGAGGTCGTTGGACACGCTTGTGCAGTGGGCGCTCCCGAATCGGTACTCGCAATGACCGCGATACACACGATCACAACCAGGGCCACAATCCCACTAATCGCCCACCAACGGCCACGGCCCAGTTGGCTCATAACTTGACCCACGGCAGATATTCACCGTTCTGCAATTCCTGTGTGACCTGCGAGATGGGGTGCGAATCAACGATAAATGCCCCCCGAAAGGGCGCGCTAATACCGATAATCGCAGTGACATCGAGCACGACGACAATGATGATGCCCGCCGCAATCACCGCATAGCGACGACCCGAACGCCCCGAGACCACGAGCGCATTCACAATCAGCGCGATTCCCGAAAGCACGGCAAGCGCAAACAGCGGGAATGGGAGATCCTCGCTGGCGAGTGAAATCCAGTCGCTTCGCGCGGTGGCCATCTGCTGGGTTGCGTTCACCATCGCATCGGCGATTGTGCTGGGAACGTACGCACGCGCCGTCAAGGGATAGATCGTTTGCTGGAGATCACGCAATGTCCCAACCGCCGGCGAGTTCTGAGGGGCGTTTTGGGCAAGTGCCTGCCACTCACCATTGACCAGTGAGTTGAGATAGACCTGGAGCGAGGCCTGCACACGGTCTGCATCCGGGGGAGGAAGGGCGCCCGAGGCGTAGGCAAGCTGCGTTGCCGCCGCAACCTCACTTCCCACCGCATTCTGCGTATCTTGAAGATTGACGTAGGCACTATTGATCAAAAAGCCCGTCAGGATTGCGAACAGACTGCCAACGGCGGTCATGTAGGCCGCAGCGGTGAGCCCTCGGCGTTCACGTCTGTCGGGCGTCGATCGGTAGTGCAGCCCTGTGACGAGGGCGACGGCAAGCACCACTGCAATCACCAGTGCCAGCACAACCAGCGCCCAAATACTCATCGAGCTCAGGGCATTCATTGGCTGGCCCCCGTCGATCCTGAAAGCGCCGATGCCCACGCGCTCTGCGACGCTGCAATTTGCTCAGGGCTCGGGGCAATCGCTGTGGCAGCACCGTCGCGATCGAGAACGTCACCGCCGACCAGATAGGACACAAAGGCGCGCGCAGTCGAGTTGCTGCGCACACGATTCATATTCACATAGACGTACAGCTGACGAGACAGAGGATAGGACCCGGCGGCAATCTCCTTCTCCCCTGGCAGCTGACACCCCTTGCCCGCGTCGATTGCGAATGGCCGCACTGTTGTCCCCCATCCCGCAACAGTGGAGTACCCCAAGAATGCATACGCATCAGGATTTTGGAGGACCACGTTGCGCATGACGTCATTACTTGGCTCACTCGTATGGTCGAGTCGAATCAATGGAGACGTTCCCCTGCGCGCCGCTATCGGGGCGATGACGAGATTCTGATAACTCGTCAGCGTCCCCTGGCCGGTTTCGGGACTGAACACCCGCAATGGAGCACTGAGGAATTGCGTCGGTGAGCCAAGGGTGCGGGCGAGTCGTGTTGCATCACTCCAGCGTGTGTACCCAACAGACTCAGGGCCCGACAGCGCGTAGAGATCGGACATGGTCAGACACTGCGGAAGGTGACTTGCCGGACTCGTAAACACCACGATCGCGTCATTGGCGACGGTGAGTCGTACATACGAAATCCCATTGTCATGGCACAGTGCTGCACTGGTCGCGTTCATCGGGCTACTTGCACCAGCGACATCTGTGAGCCCGTTGCACAGTTGAGAAAACCCATCGCTGGTGCCTGCCATCTGCACATCAAACCGCGCAAGGGTGTTGGACGATGCAAACTCGGACGCCACTTTGCCGATGAATGGCAGCAACGTCGTCGACCCCGAAATATTGACCACGCCGGAAAAGGTGGAGGATGACGTACCGCACCCCGCCAATACGCCGGACAACGCGGCCCCAGCGGCAATAGATGCAGCCACTCGTCGTAGGGAAAGCGGGCCGGGGAAGCTCATCGGCAGGGACCGTACCAAACGGACACTTGCACACGAGCGTGAATGCCTGCACGATCGGAGGTCGCGCCGCTTGAGAACCAGATCGGCATGGTGTCTGCACACCGCCACCGCGCGAGACCGTGACGGCTCCCCCATTGGGAGTGCGACAAGGTGCACCGATCGATGCACAACAGCAAACACCCGCCGAGCGGGCGGGCGTTTGATGTCGCAACGGAGGAGGGGGGATTTGAACCCCCGTCGGACCCTAAAGCCCGAAACGATTTTCGAGACCGCCGCATTCGACCGCTCTGCCACCCCTCCGCGCGAGAAACTAGCAGGATGCATTCGCCTTGGGCCGCTGCAGTTGCATTCCAGACGAGAACTCGTCTCCCACAACTCTCGTTTCTGGCTGCACCAATGGAGTCAGTCAGCACCCGGTATCGGCAGAATGCCCGCAGCCTCGCTAGTATCCGCGCGCCCGTTGGGAGAGGTGTCCGAGCGGTCGAAGGAGCATGCCTGGAAAGCATGTAGGTGGGTATCCCCTGCCTCGAGGGTTCAAATCCCTCTCTCTCCGTACGTGCGTGACGACACGCCCTTGGGATATCTCCCCTGAGGGTGTGTCGTCGACGTGTACTTGCCCACACACAATTTCGCGGCGACGTGATCACACGGGGACATATTCCGCGACTGCCATATCCTTGAGTACCGGAGATGGCATCCCGTCTGTCGGGAAGATCAAGCAGCTTTCTGCAGCAAAATGTAGCCCCACGGTGTCCCCGCGGTCAAAACGAGTGTGATGCAGCACCCCGGTCAGTCGTGGATGACCCGGAAGGTCGATCGCATGTTCATAGCCCCGGTCGCGGAACGCCACGTCAACGACCGTACCAGTGACGTGGTGCTCCTGCACATCATGGCGGCACAATGAAATTGCCGCTGGGCGGATCGCCACAACAACGTCCACGCAGCTTTCGGTTCCGGCCATCATGCGCCCATGCATGGGACGCGCCATGGGCAAATCGGTGATCTGCACCTCTGCCCGTCCAGGAGCGTCAACCCGGTCGAGTATCCGGGCCGGAAATTCGCCGGCAAGTCCGGTGAATCTCGCCACAAACGGCGTTGCAGGATCTCCGTAGATGTCCTCTGGGCGCCCCACTTGCAGAAGGCGACCTCCCTGCAGCACGCCCACGCGATCTGCAAGAGCGAACGCCTCAGCTTGGTCATGGGTGATGTACACCGCAGTGGCACCCGACTCGCGTACTAACTCAGAGATTTCAATCCGCAATCGCTCGCGCAGATTTGCATCAAGGTTCGATAGTGGTTCATCAAAGAGGATGAGCCCCGTCCGGCCAGCCAAGGCCCGTGCGAGCGCGACACGCTGCTGCTCGCCACCAGAGAGCTGGCTCGGATAACGATCGTGGAGATGCTCCAGACCGACTCGGCGAAGGACATCACCGGCACCGCTGCGACGCGCATTACGTGCCAAACCCCGACGGCGTAAGCCAAACGCGACATTGTCTCGAACCGTCAGATGCGGCCACAACGCGTAGTCCTGAAACACCATGCCGAGGTCTCGCCGCTCGGGCGGCAGATGCTGCGAGCTCGTGGCGACAATCTGATCGCCGAGAGAGATCGTCCCCGAGCTGACCCGCTCAATGCCCGCCAGACAGCGCAACAGGGTGGTCTTCCCGGAGCCGGATGGCCCCAGGAGCACCAAAAACTCACCCGTTTCGACACCCAGGCTGAATTCATCGAGACCCCGGTTTCCACCAGGATAGATTTTCGTCACCGCGTCGATTGTGATTGCACTAGCGATGGGTTGCCTCCCCGAGACGGCGCCACCCACGTGGCGCGAGCAGACGGTATGCGCCGAGTGCGCCACCGACAACAATGAATGCACACACGACTGCAACAACCGCCTGTGCGAGCCCCAGACCGAAGTGGTAATTGCCGAGGTTGCCCTCAATCGCAACCGCCACAGGCGGATTTGACGGCGCATAGAGCAACTGCGAAATCGGGAGTTCGAGAAACACTCCAGTAAAGGTCAAGAGCCACGCCACCAGGAGCGGCTTTGACATCACCGGGAAGATCCCCCGCAGCCATGCGCGAATCGGTCCTGCGCCATGGGCACGACCGGCATCCATGAGCGAGGGCTGAAGTTGCGATACAGATCCGACAAGCACCCGGGCATTGAGGGGCAGACTTGATGCTGCATAGGCGATCACCAGCAAGGTTTGGGTCTGGTAGAGGTTAATCCCCAGCGTCGACATGATCGGCAGGTTGTAGGTGAAGATGTATCCGGCCGCAAACAGCACGCTGGGAATGGCAACTGCCGCCAAAAGCAGGAAGTCCAACACCCGGACCGCTTTGGTACGCACCTTTGTCAAAAGACGCGCAGCGATAAAGCCGGCAACTACGGTGATCGACGCAGTGATGGCCGCATAGCGACCAGAACGCACCAGCGGGTCAAAGAGTTCGCCGTTGTGAAATACCTGCTGGTAATTTACGAAGTTCAGACTCATCGATGACCCGCGTTCGCTGATCAGCGAACCCATGAGGGCCCCAATCGCCGGCACTCCGAGGGCGACGAAGTAAAAGAGAGAGATCCCACCAAGAGCACCCACCAATGCCGGCCATGACAGGCGGCGGCGGATTGCCTGGCGAGTCCGCCCAGAAAGCACGGAATAGCTCTTGCCTCGCAGCGCCCGTGTTTGCAGGCCTAAGGGGAGCGCAACGGAGAGCACGAGGAGCCAACCCATTGCCGCAGCCCCAGGAAAGCTCGGGGGGAACGCATTGATTTGGTCGTAGAGAGAATATGTCGCAAGAGGAAAATTCGCAGTCGTGCCAAGGGTGGCTGCGACACCGAAATCACTCACCGATTCAGCAAATCCAATCGCAAGTGCCGACCAAATTGCCGGAGCGATGATCGGAATAATCAGCCGCATTGCCCGGGATCGGGTTGCTCCATGCACACGGGCCGCATCGTCAAATTCTTGACCCAGCCCCACCAGCGCGGCGGTGATTGCCAGAAAGGCAAATGGCACACACCGTAAACCCAGAACCAATACCACGCCGCCGGGGCCAAGAATCAAGTGCGTCAGCCACGGCAGATCGATTCCCGCACGCTGAAGGACCCCACCGTTTTGAAAGAGCTCGACCCAACCGAGGCTTGGCAGCCACGAGGGCAACAACAGTGCGAGCCACATTGTCGCGGGAATGAATCGACGGCCCGGAAGAGTTGTGCGGCTGACCGACCAGGCGATGGCTCCGCCGATACACGTACCAAACACACATGCAACAACGCTCACCCAAAGTGAGTTGACAAGCGCCGTGGCGGTATAGCCCGTAAATACCTGCCGCAGGTAGGTCAGGGTGAACCACTGGCCACCTTGTGAAAACAGCCGCGGGGAGACCGCAAGGATAAGAAAGCTGGCGCACGGCGCCAAAATGGCGACCGCCAACGCCACCCAAAAAAGTGGCATCAATATCCGAGATAACAGCCTGAGCGGCTGGCGAAAAAGAAACCGGACGCGCCCCTGTGGTGGCGCCCCACCTGGACGCGACGGGATGACGTCGCGTCCAGGCTCAAGTACAGGGGTTGTTGCGATAAGGGCTACCGTTCCTAACTAGTTCAGGATGTGCTGGACCCACCAGCGGTTAATGGACGCCTGCAACGGACCCCACTTGTAGGGGTTAATTGCCTGCGTGGGCACAGATGCCAGCGATGGCAGGCCCTTCTTTGGGCTCACACCCTTCACGACCGGGTAGTAGAGACCATCCCCGTACGGGTCACCCTGGGTCGAGTACTGCATGATCCGCTGTCCAAGCTTCGATAATGCGAACTTAATGAACAGTTTCGCCTCAGCCTGAACTGCAGGAGATGCCTTCTTGTCGATTCCAATCGCACTTGGCAGCAAGGTTGCCGGACCAACGTAGGTCACGCGGTTCGTTGAGGGCGCTGGAGCTGTTGGATCGCCACCGGCACGAGTGTCACCGATTGCAGCCGAGCTTTGGACCATGGCGATGTCATAGGTGCCGTTGTCAAGCTTGGGCAGCGTGCTGCCGTTGGTACCGTTGGAGACCAAACCATATTTCTTGAGATTCAGGAAGTACTGCTCACCAAGCCTGATACCCACTGACACGCTCCCGTGCCCAAGGTAGTTCATGACGCCAGCAATCAATGGGAAGGTCGGGCCTGACTGTGTCGGGTCGTTCATTCCGACCTTGCCAGGGTGTGCCTTGGCGTAGTTCAAAATGTCGTTCAGTGTCTTCAGCTTGGCTGCCGAAATCTTGGATGCGTTGTATGCCACACCCGGAACCAAGGTCACACCCGTCGGCGTGAAGCTCCCATTTGCAGGGTAGACGGACTTGCCAAGGGCATTAAAACCGCTCTTCGGTGGCGCGGTATGGCGGGCGAGAAGGCCTTGAGTGTCGAGCCCAGCAAATGCTGTTGCGCCGTCGACCCACAGCAATCCCCACTGGGGGTTATTGCGCTCTGCCTCGACTTGGGTGAGCAGTGGCCCGGTCGAGTTGTCGTTCAACGTGACAGGAATGCTTGGGTACTGGTGCTCAAACGCAGCCACCATTGCTTTGTCATATCCTTGCGCGGAATAGACGACGAGCGTTGGGTGGGATGCTGCAGCAGCGGTGCCCAGAGCGGTTATGCCAAGAATTGTTGCCCCAACCCCCGCAGCGCCGATGCCGCCCGCAAGGGCGAGACGGCGCGCACGACGTGACTTCATTGTGTCTCCGATGTTGAGAATGGCGATCAATCACAACTCACTCTGGAGTGCGATCGAGGCCACCTTACCTTCGCGAGATCCCTCTGCCGGTTGAGGTTTCCACGCATCGGATCAGAAGAAGTTACATTGATGTGAATATGTGAGACACCCGTGTTACATCCCCTCGTGGATTCACCCAAACTGCAGTGAATCACGGGGTAAGGTTTGGTTACGCAGGCTCGTTAGGATTCGCCGTGAAACACCTTTGTCTCAAAGTCTTCGAGCATCTTTTCGCAGCGGTTGATCCACGCGATGGCATCGGCACGATTCGGTGCTCCGAACCAGTCGCGGGCGGTCACCCGTTCGAACCAGGTCACAATTTTTTCGAACTCCATACGAATTTCTTCTGCTTCTTCATAGGTGAAGTTTCCCCGAAAGATCTCAAACTCGATCTCCTTGACGAAATTCACCTCGCAGTTTTCGATGATCTCGTGGTAGTGATGTGACGATTGCTCGATAAACAGGCTCACGAGCTTGTCGAGTTCTGGGGCAGGCGGCGAACCTAAGGGCAGAAGGTGGTATCTGCCATCCGCAGCATCAATGCGCTCAAGGATCGGAGTGAGCTCGCGACGCATTGGGGCGGTGTCTGGGACCACGCAGACAGAATCCTGGAGATAGATCGCACCCGATTTCTTGAGGGCACGCCACACCGCGACGCGACTGGTGGTCGGCTTTTGGGGCATCCGATACGCCAGCATCAGAAAGCGCTTGGGCGACTTGTGGGGCAGCGCATTTTCATTTGTTACATGCGTCATATTGCAACCACGGTTACTTCCGCATTATAGTTACAAAGATATTTCTTGTTGAGCATTGACGGTGGGAACCCTTCCGTCGACGACCTCCGAAAGCAGAGGCATGAGTAGCACACTCCTCCTCGTATTATCCTCATTTCTTGCCAGCGCAGTGGAGATGGTTGAAGCGCTGACCATCGTTCTTGCCGCAGGAATTGCCCGCGGATGGCGCTCTTCGCTGACCGGCGTTGGTGTCGCCACCGCAACGCTCGCGATTGTCATCATCGTCCTCGGGCCAGCGATCACCTCGCTCCCGATTTCTTTTCTTCGCATTGTCGTCGGGGGGATGCTGCTGATCTTTGGTTTGCAATGGCTGCGTAAAGCAATCATGCGTGGCAGCGGATTCAAGGCATTGCACGATGAAGATGCGATTTATGCCGAGGAACTCGAAGCTGCACGAACGGCCGGATCGGTGACCGCCCAGGGCATCGACTGGTATGGCTTTACCCTTTCGTTTAAGGGCGTGTTTCTTGAAGGCCTCGAGGTTGCGTTCATCGTGTTGACCTTCGGAAGCGCAAAGGGGGGCATTCCCCTCGCCGCCACCGGTGCTGCGATTGCACTTATCGTTGTGGCGGTTGTTGGGATCGCGGTGCGCGCGCCGCTTTCACGCGTTCCAGAGAACACCATGAAGTTCTCGGTGGGGCTCATGCTGACGACCTTTGGCATTTTCTGGGCGGGCGAAGGTGTCGGCGTGTCATGGCCGGGCGCAGATATTGCGCTGATTCCGATCCTTGGTTTTATGATCCTGGTGGCGTTTGGACTCGTCAAGAGTCTGCGTCGCAAGCACAGCGCGTTACGCGTCCCAGTACCACGTGAAGTGGGGGCTGAGTCGTGAAGTATCTGAAGGCTTTTGTTCTCTTTTGGTGGGATTTCATTGTCGGTGACGATTGGTTGGCTGCTGCCGGGATCGTGCTGACACTCGCGATCACCGCGTTCTTCGCCCACCACGGTGTCAACGCCTGGGTGTTGATGCCACTGGGTGCAGTCGCGGTGCTCTATCTCACCCTCAGGCGCGCGACGACCTAGTCGTCGCCGCACCACCAACCCGCACGGGCAGATGCGTGCGGGTTGGTGGTGGCGCAGTGCGCCCGTAACAACCGATCCTTAGTGCGCATCATGCGTCCGAGCCAGAACCCGTGCAGGACGTGTCCCGAGAATACGCACGCCGGTGTATCGCCCGATATCACCCGTCACTCTGCGTGACGCACTCTCGCTGATCCCGGCGGTTCCCAGAATCACCACATTGGCGATGAGGGATCTCATGCGGTCCCGTTGTGTCGCCGGATGGCGGTATCCGCGAGATGCGGATACCGCCATCCGGCAGCTACGCAGATCCGAGTAGTAAACCGACCATCACAATGACGATCCCACCGAATGCGACCTGCAGCAATGAGAGTCGCAGCGAGACGAATAAGAATCGCTTTCGTATCCAGGAAATAACAATGATCTCGAGTGCGACGACAATAGTCGCCACGATCAGCGCCATGTGCACATTTGAGATCAAAAAGGGCAACGTGTGAAAACACCCACCGATCGTGGTCATCAACCCGGTCACAATTCCGCGAATTGCTCCCGATCCGCGTCCAGTGTGTTCACCGGTATCCGAGAGCCCTTCTGAGAGCCCCATGCTGATGCCTGCACCGATCGCAGTCGCCAGACCGACGAACAATGCCGTGTGAGATCCCGACAACACTGCGGCCGCATAAATCGGCGCAAGGGTCGACAGTGTTCCATCAATAAGCCCAACGAGTCCGGGCTGGATGTACTGCAGCAATATCTGCTGTTCATCAAGTTCTTTGAAGTGACTACGAAGTGATGTGCTCATTGGGCGACCGTACCAAAGCGTGTTTTTGCCGCGACCGAAAAGGCACCGCCACGACGTAACCTGCGTGTAACATCCTGACATATCTCCTGGAAATACGCATATTTGTTTCGAACAACCGATGCCGAGATATTCGGTCCACCGAACATTTCAGTGCCGGTGTGACGTGGTCTCAGGGGTTCTGGCATTGGATGTGCATCCAGGACGCGGGCCGTCTGGCGTCGCCACCGTCGTTCCGCGCGCGCAGGAACCTGGCAGGATTGTCGTCGTCCGTTCGAACAGGCAGCGTCAATTCTGCGCATCCTCATCGTGAGCCATCTCTACCCAAGCGCCGTTGATCCGGTCGCAGGAACCTTCGTGCACCAGCAGGTGCGTGCGCTGCGCGGACGCGGACACGATGTGCGCGTCATCTCGCAACTCGGCTGGGCGCCCCCAGGGCGTGCACGGTGGGCGAACCACCGCAGTGTGCCGCGCTCGACGCAGGTGGACGGAGTGCCGGTACTGCACCCGCGCATGATGATGTTACCCGGGGCCCGCCTCGGACACAGGATCTGCCACACCACCCTTCGAAGCATCGCCGGGCCGGTTCGCCGCGTTGCGCGAGAGTGGCCATTTGATCTGGTGCATGCGCACATGCTCATCCCCGATGGCTGGGCAGCGGTTTCCGCTGGCCATGCGGTAGGCGTTCCGGTGATCGCGACCGCGCATGGATCTGCAGATGTGCTGCTCACCCCGTATCGCAGCGCGGGATGGCGACGCACAGTCGTGGAGGCGATTACCGAGATCGATCAGATCATTGCGGTCTCACAGGCAATTGCCGATGGCGTCACCACCTTGGCGCAACCGCGACACCCCATCCAGGTCATCCCCAATGGCGCCGACCCCGCCGTATTTGCCGGGCGTGAACGCGATATCGATCGCGCCGCACTCGGCCTTCCAACCGATCGTCCGATTGCATTATTCGTCGGTCATCTCACCGAACTCAAAGGGGTCGCACATCTCCTTGAGGCGTTTGATGCGTATGCGACCCAGGCGCAGAACTCGCCGCTTCTTGCCATCGTTGGGCATGGTCCGCTTGAGGGTGCACTGCGTGCGCGTGCGACCGAGCTCGGATTGCAGGAATCGATACGCATTCTCGGCGCACTCCCCCACAAGGATGTGGCAGCATGGATGAGTGCCTGTGATGTCCTGGTTCTCCCATCGCGCAGCGAAGGCCTGCCCACAGTGATTTGCGAAGCCATGGTCGCTGGTCGCGCCGTGATCGCAACTGCGGTCGGTGGGACCCCGGAACTCGTCGATAATGGCGTGACCGGAATGCTGATTGCCCCAAATGACACGCCGGCAATTACTCGCGCCCTCGGTGAGGTGCTCGATCCACCGGGACGCGCCCGCGCAATGGGCGCTGCTGCGCGCGCGCGCGCCACGACCTCGCTCACATGGGATGCGGTTGCCGCGCAGATCGAATCGGTCTACGACCAGGTGCTTGCGCGTCACCGAGGTCACTCAGTACCCGGGCGTGCGGCATAGGACGCATTCTCTACATCTCTCAGTATGTCGTGACCCCCGACCAGCCAGGGGGAGTGCGTCATTGGCGCCATGTGCGCGCACTTGCCGAGGCCGGTCACGATGTCACAGTGATCACTTCAAAGGTGCTCCACACCACTCGCGAAGCCCCGTCGGAATTTGCCGGACGTACAACAGTGCGACGGGTCGAGGACGGCATCGAGGTGCTACGGGCCTACTCCTCAACGGGGTATGGAAATGATGCACGCTCGCGCGCAGCAAATCACTTGAGCTTTTCGACTTATGCCCTTCCGGCTGCGCTGCGCGCCAGACGACCCGATGTCATCTTGGCCTCGTCTCCGCCATTGACGGTCGGGGTGCTTGGCGCGTTTGTCTCGGGGCTTCGGCGCACTCGATTCATTTTGGAGGTCCGCGACCTCTGGCCAGAATCCGCCCTCGCTACGGGGCTCCTCACCAATCCACGGGCAATCGCGCTGATGGATCGGATGGCCAACTACTGCTACTCGCGTGCGGACCGCGTGATCGCTCTCACCGAAGGGATCCGGGATGGCGTCATCTCGGCGGGAGTCACACCGAATGCCGTCAGCCTGATCACCAACGGAATCGATCCCCCAGATACTCCCATCACCCCCGAGGTCGTTGACCTGCCGGTCGGACCCGATGCCTTTGTCGCAATGTTTGTGGGCCAGCATGGCACCTACAGCTCGCTCTTTACCGTGCTCGATGCCGCTGCGCTCCTACGCAATGACCCATCAATTCATATTGCGCTCGTCGGCGACGGCGATCGTAAACCCGAGCTTGTGGCACAGGCGGCAGCGCGCGGTCTCGAGAATGTGAGCTTTGCGGGGCCGATTCCCAAACGGGATGTCCCATCCTGGCTCGACCGCGCGGATGCCTGCCTGTTGACCTATCAAGATGCACCGCTGTTCCAGGGGGCAATGCCCAACAAACTCTTTGATTACATGGGTGCAGGTCGGCCAATCCTCGCCGCGGTCCCTGATGGCGAAGCGGCGCACGCGATCCGGAGCGCAGGATGCGGCATCGTGACCCCCGCCGAGGATGCCGAAGCATTGGCGAACGCAATTCGCCAACTTGCCGCCGACCGACCCGCGGCAACGGCAATGGGTGCCGCCGGTGTTGCGTACGTCCATCTCCACCACAATCGTCGCGATCTCGCAGAACGGTTTGTCAGTGTCGTTGAATCCGTCCTCGCCTAACCCCGTCGGCGGGCGCACCAAGCGCCTCATGGATCTCGTGATCAGCGTCCCGCTGCTCATCATCCTGGCGCCAGTATTTCTGGTCATCGCGATCCTGATTCGACGCGACTCACCCGGAAAGGCATTCTACCTTCAGCCACGTGCCGGTCTTGGGGGAGCACCATTTCGGGTCGTCAAATTCCGCACGATGGTCGACGGGGCAGAATTTATTGGGGCCGGGCTCAATAACGACATTGGGGATCCGCGAATCACCCCACTCGGCGCACGTCTGCGTCGGCTCTCCATCGATGAACTTCCACAACTCATTAATGTGGCGCGTGGACAGATGAGCATCATTGGGCCTCGCCCCACACTGCTCGAGCAAATCGAGCGCTACACGCCAGAACAACGTCGACGGCTCCTTGCGCGGCCCGGGATCACTGGGCTCGCCCAAATCAGTGGTCGGTCGACGCTGCCATGGTCCCAGCGGATCATCATTGATGTGGACTACGTCGAGAATTGGAGTATTTGGCGCGACCTCTCGATCCTCATCCGCACGATTCCCGCGCTCCTTCGCGGTGACGAGACCTATCCTCAGGGGGTCAATGAGGTCGATCTGGATGGAGACACACACTCCACCGAGGAGTAGATCGTGCTCCGACAGGGTGCCGACTTCGCAGTCGAAGGCCGATGCCCTATTATCCCGAGACGTTCGTCGTGTGCTGTCGTATCGTCGCGAGCCGATGTCGATGTTCACGCAATGGATTCCCGGGCAGTTAGCTCAGCGGGAGAGCACTCGCTTCACACGCGAGGGGTCACTGGTTCGATCCCAGTACTGCCCATCGAAAGCCGACCGTCGAGCGTCTTTGCACTCGCAGCGAAGCGAAGGCCTCAGCGTCTCCGGCAGCGCCGTTTTGCAGCCAAAACGCCTTATGTAGGCGAGTAGTCGCCTGTAAGGATCGCAGGCGTTTTACAAACCAACTCGATGAGAACAATGCCATATCTAGTAACGCACGTATGGCCCGGCGCAACCAAGGCCCAGTGGGAAGAAACGAGCAAGGCAGTCTTGCCTCCCGGCGCTAGTCCAAAAGGTCAGCTCTTCTACGCAGCGGCCGTAGTGGACGCAGGCGTGATCGTCACGGGCCTTTATGAGTCCAAAGAGGACTGCGACAACTTCGTATCGGATGTGCTGATGGCCAAATTGCCGACGATTGAAGGTGGACTTGAAGGTGAGCCGCAGGAGTTCACGGGCGAGACGCTCCGAGTCGAGACCTGGTAACTGCCGACTGGGCTGGGCCGCTTCGCTGAGTTGAGTCCGACTCTTAGATAAAGGTTCAGCCCGCGGGCTGATCTCCGTCCAACAGGCCCGCCTGCGCGAAGGCGCGAGAGTCCTTGATGGTCTGGGGGTCGGCCTTCTGGCATCAACCCGAGGCAAACGGCGGCTGAGGGTCGCACGCGATCACCACTTGCGCGAACCGTGAGCTACGCGTAGCAAATCGATAGCAAACTGCAGCGGGGCTGTAGCAACCCAGTAGCAACCACCCCGAATCGCCCGTCGACTCAGCGGTTCGAACCAGCCGCGACCACTCGGCGTCTACTGAGAAGCGTCCTCCAAAAGTGGCCAAAACGCCCCCTTCGGCGGGTTTTCGTCGCTTGGGAGCCATGTGCGACACAGATCGCGCGCATATCAGTATCACGAGACCGGCATGGCCTTGCTGTACAGAGTGGATGGCCCCAAGCACGCGCAGGGGCATCCGATGTGGGTGCCCTTGCGTCGTCGTCGTTGGGTCGAGGTCATAGGTATGTGCTCCTCATCAATTGAGGGGCCCGCGCTCCTCGCACACGCGTGACGATCTCGTCCAGCGGGATCGCTACTGTCCTTCTATGACCAAATCAGCAACGTCTCGCAAGAAAAAATCAGTCGCAGACGCCCCACGACCCGTGGGACGCGTGCGCATCGTGCTCCTTGGTGCGCTGCTTGGCGCAGGATGGGGGGCGCTCATGTGGGGCGTCATGGCTCTTCTTGGGCAAACCTCGGGGTTGTCGAGTTTCGTCTACGCCGTTATCACTGTCGCGATGATTGGCATTGGGGTTGCCGCATTCTTCGGTGCAATCGGGATTCACCGCCGCGGTGAACGCGTGAGTCCGCGCATTCGTCGTCGCGATCGATCGGCGTAGATCACACGCGTCACCGGGCGCAACTGGGATTTGCGCCCAGCAAAATCGGTACTTTTCCCCACCACACAGCCCAAAACACTCGCAGACGGGTGAGAGGTCCTCTATCCTCATGGAGTGACCGTGCTAGGCGGGGAGCTAGCGGTGCCCTGTACCCGAAATCCGCTTTAGCGGGGCACAATTCCCACCCCAGGGACTCGTTCGGAAGGGTCGGGCCCGTGCAATGCGACGTTGATGGTGAGGTCCCATTCGGTGGGCGACCGCGAACCAGGTCAGGTCCGGAAGGAAGCAGCCTTAAGCGGATCCGCCTACGCGCAGTGGGGTCACCTTGCTGGAGTTGGCGGCACGGGTACCGCTTTCGACGCGGGTTTCAACGGTGGGTGCACGGTCACCTCAGCATCTGCGCACCCTGCTCTGCAGGGTGCGCACGCTGAAGGGGTCTTCAGAAAGGTGTTAATTGAGCGAGCAATCCGGCGCAAGCCTCTATAACCGCCATCGCCCGACCACGTTCGAGGACATGGTTGGCCAAGAACATGTCGCGCGTGCGCTTGCCAACGCCCTGACATCTGGACGTCCCGCACGCGGCTACCTGTTTTCAGGACCGCGCGGAACGGGCAAGACCACGACTGCGCGCATCCTTGCCCGCTGCCTGAACTGTTTGGCATATCCGGGGCCGACTGCGACCCCGTGCATGCAATGTGAGTCGTGCCTGCGGACCGGTCACGATGATTGGCTCGATGTCGTCGAGGTTGACGCCGCCTCAAGTGCACGGCGCATCGATGAAATGCGCGACTGGCTCGAGACTGTGCGCTATGCCCCGGTCGTCGGTCGCTACCGCATCACCATCATGGATGAGGCGCACCAAATTCAGGAGGGTGCGGCGAGCGCCCTCTTAAAGACGCTCGAAGAACCCCCGCCGCATTTGGTGGTGATCTTGTGCACGACCCATCCCTGGGACATCCTGCCGACGATTCGCTCTCGTGTGCAGCACTACGTCTTACGCAAGCCCGGCATCCCATCGCTTGTGCGAGTACTCGAACGAGTTGCCCAAAAAGAGGGCATCCAAACCACCGAGACTGCTCTCGATGCACTCGCACGTGCGGCCGATGGGTCCTACCGCGATGCACTTGGCTTGCTCGATCAGATCGTTGCCTATTCCGGTGGAACAGTTGAACTCAACGAGGTGCTCGAGCTGCTCGGCTCGGTTGCCCGCGAGACCCTGTTTGAGCTCGTCGACCTCTTGGCAAGCGGCGATGCCGCCGGTGCGTTCCTGTTGCTTGAGGACATTCTTGATTCCGGCAGCGATCCTGAGCAACTGATGCGCGGGCTGATTGCCCAACTGCGCTGCGTGTGCCTGTTGCAACAAGGCGCCGGCGCCCGTGATGAGTGGGCATTCTCTGCCGAAGAGCTCTCCCGTCTGGCGGGGCAGGCAAATCAACTTTCTGCACATCAGGTCGTACGCGGACTCGATCTGCTCGCCGATGCACAGGTACGTATCCGCCATGGCGGTGCGGATCCACGCCTGCAATTAGAGCTCGTCGCTGCGAAACTCGCGCGCCCGTCACTCGATGGTGATGTCGAGGGCATTATTCCCCGGCTCGAGCACCTTGAGCGCGGGGTCACTGCACCCGCGGCTCCCGTTGTCGTCGCTCCCGTCGCGGTCGCACCAGCGCCTGCTCCGCCTGCTCCCGTTGCGCCGCCTCCAGAGAGCGCGGTGCCGAGCGACGCACCCCCACCGCCTGCGTCGCCGGTCCCTGTCGCGCAGGCCGCACCGCGCGTCGCGACGCCAGCCGCTCCGGTCGCAGATGATGAACGCCCGCCGCTCAATGACATTGATGTCCCCGACGACGACATCGACGAGGACCCGGTCGCCCCGGCCATCGCACCCGACCCGGTGCCATCTGCCGTATTTGATCTTGCACATGTCGAGCGAATGTGGCCGCGCGTACTCTCTGAGCTTCACGCCGCGCACCCACCGCTCTACACGTTTATCGAAGAGGGGCGTCCGACCGCAGCCAACGGCAACATCCTCGAGCTGACCTTGGCAAGTTCGGTCGGCGCCAGCATGCTCGCAAAAACCGACCACCGGGTCGCGCTGGAAATGGTGCTTCTCGGAGTCTTCGGCCAACGCATTACAGTGCAGGTCGCCGTCAGCGACCAGCCCGCCGCTGTACCGGCCGATTCCCCATCGGCACCACTCACGCTCGACACCCTGCGCCAGGAGCTCATCGCGACCTTTGACGCAATTGAAGAGCCGCACTAACCGACCACCCCAACGACACACAACGTCAGGAGCCCGCCGCGTGTCCTCAGGTATGAACCCGCAGAAAATGCTCAAGCAGATGCAAAAGATGCAAGCCGATATGGAACGCGTGCAGATCGAACTGCAGAGCGAATATTCGAGCGCAACCGCAGGCGGGGGCGTCGTGACCGCAACGGTGAGCGGCGGGCTTGAAGTTCAATCGATCATCATCGACCCCAAGATTGTGGATCCCGAAGATGTCGAATTGCTCTCTGACACGATCGTTGCCGCGGTCAACGAAGCAATGCGCCAGGCACAAGAGCACGCGCAGCGGCGCATCGGCGAAATCAGTGGAGGGCTTTCCGGCCTGGGAATCCCCGGCCTCTAGCCACTGACCACCCGAATGCTGACCCCCTCACTCGAACGATTGATTGCCGAGCTCTCCCGGCTTCCGGGGGTCGGTCCGCGCAGCGCGCAACGGCTGGCATTCCATCTGCTCAAAGCCCCCAATGAACGGACGCTCGCCCTTGCCGGCGCCCTGACCCAGATGTCGGAACGCCTGCGCCCCTGCAGCAGATGTTTTAGTTTCGCCGAAGATGAGTTGTGTCCCATCTGCCAGGACCAACGGCGGGATCGGACATTGCTCTGCGTCGTCGAAGAGCCATCGTCGATTCTGCCCATCGAGCGCACGCATGAATACCGCGGCTATTACCACGTGCTCGGGGGGGCACTCTCCCCGATCGATGGCATTGATCCGGGCGACCTGCGGATCGATGAGTTGGTGCGCAGGGTGGATGCCGAAGGCGTGACCGAGCTCATCGTCGCAACCAACCCCACCATGACCGGCGAGGCGACCGCGCTCTATTTGAGCGATCTCTTGCGCGGCAAAGTGCAGCTCACCCGTCTTGCCAGCGGTCTTCCGGTGGGGGCAGATCTGGAATATGCCGACGAACTGACCCTCGGACGGGCGCTTCTGGGCCGACGGGTGCTTGAGTAGCGCGGTCACTTTAATTTTTTTTGCATGAGGGCATGTCTGGGACGCCCCGCATGCAACGAACGCTAGAATCCCACGTCGGCGCCTCGCCGCAATGTCATCAAGGAGACTTCTCATCGGTTTACGGGTCATGAAATTTGGCGGCAGCTCGGTCGCCGATGCAGACAAAATTCGTAATGTTGCCCAACGGATTGCTGCTGCCCGCGAACTCGGTGACGACGTCGTGGCGGTCGTCTCGGCCCGTGGCAAGACCACCGACGGCCTCGTCCAGCTCGCCCATGAGATCAGCGATCGACCCGATCCGCGCGAGATGGACATGCTGCTCTCGACAGGTGAGCGCATCTCCTGCGCCCTGGTCGCGATGGCCCTCCATGACCTCGGTCACCAAGCGGTGTCATTTACCGGTTCTCAGGCGGGGATCTTTACCGATAGTGCCCATACCAAGGCGCGAATCGTCGAAATCCGCGCGGAGCGCCTGCACGACGCCATTACCGAAGGTCACATCGTCCTCGTCGCGGGCTTTCAGGGAATGTCGCTCGATGAAAAAAATGTGACGACCCTCGGGCGCGGTGGCAGTGACACCACCGCCGTGGCACTCGCGGCTGCGGTCAACGCAGATGTCTGTGAGATCTATACCGACGTCACCGGGGTCTTCACCGCAGACCCGCGGATCGTGCCTGGTGCGGTCAAGCTGACACGCATCAGCCACGAGGAAATGTTGGAGATGGCCGCGATGGGCTCAAAGGTCCTCGCGCTACGATCAGTTGAATTCGCACGCAACTATGACGTCCCATTGCACGTGCGCTCGTCGTTTGTTCTCGACGAAGGGACCTGGATTACCAAGGAGACACCCGAGATGGAACAGGCGATCGTGTCCGGCATCGCGCACAAGAGCGACGAAGCCAAGATCACGATCACGGGGGTCGCCGACCAGCCAGGTGTCGCGGCAACGATCTTTACCGTGCTCGCAGATGCATTGATTAATGTCGACACCATCATCCAGAACATGGGAATCGACGGGCGCGCAGATCTGTCATTCACTCTGCCCTTGGATGAATTGGGTCGCGCCCAGGATGCGCTTGCCACCATCCAGGACCAGCTCAAATTCTCATCTCTGACCGCCGATGATCAGATCGGCAAGGTCACTCTGGTGGGTGCGGGAATGAAATCAAATCCAGGAATCGCCGCCAAGATGTTCCGGGTGCTTTCTGAGAATGGCATCAACATCTTGATGATCGACACCTCCACCATTCGTATCACCGTGGTCATTCATCGCGATGATGTTGCTCGCGCCGTGCAAGCCCTACACGATGCCTTCGCACTTGAGGTCCAGGCAGCGAGTCGCGTCAATGTTTAACGTCGCCATCGTCGGCGCCACCGGCGCCGTGGGCACGATGATGCTGCGCGTACTCGAGGAACGCGGCTTCCCGGTCACCGAATTGCGGCCCTTGGCGAGTGCGCGCAGTGCCGGCCGCATCGTGGAATACCTCGGCAAGCCATATGTGGTGCAAGAGCTCACCGAAGATAGCTTCGAGGGTATTCAGATTGCACTCTTCTCCGCAGGCGGAGATCGTTCACGCGACTTTGCCCCCGCTGCCGTTGAGGCGGGCGCAGTGGTGATCGACAACTCATCGGCATTCCGCATGCACGACGATGTCCCGCTTGTCGTGCCTGAGGTCAACGAAGCGGCGATCGCCAATCACCATGGGATCATCGCGAATCCCAACTGTGTCGCGGCACCCCTGGTTGTGGCCCTCAAGCCCATCGCCGATGCCGTCGGTCTGGAGCGGGTCATCATCTCGAGTTATCAAGCGGTCTCAGGCACCGGCCAGCAGGGCATCAATGAATTGATGCGCCTCACCCAAGGCTATCTCGCAGGCGACGAGCCCGAACCATCGGTCTACCCGCATCCCATCGCGTTCAACGTCCTCCCGCACATCGACACCTTCGATGACACCGGCTATACCGGTGAGGAGCGGAAGGTGATTGCCGAAACTCGCAAGATGCTCGGGCTGGCAGATCTTGCGGTATCCGCGACCTGTGTCCGCGTTCCGGTCTTTCATGGGCATTCCATCTCCGTGCAAATTGAGACAACCGACGCCCTCGATGCCGCTGCTGCCCGCAATCTGATGATGGCAGCCCCGGGACTCATCCTCGCCGATGAGCCGCAGTTGGCGATCTATCCACTTCCCCGACTCGCCACCGGCCGCGATGAAGTGATGGTTGGGCGCATCCGCAATGATCTCTCGCATCCGCGCGGGCTTGTGATGTGGATCTCCAGCGATAACTTGCGCAAGGGCGCCGCGACCAACGCGGTCCAGATCGCAGAATCTCTTGTGACCCGGGGCTGGCTCTAAGCCCCGGTCACCGAGGTGTGGGTCGTCTCCTCGGGCACGACGAAGATACCTGCGGGAACGGGGGCAATGCGGTACCCGACAGGCTGCCCGGCAACTGTCACGCGGCGCGAATGGATGTGCTCGCCACGCGCATGGGCCTCGGTGCATGCCGCGCAGAGACCCTCGCGCTCATCGGTATCAAGCACTGCATGACCATGCGCGGGGTCATTGAGACACAGGCCCGCAAAGGGCTGGTGTGCAGGCATCGCAATACCAACCAGTTCTCCCGCACGCGCAGCATCCCCGAAGCCATGGGTGAGTGATTGTGCAGCCTGCACGAGATCCTTTGGGGCGGTTGCTCGGCGAATCAGCACCGCTGCAGCCAGATGATGTGCGTCAGCAGCCTCGATCAGGGCACGCGCTTCTCGCCCGTCGCTATGACCGTTGAGCTGGGCGATGCGCGCGCCAAGGGCGTCGACATAGACACTCAAGACCCCTCGCACCTCCATTGCGCGTCGATGAGCGGCATGTTGCTCACGACGGATTCCCCACCCGATCGCAGCCGCGGCACCGCAGAGTGCGAGACCCACCAACAGCACCAAATCTCTGAGTCCCGTCCCGTTATCGGTTGGCGGCGGAGTCGCGACCTCGCCCGCGATGAGAAGTCGCGCCGCAGGATCAGTGATGGCTGTCGCGCCGACGGCGGCAATTGCATTCCGCATCGATAATTCCGCGCGCGGACCCGCTGCCCCCACGCCGCCATTTGGCACCGTGATCACGAGAGTTCCCGAGTATTTGAGTGCGTCACGGATCTGGCTGGCGTAGAGGAAAATGTCCTGAACGCCAACGGGCGCAACCGCCGCGAGCTTGATCTTCTCACCACGCGCGACGAGCTCAGCCGCATCCGCACGCACTTGGCGTACAACTGCGGCACTGTAGATCTGTGGATCGGCGTAGCTGGAATGTGTCCGCAGTATCGCGACGACCCCATGTGGATGCGAATGCTCTGCGAACGCCGGCGTCCCGTTCACCATGGAAAGGGCGAGGACCGCAAGAATCGCCACCGCTCGATGCATCATCTGTGGGAGCCGCGGACCCACCCGCATAGTCACGCCGAGGCGGAACGCACGCGGCGGCGGGAGATGCCACCAACGACACGATGACCGAGTGCAACCACACGTCCTGGACTCGCTGCCGGAAGATCGGCGATCTCAAGACGCATCAACGAGACCTGGCCGGACGAGCGAATGGCCACAAATCCAAGCCCATCCAAAAAGTCACGGTCGAACAGGGTGTGATGGGATCCGAAGCGATCGAGGTGCGGGACATCCTCCGGGTAATTCAATCCAAATGCTTCGACAGCGACGTACCCCCGGGACTGAACATCCGCGAGCGCTTCGAGAAAGAGACGCTCACACATCCCCGCAGGATCGTCGGTGCCCAGATAGACGCATGTCACGACCGCCGCATCCGAAGAAGCCGGACCAGCAGGCATCACTCGAGTGCGTGGAAAAATTGATCGGGGGCCATATTGAATCATCCCGCGGAATGCGCCATTCTCGCGCAGCACGCGCCCCCACGGGCCGAAACGACGTTCCGCGACCTTGCCCCAACGGCGCTTGACGCGCGCACTTGTTCGGCGATGTGGGCGCTGCCAAAACACGCAGTCCGCACAACATGCGGGCAACTCATCGGCAACGGCATCGGTGACGGCAAGGATCTGATTCACATCATCGATCATGCCAGACCCACTCACAGGTACCCACCTCGTTGACAATTTTTCTGACAAAAAAGGGCGCCGGCACGAATGCCGACGCCCTGTGTCAATTCCACACACCCATGCTGGAGGAAACCTAGGCGCGTCCCGCCAATGCTGGCTCGCCGCCAACAACTGAGAGCACTGGATCCATCGACACCATGTGCCGCTTGAAGTCCATCACCTTGTGGTCGAGTCCCAATGCCAAGCCAAGCAACTGCGGCAAGTGCAACACCGGCATGTTGTAGACCTCGCCATTTGCCGCTTCGGCCTTACGCTGGTAGGCGTCCATCGCCAAGTGGCAGAGTGGGCACGGGGTCACCATGCAGTCTGCACCTGCGTCACGCGCTTGCGAGAGCGCAGCGTGTGACTCCTTGAGTGCCGTGTTCTCACGCGCGAGCAGAATCGGGAATCCGCAGCACTTGCTCTTGGCCTCGTAATCGGCAACCTCGCCACCAAGCGCCACGATCAACCGCTCCATCGACTGTGGCTGGTCCGGGTCCTCAAAACCCATCACCGATGATGGCCGCAAGAGCTGGCAGCCGTAGTACGGCGCAACCCTGAGTCCATTCAGCCCCTTCGGACCTTGGCGCTCCAACATCGAGAGCCCTTCCTCGGTAGCGATGTACCACAACAGGTGGGTGACCTCTTTGGTGCCCTCGTAGGGACGGGCGCCTGCCTTGACCAGCTCCTCGTTCACACTCTCGAGCAAACGTGGGTCTTCCTTGACGAGCTTGTTGGCCCGGCGCAGGTTCAAGGTGCAGACATTGCAGATGGTCATGATGTCGCAGCCCATCTCTTCCGCCTGCGACAAGATGCGCACATTGAGCGTCAGATACAGGTTCGGCTTCGCCTCCGCGACGTCACCGGCACCACAACAGGTCGCTGCGGGCATCGGAAGAAGATCGATGTCCAGCATTGGAGCAAGTGCTTTGGTGGTGGAGTTGAGCTCTTTCGAGCTGAACTCGGCCACGCACCCTGGGTAGTACGCAAACTTGCGTGCCAACTAGATCGTCTCCTTCACGTTCTTAATGATCCTCTTGACCTCATCCAACTTTTTGACTTTGTGTGGAATTGGCGAGGGAGCCTTGCCCTTAGAAATCATCTTGAGTGCAAATGGGATGTCGAACTGCGACTTGATCGGCTGCGTCAATGGCACCAAGAGGGTTTCATTGAGCTTTCCGCCGGTGCGCAGGGAAATCAAGAACGCCTTGGCGTGACGACCACCCGCGTCGCGCAGTGCAATGCCCTCTTGAAAGGCAATGCCACCGAGCTTCTCAATGGCGTCACGTGGGTCGACGCCCTTCGGGCAGCGCTCATTGCAATACATGCAACGGGTGCAGTCCCAAATGCCGTGTTCACCTGAGTAGAGCTTGGCGCGCTGACTGCGCTGACCATCGCGCTCGTCACCGGCAAACCGGAATCCCCAGGCGAATGCCGCTGGACCGACGAACTCTGGGTCAGCTGCGAGCGAGTTGCACTCGGAGTAGCAGGCGGCGCACAGCACACACTTGCTTTCGTTGTAGATCTTCTGCATGGCCTCCTTGGAGACAATGCGCTCGCGCTCAGGGGCGTCGCCGTCGGGAATCAAGTACGGCTTCACCGACTTGAACTTGTTCCAGAAGGGCTCCATGTCGACAACCAAGTCCTTGATCGGCTTGAAGTTGCCAATCGGGTCGACACGAACCGGCTGACCGCCGTTCTGATCCTTTAAGTCCTCAACCTGGGTCATGCAGGCGAGCACTGTTTTCCCATCGGCGCGGCAGGCACATGACCCACAAATCGCCGAGCGACAGGAGTACCGCACCGCAAGCGTGCCGTCTTGTTCATTCTGAAGACGCAGGATCGCGTCAAGCAGCGTCAGGTCGGTCCCATGCTCCAGCTCATATTTTTGCCGGTAGGCCTCATCGCTGGTGTCTGGCTGATAGCGAAAGACATCAAAGGTGGTCTGTGGCATTAGTAGGACCTCACCTGGGGCTCGAACTTGGTAAAGGTGACTTCAGAGTATTCAAGACGAATTTCATCGTCTTCTTGGTACGCAAGAGTGTGCTTCATCCAATTCTCATCATCGCGCTCGGTGAAGTCGGTACGCGAGTGTGCCCCACGACTCTCTTCGCGTGCGATTGCCCCACACACCATGGTGTCGGCCAGATCGAGAAGGTATCCGGTCTCGATCACATGGATCAATGACTGGTTAAAGGTCTTGCCCTTGTCGTCGACCACGACGCCCTTGTACTGATCACGCAGGCGATCGAGGATGACCTTTGCCTCTTCAAGTTCGGAGCCGGTGCGGAAGACGCCAACCTTCTCTTGCATCGTGTCGGCAAGCTCATCGCGCAGCACGTGCTGACGCGGGCCATCGGCGCGCTCAAGCAGTGCGCGCAGCTTGGCCTCGTATGCGTATCCATGCTCCGGCGTCGCCTGAATACCGCGGCCATTGAAGTCCTGTGCGAAACCAGCAGCGGCCGAACCGGTGCGTGCACCGAAGACCACAGCTTCCAAGAGCGAGTTACCACCCAAGCGGTTGGCACCATGCACCGACACACAGGCGCACTCGCCTGCAGCAAACAGGCCGGGCATGTGCGGTGCGGCGCCCCACGAGTCCACATGCACGCCACCCATGTGGTAGTGGGCTCCCGGGCGAATCGGAATCGGTGCGTCGATCGGATCCACGCCGGCAAATGCCATTGCCAGTTCACGAATCTGCGGCAACCGCTCCATGATCTTGTCGCGACCCAGGTGGCGCAAGTCGAGCAACACCGAGCCATCGATGCCGCGGCCTTCCATAATCTCGGTGGCCTCGGCACGGGACACAACATCACGCGATGCAAGCTCAAGCTTGTTCGGCGCGTACTTGGTCATGAACCGCTCGCCGTCCTTATTGAGCAAGATGCCGCCCTCACCACGTGCGCCCTCGGTCACCAGCACACCGCTGGGATTCAGGGTCGTCGGGTGGAATTGCATGAACTCCATGTCCTTGAGCGGTACGCCTGCGTGCAACGCAAGGGTCATACCGTCGCCGGTCGAGCTGTGCGAGTTGGTGGACGGCGCGTACACGCGGCCTGCGCCACCGGTTGCAAGGACAACTGCCTTGGCCCCAATCGCTTCCACGGTGCCGTGGACCATGTCGTAGGCAACCACGCCCGCACAGCCACCGTGATCATCCTTGATCAGCTCAGTGACGAAGTATTCCTCGTAACAGGGGATGTCGTACTTCACACACACGGTGTAGAGGGTGTGGAGAATCACCAGCCCGGTGAGGTCGGCGGCGTAACAGGTGCGTGGGAATCCGGCACCACCAAATGGCCGCTGGGCGATCTTTCCGGTCGTTTCATGACGGGAGAACACCGCACCCCAGTGCTCAAGCTGAATGATTTCACCTGGTGCGTCACCACACAGAATCTCGATCGCGTCCTGGTCTCCCAGGTAGTCCGAGCCCTTTACGGTGTCGAAGGTGTGATTGTCGGTCGAGTCGTCGGTCGCGTTACCGAGCGCGGCATTGATTCCACCCTGGGCTGCGCCCGAGTGGCTGCGCACTGGGTGCACTTTGGTTACTAACGCGACATCGACACCGGCCTCGTGTGCAGCAATCGCCGCACGCATACCTGCTAAGCCAGCTCCGACGACAATAACGTCATGGCTGTGCAAACTTCCGCCCCCCCTCGGGTCCTCTCGTGGTGGACAGCGTGATCAAGATAGTGATCTCGGAATCTACCGGAATTCTCGGCGTCCGGCATGGGACATCCGACCTTCTCGCGAAAGGGAGTTTTTCCCCGTCAAACTCCCCCAAAAACCACACATTCCGCGCATTGGATGACAGATTCATCCGGTACATCTCGCCGAGTGCTGATGCTAAGCGTATACTCCCGCTGTTTTACGTGGCGATTCGGGACCGTGCCATGTGCACAACTTCCCCCGACGCCCTCACAACCGCCACACAAGGAGCAGGTTTCAGTGGCTTATCGCGTCACGTTTATTCCCGGTGACGGAACCGGTCCAGAAATCGCCGAAGCAACCAAGCGAGTATTGGATGCAACTGGCGTCGATTTCGACTGGGACGTGCAAGAAGCTGGCGTCGACATCATGAAGGAAGTAGGGACACCGCTCCCTCAATCCACGATTGATTCGATTCTTGAGAACAAGATCGGCATTAAAGGCCCGATCACCACACCCGTGGGTACTGGATTCCGCAGCGTGAATGTTGCGCTTCGCAAGGTGTGCAACCTGTACTCCTGCGTGCGTCCCTGCAAGTACTACGACGGTGTGCGCACCCTCTACCGCGACATCGACATCGTGTTCGTGCGTGAGAACACGGAAGATCTGTACGCCGGTATCGAGTTTGAGGCGGACACGCCGGATAACTTGCGGTTGATCGATTTCCTCAAGGAAACTAACCCAGAGGCGACCTTCGGCGAGCACTGCGGTATTTCGATCAAGCCGATTTCAGCCGAAGGTTCCGAGCGGATCGTGCGCTACGCGTTCGACTACGCCCGTGATAATGGCCGCAAGAAGGTCACTGCGGTCCATAAGGCCAACATCATGAAGTTCACCGATGGCCTGTTCCTGGCGACGGCAACAGAAGTCGCCAAGGACTACCCGGACATCGAGTTTGAAGAGCGCATCGTCGACAACATGTGCATGCAGTTGGTGCAGAAGCCTGAGTTGTACGACGTCATCGTGCTTCCCAACCTCTACGGCGATGTGTTGAGCGACTTGGGCGCTGGACTCGTCGGCGGTTTGGGTGTTGCGCCAGGCGCAAACATCGGCAGCGAGGCAGCATTGTTCGAGCCCACTCATGGTTCTGCGCCGAAGTACGCCGGTCAGAACAAGGTGAACCCGATGGCGATGATGCTCTCCGGGGTCATGATGCTCAAGTACCTCAAGGAGCAAGAGGCAGCCGATCTGATGGAAGGCGCGATTGCCGACATCATCCGTGAAGGAAAGTCTGTGACCTACGACATGAAGGCGGATCGTAATGATCCGACCGCACTCGGCACCGCAGAGGTAGCCACCGCCATCATTGCGCGCATGAAGGAGTTGGGCGCGTAATGGGGGCGATACGTGTTGCCGTGACCGGTGCTGCCGGTCAAATCGGATACTCCCTCCTGCCGCGCATCGCGTCAGGTGAGATGTTCGGCAAGGACCAACAGGTTGACCTTCGTCTGTTGGAGATTCCCGTCGAGCAGGTCCAAAAGGCCTTGCTCGGCGTCGTCATGGAATTGGATGACTGTGCGTTCCCGCTCCTGACAAAGATCACCCCCACCGATGACCCACGCGTTGCTTTTGGTGACGCAGATTGGGTGCTCTTGGTGGGCTCAAAGCCACGTGGCCCGGGCATGGAGCGCGCCGACCTGTTGAAAGACAACGGTCGCATCTTCATCGGTCAGGGTGACGTGATTGACGAGGTCGCTGCAGATGGCGCATCGGTTGCTGTTGTCGGTAACCCGTGCAACACCAATGCAATGATCGCCGCAAGTCGCTTCACGCGCCTCTCACCAACTCGCGTGACCGCGATGACCCGTCTGGACCAAAACCGCGCATCGACGCAGTTGGCCCAAAAGGCTGGCGTCCAGGTCACCGAGGTGGAGAACGTGATCATTTACGGCAACCACTCGCCGACAATGTTCGCCGACTTCCTGCATGCCACAATCGGCGGCCGCCCCGCAACTGATGTGATCTCTGATCACAACTGGCTGCGTGAGGACTTCTTGCCGAAGGTCGGCAAGCGTGGCGCCGAGATCATCGAAGCACGTGGACTCTCGAGTGCCGCATCGGCAGCAAATGCCCTTGTGGATCATGTGAAGGCACTCTTCACCCCGAGCGATAAGGTGCACTCCATCGCCGTGCAGTCAGATGGCTCGTATGGCTTTGCTGAGGGCATTTGGGCATCGGTGCCGGTCAAGACCGTTGCACCGGGTTCGTACGAAATCGTCAAGGGCGTTGTGCACGACGAGTTCGCGCAGTCGAAGATCAACGCATCCAACGATGAGTTGGTCGGCGAGCGCGAGACCGTCGCGGAGCTCCTCTAAGACCACACCGCACTCACCAACGTTCCCGGGACATCCCGGGAACGTTGGTCATGTGTGCATCACATGTGTGGGTGACTAGCTGGGAGCGGGAACCGCGACCGGGCGACCGTCGCGACCAACGGCGACCAACGTGAAGTGCCCCACCACGCACAGCTCGCGGGCGCCGTCCTCGATCCGCTCACGCCAGACGTCAATCTTGACCCGCACCGAGGTTGTCCCAACGCTTTCGACGACCGCCTGAATCTCCACCAGGTCCCCCTGGACGATCGGCACACGAAATGTGATTTCATCCATCGCGGCGGTGACCACATTGCCCCGGGCTTGCCGCATCGCGGCATAGGCGGCGCAACGGTCCATCCACCCGACAAGTGTTCCCGCGAACAAGTTGCCTTGCGAATTCGTGTCTTGCGGAAAGACCGATTGCAATGACGTCGCGCTCATCATGATGTGCCTCCCTGGGACGATCTCGATCCAAGCCTACCCCGTTGCATGATCGGTGCGCGCTGCGTGCAGAAATTGCAACAGGCAGCCCTCGCGATGGGGCCCGCCACTACACTAGCCATGCACCCACCCTGCGCATTGTCCGCATTGCTCCGTGCGGATACCCATGTGCGCACCTTCGAAGGCGCCCGGATGCCTGTTGAATATCGACTCGTCACCCTGACCGCTGCCGACAATCACGAGCACGATGCGCTGCTCGTGATCGATGAGCGTGCCGCCCGTCGACGTGAACGGATGACGGGGCGGCGCACCGCGGCAATGCATGTGCACGGCATCATGGGCAACTTTCTCGTCGGCACATTGCGTTTTCTTGCGGCCCCACTCGCCCGCGAGGGGTTCCCTGTGCTCGTGGTCGAGACGCGCATGGGCAACATTGGCCAATTGGTCGGGCCCGGGATTTTTGATCTCGCTCGCCAAGATCTCGCCGCAGGAGCAAATTGGCTGCGTGAGCATGACTGGGATCATCTGATCTCGATGGGGTATTCAAGCGGCGCGGCCCTCGCGGTGCGGTGGGCGGCAACAACAAAAATTCCATGGCTTCGGGGAATGGCATTGCTCGGCGCCCCCTGGGGGCTCCCCGAATCAATGGAGGCGCGGGCAGCCCGCTGGGGAGCGACCCCCAGCTACGACGAGCTCTATGCCACCGCCAGCGCAATCGTCGCATCTCCCGACCCCACCGCCGCGGATCGCCTCTTTGTGATTGAGCACAGTCGTGGCCCGGGGACGCAGCCAGCGCACTCAGAGGTCTATACCTACCTGACCTGGTGGCATTCACGTGGGCCCGAGGCGACCCCTGCCAAAACCCATCTGCAGATCGGCAACATCACTCACCCACTGCTATTGGTCCAAGGCACCGATGATCAGGTCGTCGCCCCGCATGAGGCCAATGATCTGGCGGTGGTCGCTCGTGCCGCCGGGAACGAACAGGTCGATGTCGCTGTTATCGACGGCGCGGATCACTTTTTTACCGGCCGTGAATTTGTCACGACCGAGACCGTTATCCGATGGATACGTAAACACGCATGACGACGCAACAAAATCCATTCGCACGCCGCACGGGAGTGCGCGCACCCGTGGTGCGTCGGCAGCCGCACTTCGGCACCGACGATGCGTCGCTGGTGACCGATTTGATCGTGATTCCCACCGAGGACGATCACAAGTGGGATGGAATGCTCTTTCGCCCTCGGGATGAATCGGTTGATGCACGACTCGCAGTGCTGATCATTCATGGGTCGGTCGGCCACTATCTCTCGGGGATGCCACGTCGCTTTGCATTTCACTTGGCCCAACAGGGCATCGCCACACTCACCGCAAACACGCGCATGGCCAATTACGGAGTGTTCTTTGGCACGGGTCTTCTCGAAGGCGCGCAGCTCGATATTGCTGCCGCAGTCCGGGCGCTTCGCGAGCGGGGATTTCAGCGCATCGTGCTGTTGGGCTACAGCATGGGTGCAACATTGGTCACCCACTACCACGCAGTGCATGCCCCGCCGCAGGTCATTGGGGTCTGCACGGTCGCACACCCTGAGTCTCTGCCTGGATCGCTTCGCAGGCGATGGGAACGCTTCGGTAGCAGCCCGACCTATCACGAAATGTGCGCGATGGCAGAGGCACAACTTGAGGGGACAGACGATCCCGAGCGTGACCGCATCATCATTGTGCAACGGGCAACCGGCCCCTCAGATGGACCCGAGGATGCAGAAATTTGGACCTATCGCACCTGGCTGCATTCGCGAGGACCAGATGCGCATGCCGCCGAATCGCTGCGATGGGTCGGCGATGTCACAGTTCCTTTGGCGATCATCCAGGCGGCAGAGGATCCATTGATCCGGCCCGAGGAGGGTGTGCGGCTCGCACAACTCGCACGCGAGGGATCATGCCCCCAGGTGCATCTCGAATCCATCCCCGGTGCCAATCACACCTTTGACGGTGTTGAAGACGGTGCGGTGCATGCGGTGCATCGATGGATATCTCGAGTGACTCGGACAGAGGCTGGGCCTCAAGAGAGCTGACCGGCACAGGTCACCGCGCGCAAAGAATGGGCACCACACTGGCCCAATTCTGGCGTTCAGCTCGCCAGACGTTGAGTTACCGTTGCCCGCATGAGATCAGTTCCCATTGGCGACGCGACGCATCGCCTTTCGGAATACGTGTCGGACGTTACACGCATACATGACCGTATCGTCATAACTCGTCACGGTGCTCCGGTCGCCATATTGATCTCCACTGGAGATCTTGGGGCGCTCGAGCAGACACTGGAGATTGCCAACAACGCCGGTGCACTTGAGCCAATATCTCAAAGGCCTCGCAGATATCGCAGCCGGTCGAATCGCGAACAACGACCTTTTTCGCACACGCCTCTCGAGGTCATCCATATCGACCATCGTGACGAGGTCGATAAATGAGAAACGGCGGTGGGTTGCCTGCACACGCAGGCAACCCACCGAGCAATCACGACGTGAGTGCCGCCGAGAAGACTGCGCCGAGGCGTTCCATGCCCTCCGCGATCTCGTAAGGACTCACACCGCTGTAGGCAAGGCGAAAGGTACGCTCGCCGCCCTCCAAGAAGCAGTCGGTGCCCTTGACGTAGGCAATGCCCGCTGCTGCTGCTGGGGCAAACAACGCATCAGCAGAGAGGCCTTCGGGGAGCTCGGCCCACATAAAGAACCCACCTTGGGGTGGCGTGCAGACCGTTCCCTGTGGCATGTGCACCAATCCTGCGACCATTGCATCGCGCCGTTCGCGCATCAGCTCGGTCACATGTGCGATGTTGGCCTCGAGGTGACCATCGTTGACCAATTGGGCAATTGCAGCTTCGCTGAGGAGCGAGGGTGAAATGTAGGTGCGCGATGCGGCGGCGGCAAGTGTCGCTGCGACCTCTTTCGGCGTCACGATGTAGCCCACCCGCAGACCCGGTGCCACCGTCTTGGAAAATGACGATGTGAACATCACCTTGTCACCGGCGTACGTGGCAAATATTCCTGGGATGTGGTCGCCTTCAAAGCGCAGCTTCCCGTACGGGTCATCCTCAAGTACCCAGAAGCCATACGTATCAACCAGCTCCAACAACGCCAGACGCTTTTCTTGCGACAGGGTCGTGCCCGACGGATTCTGGAAGTTCGGGATCGTATAGAGGAGCTTGGGGACCCGACCCGCAGCACATGCAGCAGCCAGTGCGTCGACGTCAAATCCGTCGGACTGCATGGCGAGCGGCAAGATCTCCATCCCATGCAGCTGCAATTGCAGCAAAGCACGGTCATAGGTCGGTGACTCCACCGCAACCAAATCGCCAGGCGACAACAGGTTTTCCAACATGAAGACATAGCCCTGCAATGAACCGTTGGTGACAAACACCTGGTCCGGGTGAACCCCATGTTCATGAGCGAGTACCTCGCGCAATGGCGGGTACCCCTGACCGGTCCCGTACGACAGGATCCGCGTGGCATCGCTCGCAAGCGCCGCCGCGGTTACTGTCGCAATCAGGTCGCCAGACAGGGCTTCGGGGCATGGGGCACCCCGGGCGAATGAAATGGCATCAGGCACGCGGACGATTTTAGCGGTCTCGCACCCATCTCGTGCACCCAGCAGGCTTTGTCCGAATCGATACCAACGCCTTCAGTGACCAACGGCACCGATCCGCACACAGTCGAAGATCGCTAGGATGGCCGATGGCATCGCGTTCTAGCGGTGTATATCGCTTGGTCAACATCACACAGGGGCGTCGCTTGGACCTTTTTGAGTATCAGGGCAAGCAATTATTCGCACGCCACGGGATCCCTGTCCCGAGCGGCGAGATTGTCGATACACCGGAGGCTGCACGTGCAGCTGCCGAGCGTATCGGTGGCACGGTTGTCGTCAAAGCGCAGGTGCAGGTCGGTGGGCGTGGGAAAGCCGGCGGTATTCAACTGGCAAAGACCCCCGACGAAGCGGAAGCACACGCGCGCAATATCCTCGGAATGGATATCAAAGACCACATCGTTCACTCGGTGTGGATCGAGGCCGCATCTGAAATCGTCAAGGAGTACTACGCCTCCGTCACATTTGACCGCAGCGAGAAGAAGCCGCTGGTCATGTTGTCGGCAGAGGGTGGCATGGACATTGAAGAGGTCGCACGCACCAATCCAGAGGCGCTTGCAACTTTGCATGTCGATCCGCTGACGGGATTCCAGGCCCACCACGCACGGTGGTTGGTGTTCCACGCCGGAATCGATGAAGGCGCACGGTCGGGGGTTGTCAGCATCCTCCAGCAGCTGTATGCAGCCTTTACCGATCTCGACAGCATGTTGATGGAGATCAACCCGTTGATCTGGACCGCATCCGGCGACGTTGTTGCCCTTGATGCCAAGGTCACCATCGACAACAACGCGCTCTACCGCCATCCAGACCTGCTTGCATTGCAGACCTCGGTCACCGATGACCCGCAGGAGCGTATGGCGCAAGAAAAGGGCGTGACCTACGTCAAGCTCGACGGCGATGTCGGCATCCTCGGCAACGGCGCAGGGCTCGTGATGAGCACCCTCGACGTCGTCGCCCTTGCGGGCGGACGTCCGGCGAACTTCCTGGACGCCGGTGGTGGCTCCAAGGCCGATGAGGTCGTTGCTGCCCTTGAGGTCTTGCTTTCTGACCCAAAGGTCAAGGTTCTTCTGATCAACATCTTCGGTGGGATCACCCGCTGCGATGAGGTCGCAAATGGCCTGTTGACCGCGCTCGACAAACTCAATGCAACGCTTCCGATTGTGGTCCGTCTTGACGGAACCAACGAGGACGAGGGCCGTCGGATCATCTCCGAGAAGGCGCCTGCAAATGTTGTTGTCGAGCCAACCATGCTCTCCGCCGCACAGCGCGCGGTCGAGCTGGCGAAGGGGGTCTGAAAATGAGCATCCTTGTCGACAAGAACACCAAGCTGGTCGTCCAAGGTATTACCGGCCGCGAAGGCGCATTTCACGCCACTCGCAACAAGGCCTACGGCACCAATGTGGTTGCCGGTGTCACTCCCGGCAAGGCCGGACAAGATGTCGAAGGTATTCCCGTCTTCAACACCATGCGTGATGCGGTGGACGAGACAGGTGCCAACACCGCAATGGTCTTCGTGCCACCGCGGTTTGCAACCGACGCCCTGTATGAGGCGATCGAGAGTGGCGTTGAGCTGATCATCTGCATTACCGAAGGGATCCCCGCACACGACATGATGGGTATCTACACCCACCTGCGTCGCGGAAATCAGACCCTGATCGGCCCGAACTGCCCGGGCATCATCAGCCCAGGCGAAGCATCGGTAGGAATCATGCCGACCCAGGTCTTCAACCCCGGTCGCGTCGGGCTTGTCTCGCGCTCCGGCACCCTGACCTACCAGATCTCCAAGGAGCTCGCGCTTCTGGGAATCGGGCAGAGCTCAGTGGTGGGTATCGGTGGTGACCCTGTTGTGGGTTCATCCTTTATCGACATCGTCTCGCGCTTCGATGCCGACCCTGACACCGATCTGATTGTGATGGTCGGTGAAATTGGTGGTAACGAAGAAGAGAAGGCTGCCGAGTTCATCGCTGCGAATGTGACGACCCCTGTGGTCAGCTACATCGCAGGGTTCCAGGCACCTCCCGGCAAGCAGATGGGCCACGCAGGGGCCATCATCACCGGCTCGTCAGGTACTGCTCAAGGAAAGAAAGAGGCCCTCGAGGCCAAGGGCGTGCGCGTCGGGACCAACCCAACTGAAGTTGCCCAACTGGCACAAGAGGCGCTCGCCGCGCTCTAAGTTCCACGCACGCAGGCAACACCGCACCCATCGCAGTGAAGCACCCCCGGATCATCATTTGATCCGGGGGTGCTGTCGTTGATCTGCGGACGGACCAGACATCACATGAACGCGCCGTGCATTGGTTGTCGTATTCCGTTTAGAATGGCCGCAATCGGCCCACCCCACCTGTGAGGACACCCCATGGCATTTGGCGCATCGCATGTTGCGTGCTGCATCGATGGATCTCGTGCGCAGCCAATGATTCTCGACACTGGCATTCGCATGCTCGCACCCGAAGGGGCAACCCTCTCGTTGGTCCACGCGATCACAAATTCGGCGGCGATGCTCGCCCCAGCGGTACCGGACATCAGCGAGCACTACGACTCCACCGAGGACTGGCTCGCAGAAGCCGTGCGCGCAACCCAGGCAGCGGTGGATGCCGCTGGTATCACGGCGACCGTGCAGAGCGTCTTGCTTGAAGGACCCCCGGCACGCAGTGTCGTCGGCTGGGCCGAGGATGCATCTGTGGAGCTCATCGTCGCAGCCGCCCATCGCGGCAAGGTCGACCGAGCGCTCTTGGGATCATTTGCGTCGTATGTCGCGTACAACGCACCATGCGATGTCCATCTCGTACGCCCGGATGGCCTGACGCACCGGGGCTCCGCCGCCTAACAGGCCCATCTGCCGGCAACAGCGCCCACGCCCAATCGGGTACGGGCGCTGTTGTCAATTGCCGCACGAGGCGACCCGCATGACGGCCTGGAATTCGTGATACGCGTCCTTTTGCGTGGAAGCCGCAACCGCATGACCCACCCAGGCATCCGGTAGACCCCTGAGGGCAGTCGGTGGTCGTTCACCGATGACGTGAACGCCAACGCACGCCAATCTGTATTCGATCCTCACCCCGTTATAAGGAATCGGATATGGGACCTGGATTTACACATATTGCATGCTGCGTCGAAGGATCACCCGCCCAAGAGGCAGTGATTGCGGCCGGAATACGCATGCTCGCCGAGACCGGCGGCACCTTGTCGCTCGTCCACGCGATTACCCAACCGATTGCCATGATGGCAACCCCTGCACCGGACATCACAGGTATCTTCGACGCCGCCGAAACATGGATGGGCGATGCCGTCAATGACGCGCAGCGCGCAATCACCGCTGCGGGCATCTCGGCAACGGTGGATGGGGTGCTTCTTGAGGGTCACCCCGGCATCAGCATTACTGACTGGGCCAAAAAGTCACACGTCGATTTGATCATTGCCGCCTCTCATCGAGGCCACTTTGACCGCGCACTCTTGGGGTCATTTGCGACCTATGTCGCCTATCACGCCCCCTGCGATGTGCATCTGGTCCGACCCGGAACCGCACCACCCGCATAACACGCACACCACACACCGTCTGTGACGGTCATGCAGGACATAAGGGGAACATGATGGCAACAATCGCACCTCCACCACTTCCATTGGCACCCACACCACTGGCTCCCTCACGTGATCGCTCGTGGATCTCGACGCTCGACACACCGCCCCTTCGCCCGCTGTCTCGGATGGGCTCACGCCCAACCGTGGCACCCGTCGCCACACCACGCTCCGCTGATCCGGCCCCAGCACGAGGAGCAATCAGCGATGAGACCGTCGATCGCGCGGCGTTCGCCGGCGAGGACGACAGCCCAGGGATCGACCCTCTCCAGCTGTTTTTGAGCCAAATGCGGTCAATCCCGCTGCTCAATGCCGCAGAGGAAATCGCTCTTGCCAAGCGGATTGAGACCGGGGACGCTCAGGCAAAGGAGCGCATGATCCAGAGTAACGTGCGTCTCGTGGTTGCGATCGCAAAGCCCTATCAGGGCCAAGGTATGCCATTTCTCGATCTCATCCAAGAGGGCGTGATCGGCCTCATTCGCGCCGTTGAACGTTTTGACTGGCGCCGGGGCTACAAGTTCTCGACCTACGCAACATGGTGGATCCGCCAAGCCGTACAACGCGGGCTCGCCGATGCAGGGAGAACCATTCGTCTCCCGATCCATGCGGTCGAACGGGAGCGTGCGGTGCTGCGGGTCGAGCATGAATTCGCACAACACACCGGTCGCCGCGCAAGCGATGCCTACATTTCTGCCGAGGCGGGCATACCCGAATCCTGGGTGACCGCCGTCCGACAAAGTGCACGTGTCGTTGCCAGCCTCGATCGCCCGATCGGCGAAGATCAGGACACCTCGCTCGGTGAGGTGCTTGATATCACCGACAACGAGCCAACGGCATTTGAGGGGCTTGCCGCCGCGCAATGCGCCGAGGCCATCGAAGATGCCCTCGCACAACTTCCCACACGCGATCAGCGCGTGATTGCACTCAGGTATGGACTCTGCGGCGAAATCTCGCACTCCGGCGCAGAT
Source organism: uncultured Actinomycetes bacterium (assembly GCA_903896045.1). Taxonomy (GTDB): domain Bacteria; phylum Actinomycetota; class Thermoleophilia; order Miltoncostaeales; family Miltoncostaeaceae; genus CAITWD01. The sequence continues at coordinate 72,703 of CAITWD010000010.1, forward strand.
ACCGGTCGCATTCTCGAATTGTCACCGGATGCCGTTCGCCGTACTGAGGCGCGTGCACTCAAGCACCTCGCACGTAATCCCGCACTCGATGGATTTCGCGAGGCCGCCTAGGCGACGATGGCGATCACCTGATCGGCATCGACCGACTGCCCCTCGACCACGGAGAGCTCTTTCACCACTCCGGGCCGATGGGCAGTCACCTCATTTTCCATCTTCATTGCCTCAACAATGCAGAGCACGTCTCCGGCCGCGACCTCTTGGCCTTCGGTCACCAGCACCCGCAGGACGGTCCCCTGCATTGGCGTCGAGACGGCTTCGGTCGGTTGACCCTGTGCGCGCACGTGGGTTCCCGATCCCGATTTCTTGGTGCTCTTTTTCTTTTGCACTGGGCCAGAAGCGGTCCCGATTTGATCGGCCGGCACATGCAGGCGCACACCAAAGCGACGGCCATCGACCTCGGCCACAAACTCACGCACGACGTGGCCACCTGATTCGGGGGCCCCAGGTGCAGCGCCACCCAAGACCGTGCGCTCCGACACCGGTAGCTGCGTCGGCGTCTCCGCGAAGATGGCGAGCGCATCGTGACATGCCCCGCCAGCGATGAATTCCTCGTTCTCAAAGAGCCACTTGTGGAATGGGATCAGCGTTGCCGGGCCTTCAACCACGTATTCGTCAAGCGCGCGCAACATACGCCGGCGCGCCGATTCACGGTCCACATCCCAGACGATCAGCTTGGCCACCATCGGGTCATAGATCTCTGCGATCTGGGTACCCGCACGCACTCCAGAGTCCACCCGAATACCAGGTCCTGTGGGTTCACGATACGCGGTGATCAACGCAGGTGATGGGAGAAAACGCTTGGTTGCATCCTCAGCATTGATGCGACATTCAAAGGCATGCCCGCGGGGCTGTACCTGATCTTGTGACAGCGACATTGGCGCGCCCGCGGCAATACAAATCTGCTCACGGATCAGATCGATCCCCACGACCATTTCGGTGACGGTGTGCTCGACCTGAATCCGGGTGTTCATTTCCAGAAAGAAGAACTCTTCACCGGAGACGAGATACTCAAGTGTCCCTGCAGAGACATAGTCCACTGCGCGCGCAGCACGCACCGATGCCTCGCCCATTCGTGCCCGCAAGGCGTCTGAGACCACCGGACTGGGTGTCTCCTCAACAAGTTTTTGATGGCGGCGCTGCACGGAACAATCGCGATCACCAAGCCAAATGCAATTGCCTTGGGTGTCGGCGAGGATTTGGATCTCCACGTGACGTGGATGGGGCAAATAGCGCTCGAGATACACCACTGAATCCGCAAAGAACTTTTCCGACTCACGGCGTGCACCCTCGAATGCATCTGCCAGCTCATCGGCAGTCAAGGCCACCCGAAAGCCCTTGCCGCCGCCGCCCGCAGCCGCCTTGACCGCAACCGGATATCCGATCTGCTCGGCAATGTGGCGGGCGTCGTCAACCGTGTCGACCGGCTCGGTGACGCCCGGCACAATCGGCACACCGGCGGTGTGCATCAGTGCCCGCGCTTCAATCTTGGATCCCATCGCATCAATTGCCGACGGCGATGGTCCGATAAACACGATCCCCGCGTCGGCACAGGCCCGTGCGAACCCGGCGTTCTCCGCAAGAAACCCATAGCCCGGATGAATTGCCTGGGCGCCCGCGCGCAGCGCGGTCTCGATGATCACATCGCCCTTGAGATAACTCTCTGTCGCAGGACCAGGGCCAATCAGATAGGCCTCGTCAGCAAAATCCACAAAGGGGGCTGTGCGATCAACCTCGCTATAGACCGCCACCGATCCGATACCGAGCTCGCGCAGTGTGCGAAATATCCGGATCGCGATTTCACCACGATTTGCCACAAGAACTTTTTCAAACACGTCTGCTGGGTCTCCTGGTCTTACACACCGAATGATGAAGTCGTACGCGCCGCGCGCGCCCAGCCACCGGGGCTCGCGGGCCAACCGGTTGGTGCAACATTTTCTGTCACCGCGGCACGCTGCCACGCCGACGATGCCTCAATCGACGGGGTCGTCGGGCGCGCCAACATCTGATCGATACACGCCACAATCGCCGCGGTGATCTCGCGGCTTGGGCCGCCAGTGATCGCACTCCTCATAGAGGAATGTTTCCGTGCTTGCGGGCAGGGCCCTGTTCACGCTTGGTCAACGATGCCTCGAGTGCACGAATCAACCACGGCCGCGTTTCCTCGGGCTCGATCACATCGTCGACATATCCACGTTCCGCGGCCTGATACGGATTGGCAAAGCGCTCCTTGTACTCCTCAACGAGCTCCGCGCGGCGCACAGCAGGATCGATGCCCTGGGCAATCGCCGCCTCAATCTCGCGCCGAAAGACAATGTTGACGGCCCCATCTGCACCCATCACCGCGATCTCACCGGTTGGCCAGGCGACATTGAAGTCGGCACCGATGTGCTTGCTGCTCATCACGTCATAGGCACCGCCATATGCCTTGCGGGTGATCACCGTGAGCTTGGGGACAGTCGCCTCGGCATAGGCATAGAGCAGCTTTGCGCCATGGAGAATGATCCCGCCGTACTCCTGCTGCGTACCGGGCAGAAAGCCCGGGACATCGACAAAACTCACTACGGGGATATTGAAGGCATCGCAAAAACGCACGAACCGTGCACCCTTCACCGATGCATCAATATCCAGCACGCCCGCTAGGGCCTTGGGCTGATTGCCGACAATTCCCACGGCGTGCCCAGCGAGTCGGGCAAACCCAATCACCAGGTTCTGCGCATAGAGCGGTGCAACCTCGAAGAAGTCTTCATCGTCGACCACAAGCTCGATAACGCGCGTGATGTCATAAGGCTTTGTCGCCTGGTCGGGGATGATCGTCGCAAGCTCGGGCGCCATGCGATCACTCGGGTCGTCGGTCGCCACATATGGGGCAAGGTCAAGATTGTTCTGAGGCAGGAAGGCCATCAATTCGCGCACCATCGCGATGCACTCTTCCTCTGAATCCGTCGCGAAATGGCAGACCCCGGAGCGCGTGGCATGCGATTGCGCCCCGCCGAGTTCCTCCATCGTCACCTCTTCACCGGTGACGGTCTTGATCACGTCGGGCCCAGTGATGAACATGTGACTGGTCTCGCGCACCATGAAAATAAAATCGGTGATCGCCGGGCTATAGACGGCGCCACCTGCGCATGGCCCAAGTACCACGGAGATCTGAGGGATCACCCCGCTGGCACGGACATTTCGGTGGAAAATATCCGCATAGCCCGCAAGCGACACCACGCCCTCTTGAATCCGCGCACCACCGGAATCATTTAAGCCGATGAGTGGGCATCCCATTTTGACGGCAAGGTCCATCACCTTGACGATCTTCTCTGCAAATACCTCGCCGAGGCTTCCGCCAAAGACGGTGAAATCCTGGCTGAAGACATACACCGTGCGGCCATCGATCGTGCCGTGGCCGGTCACCACACCGTCGCCCCAGGGGCGATTGTCTTCCAGCCCAAATCCGTGGGCGCGATGGCGCATAAACATGTCGAGCTCAGTAAAAGAGCCAGGGTCGAGCAGCAGATCGATTCGCTCCCTGGCAGTCAGCTTGCCACGTGCATGTTGACGAGCGATGGCATCTTCGCGGCCCTCGCCGAGTGCCTGCGCACGCAACGCCTTGAGCCCGTCCCGCTTTCCCTCCACTGACATAACCCCTCCATGCCGCGATCACGCAGGCCCGACGACGCCGATCAAGGCAACGGGCAGCGACTGCTCGCATCCCCCGTTTCTGTCCGGTCATACGAGGCAAAATGCGCCCAACGCACCGGTCCGCAAGGCTACCAAAAGCCAGTCCGATGGGCATCTTACGGACAAATGCAACATGCACGTCATGCGCACGGCTCATGTGCGCCACATACGCAATATGATCTGTGGGCAGAGGACGCGCACTGCCCATCATCTATCGTCGATAACGGTTCTCGAACTGTGCGTGTGTGCTGCACGAATTCCAGTTCACGATTTGGCAGTTCGCACTCCATCAGCGTCAGCGCGATGGCATCATCAGCACAATCGCATCGCGCCGACCACCACAATTGAGGTCCACCATGCCGCAGCTCCCTGGATACCCCGGCGCACCGATGAGCCCGATCACGATCGAAGATCCAATGATCGCGGAGCCAGATTTGGATATGGAGGACGAACTCTGGATCGATGATTCAGGCGAGGATTACACAGGGTGGTACTGCGTTCGGACCGACCCGTGGCCATGCCCGGCGCCGGGATGCGGCTTTGTCGCCCTCCATCTCACCGCAGCACATCTGATCATCGTCTGGCCGGAAAACGATGATCCGAGCCTTCTGCGCCATTGTGCTGCCGCACGCGACATCGGGCGCAATCCGCGTGTCCAGGTCTACGAGGTTGGGCTCGGCCCGGCGTGTTCGTACTATCAATGGGACGCCGCCGGGAATCCCGTCCATGCGGTGCGCAAAAGCGATGGTGACGATGTCTACTCAGGTGGACGCTAGCCCACCCCGAGTGCGCGCCTAGCCCGAGGACCGCACCTTGCGGGCAAACAGGTCAGTTGCCGGCGACACAACGCGGTCCAAGATCAGAATCCCATCGAGGTGATCGATTTCGTGGAGCACGACGCGGGCTTCAAACCCGTCGAGTTCAAGACGTATCTCCCGCCCGTCGAGATCGCGCGCACGCACCTCAATCTCACGGGCGCGCCGCACATTAGCGGTGATATCGGGAAGCGACAGACAGCCTTCTCGGCCGATTTCTGATCCGTCAGCTGCGGTCACCACTGGGTTGATCAAAATTTTGGGGCTGCGCGGCTCGGGTACCAACTTATGCCCGGCGCAATCGACAAAAACTATTCGGTGCATGATGCCGATCTGCGGGGCAGCAAGGCCAACGGTACGTGGATATACCCCAGCAACACGTTCAAGCGATGCCGCCATTTGCACCACCTCGGGGTCAATTTCCCCAATCGCGAGCGTCGGGGACTTGAGCCGGAAATCGGGATACAGCACGACCTCCGGAGTCAATAGCGGGCGCGGCTCCGGCGCAAAGAGCACCATCGAATCATCTGGGCCGACATCGTCGGAGATCACCGCGAGCTCGACCTCGTACTGCAACGCAACCGGGGTCAGCTGTGACTGCAGCGCTTTGGCCGTGAGCCCGTCGGGCAATTCAACTTCGATGCCCAAGACATAAATTGCAGGGGCCCCGAGGGCACGCGATGACAATTCGATGATGTTGGCGCCCTGCGCCGAGATCGCTGTGGTCATCGCCGAGACAATGCCCGGCTGGTCTGGCCCGTAAACCGAAATCATGCATCGATCATGCGCATCATGGTCGTCCTCATTCTCCACGGGCCCGACCGAGAGCGACATCTCAAGCTCCGCGGCAACAGGTGCGAGCGCCGACTCCACATCGGCCGCAGAGACCTCATCCGGCACATTTAAGAGCAGAGCGACCGCGAAGGCGCCACACAAATGCGACGCCCGACAATCCTCGAGGTTGCCACCAAGTTCGCGAACGACGCGCGTCAGCGAGGCGACAATTCCGGGGCGGTCAGCGCCGACGGAGGTAACGATCACTTCATGCATGTCGCCACGGTACAGGTTGTGATTTCAACGGGCCAACTGCATTGGTATTTCCCACGCCAATGTCGTTTCCTCGCCAATTCATGACGCGACGCCGCAAAGCGACGTAGCATTGCGTCTGTGAACGCCGCCTTATGGGTTACTGCAACGCGTATCACCATGATCCCGGTGGTGATGGCGCTCCTGCTCGTCAATAGCCACGATGCGCGCTGGTGGGCGGCGGGGCTCTATGCGCTTGCCGCCGCCACGGACTCACTTGACGGCTGGCTCGCGCGGTCGCGAGGGCAGGTGACGATTGCCGGTGCGTTCTTGGATCCCCTTGCCGATAAATTGCTCGTGAGCGCGGCACTTTTGTGTCTCATACAACTTGGCAATGTCTCCGCATGGGCAGCGATGATCATTATTACTCGTGAATTTGCGGTGACCGGCCTTCGCTTGGTTGCGGTCAATGAACGACTGGTCATTCCGGCAGGGCGACTCGGTAAGGCGAAAACGCTCAGCCAAAACCTCGCGCTCTTTGCATTAATCGCACCACATCAATGGGCGTGGATCAACACGCCGCTCCTTGATCTTGCACTGGTGCTCACCGTGCTGTCGGGGGCCTATTACTTCATCATGGCGCGGCGTCGCCTCTTTGAAATGCATGCCGCCAACGCATCGACAGGAGCAGGTCAGTGACGCAATTCCTTGTGATTTGCGCCGCCTATCTTCTGGGGTCGATTTCATTTGCCTACCTCGCTGGCCGTTCTCGTGGAATCGATTTGCGCACCGTGGGAAGTAAGAACGTGGGGGCGACAAATGTCTTTCGCACCCTCGGTCGCACCATTGGCATTGCGGTCATGGCCCTCGATATCGCCAAAGGCGCCATCGCGGTCGAGCTCGCACACGCCACCACCACGAGCCCATGGCCTCTTATTGCTGCAGCGGCAGCAATTCTCGGCCATGTCTTTCCCGTGTGGTTGGGCTTTCGCGGAGGCAAAGGGGTTGCCGTGGCAGGCGGCGCCATGATTGGGCTCGTCCCACTCGCCGCCCTGATGGTCATTGTTGTCTGGGTGATACTGGTTGCGACGACGCGGTACGTCTCGGTCGGCAGCATTGCCGCAGCCGTCGTGTTTCCGTTCCTTGTGCTCGTCGTGGGGGCATCGTGGCCGGTACTGATTTTTGCGACCTGTGCATCGATCGTCTTAATTGTCCGCCACCGTGCCAACATCACTCGGCTCCTGCGCCACGAGGAATTACGCCTGGACTTGTCACGGCGTAAGGGGTCGTAAGACCCACATGAGGCACCCGCCGAGCGCCGGGTGCCGATCATGCGGTTCGCGCGACCTGCAGTCGCACAGCGTCACGGCATCTTCCTACCGGCGACCGGGGGACGACCCTTCGCCGGCAGGAATCACGTGATGCCGATCCAACCTCTAGCGAGCAGCGCCCTCACGAGTTGCGTCGGGGACCTCAATCAGACGGCCTGAACGCACGTCGTAGATGTAGCCGTAGACCGGAATCCGCCCCGGAACCAGGGGGTGCTGACGGACGCGACGCACATCCTCAACCACCGACTGCTCCTTATGGGAGATCGTCAGCCAGTCGATGTAGTTGCCCTCGGTCGATCCCGGGGTGGTGCCGACGTCGTAGAAGCCTTCTGCACCCAAAGCAGCAGTTTCGAGGCTATTCTCAAGCAATTCACGCATCACGGTGTCGGAGAAAAATTCCATGCCGCAGTCGGTGTGGTGGATGACAAACCACTCCTTGGTACCAAGCAGCTTGTAGGAAATGACGAGTGAACGAATCGCATCATCGCTCGCCCGTCCACCAGCGTTTCGGATGACGTGTGCGTCACCCTCGGATAGACCGGCGTACTTGGCCGGGTCAAGACGGGCGTCCATGCAGGTCAAAATCGCAAAGCCACGTGCCGGAGGAAGGGCGAGTGCACCCTTGTCACCAAAGCCGGCGACATACTGCTCATTTGCCGTCAAAACCTCATTCAGAACTGTCGACACCCTAAATCTCCTAAAAGGTTGTTTGAATTAGGGAATATACACAATTTGTGTGTACGGCACTCCATCGGCAGATCTGCATGCGCTCACGAGACGCGATACACCGTGCGTATCGCGTGCATATGTCACACCTTCGTGCAGCGCGCGCACGTCACATCTCATGGATGGTCGGCGATCTGCGTCCAGCATGTTCCGGGGGCGCACTCTGTTGGGGCGCGGTCGCATGCACAACCTCGCCCCAACAGATGCCTACATTCGCGGTGTGCTGCTAGCGCGTGCCGTGGAGCCACTCGTGCACATCGGTGTGATGTGTCGCGTGGAGTCCACCGTGCAGCTCTTGTCGCACCTCGCCGAGGGTGCCGGAACGCTCCGCCTCGACATCATGGGTGTGAATGGTTTCAAAGTTTGCCTGGTGCGCCCAGATGAAGGCGTCATCAGGAAGCGTGGGAAACTGCTCTGCCACCCCACGCACCATCTCGCGCACGCTGTCCTCCACGAAACGCGGGCGACGATGTGCACGATCGACGATGTACTGCTCGTCGGTGCGCTTGAGCAACTCATAAATCTCTGAGGACATTCCCTCTTCGACAATCTCAATCAATGTGTCGGCCGGAATTTCCGTTGTGGTATCGGTTGTGCCGACATAGAGGGTGCCGCGGGCGCGCTGGTTGTGAGTCGCAATCGGCACATGGGTCACGATGCGTGCGATTTGCTCGCTGGTAAAGCCATCATTGGCCAATGCAACCTCTGCCTGTGCGCGGATCAGTCCTTGGGCACATGGGCAGGCATTCATACCTTGTGCGGAAACTCCGACCAGGCGGCGCACCTTGGTGGGCGTTGCATACGCAATTCCAATGAGCTCATACATTTCCTGGCTCTGGATCTGCGACACCGGGGTCAGGCGCACCTTGGGGTAACTGGCAACAATCTTGACCTCGCTGCGAAGGGCACCCTGTGCGCTGACGACACGCTCCGCAATGTGCTGCGCGAGTGCCTCGATCACCAATGCTTCGCCAAGAATGACCTCATCGATCGCTTCGTTAATGCCTTCCTCAAAGCGCGACATGTGGACACCCTTTTGCTGCGGGTTCAAGTCCGCAAAACACGAAATCTCAGCCTGAAACAATTGCTCGACACCTTCGTACCGAATCCGGATGGATTTCGCCGAACGCGTCACACCCGCTTTACTCAAACTCAAGGGAGCAGGCGGTTGGCTTTGTTGGAGGTCCTCAAGCGGCAGGATTGCCCTGCTGGTCATTGGAATGCCTTTCGATCGGTCCAATTGCAGAGGATTGACGGGTATTGCCCGCACGGTGCATCCATCTACGCCCGTAAGGATGGCACTTTTTCTCCACCATGGGGGGGAGTGCGGAGAATTTGCACAACCCATTAGACTTCCCTGTGCACGGCATTGCGAATCCGTGCCAAGGAGCATGTAATGACCCACGCGTCCCCCGCTGGTTCCGCAGTTGTCACGATCATGAAAACCCTCCTTCGAGATGGCCGCGAAAAGGGGGCGCTCAGCTACGACGACATCATCCTGGCGTTTGAGGACCACGATGTCTCGCCGGCGCAACTGGAGCAGTTTCTCAATGACCTCACTGAACGGGGCATTGAGATCCTCGAGGTGGATGCTCCTGGCCCCGAACCCGAGGCGCGCAATATTGATCTCAGTATCGATCCGAGTCTTGACTCATTGCGTATGTACCTGCGGGAAATCGGACGCGTCCCCTTGTTGACTGCAGGGCAAGAGATCTCTCTGGCCAAGCGCATCGAGCGGGGCGACCCGCATGCCAAGGACGAAATGATCGAGGCCAATCTGCGATTGGTCGTGAGTATCGCTAAGGGCTATCTGGGCCGCGGACTGTCATTTCTCGACCTGATTCAAGAGGGCAGCCTCGGATTAATCCGAGCAGTGGAAAAATTTGACTACCGCCGCGGGTACAAGTTCTCCACCTACGCCACCTGGTGGATTCGCCAGGCAGTCACCCGCGCGATCGCGGATAAGGCACGCACCATTCGGATCCCCGTGCACATGGTTGAGAAACTCAATCGCGTGATCCAGATGGAGCGTCAGATGACCCAAAACATGGGACGCGAACCAAAGCCCGAAGAACTCGCAGCGGAGCTTCGTCTCGAGGTCGCAGAAGTTCGAGAAATGCTCAGGCTCGCCCAGCAACCAATCAGCCTTGAGCGACCCGTCGGCGAAGACGAAGACTCGTCACTTGGTGATTTTGTGGAGGACGAAAGTGCACCCTCGCCATTCGACGAGGTCTCGCGCGTCTTGCGGGAGGCAGATATTCGGCGTGCCCTCGACACCTTGCCGGAGCGCGAGCGTCAGGTGCTCGAGATGCGCTTTGGTCTGACGGGCGACCAACCACGCACCCTTGAAGAGGTCGGACGCGCATTCGGAGTGACGCGGGAGCGCATTCGTCAGATCGAGAACAACACCTTACGCAAGCTCAAACAGCTACCCGAAGCGCAGCGCCTCAACGGATCACACGACTCGCCCTGACGCCCACCCGAGCGGGGAGTTCCGCACGGGGCTTACCGAAGGTAGGTGCTGCGTCCCAGCATCGCGATGCGCTGCTGGCATTTGACGTCGCGTTGCGAGAAAGCGATATCCCACGCCATGCTGGGTTTGGATATAGGTGAATGATCCGGGGATTTCATCGACCTTGCGGCGTAGTCGACGGATGAGTACATCGACTGATCGATCACCATGCCCACGATCTGCGCCCCACACCTCGGTGTAGATCGCATCTCGAGACACCGCTCGCTCGCGATGGGCAATCAAGGTCCAGAGCAATTTGAATTCGAGCGGGGTGAGATCAATCGACACACCCGCGATCGTGACCACGAGCCGTTCTGGGTCGACAACCATATCCCCTTCTGCGACTGCACTCCGCCCGTCATCGGCCTGCAATAGCGCTGCCCGCCGTGCTGCGACCGATACCCGCGCGACGAATTCACGCATTGAAAATGGTTTCGAGACCACGTCGTCGGCACCCAGGGCGAGCACCTCAATCCGATCGTGCTCGTTCGTACGTGCGGTCATCACCAGGATCGGCAAATTCGGTGCCATTTCACGCACCTCCCGGATCAGATGCCACCCATCGATGTGCGGCAGCATCAGATCGAGTACCAGCACATCGGGAAGGCCGCTCTTCAAGGCCTGTAACCCGGAAAGCCCATCGCCTTGAATGGTCGGGGTAAAGCCGGCGCGCCCGAGATGGAATGCCACCGTCTCGGCAATTGTCGCATCATCTTCGATTATTAACACGCTCGGAAGCGGCTGCTCGGTCATTTGATGGAGAACACTAGAACAGTGATCTCAATATGGTTATCAGGTTTTGTGACAAACCAGTGAACAGATTGTGAAACTTTTTATACCGAGGCCATGACCCTCGATCACCTTCGTGAGAACGCAGATAAAAAGTGGTTTTTTGAACAATCATCCGAGCGCCGATGATTCCATCTTTCCCGAATTCATCAGGATTGTTACAGGTCTTCACAATTTAATTTGTTGGGACACATCTTCTTCACATCGAGATATCACAACGATTACTTTCCTCACGATTTCATCTGTTCCAATACGTGTGTCAAACCGCTCGTACGTAGCAACTGACGCATGACCTTTCCTGCAGCTGAGGGACATCTGATTCCGGGAGTACCCGCCCCCTCGGTCTGCTCATACGAAATAAGGATGAACAGAGTGAATTCATCACTGCGCAACCGCGCACTTGCCTCGGTGGCCATCGGGGGAATCGCCCTCACTGCCGCCGCATCGGCGTTTGCATACCAAGCAGGTGGAAGCAGCTTCGATAACAACGCCTTTTCAAAGTGGTGCGTTGCAGCCTCAATCCAGTGCAGCTACAACTCTGTTGGTTCGACGACAGGGATTACGCACCAGGCGGACCAACTCTACGACTGGTCGGCAACGGACGCGCCGCTCACCGCAACGCAAGCAGACACGCTGCAGAGCA
>CAITWD010000011.1 GCA_903896045.1 uncultured Actinomycetes bacterium
GGCATTGGTGAGGTTGGCACCAGTGAGGTTGGCATTGGTGAGGTTGGCACCACTGAGGTTGGCACCAGTGAGGTCGGCATTGGTGAGGTTGGCACCACTGAGGTTGGCACCTGGCCCAATGAGATAGCCATTCACGAGTTCCCAACCTGTGGGCAATGCCGAAGGAGCTCCCGAGATTCCCCCTGACGACACCCCACTGAGGTTGGCATTGGTGAGGTTGACACTAGTGAGGTTGGCATTGGTGAGGTTGGCATTGGTGAGGTTGGCACCACTGAGGTTGGCACCGTAGAGGTTGGCAAAACTGAGGTCGGCATTGCTGAGGTTGGCACCGTAGAGCATGGCACGAGTCAGATCTGCACCGATTAGGTATGCGCCGGGTCCAATCATGTAGCCACCTATGGCCAGCCAAGGAGGGGGAAGGTTCAGCGGCGATCCAGTTACCCCGCCCGACTGGACCCCATTCAGCGTTGAGCCGTGAAAATTAGCGCCATCGATGTTGGCATTCGCAAGATTTGCATTCGTCAGATCGACATCGATGAAGTTCGCCCCCACCATTGACGCATTCGTGAAATTAGTCCCAATCGCAAGAGCATTGGCAGCATTTGCTCCATCGAGGTTGGCACTGGTCAGATCAACCCCTGACAGATCCGCATCTGTGAGATTTGCGCCATTGAGAGATGCCCCAGCGCAGCTACGCCCACATGACACCAGGCGAATCGAGACGAGCTGTGTCCCGAAAAGAGGAAGTGATGGGGCAGTGAAGGCAACAGTTCTCGATACCGGGCCCATCTTGGCGTTTTTCAAATTGGCCCGATAGAGCGTTGCTTGATTTAAATACGCACCACGAAGGTTTGCGCCGTAAAGATCAATGCCGGTGAGATTCACCCCGGTGAGTGAGGCACGCACAAGGTTGGCACCTGGTCCAATGAGATACCCAGCGATCTTTTTAAAGTGCGCAGGAAGCGATGCGGGAGCACCGGAGTTTGCACCTGAGACAACTCCTCCAAAGATGGCACCCAAGAACTTGGTCTTGGTGATGATTGCCCCATGAAGGTTTGCGCCAGAAAGATTGGCGTGACGCAAGTCTGCACCTGTGAGGTTTGCACCAGACAGGTTTGTGCCAGAAAGGTTGGCGTATGCAAGGTGTGCACCAGACAAGTTCTTGTGCGAGAGGTTCTTATTCACACACTTTGTGTGATTGGCAATCTTGCAGCCGGAAATGGTTTGAGCGGACAGGACACCTGCACTCAGTGCCGCAATGACAGCAACTAAAAGCGCCATTACCCCAAATCTGACCCGACCCATGCTTATCCCTTTATAAATCTGAGATTCCATAAGTATAGGGCCAAGTGCCGAAGGTGGTCATTTTTTGTGGGTTTAGCTTGTCAACCGTAGAAACTAATCCCCCAAAAATACTTCGGTGACCTTAGATGTCTGTCCGCGCATTCGCGGGCACTGCGTCATCTCGAACCAGGGGGACGGGTGACAGTCACGCCGCGCACCCGAAGAACGCGCTCGACGTGTCGAGCCCCATAGAAAAGGCACATTCTCCTCCCGTTTGGTACCCATAAGTGGTACCCACGGCCGAAAAACCTCCTGAGAGGTTTCTTGATCAACAAAAAAAGACCCGCATGAACGGGTCTTTTCATGATGCGCCAGACAGGATTCGAACCTGTGACCTTCGGTTTCGTAGACCGACGCTCTATCCGACTGAGCTACTGGCGCAAACTGCATTCCGGCGACGCCGGAGGCGGAGAATACCAGGGATTCCATCCTGGCTCACTCCGCCGCCCCCTTTTTTGAGTGGTGAAGGGGGTGCGCAACGGAGAGGGAGGGATTCGAACCCTCGATCGAGGTTGACCCCCGATAACCGCTTAGCAGGCGGCTGCCTTCAGCCTCTCGGCCACCTCTCCATCGAACGTCGGTAATCGTAGCGACCAAATGACCCGAGGGTCAGGTTTCTTTGCGATCAATGTTGGACGATGCGCCGTGCATGGTCGGTTGCGGCCCGAAGGCGCAGCGCCAGCCCGTCATCGAGCGCATGTTCATCGAGTCGCCAGACCCAGTTGCGCGTATGGGTTCCGGGGCGATTCATGCGGGCCGAGGCCCCGAGGCCAAGGAGATCTTGCGCCGGGATGATTGCGATGCGTGCATTCGATGCCAATGCGAGTCGCACGAGCGCCCACGACCTGTCGGTATCGGTAATACCAAGAGCGTCGCATGCCCCACGTGCCGCAGCGCGCTCATGCGGGCGCGCAATTGATTTCCACCACTGGGCAATGGTGGGGGTGTCATGGGTTCCGGTGTAGGCGATCGCATTGACCGGATGGCGATCGAGTGCGTGCGGGTTGCGCGCGCCGCCGCCGAAGGCCCATTGCAGCACCACCATCCCCGGAAAGCCGCAGGCATCTCTGAGTCGGTGCACCGCCGGGGTGATAACTCCTAAGTCTTCGGCAATGACCGCCAATGGTCCGAGCTCGGCGGTGAGCACATCAAAGAGCTCCTTACCCGGCCCCGGGCGCCATCGACCCTTCACGCCGCGCGTCGTTGTCGGGATCTCCCAACCGGCGACAAAGCCGCGGAAGTGATCGATACGCACCAGGTCGTAGAGCGATGCGGTGTGGCGCATCCTGGCGATCCACCATGCATATCCGCTCCGCCGCACCGCGGGCCAGTCATAACACGGGTTACCCCAGCGTTGACCGCGATCATTTGTGGGCCCTGAGGGCACCCCGGCAACGACCCCACTGCGAAACAGCTCGGGATGTTGGAGATGGTCAGCACTCGCTGCGGCGACATAGATCGGAAGATCGCCAATGATGCGCACGCCACGTCGATTGGCATACGCGCGCAGCGCCGACCACTCGCGCACGAAGCGCACCTGATCTGCGAGCGCACCCGGTCCTGCATACGCCTCCCAGCTCGGCGCCCAATATGGGTTGGCGGCGCGGAATGCATCGACTGCCCGCGTCGAGACCCGGGCATCTGGGTCAGCGAGGATCCCATTCCATCCGGCAAATGCTGACGGGGAGGAGTAGGGCGACCCGTGGGAATCTGGCGGCCCTAAAGGGAGTACCTGCCACCACGATTGCCCTGCGGCGGCGAGCCAGTCCACAAATGCACGGGCAGGCGCGCCGAGGCGGCCGCCGGGCAATGAGGTGACATGCAGCAGCACCCCTGATTCACGCGGTGGCACCGTTCGCGATGGGCTCACGTGCGTTCGATGATCTCAAGCGCCCCGAGGAGTGGCACGCTGACCCAATCTGGACGGGTTGCAAGTTCATAGCCAAGCTCATACAACGCTTTTTCGAGCATGAAGATCTCAATTAAGGCGTTGGTATCGCGCGCGTCCGGGGGCAGGAATGTTGCACCGTCTGTCTCGGCGAGGTAGCTGCGCAAGAAGCTTGCGGTGACCCAGCTGTACCAACTGTTTCCCCATGCCTCGAGGCGGGCATGGGCATCGCTGTGTGTCTCCACGAGCCCACGAGTGATTGCATCGTGAATTGCAACATGGCGTGCATAGTCAAACGAGCGCAGCATGCTGGCGATGTCACGCAGTGGAGATCGCTTGATGCGCCGGTCGGCGAGGGATCGGGAGGGTTCGCCCTCAAAGTCAATGATGGTGAAGTCATTGCCCGAGTGCAGGATTTGGCCAAGGTGCAGATCGCCGTGGTAGCGAATACGCTCACCGGCAGCACGGATCTCGGTGATGGTATGGAGGCGCGAGGTGATCTCATCCTCGCGTGCGAGCAGGCGCTCGGCAAGCTCCTGGGCGGGCGCCGTGAGTTGGCCGAGATTGCGTCGTAACTGCACCAGTGTCCGTCGTTCCAGATTGCGCATCGATTGCGCACTTGCACGCAAATAGAGCGTCGTGGTGAGCTCCGGGGTAAAGGCGGGATCGCTTCCATCGCGTGCGAGGGTGTGGTGCATCTGGGCAACGCGGCTCCCGATGAGTTCCGCGGTGCGCAGCGCATCCTCAGATGTCTCATGGGCAATTTGGGGAAGAGGTTGCGCTGCTAATGCACGCGGTGACAGCTGCGTCTTCCATGAGGAGTCTGCGGGGTCGGTGTCACTGGCCAGGGCATGTTCATACAAACGGCCGAGCGCGTCTCGGGTATAGGTCCACGCGTCACCCTCGTTGGGAACGGCTTCATGAACGATCGCAATGGTCCGCACATCGCCTCGGGTCGGGGCATAGTCAAGCGATCCCAATACGGTGGGTGCGTGCGCAAAGCCAGAGATATTGAGATGGACCCCGATCTCCACATCGGCATTGGTGCCCTCCTCCAGGCGTCGAAAGACCTTGAGGATGACCTGGTGGCCATAGACCACCGATGTGTTGGTTTGCTCGGCGCGAAAGAGATCCGGTTCAAGGGGTCCATCGTGTGCACGCAGGACTGACCGCAATGCGGGTCGGGGCTGACTTGCGAGTGCGCCGTGGATGCCAGGGGCCTGGCGCCTGCGTTGCGTGAAGTCCCACAGCAGCTCGCACAACCGGCGGTCGTGGAGCCCGTCGACAAGGCGTGCCCAGCCGGTCGTCAAAGCGACCTCGGCGATCACTGCATCAGGTGCATCATGGGCGATGCGCTCGGAGTGATCCCCGGTGACCGCAGCGATCGGGACCACATACGTCTCAGGCTCCCCTTCGCGATAGACCACCTCAACCAGTGCAATCACTGCGAGCTCATCTGCATGCGGGGTCGGCAGTGGAATGATTTCGGTGATTGCAACACTTAACGATTCGCGCGCTTTCCCGGCAAACCAGCGTTGACGTGGCAAAAAGGAGGCGATTGCACCCGAAAGTGCGGGACGCATCTTGAGCCCAATCGTCTCATCGATGCGCTCGGACAGTTGCAGGGTGGGAAGCTCACGCGGGGTACTTGAGTGATCACGAACGCGGGGCGCCTCGAGGCGCAGCCAATAAAAATCATGTGGCCCGAGGGTCAACAGGTACGGCATCTCTCCGACATGTGGGAAGGTGGACTGGCCAAAGACCTCCCGTGGAACCAATCCGCGCCAACGGCCAAGGTCGAGCTCGACATGTTGGGCAAAGCGGGACAGATTTGCGACCACCAGAATCTGCTCGTGTGCGTCGCTGCGCACAAAGGCAAGCACATGGTGGTTGTCGGGGCTCAAAAATTCAATGTCCCCGCGCCCAAATACCTGGTGGCGACGGCGCAGCGAGATGATGCGTCGCATCCACCACAACAGCGATTCTGGATTTGAGTGCTGGGTCTCGACATTGACGGTTTCAAAGTGAAATTCAGGATCGATGATCACCGGTAATTGCAGCTGCTGGGGATTCACCGACGAGAACCCTGCATTGCGGTCGGGCGACCATTGCATCGGGGTGCGTACGCCATCGCGGTCGCCGAGATAGACATTGTCGCCCATCCCGATTTCATCGCCGTAGTAGATGACCGGTGTGCCGGGCAATGACATCAAGATGCCATTGAGCAGCTGCAGCTTTTTTCTGTTGTTGCCCAAGAGTGGGGCGAGCCGGCGCCGAATCCCCAAGTTGATGCGCGCGCGACGATCATTGGCGTAGACCCGGTACATAAAGTCGCGCTCTTCATCGGTCACCATCTCGAGGGTGAGCTCGTCGTGATTGCGCAAAAAGAGCGCCCACTGACTTGCGTCGGGGATGTGGGGTGTCTGTTGGAGGATGTCAACGACCGGGAAGCGGTCCTCCATTTGCAGTGCCATAAACAATCGCGGCATGACGGGGAAGTGAAATGCCATGTGGCACTCATCCCCGTCTCCAAAGTAGGCGGCGGCATCCTCGGGCCATTGGTTGGCCTCAGCGAGCAGCATGCGGGCGGGGAAGTGCGCATCCACATGGGTCCGCAGGGCACGCAAGAAGTCATGGGTCTCAGGGAGGTTCTCGCACATCGTCCCCTCTTGCTCATAGAGGTATGGCACCGCATCGAGGCGCATGCCATCGACACCCTCATTGAGCCAAAAATCAAGCGCGCGAAACATTGCCCGCTGGACCTCGGGGTTCTCGAAATTCAGATCGGGCTGATGGGAATAAAAGCGATGCCAGTAATAAGCACCTGCGACGGGATCCCAGGTCCAGTTCGAGGTCTCAAAGTCTTGGAAGATGATGCGCGCATCGGTGTACTTGTCTGCAGTGTCGCTCCAGACGTAGTACTTACCCCACCGAGTGTTCGGTCCAGCGCGGCGGGCACGTTGAAACCACGGGTGCTGATCTGAGGTGTGATTGAGCACCAATTCGGTAATCACTTTCAGTCCGCGCGCGTGGGCCTCGCGCAGCAGCAGACGGAAGTCGCGCATGGTGCCGTACGAGGGATTGATGTTGCCGAAATCGGCAATGTCATATCCATCATCACGGAGCGGCGAGGGGTAGAAGGGCAGCAGCCACAGCGCCGAGACGCCGAGGTCTTGGAGATAGTCGAGCTTTGAGACGAGTCCCCGAAAGTCGCCGATACCGTCATTGTTGGCATCAAAAAATGAGCGCACATGCAGCTGATAGATGACCGCGTCCTTGTACCAGAGCGGATCATCGGAGATGTTGGCGATGCGCGGGTTCATGCGGTGGGCGTTCTGGGCGTGGGGTCGCGCGGGATACGCGCATAGAGTGCGCATGGCGTCTGCAATGAGTCGAGTCTGATTGTTGCGCTCCCGTTGTGCGTGGTGAGTGCGTCCCCTGTCAACAGATTCTCCCACCTCGCGGGTGCGATGTCGTTGGCGTCGAGGTCAAGGTGCACCTGGCGCGGTGCGGTGGGATCCAGATTGACGATCACCACAACGACATCGCTGCCGTCGTCGGTGGCCTTCTCGTACGCCAGAACCTTTGGGTCATCGGTCGCAAGGAAGACCACATTTCGATTTTGTTGCAACGCCGGGTGCGCATGTCGAATCATGTTGATACGGGTGATCAGTCCATCGAGGCGATCGGGGCGGGTCAGATCCCAGTGGCGGATCTCATACTTTTCTGAGTCACGGTATTCCTCGCTGCCGACCTCGATGGGTGTATGCGCATAGAGCTCATAGGCTGGCCCATAGATGCCGTAACTGGCAGAGAGCGTCGCCGCGAGCACGAATCGTGTGGCAAATACCGCCGGGTCCCCGCCCTGCAGTGGGGCGGTGAGGATATCGGGGGTATTGGGCCAAAAGTTGGGGCGAAAATAGTCCTGCATTTCTGATGTGGTGAGCTCAGTGAGATATGCGATGAGCTCATCAGCCGTATTTCGCCAGGCGAAATACGTATAGGACTGCGTGAAGCCGAGTTTGGCGAGACGACGCATAATCTTTGGTCGAGTAAAGGCTTCCGCCAGAAACACCACCTCAGGGGTGCGGGCGTGGATGCGCGCGATCAGCCACTCCCAAAAAGCGAAGGGTTTGGTGTGTGGGTTATCGACCCGGAAGATGCGAATCCCGTTGTCGACCCAGTACTCAACGACCTCGGCAATCGCCGTCCACAGGGTCTCCCATGCCGCGCACTCGAAATCGAGTGGGTAGATATCTTGGTAGCGCTTGGGTGGGTTTTCGGCGTATTGAATGGAGCCATCCGGCCGGGATCTGAACCACTCGGGATGATTGGTGACCCATGGATGATCCGGGGCGCATTGGAGTGCCAGATCGAGCGCCAGCTCAATCGCCTTCTCGCGCGCTGCCTGATGGAGTGCGTGGAGATCATCGATCGTGCCGAGATCGGGGTGAATGGCATCGTGGCCACCCTCTCGGGCGCCAATCGCCCACGGGCTCCCGACATCCTCGGGTCCGGAGGTCGGCGCATTGTTTGGCCCTTTTCGCGCCACGCGACCAATCGGGTGTATCGGCGGGAGATAGAGCACATCGAAGCCCATGGCGCGAATACGCTCGAGTTGTGTGATGACATCAATGAGGGTGCCATGGTGTCCGGGGAGCGGTGATGCCGAGCGTGGAAAGAGTTCGTACCAACTCGAGAACTGCGCGCGTGGATGCTCAACCCGAATGGGGTACTCAGTCGTGCTGAGGGTCGCAAAGCGCAGATCGGGATACCGACATATGCAGTCATGCAGTTCGGGTGCGCGTGCATGTGCGATGCGTTGCCTGAGCGGAGTGGCGTCATCGCGGATACGACTGGCCCATTTTGCAAGGCGACCGGCGTCATCATCATCTGCCCGTGTGATGCAGGCGTCGATGAGACGCGCTCCGATTTCCATGTCAATCTCGACGTCATTTCCCGCATCGGCATTACGGGCGAGCCCATCCTGCCAGGTCGAGAAATAATCGATGTATGCCCGCACCCGATAGCGCCAGATCCCAAGCGCCTCAAAGCGCACACGAGTCCCAAATCGGTCATTTCCCTGTGGGTCCATGACCTGTACCGACCACACAGATTCCCCGGGCGGGCAGATCTCAAGCTGACATGCGACTTGGTCGTGTCCTTCTGTAAAGGCGTCAACGGCAATCTCGAATTCTTCCCCGCTGATCCGCGTGATCGCAAAGCGTCCGCCATCAATCTGAGGTGCGACGCCTTCAATTGCGACTCGGGCGCGTGCGGTGTGATCGTCAGGGAGTGCGAGCGTCATCAGTGTCGGCCACAATCTTTATTCGTGCGTTGAGGGTATGAAGTAGAGGGCACGCACATTATGTGTCGCGCCTACTTTGACAGTCTCGTGGGGATCGCGGTCGTCTCGGTGGCGACGTGCGTATTCCCACACAATGCTGTTGCACGACGTCCTTCTCAACGGCCATCCGAGGTATTGCGCAGATATTCGCATTGGTAGTCTGTGGCGGTCGAGGCCTCAAGGCGTGAAAGCCGGTGCGATGACCACTGTCGAGCCCCCCGAAATACCGTTCGTGACACAAGAATCGGCGCAACCCGGCGAGATCGTCCGGGCACTGCGACCCACCGCACTTTCACTGCGCTGGTTGGCCTTTCGAGAGCGCATCTTGCTTTCGGCATGGTGCATCCCGTCGTTGTTTATTGTCGGGGCATTCGTGGTCTCGGGCGCCACCCTCATCATTGACAGTCGTGTCTCGATACGCGGCGGCTGGCTACCGGGAGCGACTCCGGCGACCGCGCAGTCTCTGGCGTCCACAATTGCGACCGGAATGCTGACCTTTACGGCTGTGTTGTTCTCGAGCACGATTGTCGCGATTCAGCTCGCCGGCGGCCAATATTCACCGCGCGCGGTGCGGGTGTTCGCGCGCTCGGCGCTCACGCACATCACCTTGGGCATTTTCCTTGCCACGTTCGTGGTCGCCTTGAACACATTGGTGCAAATCCGCGAGGGTGTCGACGTCAATCTCCCCACGCTGGCAATCATCTTGCTCTATGTCATGGTGGTTGCGACGCTCATCGCGTTCGTGATGTTCTGCCAAGGGATCATTCGACTCCTGCGGGTCCAATACCTCATGTTCGAAATGTCGAACCAGGGACGCGAGGCGATTGCACAGTTCGTGCCAGAGGCCCGAGCGTATGTCGACGCCACCCGCCTCCCCGCTCGTGACGATGCGCAGCTTGTGCGATTTGACGGTGACCCGGGCGTCCTCCAAGCAATCGACATGGCGGGTGTTGTTGCGCGTGCTGTCGCACATGACGTCGGGATCGAGTTTGTGGTCTATGTGGGCGAGCACATTGGTCCGGGAACTCCGTTTGCGCGTGTGTACGGAGCCCACGCAGACCAACTCAGTGCGCAGGAACTCATCGCGTGTTGCCTGCTCGGGGGCGAGCGAACCCTCGTGCAGGACCCAGGACTTTCGATTCGGCAGCTCGTCGATATCGCAATTCGTGCGCTGTCCCCTGCGATCAATGACCCGACAACGGGTGTGCAGGCGATCGATCACATCTCCGATTTGCTGGCACTATTTGCCACCCGCCCCGACCCGAGTGGATATTACGTCGATGCCAACGACGTGGTGCGGGTGACTCTCCCTGAGCCCGATTTCTTGCGCATGATGACACTGGGGTACACCGAGATTGCATTGTTTGGGGCAAACTCTCCACAGATCCCGCGCCGGCTTTTGGCGGCCTACGAACGACTCGAAGGTATTGTTGACCCCCCACGACGCGCGGTGGTCCAGGAGATGCGTCGGCGCCTCTTGGTCGACGTGCAGGCGGCCCTTCCGAAACTCCATGAAGATGGCTTGATAACACCAAACCGGTTGGGATTCGGCTAAACGGCATCCATTGCTGCACGGGTGTGTGGTGCCACCACGACCGCCGCCCGCGCGTCGGCTGCTAGCAGGCGACATCCTGATCGAGCGTGACCGGTGAGCTTTGGTATTGCATGAGGACGCTCGTGCCGCCCGTGAACTGGTGCCCGGTACAAAAGGTGTGCGCAGATGATGCGCTGGTGAAGGTCGTGGCACCCCAACTCGGCCAGTTGTTGATCCAGCTGCCGGTGATCGATGTCCATTGGGCGGTCGTTGAGTACACCCCCACGGATGAGGCCCCCTTTGCGATCAGTGCGTCACGTTCACCCTGGAGGCTGTTTTGGTTTTGGGTGGTGTTGGTATTCCACGAGTTTGCGGTTTCAACATCGAGCCACCAGGTGAGTGCACTCACTCCGGCACTCGTCGCCGCGGCATATGCGTAAAGACCTGCGTTGTAGCCGTAGTTATAGGCCAGGCAGTTGGCATCTGATTTCTGGCAGGTACGGGGTGAGGTCGCGGTGACATGGCTGGACTGCGCATACCAGCCGGTATTGGCATAGAGCGAGAGGTTGGCTGCCCCGGCGGCCTCGGTTTTGATGCAGGGATTTGTCGAGTAGCTCAGGCCGTCATTGACGCCGACAACCCGAAAGCCCGCAGTCATCTTTTGGGAGCAGTTGGGATAGCCCACGTCGGTTCCGGTGGAATTCGGCGTGTACTGGCCGCTTGCCAGGGCCGTCGCAACGACGCATGCGCCAATGGCGAGGGCACCGCCTGCAGTCACAAGGAACGTTCGCTGCATGAGAATCTCCTCTGGCCGGCGGATGGGAGAACGCATCGGACGTGGACTGAAATTATCCCCAAATGGGGGGGAAACCTACGTGACCGATTCTTCACGATACAACGTGGTCGGCGCCGCCGGCTGTGCGGTCTGACTGGGCGTGGCAGTGGCGTCTTCGTCGTCGTTGGGCGCTTCTGAGACTAGGATGTTGTCGGAATGAGGACCCTCACCAGATATTGGCAACGATTTTCGGGTCGAACTCATCGTATTGCGTGGGCTCTGATCGGTGCCATTGTGGTGGGCTCCGGCGCACTACTTTTCCGTGCCGCCTGGCAAGACAGCATGGCAATCGATGAGGAATTTGCCGTCCATTCCGGTTCGTGCGTGCTGCATACCGGGCTCATTGATCTCGACCCCACATGGCCTGCCGGAACGCACCTCGTATCAGCAGCAGGTGTCCTCTTGTCGGGCGTCTCGACGAGCGCATCGTGCCCATCAGGAAATTTTTCTGACACGACCTATCACACGCTTTTTGATGCCCAACCGACGATCAGTCAACTGCATGAGCTGACCTTCAGCGTGCGGATCATTCCTGTCCTGATGACGATTGGATTGATCGTCCTCTGTGCATGGTGGGCATATCGGATGGCTGGTCCCATAGCCGGTGTACTCGCGGCGGCGCTTGTGGGATTTGACCCAACGGTGCAGGCGATGGGTCATCTCGTCTCAGATGACATGTTCATGACGGTCGGATTCGTCGGTGCGCTCTGCGCGCTGTGGAAGTGGAGCCAGGATCGGCGAATGCGGTGGGTGGTGATCTCAGGGCTTGCGATGGGTGTTGCGCTCATCGGGAAGGTATCAGCAGTCGTCCTTGTCCCAATTTTGCTGATTCTCATGCTCGGGAGTCTGCGGGGAAATCTGCGTACACGGCTTCAGTCGGGCTGGCGGCCAGCTCTTG
Organism: uncultured Actinomycetes bacterium; assembly: GCA_903896045.1. Classification (GTDB taxonomy): domain Bacteria; phylum Actinomycetota; class Thermoleophilia; order Miltoncostaeales; family Miltoncostaeaceae; genus CAITWD01. The sequence goes on from CAITWD010000011.1 coordinate 11,847, forward strand.
TATTGCTGGGAAGCGCGTATGCAGTGATTTTCTGCGCATATGCGCCCTTCAATCACTCAGAACCCTCTCAAGCCTGGCTTCCGACCGGGTTCAATTGGCTCATCCCAGAGTCATGGTTCTACACCGTGCATCGTGAACTGGCTGGGGCAACCGGCTCGGGCGGAGGGCTCTTCTACATTAATGGGCAAGCCGGGTATGGCGGTAACTGGTGGTACTACTTCGAGACGCTCGCTCTGAAATCCACCATCGCTGCACTTCTGGCGTGCGCGATTGGCCTCGTGCTGCTCGTCTGGAAGCGCCGAGTCGGCACTCTTGCATGGTGCGTCTTCCCCGCGATTGTCTATCTGATTGGCGCTGTCCACGCCAATCTCGACATCGGGATTCGGTACCTCCTTCCGGTGATTGTGTTGCTGTGGGTCGCCAGCGCGGTGGGTGTCGCGTCGCTCCCTCGACTGCGTGTTCCGATTGCTGCCATCTTGAGCGCGGCAGCAATTATTGCCGTCACACTCGGACCGGTCGGCAGCATTGGCTATTTCAACGCCTTCGCGACAGGTCGCCATTCCTACTACTTGTCCGACAGCAATATTGACTACGGCCAGGACATGTTTCGCCTCAGGGATTGGTGGGAAGCAGCGGGCGAGCCGGTGATGCAAATTGACGACAATGGCCCATTCCCGCCGAGCTGGTACATCCCCAATGCAATCGACATTAGCCCGATGTACGCACGAGGCGATTACGGGTCAATGCCGCTTACACAGGGCGCCCCGGCGGCGATCAGTGTGGATATGGGCACGATCTTTTCTGATGCGCCGTATGCAATTGCCAATCCCACCTGCATGGTCGGGGAGAGCATCGTCATCACGAATCGCACCTGTTAATCGCCGACCGAGGTTGGTCCGATGTTCAGTGGGTCGCGCACAGCGGTGTGCGTCGCACATATGAGATGGATGTATGGAACTCGTGCCGATAGGGCCTCCCGGCAGACGACAACCACTCGTTGGTGACTGCGCCGGGTTAGTTGATCGGCGAGGCCGGGGACGTATCGGGCGTGCGTACCCTCACGCGCTGAAGGGTGCCGCGCAGACTCGTCCATGTCCGTGGGAGCGTTGCAGCCTCTTCGCGATGGATGAGCCAATTTCCGCCGATCGAGACAACGCACAGCGTGATGTTGAGAAAAAACATCATGCAATAGAGCCAAATCGAGTCATTGGGGTTGAATTGATCGTCTTGCCAGGATTGCGTTTGGAGCACCCAGTAGGCGATGCATACGGCGAACACCGCCCAGGAGAGTTTGGAGCGAGTCGCGGGATCGAGAACTCGTGCTCCCCAAATCCAGACGATGGGAAGAAAGAACACCGTATATGCGACGTGCGCCATGGGGAGCAGCAGAATGCTGCATCCAGCAATGTTCCACAGGCACAGATTGCGATCTCCAGGAGTGCGAATTGCCAGCAGAATGAGGCCGCAGATAATCAGCGTCGCGATCACGCCGGTTGCAAGATAGGCCGTTGGAGAGATCAGGATGGGATTCGCAAAACTTGTGGCCGTGAAGAGCAGGCGCGCAGTACCCCATGCAGAGTGACTGACCAGGTACTGATTGTTTTCTGGAAAAGACGTGATGTTGTCAAAGAGCATTTTTGGTCCCGACAACCCCCCGAAGATCATCATAAGAATGGGGGCGCATGCAACGGTGATCGCAAAGCCAATGAACGTACGTCTCCGCTGAGGCAACCCGCGTTGCAGCAGCGCCAGGCCAAAGAGGATCGGCCACACCTTGACGATCACGGCGAGACCAAGGAATACACCGGCCCGGCCTGCGCGGGCGCGCGACTGCATCCACGCACCACAAATAACCATCAGCATCGTCAGCGTGTCGACCTGACCAAGCGTGATGACACGAGAAATTGGAAAGAAATATGTGGCCGTGACCGCCGCGAACCCGAAGAGGGCGATGGTTCGCCATGTCACGCGGCCAGGCAGCTCAGTGACCGTAAAGATCACGACGGTTGCGCCGACGATTGCAAATTCAATTGCTGTCCAAAGGTGCCATGCGGTGATTGCAGAGAGATATGTCGTCGGTACCGTGAGTACGGCAACCAGGGGCGTATAGACGTATGCATGGTAGGAGTACGGGCTCGCTCCGCCGCGCATGAGTGATGCGGTGTAGCGGAAGACGTTGAAATCCCATCCAGTGCCGCCATGTGCAAGGTCGCGCTTGCAACAGGAGTAGACGCCATCTGGCGACATGGCAATATCAAAGAGCTGTGAGCCAAGGAAGATGATGAACGCAAGCATCCCCAGTGATACGCCGGCGATAATCAGACGTTGTTTTACCGAGCCCCTGTTGATCGTCGGATGACGTATCAGGCGTTGCATCTCATCGACCCCTTATTGAATGGTGCGTTTTTTAAAAATCTCGCCGACGGATCCGGTGGGCGAGCATACCCTCCCTACCACGGCGTTCATGGGGTTTGAGATGGGCATTGGTTCCGTGATGGCCAGCCCACTGGCCCTCGTATGCTCACGTTGTATTTCATGGTGCAACTCGATTCTCCTTGATTACGGAAACAAATAATATGAGTAGTAATCGCGTCCTCAGGCGTGTTGGTGTGGCGAACATCTTCGGGCATTTGCGGGCTTCCATGCGCGCCGGTGCGTTCCCTGTTTCACCCAATGGTGGAATGAGCGGAGCGGTGTGTCGTTGGCACGAACGGGAGCTGATCGCCTATATGCGGGTATCGCGTCCTGATCGTGTTACCCGCATGAACGGATGCCTCTTGAAGAGGGTTTTGTCCTGCGGTCGCGGACGATGATGACCCGGTAACATTGGCCACCCTGGAGGGGTGGCCGAGAGGTCGAAGGCAACGGTCTTGAAAACCGTCGAACGCTACAACGTTCCGTGGGTTCGAATCCCACCCCCTCCGCTGTATTTCATCCTAAAAACTTCTTCTTATAAGGGTTTTTCGTGTTTTGGGGCGTGTTGAGAGTTGGTCATTGTCTCCGCAGGAATCCGCTCAAAAACCTCAGTCGCCTTCGTCTGCCAACGGTGTGGACTCCCCACTCGCGCCTCATCCATCAC
>CAITWD010000012.1 GCA_903896045.1 uncultured Actinomycetes bacterium
TTGGACCGCGTATGCGTGTTTTCCGATTGCCATCGTGCACTCACTCGGCACCGGCTCCGATGCCTCGCGGTCGTGGATGCTCGCAGTGGTGATCGGCTCTGTCGCGCTCGTCGCGATTGCGACGCTTGTGCGGTTGTGGCAAGGCCGTCAAGTGGTCCAATCAATTCGGTTTGCCGGAACCGCCGCAGTGGTCGTCTTGCCGATTATTGCCCTGATTTGGGCAACCAATGGCCCCCTCGCCAAGGGCTGGGCATCTCGCGCCGGCACACCAACGCATTCGGGTGGCGCCTCGTCGAACCAAACCACCGCGAGCAACGGATTACCATCGCCGCCATACACGGCACCCATCACCGGAACCATTAACGGCACGGCAGCTGATGCTGCAGGCAACACCACAATCACCCTCCAAGGGACTGCCCAGGGTTCCTCAACCACTGTGCTCAACTTCACCATCACCGGTCCATCAAATGGCAGCGGGGGCGTGACGAATCTCTCGAGCAGCACGGCGCAATATGGCCCCCCCTCGCAGCCCGCGCTCTACTCCGGGACCGTCATCGGCCTCCAGAACAGTTCCATCAACATCAGCGTCTCGAACGTCGGCGCCGCACCCCAGCATCTATTGATCGCGGCAACTCTGCGAATCAATTTCAGTGCCGGGACATTCTCCGGCCAAATTCAAGTCAACTAACGACGGTGACTCCTGTGAATTCACTTGCCTCACCGCAACCCACAACCCTTCCTCGGCTTCTTCGTGGACTTGGTTCCGGTACCGCCACATTGTCGTTGGATGCCCACATTGCAACCCATGGCCCCCTCCACATCGACATCGATGCAGGGAGCCCCAATACGACGCTCCACACAACGATTGCCAAGAGCGGCATCGGTGGACGGGGTGGCGCAAATTTCCCCGTGAGCCGGAAGATTGATGCGGTCATTGCTGAGCGCCGCGCACCACATGTGTTGATCAACGCGACCGAAGGCGAGCCTCCGAGCCACAAGGATCATGTGCTCTTGCGCAGCACACCTCATCTCGTGCTCGACGGAGCGCTGGTCTGTGCTGGTGTCGTGGGTGCCCGCGAGATCACGATCGCAGTTCAAGCGGGCTCAACCGCGGAACACGCGGCGCTCACCGCTGCACTCACGGAACGCCGATCCCAGCACATGCACCCAGGGATCGCCATCACGATCGCAACCGTTCCCGATGGATTCGTGATCGGCGAAGAACGTGCGGTCATCAGCGCGATTAATGGCGGCCCCGCAAAGCCCACAATCGCCCCACCACGACCCTTTCAAAAAGGTATCAACGGCGCACCGACGCTTGTCCAAAATGCAGAGACCGCAGCGCATCTCGCGCTGATCGCCCGCTACGGCGCCGAATGGTTTCGCAGTGTCGGGACCCCAGATGAACCAGGCTCTGCTCTCGTCACACTCACCGGGGCGATCACAAAACCGGGCGTGTACGAGGTCGCGCTTGGCACCCGCCTCAACGATCTGGTCGCAACCGCAGGCGGCCTGACTGAATCCGCGCGGGCATACCTTATCGGTGGATACTTTGGCACCTGGATTGATGCGCGCGATGCCCACGCACTCACCCTTTCTGACGCTGACTTGCGCGCACGTGGTGGTGGGCTCGGCGCGCGCGCGATCATCGCCCTACCAGCACACGCCTGTGGTCTGCATGAGACTGCCCGCGTGGCGAATTACCTATCGAACGAATCCGCTGGGCAGTGTGGCCCATGTGTGCACGGTTTACGGGCGATCGCCGACGCATTAGACGATCTGGCCAAAGGGAATGCACGCGCACAAGCAGACATCGAGCGCTGGCTCACCCTCGTCGCAGGTCGCGGCGCCTGCCGCCATCCCGATGGCGCCGCAAAACTTATCGCCAGTGCGCTTGACGTCTTCGCAGACGAGATCCGCGCGCATACTCGGGAGAAGCGCTGCACTGCGTCCGCAACGAAGATACTCCCGCTTCCCTCTCCATCATCACCCAAAAGGAAGCGCGCATGAGCGATCAGCTTCGCGTGAACTGGATCCGATGCGATGCGCATGGGCTCTGTGCAGAACTTTTCCCCGAGCGCATCACACTTGACGAGTGGGGCTATCCGATCGTGGATCCGACGCCCATCCCGAAAGAGCTGCGCCGACATGCCGAGCGCGCAGTTTCGCAATGCCCCGTGCTCGCGCTCAGCATCGAGCGCATCGAGGATCCGCCTCGCCCTCCCCGCTAGGCCGGTGACTCGCGCAAGCGAATCAAGCTTGACGAAAGAAATTCCTGTTCTGCGGGGTGGGTGAGCGCACCCTCGGGGTCGGAGACCGGGTGCCAGCGCGCCCGCACGATCTCTGCCCGATCCGCCTCACTCAAGCGATCGATCTCTCCTGCGATCGGGATCATCAACCAAAACTGCGTGCGTTTGGCAATAGGCGCGCCATGTCGCATGACGGTGTACTCAAGAAATCCGAGGCCATCAGCGGCCTCACAAATCAGACCGGTCTCTTCCCGCACTTCGCGCAGCGCAGCCTGGAGAGGGGGTTCATCTTTGATCAGATGACCTTTTGGCAGACACCAACTCTCGGGGCCGTGACGGGATGGTTGCACGACAGCGACACACAACTCATTCGACACCATTGCCAGCACAAGACCGCCCGCACCCTGCACCAGCTCAACCTGGTCCCCGGACTCACTTTCTGGCACCACATACCCCCTGACCGCAGCCTGTGTGGACACGGACGCTACCATTGACACTTATGCGCGTCGGAGTACTTACCGGTGGTGGTGACTGTCCCGGCCTGAATGCCGTGATTCGTGGAATCGTGTGCACCGGACACGACGCGTATCAGCATGAATATGTCGGGATTCGTCATGGTTGGCGCGGCCTTCTGACTGCTGAGACGCAACCCCTCACTCCGACCGATGTCCGGGGCATCGTCGACAAAGGCGGCACTATTCTGGGGAGTTCGCGCACAAATCCCTACGCCCATGATGGGGGCGCGCAGCTCGCCGCGACACAATTTCGGGCGCTTGAGCTCGATGCGCTGATTGCAATCGGCGGCGAGGATACTCTCGGGGCCGCAAACCGCCTTTTTCATGATGTGCAGATCCCCGCGGTTGGGATCCCCAAAACCATCGATAACGACTTGTCGGGTACCGACTACACCTTCGGATTTTGGACAGCGGTGCAAATTGCTGTTGACGCGATCGATCGGCTCAAGACCACCGCGGACTCGCATGACCGCATCATGGTGCTTGAGGTGATGGGTCGTCATGCCGGTTGGATCGCCTACGAATCGGGTCTTGCGGGTGGGGCCGACATCGTGCTGATTCCCGAACGCACAACGTCGATCGATTCAATCATCACCCATCTGACGACCCTTGCCGCACGCGGACAGCATTCCGCAATCATCGTGGTGAGTGAAGGCGTGGATCTCGGTGCACCGCACACCGCGTTAAAAACAGACGAGTTCGGACACCACGCGCTTGCTGCGGCAGGTGTCGCAGAGCAACTCGCCCGCACCATCACCGAAACCACTGGCAAGGACGCGCGCGCAGTGGTGCTTGGCCATCTGCAACGCGGCGGCACCCCAACCGCCTTTGATCGCTCCCTTGCCAGCAATATGGGCGCGTATGCTGCACATATGGTTGCCAGGGGCGCATACGGCCGCATGGCCGCGCTCACGGGAACGAGCATCACCGATATACCCATCGATGACGCTGTCGCGCAGCTGAAAACTGTGCCACCACAGCGCATCTCTGACTCGCAATTGTTCTTTGGCTGACATGCATTCTTTGCTGCCCACCACCGATGTGCTCAGAGAATTTTCGCCAATGATCTGGCGCGTCACCCAGAGGCAGTGCTAACCTCGCCGCCCATGGGTCGAATGCTCATCATCTGTGAAAAACCATCGGTTGCCCGCGATGTCGCGTCGGCGCTCTATGGTCGTTCGGTCAAAAAGCTGGGTGACTTCTTCGAAGGCCCCGACGGGGTCGTCGCCTTTGCGGTCGGCCATTTGCTGGAGCAGGTCGACCCGGATGAATACGACGCAAAATTCAAGAAATGGCGCTATGAGGATCTTCCGATCCTCCCTGAGGCGTTCCAGTACAAGGCGCGCGACGCCCGGGCAAAGACACAACTCAGCGCCTTGCACAAGCTCATGGGTGCGGCGACAACCGATGTCATCGTCAACGCATGCGATGCCGGTCGCGAAGGCGAGCTGATCTTCAAGCTCATCCTGCAGACCGCATCAAAGGCGGCACGGGCAAAGCCCGTCAAGCGCGCATGGTTTAGCTCGATGACGCAAAAGGCGATCACCGAAGCGTTCGCGGCGCTGCGCGATGACGAACAGATGCGTCCCCTTGAAGAGGCTGCGCGCGCACGCAGCGAGGCTGACTGGCTCGTGGGAATGAACGCCACCCGCGCCGCCACGACCAAGGCCGGCTCCGCACGTCGAGTGCTCTCGCTCGGTCGCGTACAAACGCCGACCTTGGCGCTGATCGTCAATCGCGACCTCGCGATCTCTGCGTTCGTTTCAGAAGACTTCTGGGAAGTCGACGGCAATTTTGTGACCGCAGAGGGCATCACCTATGTCGGGAAATGGCACGAAGGATCCACGACCCGCCTGACAACAGAAGCAGCAGCCACCGCGATCGCTGCCGCCACCACCGGCAAGCCTGCGGTCATTGCCTCGGTGGAAACCAAGCCACAGGTGTCCCAGCCGCCACTGCTCTACGACCTCACGACACTCCAGCGCGAAGCCAACAGTCGATTTGGGTTCTCCGCACAACGCACCCTTTCGACCGCCCAAGCGCTGTATGACCAGCACAAGTTGCTGACCTATCCGAGAACAAATTCCCGGTACTTATCTGGCGACATGGTGGGGCAACTCAAATCCATCGCATCAGGGGTTGGGGCAGCTGCACCGGAATACGCCCAAGGAGCGCGATATGTCCTCGGGCTTGACAAGCTTCCTTTGCGTCGCGTTGTCGACGACACCAAGGTCACCGATCACCACGCGATCATTCCGACCGAGGGAGACCACGACCTGAGCGGGCTTTCCCGTGATGAGCGTCACCTCTACGACATGGTTGCCCGACGCTTTTTGGCGGTGTTTCACCCTGCCGCAAAGTTCGAGAACACCGTCGTGGAAACCGAGTGTGCGACACACCGTTTCCGCAGCCGCGGAAAGGTAATGATCGACGCGGGATGGCGGGCGGTCTATGGCGACGAAGCGGCGCTGACTCCGCGCACCGACGCGGAACCCGCAGAGGCAGCCGAAGGTACCGATACCGAGCAAGATCAGTCGCTTCCACCACTCAAGCTCGCACAAGCGGTGACCTGTCAGGACGCACCGGTCCTCGCGAAGGCCACCAAGCCGCCTGCGCGATATAGCGAAGGCACACTCCTTCGCGCGATGGAGACCGCCGGCAAACTTGTGGACGATGATGACGCTGCCGAGGCGATGAAGGACGCTGGCCTTGGCACCCCGGCAACGCGAGCTGCAACCATTGAACGCCTTCTCGATGCCGACTACATCGATCGCGAAGGCCGTCAACTGCGCGCAACCGAAAAGGGTGTCGGACTGATCACCATGCTCGGAGATCACGCACTCACAAAGCCGGAGCTCACTGGCCAGTGGGAACAGCGCCTCAATAAGATCGAGCGCGGTGAGGACGCCCACGCCAGTTTTCACAACGATGTCGAGCAATTCACCAGAGATATCGTCGCGTGGTTCGCCGACAAGGAACGCGACGACCTTCGTGTTGAACGGCGCGTCCTTGCCCCCTGCCCCACCGATGGCTGCGACGGCCAAATCGTCGAATACCCAAAGAGCTATGGGTGCAACAGCTATAAGAGCAAAGATGACACCGGTTGCGGCTACACGCTCTGGAAGACGCAAAACGGCAAAACCATCACCCTCGATGAGGCGCTCGAATACATCGCGGCAGGACTCTCGAGCAAGGATCTCACTGTCGAGCGCGAGATCATTGGTCCCTGCCCAACCGATGGCTGCGACGGCGACATCATTGAACGCAGCAAAAGCTTTGGATGCACCAGCTGGAAGAGCCGGACGGAGACGGGTTGCGGCTTTGTGATCTGGAAGAAGGCGCGCGGCCAGGCAGAGGTCGATGCCGACACGGCGCGCGAAATGGTTGCCAAGGGCGAAACCAACGCGGCGCCGGCGCCGGCAAAGGAGCCAATTGGCATCTGTGCGACTCCCGGGTGCGGCGGGCAGATCATTGAGAATTCCCGCGCCTACGGGTGCTCGAGTTGGAAGAGCCGAAAGAACCCTGGCTGTGGCTTTGTGATCTGGAAGAAAGAGCGTGGACAGGAACCAATTACCCGCGAACAGGCGATTGAACGCCTTGAAACCGCGCAAGTCGAGAATGGGACCGTCCCTGTTCCCGCTGATAGCACTGCCGCAGCGCCGGTAAGCGCGTAAGATTGATCGAGCACCGGGCCGACGACACCATCACGCCCGGACACGAATACGACAACGACGGGCCCCCTCGATCAAGGAGTAGACGTGGAAGCTCTTGAAGCGATCCGCGCGCGACGCAGCGTACGCAGCTATACCGATCAACCTGTTGACGACCGCGATCTCAATGAACTGCTGCGGTTAGCACTGATGGCACCGACTGGCGGGATGGCCCAAGCGTGGTCACTCTTGGTGGTACGTGAGCCCACGCACCGTGCGGCGCTTGCCGACATCGTGATCGAAGGCGGGGGCCATTACTTTGCCTCGGTACGGCCGGCGCAACCCGACCACAGCCCGGAGCAGCACGCGCAGTGGGGCCAGGACTACGCGAATGAGGTCCTCGGTAGCTACCGACACGTTCCACTCTGGATTTTAGGACTCGTCGTCCCGCGCGATGTCTTTCCCCCAGAGGATCGCGACAAGGAAGCGCTCGCCGATGAGATGTCTGTGGCATTCGCAATGGAAAATCTCTTTGTCGCTGCTCGCGCAAAAGGTCTCGGCACCGTTCCTACCGTGTTCCATTGGTACAACGAGGGCGCACTCCGCGATCTCGTCGGACTCCCTCAAGAAATTCGCATTCCGGTGATCACACCGCTTGGCTACCCGACCGAGTTCCCAGTGGGGCTCCCTCCTCGACTCGCGGAAATTCGTCGGCCATGGCGCACCCTGGTACATGACGACACGTGGGGGAACACCCGCGCGTAACGCACGGGCCCGCATACGGGTACCGCCGACAGCGGATATTGCCTTTCCACTTCTGGTCAGCACGCGTGCTCGTGTCGCACATGCAGCATGCGAGACGTTCCGGCACTCATGATCAATGATATTTCGTCCCCCGATTTCTCCGCCCTTCTTTCCTTGTGATGGATATGAGCACTCGCGAACCAGATAACACTCCCCAGGGCTCGACGTCACCAGGCGCAGACGCGCGCGACCGGCGGCGGCGGCGGCGTATGCGTGTCATTTACGACATCCCCGTGCGTGGCAAATGGCGCCAATCGCTCATTGGAGTCCCGCTTCCCACTGGTGCGCTTGAGGAGGAACTTCTTCCCAAGCGTCTTGCACTCCCCATCTTTGCCTCTGACGCCTTGTCGTCGGTCGCCTATGCGACCGAGGCCGCACTCGTGGTACTCGTGGTCGCATCTGCAACATCCGCGAAATATGTCGTCCCTGTCAGCATCGCGGTGGCATTGCTCCTTGCGATCGTCGTCGCCTCCTATCGGCAAACCGTGCATGCCTACCCGCAAGGGGGCGGTGCATACGTGGTTGCGGGTGATCAACTTGGAGAGGTCCCTGGGCTGATCGCCGCCGCATCGCTGCTTGTCGATTATGTGCTCACCGTGGCGGTATCGGTCGCGGCCGGGATCTTCGCCATTACCTCCGCGGTGTCGTGGCTTTCATCGTGGTTATTACCGCTTTCGCTGCTTGCCGTGGTGTTTCTCGCGCTGGTGAATCTGCGCGGCTTGCGTGAATCAGGGCGTGCGTTTGCCCTCCCTACCTACGGGTTCATCGTGTTACTCGGTGGCACAATTCTTCTCGGAATCATTCGCGACATCACCGGCACGCTGCCACATGCAGTCACCCACTCACCAATCTCGACGGGAACTGCGACCACGATCGGAATCCTCGTGCTCTTGCGCGCATTCGCATCGGGATGCAGTGCATTAACTGGTGTGGAGGCAATCGCCAATGGGGTACAAGCCTTTCGGCAGCCACAACCGAAAAATGCGGCAACAACACTTGGCGCCCTTGGCGCCATCGCCATTTTCTTATTCATGGGCGTGACCTATTTGGCCTATGTGACCCACGCAATGCCATCGGGAACGGAATCCGTGCTCTCCCAGGTCACGGCAGCGGTCTGGCATGGACCCGCCGCCGGTCGCATCGGGTACTACCTCGTGCAGGTCTTCACCTTCGGGGTGTTGGTCCTTGCGGCAAATACCGCCTTTCAAGGATTTCCGCGCCTCATTGGAATGATGGCCCAAAGCAATCACGCGCCAAAGTTGTTCCAGTTCGTCGGTGATCGACTCGTCTACTCCAATGGGGTCACCGCACTTGCGGTGGTATCAGGGGTGTTGCTGATTGGATTCAATGCCAGCGTCGACAATCTCATCCACCTGTATCTGCTCGGCGTGTTTCTCGCGTTTACTCTGTCGCAGGTGGGGATGGTGCGATTCTGGCTCCGCAAGCGCCATGACGGTGCTGCGCTCGCATCGCTTGCATGGAAAATCGTCATCAATACGGCAGGCGCAGTGGCGACCGCTGTGGTCTTGGTGATCATTCTGGGAACAAAGTTTTATGAGGGAGCATGGATGGTGACGGTGACCATCCCCGTCATTGTGGTGCTCTCAATGATTGTCCATCGCCATTACGCGCGCGTTGAGTCGCTCAAGGACGCATCACCCGATGACGAGCCCGAACAGAGTCAGCCACCATCTGCAATCACGGTGCTGGTAGATCGCCTCGATGAAGGTACCGCTGCGGCAGTTCAGGCCGCGCATCTGATTGCGCAAGGGGCGGCAGTCACCGGTCTTTTTGTGGGGAGTCGTAGCGACTGGGAGTCGGTCTCTGACGCCTGGCGACGCGACCACGCAATCGATATTCCCCTCTCTCGCATCCCGCGCCGTGACGGGGAGGGCCCGGAAGGCGTGATCAATCACCTCAGGCGCACTACCGATGTCGCCTCGAGCGAGGTATTGGTTGTCTTGCCGTCCCATAATCGACGGGTCTCGCATTCGGCATTCCGCGCGTGGCGCGAATATCGCCAATTGCGTTCACGACTCCTGCGCCAGCCAAATATTGCCGTCGCTGAAATGCCGCATTCCATCAGTGGAGCATGGTGGGAAGCCGATCACGTGGTCGGTCTGGTCGCAATGGCAAAGGCAAACAAACCGTCCCTGCATGCAGCAGCTGTCGCATGTGCAATCTCTGGTGACGACACGTCGGCTGTACATATTGCCGGAAGTGAATCAGCGGTAGAAGCCGCTGAGAAGTGGCGCGACGAGGCACCTGTCCATCTTGAGATCATCGAGTCCCCATACCGCGATTTGGGTGGGCCTCTTGCAACGGCAGTACGCGACATCACGCTCGCCGACACGAGCGCGATCTGCCTGCTGGTCGTACCGGAGATCGTCGTAAAGAAATGGCGCTTTCTGCACAACCAGCGCACCTCGCTGATTCGTCGCGCGCTTGTCGATCAAGAGCGGGCAATCTTGATCACCGTTCCCTACACCATTAGCTAGCACTCCCGCTCACATGTAAGTCATTGTGATGACAACGGCAGGCCGCTTGACCTTCGGATGACATTCATCGAACATATGTTCGATGATCATTGCCGTCGCACTCCCCCGCTTCTCGCTGCATATCGCGCTGCTCACGCATCGCGTCCCAGTCGACGCGCTCGCTGCGCTTGCCCCACGCCCAGACGCCCCTCAGCACGTGGGAGTCTGCACACCGCATGCCGCAGCACGCGGCGTGCGGGCCGGACTTCGTGTTGCAGAAGCAATCGCGCGATGCCCAGAGCTTCTCTTACTTCCACCGGACCCAGATGCAACCGCAGCCGCACATGAGCGATTGCTCTCGCGTCTTGAACATCTCGGTGCGGCCGTTGTGTCGGACACTCCAGGCGAGGCATGCTTTGCCGCAGACGGGCTACTCCGCCTTCATGGTGGATACGAGGTGCTCATCCGTCGTGTGCATGCAGTGCTCCCCGTCGGAGCAATGGGACGCATTGGGGTTGCGCCAACGCGCTTTGTTGCCCAACAGGCGGCCCATCATGCCCCTACCCAACTGCCGTGCATCGTCACACGCGATGAGATGGCTGCGTTTCTTGCACCCCTGTCAATGCACGCGCTCCCCATCAGTGCACCACGCGCACAGGGGTTTTGGGATGTCGGTATCCGCACGATCGGCGCAGTTGCCGCGCTCACACGGGGCGCCGCACTCGAACACCTTGGACGCAATGAACTGCGTGCGTGGCATATCGCACGCGGCGAAGACGACGAGCCATTGCTCCCCCGCACCCCGCCACAGCCACTGCGCGTACATGTGCGATTCGATGAGCCCGTCGACACCTTGGCCACAATTGAAATTGCAGCGCGCATCCTGTTGGAAGAGCTTGCACGCACGGCACGTACGCGCGGCACATCACTCCGGGGACTCATCCTGCGCGCGCGATTGATTGGACACAGTTCATGGACGCGCGAGATCGCCCTGCGTGATGCAACCACAGATGTCGCTCGTCTGACCCTCGCCACGCTCCCGCTATTGACCCACATTCCCGCACCAATCGAAGAGCTGGCAATCGATGCTGATGCCTCAGGGGGTCAAATTGCACAACAGCTTTCACTGGCATCTCTCGCACGCGATGAACGTGCGCGACGTACGCACGAAGCGGTTGCACATATACGTGCCGCGATGGGCGACGGCGCTGTCATGCGCGCAATCCCTCTTGAAACATGGTCCGACCTTCCGGAGCGACAATGGGCACTCATTCCTTACAGCAGCTCACCATCCCACATCCCACGCGAGTGATCTGCGCACCGAACGGGGTGCCTCATGCAGTCGATATCGCAGGCCGTCGACGAACGGTCGTCGCAGTACGAGATCAGTGGATTGCACAAGATCGTTGGTGGACAGACGATCCGATTGAACGTCATTTTTATGAGCTCATCGTCGACCCTGGACGCGTTGTCTTCGTGTTTTGTGAGCTGCGCAGTAGTGAATGGTTTCTCTACGGACACCCACGCGCAGCCGCTGGATGAGCAAGGGCACGCCACTCTCAATAACCTAAGCTTTAGAAATTGATTAGTGTAGGCTAATCACTATGGCGCTGCCCCCTTCTGACGACACCTCGAATCGACAACGCACCCCGGGGACCGGACTGCGACGTGGAGGACTCCCTTTCACTCCCGCGGTTGAGGACTACGCGAAGGCGCTGTATCGACTCGAGCAGTCAACCCATGACCCGGTGGCCACGGGCGCATTGGCAGCGCGACTGGAAATCTCTGCCCCATCCGCATCAAATATGTTGCGCAACCTCGAGCAACTCGGGCTTGCAACGGTCGCCCCTGGGCGTGGCGCCCGACTGACCGCTGCAGGACGCGATGTCGCACGGGGAGTCATTCGACGTCACCGCATTATTGAGTGCTTTCTCACCGACATCCTTCATATCCCGTGGGATTGCGTCCACGAGGAAGCGGATCTTTTAGAACACGCGGTCTCGGCACGTGTTGCAGAGGCAATGTGGGAAGCGCTCGGCCGACCAGATCGCGATCCCCACGGAGACCCCATCACCGCAGTTGATGATGATGATCCCGATTTTGGGGTGCTTGAGGCGCTCGACACCTGGGAGGCGGGCGCAACGGGCGTACTCGTGCGTGTGTCGGACGCACGCCCAGAGGCATTGCGGTACATGGCAGCCCAGGGCATCTCTCCCGGGCTCGATGTGTCGGTACTCAGCACCGAGCCGTTTGGTGCAGGACAACGAGTACGCATTGGAGGGCTCGACCACATGGTTGGCCCCGAACTCGGCCGATTGATTTTTGTGCAACGCATCTGATGCCCAACACGCCCGACGCATCCCATCGCCACCTCATCCAGGCACATGACGTTCTCCCCGGAGAGTCGCGCGTCTTTGATGCCGCAGAGGATGCGCTCACGGGAACTCGGCATGGCGTACGGCGATATGTCCCATTTCTTGGCCCAGCCTTCATTGCCGCCGTTGCATATATCGACCCAGGGAACTTCGCCGTCAACATGGCGGCCGGTGCCCAATTTGGCAACATGCTGCTCTGGGCGATCCTCGTCGCCAACCTTATGGCGATGCTCGTGCAAACCTTGAGCGCCAAGGTGGGAATTGCCACCGGTCGCAACCTTGCCGAGTTGTGCCGTGATGCGTTTCCGCGGCCTGTGGTCATCGGGCTTTGGATCCAAGCAGAGATCATCGCAATGGCAACCGATCTTGCGGAATTTGTGGGAGCAGCTCTTGGCATCTCCATTGTCTTTGGGTTCCCACTGCTCATCAGTGGCGTTCTGACGGCAATTGCCGCCTTTGGAATACTCGGGCTTCAATCCGCGGGATTTCGACGCCTTGAGGCAGCAATCAGCGCACTGGTCGGCGTCATCGTGGTCGCATTCGCGATTCAGGTGATTCTTGCGCGACCAGACGCACATCAATTCATTCAAGGGATGGCCATCCCCCGTATTTCTGGCACGTCCGGGCTCCTGCTCGCGGTTGGGATCGTTGGGGCAACCGTCATGCCGCATGTCATCTATTTGCACTCGGCACTCACCGCACAGCGTTTGGTTGGGCGCACCCCCGCCGCACGCGCCAAAATCTTTCGATTTTCCATTGCGGATGTGGTGAGTGCGCTGGGGATCGCCGGCATCGTCAACATGGCAATGCTTGCGATTGCAGCTGCGGTGTTCCATGACCATGGCATGACGAGCGCAGGGAATAATCTCCAGACGGCCGCAGACGGCTTTGCTCACACGCTGCATCACCACAGTGGGCTGATCTTTGGCATCGCGCTCCTCGCCTCGGGAATCTCATCGTCCTCGGTGGGGACCCTCGCCGGACAAATTGTTATGCAGGGATTTCTGGAGCGTCAAATCCCGGTCTTCGTCCGGCGCGCAATCACCATGGCACCGGCAATTGTGGTGCTGATATTTGCCGTCAACCCCGCCCGCGTACTCGTATTAAGTCAAGTCGTGCTGTCGTTTGGCATTCCATTCGCCCTGATCCCGTTGGTCATTTTTTCTCGACGTCGCACGCTCATGGGCAATCTCACAAATAGCACCCTGACGACCTGCGCAAGCATTGCCATTGCGACGGTAATTGTGGGGCTCAACATCATCCTGATCGGACAAGCGGTACTCGGCTAATACGCGCGTACGAGCGCGCGTCGATCTATACGTATCGATGATCCCTCGCATATGCGAACATATGTTCGATGTCTGCCCCCTATGTCGAACTCCATGCCCATTCCGCCTTCAGCTTTCTGGATGGCGCCTCTACTCCCGAAGAGCTTGCCGAAGCTGCCGCATCGCTCGGATACCACGCCATGGCCCTCACCGACCACGACGGCGTATCAGGGTCGCTCGCCTTTGCCCATGCGGCACGCGATCGGGGGCTTCGCCCCATCACTGGATGCGAAATTACGCTCGCAACAGGCCATCATCTCACCCTCATTGCCGCGACCGCAGTCGGATATTCCAACCTCTGTCGGATCATCACCAGTGCGCATTCACATACGCGCGATACGCATAATCGGCGTGCAACATCACCTCAGATCCCCATCGAGCAATTGGCGCAGCGCACAGATGGGCTGATCTGTCTGACCGGATGTGCACGCAATGGCCTTCTGGCACAACCAATTACTGATGGGAACCGCAGCCAGGCATCAATATGGCTTACACGTCTGACCGAATGGTTTGGCGCCGAGAATGTCTATGTCGAAATCCAGCAACCGCATACACGTGGCACACGCCATGTCATGCGTGATCTTTGTGCGCTGGCACGACAGGCAGGGCTTCGCACAGTCGCAACAGGCAACGTGCATGCCCATCACCCCCATCGCGCCTTTGTGCAGGACACATTTGTCGCAATTGCCAATCATCAAACACTCGATGGTTCAACGCGTGCGCGTCGGGGAAATCGATCGGCAATCTTGCGATCGCCGGATGAGATGGCCGAGCTCTTTGCCGATATACCCGATGCCATTGCGGCGACATATGAGATCGCGGAACGCTGCACCTTTGATCTCACACGCGATTTGAGATACCGCTTCCCTGATTTTTTCGGCACGCATGCAGGACAATCAGCGCAGGATGCACTGGCGGGACTCTGCATTCATCAGCTCGGCGCCTACTATCCAAATGCCGCGCGTCGCGCGATTGCTCGTGCGCGCCTCGACCAAGAACTTGGACTGATCGCCCACCACGGGCTCGCCGGATTCTTTTTGCTGCATCGCGACATCCTTGAACTTGCGCGCGATGTCGCGCATCGAGTACGACCCCAGGGATCGGCGCGCTGCCAGCTCCCCCCAGGACGAGGGCGCGGATCATCGGTGGGGTCGATCATCTGTTATCTGACTGGCCTGTCGCACATTGACCCGATTGCCAACAATCTCTTTTTGGGTCGCTTCTTGAATTACGACATGTCATCAGTGCCCGATATCGATCTCGATTTTCCGCGGGATATACGTGAACACCTCATCACCGCAGTCATCAAAAAATATGGCAGCGACCATGCCGCGCTGGTCGCGGCATTTCCGACTTTCAAGGCGCGTATGGCGATTCGCGAACTTGGGCGCGCGCTTGCACTTCCCGACACCGATCTCACCAGACTCTCGCGGCTTACCGACGGATGGTCGAGCGCAGAAGGGCTCGAGCGTGACATCACACGCCTTCCAGATGGCGCCGCAAAACTTCGTTCACCGCGATGGCGTGCCCTGGTGTTTTTGGCACAGCAGGCCTCAGGCCTGCCGCGTCATCTCTCCCAGCACTCAGGGGGAATGATCGTCAGTGCACAACCGCTAATTGACATGGTGCCGATCCTGCCCGCGGCAACACATGGTCGCCAAATATGCCAGTGGGATAAAAACTCATGCGCTGATGCGGGTTTCGTGAAAATCGACCTGCTGGGACTCGGAATGCTTTCGGCGGTGGAAGAGTGCGTCGATTTGATCGCCCGCAGCGCCAACACCAGTGTCAACCTGTCAAAAATCGACTTCTTTGACCCCGATGTCTACACCCAGATCCAGGCCGCCGACACCGTCGGCACCTTCCAAATCGAATCACGTGCACAGATGCAAAGCCTTTTGCAGACCCGTCCTGAGAATCTCGATGATCTCACTGTGCAGGTGGCACTCATACGTCCCGGACCGGTATCTGGTGGTGCCGTACACCCCTATATTGCCCATCGCCGCGCCCGCCGCGCCGATCCGAACTTTGTCCCTCCATATGACCATCCGCTCCTAGCTCCGATACTCGAGGAAACTCTCGGGGTCATCGTCTTTCAAGAACAGGTACTCGAGGTCGCGATGGCGCTCGCAGGATTTACCCCCGGCAAAGCAGAGGCCTTGCGCCGCGCAATGAGTCGTACCCGTAGTCGCGAGGCAATGCTCACCCTTTGGGATGAATTCCGTGATGGCGCGCGCGAGAAGGGGGTTGATGATCACACGATCGAGATCGTCTTCGCAAAGCTTGTGGGATTCGCCAACTTTGGCTTCCCAAAGGCCCATTCGGCAGCATTTGCGGTCCTTGCATACCAAAGCGCATGGCTGCGGCGGTACTACCCCGCGCAATTTCTCGCGGCACTCTTGAATGCGCAGCCAATGGGTTTCTATCCCCCCGCGAGCTTGGTCCGAGATGCGCAGCGCCGTGGAGTTCGTGTCGCATCTACATGCATCCAGGCATCACAGGCAATGTGCACGCTCACCGACGATGGCGCCGTGCGGATTGGATTGGCATATGTCCGCGATGTGCGACACGACGCCGCCGACACATTGGTTGCAGAGCGCGTTTCAGGCGGGCCATTTACCGATCTTGCCGATCTTGCTGCACGCAGCACACTCACGCGACCACAATTGGCGCAACTGATTCGTGCAGGCGCATGCGATGTCTTTGGCCACCCCCGACGAGAGCTGTTATGGCAGCTTGCGCATGCACAGCGCCCAACACGCCATGCCGCCCACACCCAGCTTGCGCTTCCACTCACGCTTGCAGATGCACCGGCGCTTGCACCACAGAGTCGTTTTGAGCGCACCGTCAGTGACTACGAAACGATGGGACTCTCCACGGGATGGCATCTGATCAGCTTGGTGCGGCCTCAGCTCCCACGCAGCACGCGCACGAATCGCGAACTTGCTGATCTTTCGACTGGCACCTCAGTGACGATTGCGGGCATGGTGACCGCTCGTCAACGCCCCGCAACCGCACACGGAATTCTGTTCGTATTGATCGAGGACGAAACAGGTCTCGCAAATGTCATCGTGCGCCCCGAGTGCTACGAGCGCTATCGCTCGCTGTTACGGGCAGAACCACTCATCTTGGTTGAAGGACGCCTCGAGCGGCGAGGCCGCGTCATCAATGTCATTGCCGAGAAGATCTCTCGTATCGCTGCACCGAACACGTCAGGCGAGGAGGATCCTGGTCGCGCACATAACGCCGTACCTGCAGGGCAACACTTTGGGCATGGCCGTCGGGGTGCGGCAGCGGGAGGTCGCCAGTCGCGCGGGAGCTAATCGGTCGTGCGCTCGATCACCATTGCGATCCCTTGCCCCCCGCCAATGCACAGCGATGCAAGCCCATAGCGGACCTCGCGACGCTGCATTTCGTGGATCAGCGTCACCAGGACGCGTGCGCCCGACGCGCCGACGGGATGCCCAAGGGCGATTGCCCCACCGTTGACATTGGTGATACTCGGATCGATCCCCAGCTCACCAATCACCGCAAGACTTTGTGCGGCAAAAGCTTCGTTGAGCTCGATGAGATCGATATCCGACAGCGCGAGGCCGGCAGCAGCAAGGGCCAGCGGAATCGCCTTGACCGGCCCCATACCCATAATCCGTGGCGGAACGCCAGCGGTCGCCCATCCACGGATTGCGCACAGGGACGCAATCCCTTCGCGCTCGGCCGTCGCACGACTCATGACCAGTACTGCAGCTGCACCATCATTAATCCCAGAGGCATTCCCTGCGGTCACCGATCCATCTGCCTCGAACGCCGGGCGTAGCTTGGCCAATTGCCCCGGAGAGGTCGATGGGCGTGGATACTCATCCGCACTGCACACCGTCAGCTCCCCGCGCCGATCAGGGATCTCGACGGAGACGATCTCTGTCTGAAACCGTCCGCCCTCCACAGCATCAGCGGCACGCTGCTGACTCGTCACTGCAAATGCGTCTTGCGCATCGCGCGTGATCCCAAATTCACGCGCAATGTTTTCCGCGGTCGAGCCCATATGGACATCCGTTGCCGCACACCACAAACCATCTCGCAGCATGGAGTCATACATCTGTGCATGCCCCATGCGATATCCCTGTCGGGCGCGATCAAGCAGATACGGCGACGCACTCATATTTTCAGTGCCCCCGGCGACAACCGCTGCCGCATCACCAAGACGCACCTGCTGGGCCGCCATGGCGATGGCCCGTAACCCCGAACCACACAATTGGTTAATCGCCGTCGCGGGGACATGATCGGGCAGCCCTGCTGCGAGCGCTGCCTGGCGGGCGACATTCTGTCCTGCCCCTGCAGAGAGCACATTTCCAAAAATCACATCATCGACAAGGGCGTCTGATGCGTTCGCGCGTACGATCACCTCGCGCGCAACGATGGCGCCAAGCCGCGTGACATGCACTCCTGAAAGCGCACCCTCAAATGCACCGATTGGTGTCCGCGCCGCACTCACAATCACTGCATCAGTCACTCGGAGCCCCCGTAGCGATACCCACAGGCCGCATATTCAACGACCCCTTCGTAACGACTTACGCGGTGAAACTCTTCCCGCAACCACACGACGCCGATGCATTTGGATTCTTGATCACGAACCCCGCACCCTGAAAGCTCTCCTCGTAATCAACCTGGGCACCCAAGAGATATGGGACTGAGAACCGGTCGACGATCACGACCGCGCCGTCGTCGGCGAGCACCTCGTCGCCATCTTCTGCAGCGCCGAGTGAGAGCGAATACTCAAACCCCGAGCACCCACCCGGGATGACCTGCAGGCGCAAACCCGCGCCCTCCTCGTGATCAACGACGAGTTCCTTCAGATGTGCGGCTGCTTGTGGCGTCAACGTGACCATGGTGATGTGTCCTTACATGGTTCGATGCAAAGGATTCTATGAGTCAGCGTACTCCTGTGCGAGCGCAAACTCGTTACCCGGTAAACTATCACTCTCAGGCCCCATCGAGAAGCCCGCGCAGCGCGCGTACGAGCGCGACCGGATCACCGCCAAACGGGCGAGCGATCAACGTGGTCACGCCGGCCTGGATAAGCACCGTGAGTCGTTGGGCAATCTCCTCTTCGGTGCCAATGAGCGTGAGTGCATCAAGGAGATCGTCGGGGATCGCACGCGCCGCTTCGAGACGCGCTCCTGAGAGATAGAGCTCCTGGATCTGAAGCGCCTCTGTCGCCCAGCCCAAATCACCAATGACATCGGTATAGAAATTCATCCCACGGGCGCCCATTCCACCGACATACCGCGCAATTTCGTTGCGCGCCACATCACGTGTCGCAGCGACGTCGTCGGGGCGACCGATCGCACATGGGAATTGCACATGTAATCCCAGGGGCGAGAGTGCCGGCGAGCGCCGGGTTGCCCCACGCGCCAAGGCCTGCCCCCACACAGAATCTGCGCGATCAGGGACAAAGAAGAGTGGATACCAGCCGTCGGCGTATTCTGCGCACACCTCCACCATCGAGGGTCGCATGACCGCAAGATGAACCGGGATTCGGCCAACCGGGCGCGACACCCCCAGCCGCAAGGCACGACCGCGACCGGTACTGGTCGGATCGATCGTTGGGATGTCAATCACCCTGCCGTGATACTCCGATGACCCTCCTGCCCACAACTGACGGCAGACGCCAATCGTGTCGATCAAAAGATCCTTCACATGGGTGTACGGGATTCCGTGAAACCCCTCGATGACCTGGGGCCCCGATGTACCGAGCCCGAGCTCGCAGCGCCCATCACTCAACACATCAATCGTCGCTGCGGTTTGCGCAATCACCGATGCGGATCGTGTGCCCACCGGCAACACCCCCGACACAATCGCAATGCGCGTCGTGCATGCAGCCAGATATCCCATAATGCTGGGCGCGTCATACCCCCATACCTCAGGCACGAACACCGCATCCAAGCCCACGCCCTCGCAGGCGACAATCGTCGCGATTTCGGCGCGAGGATCACGGGTGTAGTCGATGGTCATCGCGAGTCGCATCAGGACCCCGCGGCGTACTGGGAAATCACACCTCGCAGGATACGCACATCAGCGCTCGAGGCCGGCGCGATATTCCTCCGGATAACGCTCCCCAACCCCGACCCCGATTGGTGCGATCTCTGCGATATGTGCAAGGTCATCTGCGTTGAGTACCACATCAGCAGCGGTCGCACTCTCTGCGACATGCGTCGCCCGGCGCGCGCCAATCAGGGGAATGACATCCTCACCCTGGGCCAGTAGCCACCCCAATGCAAGCTGTACGAGACTGATGCCGCGCTGCGCAGCAAATTCTGCAAGGCGCGCGATGGTGACAGAGTTCGCCAACATGTCCTCCCCTTGAAAACGGGGTGCGTTCCGGCGCCAATCGGTCTCGTCCAGATCCTCGGGCCGACGAATGCGACCGCCCAACAGCCCTCGCGAGAGTGGGCTGTAGGCCACAAAGCTAATCCCAAGTTCGCGAGTCGTCGGCACGATCTCGCGTTCAACCTCGCGAGTCAGGAGCGACCATTCGCTCTGCAGGGCCGTCACCGGGAACACCGCATGGGCACGGCGGATGGTTGCGGCACTGGCTTCTGAAAGCCCGATAGAGCGCACCAACCCATCTCGCACCGCCGTGGCCATCGGCTCCCATGTCTCCTCAATCGGACGATCGGTGGGAACGCGATGAAGCGACCACACATCCACCACATCAACCCCGAGCCGCTCGAGACTTCCCTCGATCGAGGCCCGGACAACCTTGTCCCAGGGGCGATCATCATCGACGTATTGGCGGGGATTAAATTTTGTCGACACGAGCACATCGTCTCGATACGCGGCAATTGCGCGCCCAACAAGGCGCTCGTTTGTTCCGCCCCCGTAGACCTCAGCGGTATCGATATGGATAATCCCGCAGGCGCGCACCTGTTCCATCGTGGCAAACGCCTCACGTTCGTCAATCGCGCCATAAATGCCGCTCAGCGCCATCGCACCGAACGCGATTGCTGACGATTCGGGCCCGTTGCTGCCCAGTGCCCGCATCTGCATATGCTCCCCCCTCGACGATGGTTGCCTGAGTACAACGTGGTGCGGTCATGTTTTCACGAATCACCCGCGGAATCGACCAATCGTCATTTGGTGATGGGCGCGATTCAGGGCATGAGCGTATGCTCTTCTGGTCTGCAGATGGCGAGGAAAGGTCCGTCATGATCACGCTTTTACAGCTGCGCAAATGCCCGTGGTCGGCAGCGGTGCGCCAAACCCTCGCCAATGTCGAACAGCATTACGGCGTCGTGCAAGTGCCCTACGATCGCGCACTGCGCCATGAGGTCATCGCACTCACCGGTCAAGATAAAACACCAGTGCTCATCGACGGTGACACGGTGCTGTGGGATTCGCGCACGATTGTCGCCTATCTCTATGACACCTATGGCGATGCGCGCCAACACGAACGTGCCCACGAAATCCGAGATGAAATGCGCGACGCGGCACGGGCCGCATAATACGAGGAGACGCAGAATGGCCGAGCGATACGCAAAAGTAGATCCAATGACGCTCCAAGAGCGCGAACGCAAGGGTGGCGGAGCTGCCTCTCGCGACCTTGGGGGCGCGCTCGGCGCAGAGAACCTCGCTGCGCGGGTCTGGCGTTTCGGCCCCGGACATGAGATGGCCTATCACCGCCACCATGTCCAGGAAGAGTTCTACCACTTGGTCTCAGGGGGCCCACAAGAGGTATTCATTGAGGGTGACGTCGTCACCGTCAATGATGGCGAATGGCTTCGCGTCGACAAGAACGCCGCGCGCAAGATTCAAAACCACACCGATCGCGACGCAATTTGGTTGACGATCGGAACCCCTCCCGGAGAGGGCATCACGGACGGCATTCGTATCGACATCGAAACGGGCCAAGAGATTCCGCGCTAACACGGCGAGCGACGAGGGTCAGTTCGTCCCGGTATCAAGGTGATCGCCGACAAGCTCGGACAGTTGCGTTGCATTGCGCAACGCGTAGTCCCCGGCATTGTTATTGAACACCACCACGACGTCGGTGACCTTCGTCGCCATCTGCACCACATCCTTGGCCCACTCGGCGAGCTCGTCGGGTGAATAGATGTAGTCAAATCGTTCGGCCACGGTCCGCGCGCCCTGCCATGTCGCACCATTGCGCCCGTGGAGTCGCACATAGCCGAGGTCGTTTGAGGTGATCTGGAGGAGTGGTGGCATCGCTGATGACACATCAATCCGAGGCGCATCAACACACACATATGCCGCCCCAAGGTCACCCAGCATCGCTCGAGTGCGATCGTAGTTCTGCCTACTTACCCAGGAACGGTGGCGAAATTCAACGGCAACGCGCAGGGGTGCAAACCGGGCAATGATCCGCGCGATCTCCCGTACCTGGGCATCCCCGAATTCCACAGTTGGGGCCAACTGCACGAGTACCGCCGAAAGCTTGTGCCCCATTGGAGAAATTGCCTCACACAGATGGTCGATGACCGCATCACGTAATGCACGGGACGGCCGCACAACATGGCCACGGTGGTCGCTGGTGCACGGTAGGTCACGAAGTGCAGTCGGCAAACGCGCAGGATCGCTGCGATGCCCACTGATGAGTTGGTGTGCCTTGACCACGAACCGAAAGTTGTCAGGCGTGCGATCGACCCATGCCTCGACCGTTCCCATCGCAGGAAGCGCATAAAAGCTGGCGTTTACCTCAACCAGAGAAAAGTGTTCGGCGTAGTAGCGCAGTCGCCCGGCAGCATCGCGTTTGACCTCATTCGGATACCACCCGGCCTTGATGAACTCTGGGTCCGTCCACGATGCCGTGCCGATCAGGATCGGCACGGATCGACACCACGATCAACTCGGGCCGGCTGCTCCAACACACATATCTGATGCCGCATCTGGGTCATGGGTCATCCGAGCCTACCTGGGATGTCAATATTCGTGGAGAGCACGGACAGATCAGACGCGAACAATTCCATCGGCGCGTCGCGCACACACCGTTCAAGCACCGCAACCACATCAGGACAAAACTGCACGCCGGTCATTTGACGAATCTCGCGCAATGCGTCGGCCAAGGACATCGCCCCCCGGTATGGACGGTCGTGGGTCATGGCATCAAGCGCATTGGCAACGCCGAGAATTCTGCTCTCAAGGGGAATCGCATCACCCGCGAGATGCGCAGGGTAGCCCGAACCGTCGAACCACTCATGATGCGCCCGTACGAAATCACGTACTTCGCCGAGCGACGCACCCGACAACATTCGATAGCCGACTTCCGGGTGTTGATGGACTTCATCCCACTCATCAGGCGCGAGTGGTCCTGGCCGGGAAAGCACCTCCGCGCTGATTCCTATTTTTCCAACATCATGCACAAGACCCGCAATACGCAATTGAGAGAGGCGCTCCTCTGACAACCCCATGTGCCGACCAATGACCACGCTGATATCCGCGACATGTTCGGAATGATGACGCGTGGTGGGGTGTCGATCATCCACAGCTGCTGCAACACCGATGATTGTCGTCAACAGTGATTGGGCGACCTCGTCGTCGCGGCGATCCTGATCGTCAATCATCGCAGCGACTTCCCTGTCAAAAAGGAATGTACGATCGCCCCCGTGTCGGCGCCCAAGCGCCAATGCAGCAATCGCAAATCGTGCGGTTTGCTCTGCGTCCGACGCCTGTAAGGGGAAGCTCACAACCCCAGCCGTCAGTGCAATTGACTGCGGAAGGAGCCCGGCGATCCGCGCCTCGTGACGGAGGCGCTCGGCGATCCGAAAGGCATCAAGACCTCCCGAAGACGGCAGGATAATCGCAATCTCGTCATCGGAAATGCGACATCCCACATCCGTGGCTCGCAAGGCCGGTACGAACTGTTCAGTGAGATCGCGAAGCAGGAGATCAGCATCTGCGACACCCTCCCGAGCCCGCAACTCGTCAAGTCCATCGATTCCCACGACAATCAGCGACAGTTCCTCCCCGGTGCGAATCGCCCGCTGCACCTCCTGTGAGAGCCGCAGAGAAAAGTAATGCTGATTGAACAGACGCGTGATCGGATCGATCGTCGCAACACCAGCAGATTGCGCACGCAGTGCGGAGGCATCCATTGTGGCAACACCGTGATCAACAAGGCTTTGCAGCGCCTCAAGATCATCTGCGCGCAATCCGCCGATGCGACTTGTCACCACCGCAAGCGTCCCCGATGGACCATCTGGACTCGGCACACACACCACGGCGATACCCACGATTCCCCACTCGCGAAGGTGTGATTCACGCGGCAATGCCCCAGCCCAGGGACGCCCATCGACACGCAGCCGATCGAGATCACGCGCCACATACCCGGCAAGCGTGTACTCGCTCAATGGATCGAGTCCGGTACTCGCAACAACATGTGCCTCGTCGACCGCCCCAGACACCAGCACCGCTCCGGCGCCTTCCACCAGATCACATGCGGCCTCGGTGAGTCGCAGCAACCCTTGCCCATTCACACCGAGATCACGCAAGGATCGCACCCCGTGTGCAAGACGAGTGAAGCGTGCGCGATGGGCGGCGATGCTGCGAACCGCATTTTCGTGTGCGACAGCGTGCCCGAGCTGGTCGACAAGTGCAGCCATCAGTCCGGACTCAACGGGCGTCAGATCGAGGGCGTTGAGCATCAGCGTGCCGAGACGCGCACCCGCGACAACGAGCGGCAATGTGCACGAGAACGGACCCTCCCCACGCGCTGCCACCACGAAGTGCTCCCCGACATCATCGACAAGCACAATGCGGCCCTCGGCGGATCCGAGATACGCGCACGCGGCGTCAAGCGCAATCCGTGCACGCGCATCAAGCTCCGGTTCGTGTGCGATGGCTCCAAACTGTGCGATGAACTCTTCCATGCGCACAGCGTCTGTCTCATGGTGATCTCGTCCTGCCACACGCCCCCCTTGCCGAAGTGTGAGTCCCTCCCAAGATCGGCAATGGGCACAAAAATCTCAACGCCACACAATGAGGGGCGCATACGAATTGCACCCCTCATTGTCCGCGTTATGCGGGAAGTGCTGGCATTCCGGCAAGTTCGGCAGTCGCACGATCGAGCTCATCTTGCGAGTACGCAGAGTCAACCATCTCGCCCGACAGGTACGACGCATAGGCCGCCATATCGAAGTTTCCGTGACCGCAGAGGTTGAACAAGATATTGCGCGACACACCTTCCTGACGGGCACGCTCCACCTCGTCGACCACGGCGCGGATCGCGTGTGATGCTTCCGGGGCGGGGATAATGCCCTCAGCGCGACCAAATGCGACGGCTTGCGCAAAACATTCACGCTGCTGATAGGCGCGCGCCTCAACCAACCCTGTGTGCACCAAATGCGACACAAGCGGAGCCATGCCGTGATACCGCAATCCACCAGAGTGAATGGATGGCGGCACAAATGAGTGGCCCAAAGAATGCATCGGCAGCAGCGGTGTCATTCCCGCGGTGTCACCGAAGTCATACCCATAGACCCCCTGGGTCAAACTCGGACATGATGCCGGCTCCGCCGCAATCACCTTAATGTCGGCTCCAGCGAACTTCTCGGCAAGGAACGGGAAGGCGAGACCGGCGAAGTTTGACCCACCACCCACACAGCCCACGACAACGTCAGGCGATGCACCAGCCATCTTCATCTGCTCAACCGCCTCTTGACCAACAACGGTCTGGTGGAGCAACACGTGGTTCAAGACGCTCCCGAGTGCGTAATTTGTGTCTTCCCGAGTTGCCGCATCCTCGACAGCTTCGGAGATTGCGATCCCGAGGCTTCCCGTTGACGATGGGTTGGCTGCGAGAATTGTCCGCCCGGCATTCGTGTCGTTGGACGGGCTGGCAACGACCTCGCTGCCCCACGTCTCGATCATCACACGACGATATGGCTTTGCGTCATAACTGACCCGCACCATGTACACCTTGCACTCCAAGCCAAAGAGCTGGCATGCCAGCGATAAGGACGAACCCCATTGGCCGGCACCAGTCTCGGTGGCCAAACGCTTCACTCCCGCCTGGGCGTTGTAATACGCCTGTGGGATTGAGGTATTGGGCTTATGCGAGCCCGCGGGGCTTACACCCTCATACTTGTAGAAGATCTTGCAATTCGTGCCGAGGACCTTCTCAAAATTGATGGCACGATGCAGCGGGGTTGGCCGCCACAAGGCATAGACCTCCCGCACCGGATCGGGGATGCTGATCCAGCGATCCTGGCTGACCTCTTGCATGATGAGCTCCATCGGGAAGATGGGGGTCATCATCTCGGGCTGCAATGGGCTTCCATCCGGCGCTAATGGCGGAGGCATCGGGACGGGAAGATCCGCCGCGATGTTGTACCAATTGGTCGGAATCTGGTCTTCCCGAAGCAGATAACGATGCTGTGACATTCAGTCCTCTCTCAGCCGTTGGCGCGGAATGGGGGAAAGTCTATTCGCTTCGCAACAAACCGCACAAGACAACCGAGACAACTACTGGTCGAGTCTGCGCAATTCCTCATCGAGGCGCTGCCGTTCCTCAAGGGTGACACCCGCCACGACCGGGGCCGCCGTTCTGGTCCGCGATGACCAGGAGCGCGCAATAAAGGGAAGCGCCCCAAGACCAGCAATCACGAACACCGCCGGAACGAGCCAAATGATCAAGTCAAAACCGGTCTTGGGCGGCGTCGCGAGGATATCGCGGCCAAATTGCGTTACCAACGACTGTTCAATCTCGGATGTCGACCACCCTTGGGCGGCTTTTTCCTCGATAAAGGCCTTGATGCGCATCGCCGACGGCGCAGAGGAGACGTTCAACGGTGTATCGCATGTCGGGCATTTGAGCTGCTGCTCGAGATACAGCAAATCGACACTGGCAAACGCCGGCGCCACTGCCACGCACATGATGATCAGCGCGATCACACCCGTCAGCCACCGACGCATCACGTGGATGACCTCGGCTCCGCGAGCACTTGGTCAACAACCGCGAGAAAACTGGGCAGATTTGGCTGACTTCCCGAATCCGACAATGGCCCACGAAGTGCGGCCGCCACGCGCCCTTGGCGATCAATCACAAAACTCTCCGGAACACCGGTCGTTCCGTACGGACCCTCAATATTGCCTTCACCGTCACGCACGCTGGGAAAGGTCAACCCGTAGGTGTTGTGAAAAGTAAGGGCGTCGCCAGTGAGGTCTTTCACGTCGACACCGAGCACCAGCACCCCTTTCGCCCGATAGTGATCCCAGACCGACTGAAGAATCGGCGCCTCAGAGGTGCAGGGTCCGCACCACGACGCCCAAATGTTCAAAATGATCGGCCGCCCACGCAAGGACGAGAGGGTGAGCTTCTTGCCTGCTGTAGGCAGCCCGGGAACTGAGTTCAAGACCGGCAAGCTGAAATCTGGAGCGGGCGCGCGTTGACCCTTTGCAATCGCCGAATCGATTGCATTGTTGACACCCCGATTGAGCAAACCCACCGTCAACACGCTGCCAAACACCACGAGGATCACCACGCAGACAATTGCAACGACGATTTGGCGCCGCTCCCACCCGCGCCGCGGGGCCCGAGATGATGGGTCGAGTTGATCAGCCACGACACACAGGGTAGCGGCAGCTGGCCGCAACAGAGACAGAACTCATCTGAATCCCACGAAATCGAGGGCGAGTGTCCTAGCTGGTGCGACCAAGGAGCTCTGCAGCGGTGGCGGCAGGATTCCCGACACCCATCAGCGCCTCCCCTACAAGAATCGCATCCACGCCCGCCTCCTCAAGGGCACGCACATCATCACGCGTCGTGATCCCTGACTCTGCGACCACAATGGTCCCGGGCGCGATCTGTGCCCGCACGCGAAAACTTGTTGACAAGTCCACTTCAAGGCTATGCAAATCACGATTATTGATGCCAATAATCGCAGCACCGACCGATTGAGCGATCGCCGCCTCGCGCTCGTCGTGCACCTCAACGAGTGTGTCGAGTCCAATCCGAGTAGCCATCTCAATCATGGCGGCAAGCTCTCTCGCGGTCGAAAATGCGGCCACAATCAGGAGCGCGGCGCTCGCACCAATCACACGCGCCTCGACCAACTGGTACTCATCGACGATGAAATCCTTGCGCAGGAGCGGGATATCGACGGTTGCATGCGCGGTCGCGAGGTCGTCTAAGCTGCCCTGGAACCACTTGGGCTCGGTGAGTACCGAAATCGCAGAGGCGCCGGCGTCCGCATACGCCTGCACGATGGGAGCGACGCGCGCACCGGCCTGGATGGCGCCCTTCGACGGGCTTGCGCGCTTCATCTCGGCAATCAAACTCATTCCCGGTGCGGCAAGTCCATCAAAAAACCGTGGTGCGGGCGGCGGGCCCTCGATCTGCGCGCGCAATGCGTCGATCGGAACAGCGGCACGACGGCGAGACAACTCATCCTGGGTATGTGCGATGACCGTCTCTAAAAACGTTGTCACGACGTGAGCCCGTGCCCATCAGCGCGTGCCTCCGCTGCCAATCGCGTGGTGGTGGCGCAAAAGGCTGCGAGTCGGGCGGCAGCAGCTCCTGAATCGATGCTGCTCTTGGCCAATGCGATTCCGTGGGCGATGTCATCGGCCACACCCGCAATCCAAATCGCGGCGCCGGCATTGACGACGACGATATCTCGAGCTGCACCAGCATCTCCAGACAACACCGACTCAATGACCGCGGCATTTTGGGCAGGCTCCCCGCCCGCGAGCACCTCGCTCGGACTCACGCTGATACCGAGTGATGCGGGATCGAATTCGTAGTGGCGGACGGATTGCCCCTCAATTTCATACACATCCGATGGCCCCGACACCGAAAGTTCATCAAGGCCTTCCCGCCCGCGCACGAGCAACGCCCGCTCTGTTCCAAGTTCACACAGTGCGTCGGCCATCCGCTCCATTGCGGTGAGATCTGCAACGCCGATCAGCTGTCGCGGAGCCCCTGCGGGATTTGCCAAGGGGCCGAGCAGGTTGAACACAGTGCGCACGGCAAGCGCTCGACGGACCGGCACAATATGGGCAAATGCAGGGTGATGATTTGGCGCGAACATGAATCCCACCCCCACCTCATCAAGGCAGGTTGCCACCGCGTCTGCAGACAGCATGATCTGGGCACCGAGCGCCTCAAGCACATCCGCGCTCCCGCTTTTACTGGTGTTGGAGCGATTGCCGTGCTTTGCGACGCGAACCCCAGCGCCCGCCGCAACGAAGGCGGCGGCAGTGGAGATGTTGAACGTCGAGATTCCGCCGCCCGTCCCGCAGGTATCGATGAATGGCCCCTCAGGCGCACGCACGGGCGTTGCCCGCGCACGCAGCACATCAACGCACCCCGCAAGTTCGTACGAAGACTCACCCTTTGCGCGCAGGGCAATCAAAAATCCGGCGGCCTGTATCTCCCCCGCCTCGCCACTCATCACCAGATCAAGCACCTCGGCGGCACCCGCGCGCCCAAGGTCCTCACCGGCAAGAAGGCGATCAATTGCGGCTGAGACAACATTCGACGGCATTAGGCCTCGAGAGTAAGAAAGTTTGCAAGCAGAGATTTGCCCGATTCTGTCAGGATCGATTCGGGATGGAATTGCACGCCCTCCACCGGAACATCACGGTGGCGGATACCCATCACCACATCGCCGTCACACCATGCCGACATCTCAAGCCCGGGGGCGAGATCCTTTTCCACGATCAACGAGTGATAGCGGGTCGCCACCATTGGATCCTCAATTCCGCGGAAAATCGTGCGACCGTCATGGGTAATCAAACTTGTTTTTCCATGCACCGGGGCAGCTCCGCGCACCACGCGGGCCCCAAATGCCGCCCCGATTGCCTGATGGCCCAAGCACACCCCAAAAATCGGCACCTTTCCAGCGAAATGCCGGATTGCTTCAACCGAAATTCCCGCTTCAACGGGCGTTTTGGGACCCGGCGAGATCACGAGATGCGTCAGAGACGTCCGGGCAATCCCCTCGAGGTCGATCGCGTCATTGCGGTGGACAACCACCTCTGCGCCAAGCTCACCGAAATACTGCATGAGGTTGTAGGTGAAACTGTCGTAGTTATCGATGATCAGGACACGTGACATCGCGTCTACCAATCCCGCTGTGCCGCAGCGACATCGATTGCCCGAAAGAGTGCGGCAGCCTTATTTTGGGTTTCCTGATACTCAAGCTCGGCCACCGAGTCGGCGACAATCCCTGCGCCCGCCTGCACATGGACGCGACCCTCACTGCACACGATCGTACGGATGGTGATTGCAGTGTCTAAATCACCCGTAAAACTCAAGTAGCCCACTGCGCCCCCGTATGGACCGCGCTTGGTGGTCTCGAGCTCATCAATGATCTGCATCGCCCTGACCTTTGGAGCGCCGGAGAGCGTGCCTGCCGGGAACGTTGACCGCAGGGCATCACATGCGCGGCGTCCGGGTGCAAGCTCCCCAGTCACGCTGCTTTCGATGTGCATCACATGGCTGTAGTGATGCACTTGCATCAGCTCATCCACACGTACCGTTCCGATCTCGCACACCCGACCTAAATCATTACGCCCCAGATCCACAAGCATCACGTGCTCCGCGCGCTCCTTGGGGTCGGAGAGCAGCTCCTCGGCATAGGCCCGATCACGTTCTTCGGTGGCCCCACGCGGTCGCGTTCCGGCAATCGGACGGGTATGGACGGTGCGCCCTTCGACTTTGACAAGGGTCTCCGGCGATGAGCCCACAAGCGCGAAGTCATCGAACTCCAGAAAGAACATGTACGGCGATGGGTTCACCGCGCGTAGACCGCGATAGATCACAAATGGGTCCAAATCGACATCAGCCGAAAAGCGTTGTGAGGGAACGATCTGGAATGCGTCACCGGCGATGATGTATTCGCGACACCGTGCGACCGCCTCGTGAAATGCCTCTCGCGAGGTATTACTCACCACCTCGCCAAGGTGTATGGGCGCATCCGGTGGTGCAGCCGATGGCGGGAGCGGCGCGTTTAAGGTCGTCTTGATCTCTGCGAGTGTCGAGACCGCATCACCGTAGGCGGTATCGATATCGGCAGCGGCATCCAAACTGCAGGGCACGCTGACCGTGAGCGTGTGCTGAAAGTGATCGAAGACCACGACCGGCCCGGTGATCATCACCATCAGATCAGGAAGCCCGAGGTCATCGTCGGGCCCTGGGCCGATCGGCTCCACATGCCGCACAAGGTCGTATCCAAAAAAGCCAACCGCTCCGCCGGCGAACGGCAAGGGCACACCGATCTCTGGCGACATGTGCACGGCCTCGACAACATCCTGGACCGCGGCAAAGGGATCACTCGCGTCAAGGTCGGTCGTGGTGCCATCTTTGGCGATGTGCACCAAATCGTCGCCGCGGCCGCGCACGAGCGCCTGCGGGCGCACGCCAATCATCGAATAGCGCCCCTGACGTCCATGCTCAGCAGATTCTAAGAGGAATGCAGGGCCGCCATCGCGCAGCTTCAAAAATGCGGCAACCGGCGTCTCGCAGTCGGCGATCCAGCTGTGGGTCAGTGCGACTTGGCCGGCAGTTCCCACCAACGCCCGCACGTCGTCGATACCCGGCATCACGGTTAATTCGGCGGCGGAGGGAAGCCTATGCAGTCGCAAATCGGTCATGCGGAACCATGCGTCGGTTCAGGCGCCTGGCGACGAGCGAGCTCGCTCGCCACTTCGACCGGGCGCACGCCTGCCGCCTCCCAGAGCACGGTGAGGTGATAGAGCAGATCAGCGCTTTCATAAATCACCTGACCCCGCTCATTCCCCTTGGCAGCGAGCACCACCTCTGTCGCCTCTTCGCCCACCTTCTTGCAGACAGTATCGATACCGCGGGCAAGCAAGCTGGCCGTATACGACGACTGTGGATCTGCCGCGCGGGCGCGTTCGCCAACCGTCGTGGCAAGGTCGTCGAGGGCCGCGAATGGTTCGGTCGCCTCACCCGACAACCGACGAAAAAAACAGGTCTTGGCACCGGTGTGGCAGGCAGGGCCTTTCGGCGACACCAACACCACCAACGCATCACCATCACAATCGACGAGGATCCCGCGCACATGCTGAATGTGCCCACTGGTCGCGCCTTTGTGCCACAGCTCGGCACGCGAACGGCTCCAGAGCCACGTCTGCCCCTCGGCAAGGGTGCGCTCAAGCGCGTCACGATTCATATATGCGACCGTGAGCACGCGTCCGGAGTCCGCATCCTGTAACACCGCAGGAATCAGTCCATCCTCTCCAAATCGCACATCATCGATCTGCACCTGTGTACCGTCCTCGAGAGCACTCATATGTGTGGCCTACCGCTCGCAGTTCGAAGTTGATCAAGGAGTTTGTCAGGGTGAGCGCTGCCGATTCTGGTTGCCCCAGCGAAAATCATTGCGTGGACATCCTCTGGCCCCCGCACCCCTCCCGACGCGCTCACACCGATGTAGCCCGGCAACGAGGCGCGCAGTAGCTCCACATCGTGTGAGGATGCTCGCATATCGATACCACTGCAGGTCATCGCGAAGTCCACACCCACGTCGGTGACAATCTTGCAGGCGAGTCGCACGTATGCCTCCTCGAGCAGCGGGGCATCAATAATCGCCTTTACCAATACTGTCCCGCGCGCATCATTTGTCGCCCGGGTACGCACTGCCTGCGCAATATGTGCCAACTCATGCCGGACGCCGGCAAAGTCCCCTGCCCGCATGGTAGAAACGCTCAGACACACATCGATCTCATTCGCCCCATGGCGCACAGCGCGTTCTGCAGCGGCGCTACGCCCTGCAACATCGGTGGACGATCCCGCGCCAATCCGTACACACGTCTGGACATCGCTCTGACGCAAACGATCTGCAACCAGTTGTCCATATTCCGGGCCCACGCACAATGCTGCGACGTGATAGTCCCGCGCAAGCGCACAGGCCCGCTCGACATCATCACGCGTCACATCTGGCCCGAGCAGCGTGTGATCAAGCGTCTTCGATAGGTCCCCGCTGCGCATTACCGACGCTCAACCCTCATTGTGCGCAGTATATCCCGCACGACATCAGGGATTCGCGCGGGTCGCTACCCGCCTCGGGCGCAACACGACGAACTAAAGCCCGAGGCGATTGAGCATCGCATCATCCTGACGCCACCCGCGACGCACCTTCACCGTGAGATCAAGATGCACCGTCATTGCGAATGCATCGGCGAGGGCAGCACGCGCCGATATGCCGATCTCCTTAATCATCTGCCCGCCCTTACCCACCACAATTCCCTTTTGGGATTCGTGCTCAACCAATACCGACGCGATGATTCGTACTCCGTCCCGACTGATAGTCATCTCTTCGATCGACACCGCCAGCGCGTGTGGCACCTCCTCGCGCAGTCGCTGAAGAGCGGCCTCTCGAATCAACTCGGCCGAAAGCTCCTCCGGGGTCTGGTCGGTCACAAGATTGTCGGGAAAATATGCGGGGCCCACCGAGAGCAGCGGGGGAAGCTCGTCGCGAAGTGCATCGCATCCATCCTCGGTCATTGCACTGATCGGATGCACCGCAACAAAGTCCGGAATCAGCGCGACGGCCGACGTGATCGCGTCGGCGATCTGAGCCGGGGTCGCACGATCGGTTTTGTTGACGACGATCACGGTCGGCAGTTGCGCTTGAACCAATCGCTGCGCAATAAATTGATCACCCTTCCCCGTCGGTTCGGCAGCATTCACCACGAATAGCGCCGCGTCACAATCGGCAAGCGTTTGGTCGACGGTGTGCTGCATCCGCTCAGTCAGCGCATCACGCGGGGTCTGAAAACCCGGTACGTCCTGCAGAACCGCCTGCCATCCATCCCCGTGCACCACCGCAGAAATCCGACGCCGTGTGGTCTGCGGGCGTGGCGATACCGCTGCGACATGTGCCCCCGCAAGCGTATTTGCGAGCGTTGATTTCCCCACGTTCGGGCGCCCCGCCAACACGATCAGCCCTGATTTATACGTCGGCTCAGATACCACTGTTATTCCCTTCAACCGCACTATCAGACACCCTGCGCCCGACATGCGATTGCGACATCGCCCGGAACGATCTGCACTCTCTCACACCAACGGGCGAGACCCGCTATCCGAAGACCCAAAACACCATAATGGTCAAGGCGACCCCCAAAACTGCCCCAGCAGCAACCTCAAACGCCGAATGGATGCCGGCCTCAATCCGCGATTGCGCAACCAAAATCGCCATCAAGAACGCCAACATGGAGACCAATCCCGCATGCGGGTAGGCATCAGCCACAATGGTGATCGCTGCCCATCCAGCAAACGCCACTGCCGCATGCCCAGAGGGCAGACCACCGCGCAGGGCCGAACCACTTCCCGTCGCCGCCTTGACCACAAGGACGGCCACGATGGTCAGCAGCAACGCCCCGGCAACCAGGAGTGTCGGTGCAGAGTGCAGCGCTGAGCCAAGGCGATGATGCGGGTCGGAGATGTGTGGGTAAAACACCAGATATGCCGTTGCGGCAGCATTGACTGCGGCAATCAGCACCGCGCCGGCAGCCACATCTTTGGCGATCTTGATCAACGGGTGATAGTCGGTAATCACCGCATCAATCGCTGCTTCAATCGCGGTATTGAACATCTCGGCAACCAACACCAGGCTGGTTGCCCCAATCACGGCAAGAAATTCCAGACGAGACAGATTCACCGCGAGGCCAAGCAGAAGTACGCCCGCAACCGCACCAATGTGCACCTGCATGTTGCGCTGCGTCCTGACGACGTACACGATCCCGTCAAATGCCCAGGTGAATGACCACCGAAGCGACCCTTGTCTCGGCAAACCCGTCGATGCCTCGGGTACTACAGCTGGGGCCTCCACCTCGCCGTCGGGCGGGTCGCTCCGGTCGCCGGGCGATTCGGTGGAGGAGTCACTCATGCGGCGCTTTGGGCTGCGTAGCGATCCATGAGATCGTCCTGCAACGACAGCATTTCTCCGCTATCGGTTTCATGGTCATATCCCAATAAGTGCAACAACCCATGGACAGCGAGTGTCTCCAACGACTCCTCGGCAGCCTCAGGGCAGATAATGATGTCCCCGAGCTCGGGCGCGGGCCCATCCTCCGGCCACTCCGCCAACTGCGCGATGCCCTCTTGTCCATCCACAGGGAAGGACAAGACATCTGTCGGCTTTGGCGTATTGCGATGTGTCCCGTTGATTGCTGCCATCTCATCGGCGTCGACGATCATCAGCCCCAGAGTTGCTCGATCAATTTCGAGCTCATCACAGACAAACAGCACCACGTCCATGAGCCGTCCGGCGACCTCTGGAGAGGCTTGGGTTTCAATCTCGATCATTGTGACTCCACTGTGCCATCGGCTCGGGCATATGCATCGACAATGCGTTGCACCAAACGGTGCCGTACCACGTCGTTGCGATCAAAATCTACAAAGGCGATATCGGGGGTTGGATCTAAAATCTCTTTGACGCCGATTAAACCCGATCCCCGTTCCCGAGGCAGATCGACCTGGGTCACGTCGCCGGTAATCACCATCTTTGAACCGAAACCTAGGCGCGTCAGGATCATTCGCATCTGTTCCGGGGTCGTGTTTTGCGCCTCGTCCAAAATGATGAAACTGTCATTCAAGGTACGTCCACGCATGAACGCCAGCGGCGCGATCTCGATCTGCCCTCTGGCCATGAATGCCTCGATGCGTTCCCCATCAAGCATGTCGTGTAGGGCATCAAAGAGCGGCCGTAGATAGGGATCTACCTTCGCGGCCAGATCACCCGGCAAGAAGCCCAGGCGCTCACCTGCCTCAACTGCGGGGCGGGTCAAAACAATGCGCCCGACATCGCGCCGCGTGAGTGCGGCAACTGCCAGCGCAACCGCCAGATAGGTCTTTCCGGTTCCTGCGGGCCCAATTCCGAAGGTAATCGTATTCGCCCGAATCGCATCGACGTAGCGCTTTTGTCCTGCGGTACGGGCGGTGACCGTCCGCTGACGATGGCGCCACACCACATCATCGAGCATGCTCGAGACAGGGGCTTTCACCGCTGCCGCATTTGCCAACGCAGCGACCGTGCCCGCATCTACATGTGTACCGCGACCCATCAGCCCCGACAGCTCGTCGATGACTTCAAGTGTCGCCTCAACAGATTCCTCATCGCCGTTGAGTACAAGACGATTCCCGCGCAGAGAAATGGTCACGGCGAGACGCTCCTCGAGTTCATGCAGTACCCGGTCCTGCTCGCCTGCCAATTCCACGGCAACCTCATCGGTTACCTCAATTGTTCGCTGAGACATGGTGGCCGCCTACATCGAGTCCGACAACAGGGCACCTCCGAGAACATGCCAATGCAAATGAAACACCGACTGGCGGCTGTCGGGGCCATGATTGGTAACGACGCGATAGCCGTCTTTCTCAAGACCCGCCTGTCGGGCGACCTCGCTCAACACGACCGGCATACGAGCACGATCCTCTGGCGGCAGCTGGTCGACCTCGCAGAGCGAGGTGATGTGCTGACGGGGAATCACGACGATGTGGATCGGCGACTTCGGAGATATGTCATTGAAGGCAACGAATGCGTCATCATGAAATACCATATTTGCAGGTATTTCCCCCGAAGCGATTCCGCAAAAGACACATTCAGTCATCAGGCGCATCCCCCTGCAGATGAGTGTTCACACGTGCATGCGACATGCGGCCCGTGACGGCGAGTACCACGCTCACCGCAACGATGGCAGCCGTCTCTGCACGCAACGTCGTGTCACCAAGATGACACACCGCGATTCCCGCGTCGCGGGCAGCAGAAACCTCGTGTTCGCTCAGACCGGTATCTGGCCCAATGATCACAGCAATCGGATCATCGGCGTCATATCTGGCCGCAACATCTGCACAGGCCTGTGTACCCCGAGGGTCGAGCAAGATGGCATTGGTGCCGGCACAGGCGGCAACAACCTCATCAAAACGCAACAGGTCGCCGCATTCAGGGAGCTGCCCACGCCCTGATTGCCGAGATGCAGCCTCCATGACGCGCCCGAAGCGTTCCCGACGCCGACGAAATGCCGCAGCATCGGGAATGCGCTGCGATCGTGTACCCGCAAAAAATGCGATCCGCGACAGGCCCAGTTCAACGCCCTTCTCAACAACGGTATCCAGGCGGCCCCATTCACATAACCCCTGAAACAAGGTCAGTGCCCCATCCGCATGGACCGGACGCGGAGTGGTGCCAATCTCTGCGATCACCGAATCCCCGGTGGCGGTGACGATCGCGGGCCACACCTGCCCATCGGACGAGATGATCTCAATCTCATCTCCAACACCACGCCGGACGATCCGAATGAGATGACGGGCATCCTGTTCCGAGAGCGCAATATGTTCCCCCGCAGAGATGCGCGTGCGTGCGACATATCGCGGGACATGCCTCATTGGCGCACGAGTTTCACGCTGCACCACTCCGCCCCAAGGCGTCGATCGGCCGGGATCATCCCGATCTCGGCCCACGCCTCGCAGACTGGGCGTAGTTCATCCAAACGCATGCCACTCAAAATTGCCACCGAGGGCACGGATTCTCCGAGCGCGACGGCAAGACTCGTCAATACGGTTGCCGTGAGATTGGCCAGAATCACATCGGCGCGAGGAAGCGGCGTCACGAGGACATCGCGCTGGGTGACCTCGATCTCAACCCCATTGATCTCGGCATTTTCTTCGGTGGCATCAATCGCCAAGGGGTCAATGTCACATGCCCATACCGGCGAAAATCCCAACTTCGACGCCGCAATCGCAAGCACTCCAGACCCACATCCGATGTCGAGTAATGCCCCTCCTGGCGCACATCCAAGGAGCAATTCAAGACATCCGCGCGTGGTGTCGTGTTGCCCGGTACCAAAGGCCATCGCTGGATCAATCACGATGTCCAACATCCCAGGCAGAGCGGGGTGCCATGGCGGGCGGACACGAATGCGCCCCATCACATCGACCGGCTGATGGAAGGTACGCATCGCAGTGACCCACCCGGGATCCTCATCTGCCTCTTCGAGGATCGCATCCCCGACATTGGCAGCGAGATCTGCCAACGCAGCGCGTACTCTGGAGAGGTCTGTCGACGTCGCCCAAAAATGCGCGGCGACACGACCGTCGGCGCGATGCTCCTCGCGGCACCCGACCCCAAGTTGTATGCACGCCCGGGCGATTACGACGTCGGCCTCCGACGCAGGCACAACAAGACTCAGACGAACAAGCTCAGCGGAAGACGTGGCGCAGCCTGTCGAAGAAGCCTCCGTCATCACGGTAGGCGCGTTCATCCAAGACGTCGGTGAGCTGCTCGACGATCGCCCGCGCGTCATCTGACTCTGCTCGCGGAATACGCACATCGACGATCACCCGATGATCACCTTGGCCACGGCCTTGCAGCGCGGGAAATCCCTTGCCGCGCAACACCACCTGCTCACCAGACTGCGTTCCAGGATGCAGATCGACTGACTCCTCACCGAACACCGTCGCGACGCCCACGGAGGTGCCGAGCATTGCCTGGGTGACCGGCACCTCAAGACGGCTCACCACATCGAGCTCATCGCGCCAGAATCGCGCATCCTCCTGCACGATGACCTCAACGTAGAGATCGCCAGCAGGGCCTCCACGGCTGCCGGCATGCCCGGCACCGGTGACCCGGATTTGCTGTCCTGAAAAAATACCGGCAGGAATCGACACCGTGTGGGTGCGCGGTGCCTTGACGCGGCCCTCTCCATGGCAGCTGCTGCACCGTTCCCGGGGAATGCGTCCGCTGCCCTGGCACGCCCCACACACCTGTGCCCGGACAAACTGACCAAACGGCCCACGCGAGACCTGGCGTACCTGCCCCTGGCCGGCACAGGTCACACATGGATCAACCGGGGTCCCGGGAGGGTACCCCTGGCCACCGCACACGCCACATGCATCAATTCCATCAAATGCCAAATCACGATTGACACCCACAGCGGATTCCACAAATGAAATCGACACTTGGATACCGAGGTCTTCCCCCTGCCCACTCGACTGCCCACCCCGACCAAACATGTCGCCGCCGCCAAACACGGCATCAAACAGATCCTGAAATGATCCAAAGTCATTGAAATTCGTTGCGCCAGCGCGTTGCGAGAGCCCTTCGTGGCCATAGCGGTCATACATCTGACGCGTCTCAGGGGATGAGAGCACCTCGTATGCCTCCGCGGCTTCCTTAAAGCGCGACTCAGCAGTCGGATCATCAGGGTTCACATCGGGATGCAACTCCCGCGCGCGACGCCTGAAGGCCTTCTTGATTTGGTCGTCGTCGGCATTGCGCTCAACACCGAGGACATCGTAGTAGTCACGTTTTTGATCGTTCATCTGGCGGAGAAAACTGTATCAGTCGCCCATCCGCGACCCCGCCACCACTGGCCATCATGTGTCACGCGTCGTCGACATCCTCATCGTCATCGTCATCTGGATGGGTCGCCAGATTCGCCTGCGCCTGCTCGATCAAGGCATGTGCCTCATCCAGAGTTGCTGCGTTCAACAGCAGACGCGAGAGGCTTCTGGCATCACGGGCAACCATGTGATCGACGGCCCCCTCTTCCACCCAAAATGGCGCGGCATCGGGATCTTGCCGAAGGAGCTCCACCGCCTGATGCCCGCATTCGAGTGTGTACGTGGCAATCGCGTATTGCCCAGAAGGGACTTCGCCGCCCTCGGGACGCCACGGCATCAGCGCAGATGAACGCACGCCTCCGGGCTCGATTACCTCGGATGCAAGCTCGATATCACGCCATGCGAGATCCACCGGCACGCGCAGATCAAACAGCAGATCCTCTGCCTCACCGACGCGATCGGCAGCGCTTGCAATCACCGCAGCAACCCAGTGGGCCTCAGCAAAGCTCAATCCCGTAAACAGATCGGCCTCATCGAGCATCGGTGCCAATTGCGCCTCGGGGAGCGTCGTAATGCCGACCGCATATTCCTCCGGCCCCACCGCGCCCGCCTCAACTTTTGCGAGCACGCGCACCGCGGCAGTCGATTCTGACCGTAACGGGCGCCGCCATACTTCGAGGATTTCATAGCGATCGTCTATTCGTACACCCCTTCGAGATAGCGCGAGAACACCATTGCGGCCTCGCGAACGGTCGACATCGCGAGTCGATAATCCATGCGCGTCGGACCAAACAGCGAGATCGTACCGAGATTCCCACGTGCAACACCATAATTGGCAGCAACCATCGACAAACCGTGTAATCCCGGCTCGGGCAATTCGCTTCCAATATGCAGATACACCTCGTTGCGTGACATTGCGCGACGCAGGAGCGCCAGAAGGCTGTAGCGCTCCTCGAGTTGCGCCATCAGGGCATCGATCGCGACAATATCCTGCCGCGATTCGGACACAAATCGCGCACGACCGCCAACAAACAGATGATCCTGGGTCTCCTCGGCTATCTCGGTCAACGCCGGTGCGAGCGCACCCAAAAACTCAGCCTCCTTCGCCGAGAGACTTGGCTCAGAGAGCCGCGCCTCGACCGTGCGCGCCCCAACCCCAAGCCCAACGACACGCTCATTGAGCATCGATTTTGCCCAGTCGATAAGCCCCGGATCGACAGGGCGGTCAAAGGCGATCATCCGCTTGGTCACCGAACCCGATGAGCTGATCACGACAACGGTGACCAATTGCGGCTGCAAGAGGACGACCTCGACGTGTCGAATCGTCGCGATCCGCGTTGCAGGAGCAGTCACCACGCCCAAGAGCGAGGTCAGCTGCGAGACCGCATCGGCGATGCGCTGCAACGCCCCATCGACCTCTTTGCGCATTTCCCCCAGATCGATCACGGTTGCAAGGGCATCCCCGGGGACCGTGACGCCACCGCTGCGCGGCACGAGCTCATCGACGTAGTACCGATAACCCATGTCGGTCGGTACACGTCCTGCCGAGGTATGCGGATGACTCAAAAAACCGAGCTCTTCGAGGCGCGCAAGTTCCGACCGCACAGT
The DNA here is from genome assembly GCA_903896045.1 of uncultured Actinomycetes bacterium. Lineage (GTDB taxonomy): Bacteria > Actinomycetota > Thermoleophilia > Miltoncostaeales > Miltoncostaeaceae > CAITWD01. The sequence goes on from CAITWD010000012.1 coordinate 40,325, forward strand.
TGACGATGCAAAGTCGATGCCCGAGGTGCCTGCAATATGACTACTGCCCACCGGAGCCCCGCTCGCGATAAATCGATCCACAACCGCACCGAGAATTGCCTCTTGACGAGGGCTCAATGGGCGAACGGGACCAACCGAGGTGCTCATGCGTACTCCATCAACTCATGCAGTACTGCATTTTGAACAAATCGGCCACGACGTGTCAGCCAAACCTGCCCATCGGCATGCTCGAGCAGTCCGGCTGCTGCAAGCTTTCCGAGAGCATCGGGGTAATCGGGAGGACCCGCCCACCCGGCATCGAGTGGGCCATCAAGCCGCAGACCGAGCATCCAGCGCTCGCGGCGCACCATGTCATCATCGAGCGTTTCCCGGGTGCGGGGTATCGCGTCATCACTGCCAAGTGCGGCGATGTAGCGGTGCAGATCGATCGGATTGCGCGAGCGCACATGATCAATCGTGCTCACCGCACCGACTCCGATACCCAAATAATCACGCGCGGACCAATAGGCCAGGCTATGGCGGCATTCATGGCCCGGCCGCGCGAAATTCGCCGTCTCGTACCAGCGATAGCCGTGCCCTTCTAATTCGCCAACGATGGCCTCATAGGCATCAGCTGCCCAATCCTCATCGGGAACCTGCGCGCCCATCCGGGAAAGCGCGGTCTCCGGCTTGATCTCAAGTTCGTACCAGGAGATGTGATCGACGCCGAGCGCCTGCACCTCGCGCATATCTGCGACAAGCTGCTCATGGGTCTGTCCCGGCACACCGAACAACAAATCGACGCTGACTGAATCAAAACCGGCGTCTTGGGCGCATGCGACCACATCACGCACCTGATCGGGCTGGGCGTTACGTTCAAGGGATCGAAGGAGATCCTGTTGGAATGACTGTGCGCCGATCGAGATGCGCGTCACGCCCGCCGCCCGGAGTTGTCGTAGCGCTGCGCGGTCGACGGTCTCAGGATTCGCTTCGATAGAAATCTCCGCACTATCAGCCACGCGTGGCGCAATCTGATCAAGAAGACGGGCGATGCGATGCGGGCGCATCAAAGTCGGCGTTCCTCCGCCGAGATAGACGGTCTCAAGCAGACCAAGATCAGACTGCTCGCGCCGAAACTCCTCACACAGCGCATCGAGATAGACATCTCTGAGCCCGAGCGATCCCACCTCGACAACGAATGCACAGTACCCGCACCGTGACGCACAAAACGGCAGGTGGACGTACAGGTGACGCACCATGGGGGTTACTTCTTCGTTCCGCTGTTCTCGGAGCTCGATCCCAACGTCAGGACCGACAAGAACGCCTCCTGCGGAACCTCCACACTCCCCACTTGCTTCATCCGCTTCTTGCCCTCTTTCTGGCGCTCAAGAAGCTTGCGCTTGCGGCTGATGTCTCCGCCGTAGCACTTGGCAAGCACGTCCTTGCGACGAGCTTTGATCGTCTCGCGCGCAACGATCCGACCACCCACCGCAGCTTGAATCGGTACCTCAAAGAGCTGCCGGGGAATTGTCCCACGCAATGCCTCAACCAGCGCCTTCCCTCGCCCGTAGGCAAGATCCTTGTGCACAATCATCGAAAGGGCATCAACGGGATCGCCGGCGAGGAGAATGTCGAGCTTGACCAACGGGCTCTCGCGATATCCCGCGAGCTCGTAGTCGAGCGATGCATACCCGCGCGTCCGGCTTTTAAGTTGGTCAAAAAAGTCAGTGACGATCTCCGCGAGAGGGAGGTCATAGACGATCTGCTGCCGCTGCTCAATCGGGGTCATCGTGACGTAGTTGCCGCGACGCTCCTGACACAGCTGCATCACTGCGCCGACACCGTCGCTGGGAACAAGCACGGTGCATCGCACATATGGCTCACGAATACTTTCGATGTTGGTCGGTGGTGGCAGATCCACAGGCGAGCGCACCAGCAACTCATCACCCGCAGTCGTCGTGACGTGGTACTCCACGTTCGGCGTCGTTGCGAGCAACTCCAAGTCATATTCACGCTCGAGCCGTTCACGGATGATGTCCATGTGGAGTAAGCCCAAAAAGCCGCAGCGAAAGCCGAATCCCAACGCCTGGGAGGTCTCGGGCTCCCACTGCAACGATGCGTCATTCAACGACAGTTTTTCCAATGCATCACGCAGGTCTGCGTAGTCATCGGCGTCGAGCGGGAAGAGCCCACAAAACACCATCGGCTTGACTTCGCGATACCCATCGAGGGCGATCTCAGCTGGTCGTCGGGCCAACGTGAAAGTGTCACCGACCTTCAGATCCCCCACGGATTTGAGCCCAGTCACCAAATAGCCAGACTCTCCGGCCCGCAGCAGTCCGGTCGGGGTCATCGCCGGACCCATCACGCCGACTTCTTCGGCGATCACTTCACGTCCGGTTTGCATCGCAAGCAACCGATCGCCCTTCTTGAACTCCCCATCGACAACACGCACGAATGCGACCACGCCACGGTACTGGTCGTAGACAGAGTCGAAGATCAACGCACGCGACGGGGCATCCGGATCACCGTGCGGAGGAGGAATGCGCGCGACGATGGCCTCAAGCACCTCGCCGATCCCCTCGCCGGTCTTGGCGGAAATCCGCAGCACGGAGTCGGGATCGACTCCGATCAGCTCAGCAACCGCGCCGCCATGCAAGTCGGGTTCTGCAGCAGGCAAGTCGATCTTGTTGAGCACCGGAATCAATTCCAGATCGCCTTCGATCGCCAGATAGGTGTTGGCGAGCGTTTGCGCCTCGATGCCCTGGCTCGCATCGACCACCAAGAGCGCGCCCTCACAGGCGGCAAGGCTTCGCGACACTTCGTAGCTGAAGTCAACGTGCCCTGGGGTATCGATCAGATTGAACTGATAGGTCACGCCATCAAGCGCGGTATAGAACACCCGAACAGCCTGGGCCTTGATGGTGATGCCGCGTTCGCGCTCAAGATCCATTGAATCAAGAATTTGCTCACGCATGTCGCGATCTTGAACGGCACCGGTCAGCTGCAGAATCCGATCTGCAAGCGTCGATTTGCCGTGATCAATGTGGGCGATGATGCAGAAATTGCGAATGAGTTCTTGTGGCACGACAGTCATCGTAGCGCTCGCACCAACCTCGTCAGCTGAGAAAGCTCTGACATTCGCAATGCATGCGCGGTCGCGAGGTACCCCACGCTGCCAACAGCTGCGGCGGAACTGACCGAAATCATCTGGCTGATCAATGCGCGACCGACGACAGGATCAATTACCCGGTAGGTCGCCCACGCCATTATCCCAAGCACCAATGCGGACACCGCGCACTGCACGAAGCTACGAATCAGTTGCCCATTTGGCAAACCACCAATGCGACGACGCAGGGCCACCATCAAGAGGAAAAACGCGACCACACTGACAATCGACGTCGAAAGGGGGATTCCCGGGGCACCAAGCGGCCGAAAGAGCAAGAGGTCTCCAACGGCGTTGAGCACCAGACCGCAGACTGCGACCTTCGTCGCAACCCATGACTCCTGCAAGCTAAAAAATGAGCGGATGAGCAGTAAGCTCGCGCCATTGAACACCAATCCAAGGGTGTAGGTCACAAGCGCCTGCGACGTGAGTGATGTCGATACCGCGTTAAAGGCGCCCCGCTGGTAGACCAGCCGCGTGATCGGCTCGGCCAGCACGATCAAAAACACCGATGCCGGAAGCAACATAAAAAAGATCTGGCGCAGCCCCGATGTGACGGTGTTACGCACCCCATCCATGTCGTTGCGCGATGCCATCCGCGCAATTGCGGGAAAGAGCACCGTAGAGATCGCCACCGAAAAAATGCCTTGGGGGAGGATGTAGAGGCGAAATGCTTTATCAATTGAGCTGACCGCATCGTCGCTGACAAGGCCCGCAAAGATGTTGTCGACGCTGGCGTTGATATTAATCAGCCCCAGCCCCAGCGTGACCGGGAGCATCATCACGAACACCTTGCGTACCTCTGGGAAGCCGCGCCCGAACGACAGCGTGAACGGTCCGCGACCGCGCATGTAGGGCAGCAGCCACAACAGCTGCGCCACGGTGCCAAGGAGAATGCCGACCGCATACCCCGTCACCCGAGCGCCCGGCGGGAGCACGACCTCCCCGATCGCCAGGCAGATGATGATCACCACATTCCACAGCACCGGAATAAAGCCGGTGACGCCAAATTCCCCCGCCGCCTGGAGCACTGCAGCAAGCAGCCCTGTCAGCGCGAGCAACAGGATGATTGGGAACATAATTTGCGCCAAATGAATCGACTCTGCCTTGAGTGCCGGTGAGAGTCCAAGCGAGAAGAACGGCATAAATACCGGGGCAAATACGATCGCCACGAGAGTGAGCGCACCCAGAATCATGGTGACCAATCCAATGAGTGCGCCAATTAACCGCTGCGCATCGCGCTTGCGCCCCTGCTCAATAAGATCGGTGTAGATCGGGATCACTGCTGCCGACAACGCCGAATCCGCGACAAGACTGCGAATCACGTTCGGCACATTGAATGCGATGACGAACGCGTTGATATTGCCTTGGGTCCCGAACATGGCTGCGGCAAGAATCTCGCGCGCAAGACCTGCGACGCGGCTTAATGCCGTCCAGAGGGCAAATACCGCCGCCGACCGGCCACTGCGGGGGGGTGCGGGCGGGGTTCGTACCTCATTCGCAGCCGTAGAACTCATGAATGGTTCGCCTTCGGGCTCATCGGTGGTACCATACGCGGCCGGTCGACCGACGGAGGACATCGCCAAGTGGCGAATATCAAGCAACAGAAGAAGCGCATCCTGGTCTCAGAGCGCCAGCGCGCCCGCAATCTGCGGTATCGCTCCACGATTAAAACGCTGATGCGTAAGCTCATTGAAGAGTCACAAAACTCTGGAGCAGACCTGACTGAGAGCGCCCGCGCGCTCGAGCACTTGATCGATCGTGCCGCCGCTGAAGGGGTCATTCACCCCAACAACGCCGCTCGCAAGAAGAGCCGCGTCGCACGCATCGCATCCGGCGCAGCAGGCGCATAGCACCACGTCTTACGCTGCGGTGTGCCCGCGCGTGATGTCAATCAGATCACGCGCGGCGCACTCCAGCACGAACCGTTGGCCGTCATCAGACGACTGACCAAGTTCGCGTTGCGCAGAGACGCGTAGGTCAATTTCCAGCCGCGCGAGGCGAACGACTGCCTGTGCAGCAGCACCAGGCGCCAGAACCCCTGCCTGTTCGGCAACTTTCTTTGCGGGATAACCCTTGATACCTGTTGCGGCGCTCACCTCATCTGGGCTGGGGTGTCGCCCAAGCTCCTGCGCACGGGAAAGCGCCCGATAGTGGCGCGCGAGTCCATTGACGATGACCACCGGGGCAGTACGATCATCACCTGCGCCAAGCTCACGCAGGCGATCGAATGCAGATGCCACCGACCCTGTAACAAGGGCGTCCGCGAGCTCATATACCCGCGCCTCGGGATGCTCTGAGCACATCACTGCCACCATGTCCCGATCAATTGGTGCACCGCCGGCATAGGCAACGAGCTTTTCGGCCTCATTGGTCAGAAGGAGCGCATTCATCGCGGTCCGCTCTGCATCAGTTGCCTCAGTGCACACGCGCTCCACAACGGCGCGCGTCACGACGGGTGCAACCCGCCCTCCAAGACGCGTGACCTCTTGGGAAAAATGCTCCTCGAGCCACTTCTTGCGTTCACGCGCGCTCGCCTTCGGACCCGGACCACGGTGAAGCACGCGACCCACGCGTACCACCGCCTGCTGTAGGCGCTGCGGAAGGCTGCCATAGGACACGATGGCCAACACGGTCGCGGGATTTGGGTCATCGAGGTAGGCGACAATCTCATCGGCATCTGCGGCGCGCAACGCATCGGCGTGGGTGAATACAATTCCCTGCATTCCGCCGAAGGACAATGTCTGGCAGGCGGAGATGACATCGCCAACGACATCTTCGGCCGCAGAGAACCGCTCCGGCGCCCCTCCACCCTCACTGCCGACGCGCTGTATCAGCCGCGCGATCGCGCGGTCGACCCAGGGACGGTCTTCTCCCTGAATCGCATAGACCGGATGCAGCGGCTCACTCGTGGTCGACATGTGAGCTCATCGTACTCGCCACCACGGGCCCTGCGGGGCCCAGCTCGCTACTTGACGACGAAATTCACGAGTCGATCCGGGACAACCACATCGCGAATGACCTCTTTGCCCTCGAGTGCTGCAATTACCTTGGGGCGATCTCGCACTAATGCGAGTACGGCGTCATCCTCAAGGCCTGCAGCGGCCTCAAAGCGGTCGCGCACCTTGCCATTGACCTGCACGACCAAGGTCACCTGATCGCGCACCAGCAACTCGGCATCGGCAGTTGGCCATGCAACTTCCCAGAGGCGCTCCCCACCAAGGGATTCCCACAATTCACATGTCACGTGCGGTGCGAATGGGAAGAGCACCGACACTGCGGTCTGAATCGCGTACCGCAGTACGTCGGGTCCATGCGCCTCGGCGCTTCCATTCTCGGCCTGATGGCGCACACACGCATTCACGAGTTCTTGCACCGCTGCAATTGCCGTATGGAACGAAAAGCGCTCGCCGATATCCGATGAGACCTTGGCAATTGTGGCCTCGGCGCGGCGCGCAAGTTCAAGCGATACCGGTGATCCCACGAGCGCTGCTGCACTTGGGCGCGGCGCTAATGGGCCAGGACCGACGGCACGGGTCAGGCTCCAGAGCCGATCAAGGAAACGTCGCGCGCCGACCACACCGCGATCGCTCCACTCGATGTCGTCGGCTGCAGGCCCCATGAACAGGACGTACAGTCGCAAGGTGTCTGCGCCGTACTGCCCCACGATCTCGTCGGGCGACACCACATTGCCCTTGCTCTTGGACATCTTCGCGCCATCGCGATAGATCATTCCTTGAGTAAAGAGTCGGGCAAATGGCTCACGAAATCCCACAAGCCCCAGATCGTGGAGCACCTTGGTGAAAAAGCGCGCGTAGAGCAGGTGCAACACCGCGTGTTCAACCCCGCCGATGTATTGATCGACCGGGAGCCAATAGTCGGCCAACTCACGCTCAAATGGAGCACTCGACAGATGCGGGGCGGTGTAGCGCAGGTAGTACCACGATGAATCCACAAAGGTGTCCATCGTGTCGGTTTCACGACGCGCATCTGCCCCACACGACGGGCAGCTCACAGCAAGAAACTCTGCGTTTGTCGCCAGTGGACTCTGCCCCTTGGGGGCATAATCGTCGACCTCCGGCAGCAGCACAGGCAGCTGGGTATCCGGCACCGCGACGGGTCCACAATTCGGGCAATGCACGATCGGAATCGGGACACCCCAATAGCGCTGGCGGGAAATCAGCCAGTCGCGCAACCGGTAGCCAACGGTCGCCTCGCCAATCCCGTGCTCCGACAACCACGTGGCGGCGGCGCCCTTGGCCTCGGCAATCTCCAGACCATTCAGAAACTCTGAGTTCACCATGCGGCCGGGTCCGACATAGGCGGCCTCGACAAGTGGGGTATCCGCGGCATCCTCGGGTCCCGCGACGACACGACGCACGGGTAATCCATGCTGCTGGGCGAACGCAAAGTCGCGCTCATCGTGTCCTGGTACCGCCATGATGGCGCCGGTCCCATAATCCATCAAGACATAATCTGCGACCCAGACGGGGATCTGCGCACCGTTGATGGGATTGATGACGTAACGCCCCGTGAAGACACCCGACTTTGGCTTATCTGTTGCGCTGCGCTCGGCCAGGGATGCGCGGGCGGCGGCACGGGCATACGACATCACCGCAGATGACTCCGGACGACCCTCCACCAACGTCCCAAGCAAGGGATGCTCCGGAGCGAGCAAGAAGAATGTGGCGCCAAAGAGTGTGTCCGGGCGGGTCGTAAACACAGGGATCTCGTGGTCACCGTCCTCGGTGGAAAACATGACGCGCGCGCCTTCGGAGCGACCGATCCAGTTGCGCTGCATTGCCAATACGCGTTCAGGCCAGTCCTCAAGCAGCGCCATGTCGTCAAGCAAATCTTGCGCGTAATCGGTGATCCGCAAAAACCACTGGGTGAGTTGGCGCAGCTCGACGTCGGTGCCACACCGCTCACAGCGCCCGTCAAGAACTTGTTCATTCGCAAGCACGGTTTGATCCACAGGACACCAGTTCACGGCAGCCTCGCGACGCTCGACCAATCCCCGTTCGAACATCTTTACGAAGATCCACTGCGTCCAGCGGTAGTACTCGGGATCTGCCGTTGAGATCTCGGTATCCCAATCGATCGCAAATCCCAAACGCTGCAACTGCACACGAATGCGTGCAATGTTGCGCTGTGTGACAACAGATGGATGTTCACCGCTGCGGATCGCTGCATTTTCTGCCGGAAGCCCGAATGCGTCATAGCCCATCGGGTGAAACACCGCGGCGCCACACCGACGACGGTGATGCGCAATCACATCACCCATCGTGTAATTCTTGACATGCCCCATGTGGATCTCGCCCGATGGATACGGCAACATCTCTAACACGTACGATTTGGGTCGTTCCGAGCGCACAGTGTCGTGGCCATCTCGGGAGATGGTTGCGCCAAGAAAAGCGCGTTCGCGTTCCCAGATCTGCTGCCACCGCTCTTCAACGTCGGTAGCGTTGTAGCGATCAGGTAAGAGTTCGTATGAATCAGTCATGGGGTCGCGAGTATATCGCCGCCCTCCGAACACCCCGATGGTGATCGCCCTGTCCGAGAAGATTCACATCCGAGAAGTTGACCTCAGCCGTGACTTTCCGGCCATCTTGGACCTCTACCGAGCGCATGAGTGGAGCCATGCAAATGATCCTGAGCGCCTCGAGCGCGCAGTGCGCTGTTCCTCGTATGCGATTGTCGCCGTCGATGGGGAACGCATCATCGGTTTCGCCCGCGCAATGTCCGACGAGGCCTTCGCGGTCTATATCGCCGACATCTTGGTCGCACCTGAACGTCAACGCCAGGGCATCGGCCGTGCACTCACTCAGGAAATTCACGATCACTACCCGCTCAATATCTTCCATCACCAGGTACTCATTGCCGAGCGCGGGGTCGACGGCTTCTATCGCAGTCTGGGCATGACGCCAGTTTCGGCATTTGGGCTTACGGCGTTCATTCGCACCCGCAGCGACTAGCGACTGCGCACATCACAGCGGCTGGCTGGGAAACGCGATCTCGGTGGTGAAGACCGTCGTCGCGGACTGACGCTCAAAAATTGTTGCGACGTCGCCTTTGTGTTGCCAGACGTGCTGCTTGGCAAAGTCACGGGCGTCCTCGGCGAGCACGAACACCTCTCGGCACACAATCTCGCCGGTCCCCTGTGTCACAACTTCGACACACCAACCATCGTTTGGCGGAAATACATCCTGTGACATCAGATCTCCTCGGACGATTGCAGCTGCAGATTACCCATCGCAGCACCACCGACAAGGAGGAGCCCGAACGACACAGGCCAGAAAATGGCGTCGACCTCCGACATGGCCGCTAGCGTTATGTGTATGCACTGGCTCGACACCCATCAACCTTTGATCCTGACAATCGGGATCGGGATCATCGTCATCGCGTTGCTCTTGCTGATGAGGGCAGTTGTGCGAATTCTTCGCCAAGGACGGCGTGCGATGTTTGGCGCGCACCCGGTCATGGGGCCTCCGGAATTTGTCAATTCCAGCGACGGCGGCCTTGTGCTCGTGATTTCTTTTGCAAATGCATCCGTTGATCCTGCAGTTGATTTTCGCGCACGGGTTCGCGCGGATGGCACGTCGATTGCCGCTCCAAAAGAGCAGATCACACTCTTCGGTTTCGGTGCCGCCCCTGAGGCCAGCAGAGTGCGCATGACCTTTGATTGGCCCGTCGGCACGCTCGAGGCACAGGTCACCATCAGCTGGCATTGGACAGACGGCGCGGGTGAGTGGGATGACCGTTGGAGTGGCCAACTGCGTGTGCCGCTTCCGGAGCTTCCCCCGGATCCAGAAACCGTTCCGTCGTCAGGAATCGATCTCGAGGACTTTGGTCGCCCAGACGATCCACTGTTTGGGGATGAACCGCCCGAAGAACCGACGACGGCGCGCGAGCCCCGCATAGACCCACTCAGTCAAATTCGGAGCGGCACGGCAAAGAAGCCCAAGCCCTCCGAATCCGGGGAGTAGACCGCACACCACAATGACTGCACGGCCGGCCGAGTGCACTCTCCCGGATGGGGCGACAAGGTGCCAGGACGTCGCCCACTCGTGCGGGGGAACCTGTGCCAACAGACGCGGAACCGAAGGATCCGCCAGGGCGCGCGGGGCGAGCTGGTGGCGCCGATCGACCCGTACAAGCACGGCGGTACACCAGCGGCAAAACCCGCATTCACCGTCGTAGAGAACGATCCACTGACCGGTGCGCGCAGCTCGTGTCATCCCGCGCTCAGTCGCTCCCTGCCATGCGGCTCGGTCAGGATCATGTGTGGCCCAACCGGGACGATGCGCGTTGGGTTAATCGTAGGGTGCGTTCGATAGTAGTGACGCTTAATGTGCGAAAAGCTCACGGTGTCGCCGACAAGGGGCTTTTGAAACAGATCGCAGAGGTAGCCGAACAGATTGGGGAAATCGACAATCCTGCGCAGGTTGCATTTGAAGTGGCCGAAATACACCACATCGAAACGAATCAGGGTCGTAAACAATCGCCAATCGGCTTCGGTGATCTCAGAGCCCAGCAAATACCGCTGTGCCCCCAGTCGCCCCTCAACGGCCTGCAATGCCCCAAAAACATCCCGGAACGCCTCCTCATAGGCTTCTTGTGTGACCGCAAAGCCGCAACGGTAGACCCCGTTGTTGATGTGTTCATAGATCGACGCATTGATCTCATCGATCTCCGCTTCACGCTCAGGCGGGCAGTACACGGGCGCATCCTCTCGGGCAATCCCGACAAATTCGCGATCGAGCATTCGGATGATGTCTGCGGATTCATTGCTGATAATCCTCCCGGTGACGGTGTCCCACAGCACCGGCACGGTGACGCGGCCGTCAAACTCAGGGACACTGGCCGCGTATGCCTCGAAAAGAAATGCAAACCCATTCACCGGATCGGGCGTGTTGCCTGGTCCGTCACAGATCGCCCATCCACGCTCGTCGCGCTCCGGGTCGACCACCGTCATTGAGATGGCGTCCTCAAGCCCTTTGAGACGTCGATACAAAATTACCCGATGCGCCCATGGACACGCCAACGACACGTAGAGGTGATAGCGCCCGGCCTGCGCGGGATATGCAGATTTCGGATCTGCACGTACCCAGTCACGAAATACCGATTCTTGGCGCACGAAGCTCCCATCAGGAGCAGTTTCACGTGGAAACGGCGCGGACGATGTTGTTGACATGCAGTCCTCAGATCACTGACGGAAAACGAACGATGCGTACACCATGTTAGTCAACGCGATCACACTCATTGCACCCACGCACAGCGAACAGAGGGCGATAACATGACCACCACACCACACATTTCACGCGCTCGACAAGGATTCAGGAATGCAGATTGAGGTTGGCGTCTCACGGCTTACCCGCCCCCCAGTCGACGCACTCATTCCCCTCGCAAAGCAACTCGAGGCATCGGGGATCGATGCCATGTGGTTTGCCGATCACTTTCTGAATTGGTATCCACCGAGCGTGTGGACGCCCGACATCTTTGCTCAGGCGGCCACCGAGCCATCTGCACACACATTCGTTGACCCCGCTCCATATATGGGGGCAGTCGCCACACACACACTGAGCGGATGATGCTGGGCACCGGTGTGACCGATGCCATTCGTCGACACCCTGCAGTCGTGGCCCAGACATTTTCCACCGTGCATCACATGAGCCACGGCCGAGCGCGTCTCGGGGTCGGTGTCGGTCAGGCAGAAAATGTCGTGCCCTACGGACTTCCGTACGAACGCACCGCATCCCGCCTGATCGAATTCGTTGAGGTCGTGCGTCTGTTGTGGTCGACCACTGACCCAGTGTCATTTTCAGGTGAATTCTTCGAGCTCAATGACGCAATTCTCGGACTTGGACCATATGCCGGGACTCATCCCGAGATCTGGATCCCCGCACACCGTCCTCGCGTGCTCGACGCCGTTGGCCGACTTGCAGATGGATGGATTCCGATCATCGCTGATCCAGGTGAATACCGCCGGATGCTCGCAACGATTCGTGCAGCGAGCGAGCGGGCCGCCTGATCAATGCGGTTCGGCCAGGACTCTATGTCTGGATCGTCTGCGATGAAGACCGTGATGTAGCCGAACGGGCCCTCGATTCGATTGCGCTCAGGTTTGTGGCACTCACCGCTCCTGCCGAACTGTTTGAGGCTGCGGGGGTCGCGCACCCACTCGCAACAAAATGGGGCTTGTTGGACTTTGTCCCGACCCAACTCTCGCGTGACGACGCCCTCGCTGCCGCGCGTGCCATTCCCGACGAGGTGCTGCGGGCCTACTACACCTGGGGAACTCCGGACGACATTGTCGCGCGCCTCGAGCCATTCATGCAGGCCGGATGCGAAGTCTTTAATCTCAGCAACATGACTCCAGCAAGCAACCAATCCCTCGCCCCGCATGCCGGCGCCCGCAACCTCGACATCGCCGCGGGTTTGCGCGCGGCGGCGGCCTCCATCTCCCCAACATTTGCGATCTAAACGGATGCATCGCCGCCAGGGAGCGCTCATTGCCGATGTGATCGTCGTTCTGGGATTTGTTGCAATCGGCCGTGCCAATCACGGCGAGGGCAACGCAATTACGGAAACGTTGAGTGTGGCCGCGCCGTTTCTCATTGGACTTGCACTGGGGTGGCGACGCATCTGGCGTGCACCGAACCCCACAACGCCCGCAATGGGCCTGCGGGTACTCGTCCCCACAGTCGTTATTGGACTCTTGCTGCGAGCCCTGCTTTTCAATCGCGCGGTACCACTCGCCTTCGACATCGTCGCAACGGTATTTCTGGCAGCGACGTTGATTGGTTGGCGCGTGATCTGGTCCAAGTTCTCTCGGAAGCTCCTCGGCTAGCCGAAGGAGCACGGGCGCATGCCTACAGAGTGGGATCGGTGCTGGGCTCTGCTCCATTGAGCACGGCCACCCGCCCACGCCCGATCAGTTGGGCGAGAACGACAAGCACCACCATGATTGTGGCCGTGCACACAAAGAGGGCTGCGCCTCCCCAGTATTCGTACACCGGACCTGCAGCAATCGCCGTGAGCCCTGCCCCAAGAAACCCCACACCGCGCGCAAGTCCTTGTCCGGCACCCGCACGACGTGCACCCGACGCACGCGCCATCGCTGCGGCAGACCCAGGGCCCGCGAGTGCCTGCCCCACCGACTCGATCAAACTCACCAAGATGATCGCTGCCACTGAGGCCAACAGGCCATAGCTCACCACTGCGACCACCACGATCCATATGCCAATCACCGAACCGCGAAGCGGACCGAACCGATCGATGAAACGTCCAGCGATCGGCGCAAGGATCATGAATGGCAGGGTAAAAATCGCCAGACTCAATGCGACCACGAACGGACTCGCACCTCGATCTGCAAGGAACTTCGGCCACAAGGCGCTATAGGTGCCCACCGGGGCAGTCACGGCGACAGAGAGGAGAAGCGCCACCCAGACCTCGCGGTGACGCAGGAGATCAAATGCAGCCCATGATGGACCAGCATCGTTCGTACTCTGGCCCACGCCATCACCCTTAGGCGGCACCCTGGCATCGCGGGGAATTTCGACCCCCAGTACGACGGGAACCAAAATCAAGGTGACAATTCCCGCAACGATCAGACCGTTTTGGGTCCCAAATTGGGCCAGTAGCAACGCCCCGAGAAAGGGACCTGCTGCAAATCCTGCAAATTCAGCAACCTGTAGACGCGCGATGCGCTCCCCCACTCCCTGGGCGCGCAGACGGATCACCAATGCCGAGGCAGCAGGAACAAACATTCCATAGCCCACTCCCGCAACCGCCCGCCACAGGGTGAGCGTCACGACCGAATCCGCGAGCCCCGATCCAACCGATGAGATGCCCGCAAGCACCACGCTCGAAATGAGCAGTGCGCGCTCATGACCACGATCGGCCTGCGGTCCGAGAAATAACTCAGCGACCACCCCGGTGAGCAAACTGACCCCAAAGATGATCCCCAGGCTGGCAACCGGAAATCTGTGCTCCTGTTGGATTGCGGGAGTCATCGGCGCGATGACGAGCACCGCGCAGCTCATCATGAACATGGCCAGATAGAGCCGCACTCATTGACTATAGAAGCACCCCTCGGACCACGACCCATACACCGTGTGCACTGCAACACCTGGCTGGACGCCCAGAGCCAGGCAGTAACGCAGCGATTTCACGGAATTACACGCCCTTTTGCAGCAACTTCGTCGCCGCATGCTCCGGTGATCCAGCCGGGCGTGCAACACATGCTCTGCAAACCCCCAAAAACTCGCACGATGCATTTCACACCGCTGACGAGATCGCTTCTACCGTGGGATTACCGGAGAGGTGTCGAGCCAGCGGGGGCACTACGTGCCACCGCCAAGAATGGATTCTGTGGGTCGCCCGCACCGGTGGAACAGGACATACCATGATTGGAGTCGTTAGATGCCTCGTTTCTACTAGTGAGAACGTTGCACGATTCCGACGATTCGCTCACGGGGCCTGCCCCATCTCCCATCCATTCATGATCGGACGAGAGAGAGTAATCGTCTCCCGTTTGGGGTCGTGAAGGTGCGACCCCAAACGTGTTTTTTCGCATCCCGCAGAACGCCCCCACAATCCGCACACGATCTTTTTTGTGCGCAGTCCCGGACTAGGCGGGGGCCTTGTTCAGCGTTCGTTGTCTGCGCACCGCGTCATATACGTCGCTTCCCACAAGCCCCACGGCAATGGGCACCGTTGCGGGAAGCTCGGTGGTCCACAAAAATCCCACATCGCACGCGACTGCGAGCCCGACAATTACCAACGTCAATTTCCACTGACGCGCGGGCTGGCGCACCACAAGGGCCCCCACCACACAGGCGATAAAAAAATCGCCATATCCCATCGCGGCCGAGCCAAAGAGCACTGCTTGAAGTCGCGGAAGTTGTGCAATCGGGTGCGCCTGGATGAGCAGATTGTTCGACACGGTGAGCTGATTACCAAACACTAAGACCGCATCAACGACGGCCATCACCACGACACCCACGCGCACAAGACCAGATGGGGCCACTGCCACAAGCACTCCCGCCAGGCTGACGCAGGACAGCGCCGTCAACAGAGTCGCAGCCACTTGGCCAAGTAACGCGCTCGGCAGCGCCCACACAAGAGCAAAGAGCGGCAGAACGAGGACTCCATACATCGGCCGCGCCCCATGCATCGCCCACCCCAACGACACGGCCGCGCAGACGGGGACCGCCAAGAGCGCGAGATATGTCAGTTGATCTGGCGCAGCCGCGATCCGCGTCAGCCCAAATGCAACCGCAAGAAGTGAGCCCACAGGGATGAGTGCCCACCACCCAGACCGCAGACGCGAGAGATGGCGCTCAGGCCATTCCCATACCCCCGGGACTGCAACCAAAAGCCCCTGCAGCACCGACAAGATGAGAATGGATGGCCAAAATGGCATCAGCCTGTGCGGCCCGCCACCGGCAGAGCGAACAGCTGATTGGTCATCTCGTGATGGGGACCACTCATGCCGGCCCACGCAACCTCACCGCTCGCCGGATCAATGTCGAGCACCATCCATAGCGGTGCACCAATGACGACACCGGTGATCCGCACGAGATGTCGCTGCCCGCGTCGCACAGGACCGATAATCATTGACGATCCAATCCCCGGGCTCACCCATTCGAATCCTGTGCGCCACCCCGGCCAGTTGAGCACCTGCACTGCACCGCGACTGCGCGAGGTCACCCGGTCACCAATGTAGGTGCTGGTGATGGTGGTCGCAGGTAGATCCAATGATGACCGACTCACGGTGATTTGCCCGGTCGCACCCAGCTGCAATGTGTGACGCGCTGCGCGCGCGAGCACAGATGCCCCTGACTCAGGCTGCACCGGAATATGAAAGGGCACGATGATCGGGGACCGTGTCGGTGTGATCACGTGTATCTGAGTACCCAAGAGCGCTGTCGCGGGTGCGATCCCTGTCCAGCATTCGGAGTTGGATCGTGTGAGTGCGATGTGCGCCACACCCACCCCGCTGAGCCACACCTGGGTCGGTGAATCAGATGCTGCGCCAACATCAATTACCTCGACACTTAGGCGACGAGCGGGGGCTGACCCGGCAATGACATTCATCGCCACCACCCCCGAACCCACCCCCTGTCCAATACTGGTCACACCGACATCGCTGGCCCCAATGCACGACGGTGACGACGGAAATATCTCGGTAACGAGCCTAGGTCCGACCACGATGGCGGCAGCGACACACATCGCGAGCGCGACCAGCGCCGCTGGCAGTTTGCGACGCACCCCTCGACCGCTCATCGAACGTGCGTCAATCTGTGTACGCCCATGTCATTCACACCATCATTGTGACGATACTCATCGGATCGTGCGCCCACGTCGGTACGACACCCAGCGGTCGAATGAGCAACATCACGCACTCAATACGACATGTGTGGTGCCATCTCGCCACCGTCAACATTGCAAATGATTGGTAGTTTTCGCGACGCATCGACACATGTGGTCGGTGAATCGGGGAACTCGCCGGGGGACACCGGCGCGATTCTCTCCAGGCAAACAGGGGACGAGGTATGAAACTCGTGATCGGTATCGTCCGTCCCGAACGGACGAATGACGTACTCGAAGCACTATTTCGCGCCCAAATCCGTGGGTTTTCGCTCAGCCGGGTGCAGGGACACGGAGGCGAGCTTGAACGAGTTGAGACCTACCGTGGCACCACGGTGAAAATGAACCTCGCAGAAAAGGCCCGCTTCGAGGTCGCAGTCTCAGATGAATTTGTCCAGCCGACCATCGACGCGCTCTGCGCAGGTGGACGCACTGGAGAGGTTGGCGATGGAAAGGTCTTTGTGCTTGACCTCGAGCAGGCGGTGCGTATCCGCACGGGCGAAAGTGACAGCTCTGCCGTCACCCCGATCAACCCACAAGATGATCTGGAACAGCAATGAGCGGTCATATTGACTCAGGCGCAACCGCATGGATGATGACCGCCACTGCGCTTGTGCTGATGATGACGCCCGCCCTTGGGCTCTTTTATGCAGGCCTCGTGCGCTCCAAGAACACACTCAATACCTTCATGATGAGTATCGCTGCACTGGGTGTTGCCACCATCACATGGGCGCTCGTGGGGTATTCGTTGGCATTCGATTCGGGCGATGGATTTATCGGCGGCGGCAAGTTCTTTTTTATGAACCACATCGGTTTTGAGGCACAGCCCGGTACGCAAATCCCCCAGCTGTTGTTCTTTGCCTTTGAGGCATCGTTTTGCATCATCACGGCCGCGCTGGTATCTGGTGCAGTTGTCGAACGCATGAAGTTTTCAACCTTTTTGATCTTCATGGCGTTGTGGTCGACCCTCATCTATCCCGTACTCGCACATTGGGTCTGGGGCGGAGGATGGCTCCAAGCACATGGCGTACTGGATTTTGCCGGTGGTGTGCCCGTGGAAATGGCATCGGGCTTCTCGGCGCTCGCCGCGGCGCTCGCAGTTGGCGCACGCAAGGACTATGGGCGCCAGGCGCTCTTGCCCCACAATGTCGTCTTCGTGCTTCTCGGCGCGGGGCTGTTGTGGTTTGGGTGGTTTGGTTTTAACGGTGGAAGCGGCTACTCAACGGGTCACTCAAGCATTCTGGCCTTCACCAATACCCTTCTGGCACCGGCATGCACGCTGGTGGTGTGGTTTGTGCTCGACCTATTACGCGATCAACGCGTCACCGCCATTGGCGCAGCAACGGCAATTGTGGTCGGAGCGGTCGGCATCACGCCCGCCTGCGGATACGTCAGCCCGATTGCTGCGATGCTCCTTGGAGGGCTCGCCGCGATCCCGAGCTATGCATTTATTACCTGGAGGACCCGGACCCGCCTCGATGAGTCACTTGATGTGCTCGGGGCCCACGGCCTTGCCGGGCTGACGGGCATTATCTTCATCGGATTCTTCGCCCAACGCAGCTGGAATGGTGTGACGAATGGACTGCTGCACGGCCACCCTGGCCTGCTCGGTTGGCAGGTTGTCGCCGCTCTGGCGGGTCCGGCATATGCATTCGTGGGAACATTCGCGATCCTGAAGGTCCTCAACGCGCTCATGCCGATGCGCGTAACTGCCCTTGAAGAATCGATCGGAATGGATGTCGTCGATCACGGGGAGCAGGCATACACCGATGGTGAAGGTGCGATCCTCGTCGCACACGAAGGATTTTTCGACTTCGATCGATCACGCCGGGACTCGGACGGATGACACCGTGCATGCGTGTCGCGGTGTCACCACAATGCGATACGCATGCACACCTCCGATCCGTGGAAAGGATCATCACCAGATGTGCCGCGCGTCATCATCCCTGGCCCCATCCGGTTTCCACGGCGTGGATGGCGGTTGATGCGTAGGTCGTTCTCCCCCATGCACCTGCTCTGGGGCGCCCTCATTGCGCTCATATTCGTACTCGCCATCGGGCCGCACCCCGCACACGCAGCCGCATCCGAGACGACACTCGCCGACCGTTACGCACCGATTCTCAAGCTCAAGGCCCAGACTGGGTCGTGTGACGCAACGGGCGAGCAATTTGTCCCGAGCCCTGTGGAGATCGTGCTCGGAAACCCCGAGGTGCAACTCCTTCGCGGAAGCGATCAATTGATCGCTTCCGCTCCAACCGCGC
Organism: uncultured Actinomycetes bacterium; assembly: GCA_903896045.1. GTDB lineage: Bacteria > Actinomycetota > Thermoleophilia > Miltoncostaeales > Miltoncostaeaceae > CAITWD01. Next base: position 59,105 of record CAITWD010000012.1, read on the forward strand.
AGCAGATCGCGCCGCTTGGACCGAATTATTACCTTGATCTGCCCGGGAACCCACTTCACCCGGGATGCACCTATGAGCAGGCGAGCCAGCGACTCATGCAGGGGCGCCAGCCGACGACCTATGCCCACATCGCGACGGAACCCGGCGTGACGGGCATCGTCGTGCAGTACTGGTTTTTCTACTACTTCAATCAGTTCAATGACTTGCATGAGGGCGACTGGGAAATGATGCAGGTGGTCTGGGACCACGTCTCGACGGTTGAGGGGGCGCTCCAGACTCCCCCGGATCGCGTGGCACTTGCCCAACATGGGACCGGACAAACAGCCGCCTGGACCGACGCACTGCTCACCCGCGACGGCGACCATCCTGTCGTGTATCCCGCAAGCGGTTCACATGCCACCTATTTCGGACCGCACCTCTATCTCGGCTCCGGGCAGCAGGGTGCCGGCCTTGGGTGCGATAACGCACAGGGCCCGTCACGGGAGGTTCGTCCCGTCGTGATTACTGTTCCCACCATTCCCCCGGGTACCGGTCCGTTTGCATGGCTTGGATTCCAGGGGCACTGGGGACAGCAAGAGGTTGCCTTCAACACCGGTCCGACCGGACCGGTGCAGCATCTTCAGTGGAGCGAGCCGATCCGTTGGACCGATTCCTTGCATGGCGACAGCCCAATCGTTCCCTTGAGCTCGTCGTTTGGACCAAGTGTCACCGGAGTATTTTGTGCGACCGTTGCCAAGGGGTCATCGATCTTCAACACCCTCTCGCACTCACCATGGCTGCTTGCCGCTATCGTGCTTGCGATCCTCGGGCTCATCATCGCGGTCATTCGCTCCACCACGTGGGCACCGACACCGGTCTGGCCGCTGGCCCAGACACGCAGCTCTGGGCAAATCCTTGTCGCCGGGCTCATGCTCAGCCGTATTGCATGGCGACCATTTCTTGCGATTGGCGCAGTATTTGTGCCCTTGAGCGTGGTGTCGTTGGGACTCCAACACGCGCTCCTGTCATGGTCTGGCCTCGATGGAATTATTGGGGTCTCCGAGAACACTCCAGGAGCTGCGGTCGTATCGCTTGTGACGGGCACATTTGGCTTTGTGATCGCCTACAACATTGTCGTGGGGCTGGTCGTGGCCGGAATGTCACGTCATCTCACTGGTGGCCGCATCCGACTGCGTGAATCTCTCGTCACTACCGCGCGACGAATTGGACCACTCGTGGTGACCCAGCTTGGTGTCACTATTGCGCTGACCGGTATGGCACTGACCATCGTCGGCATTCCCCTTGCCATCAAAAAGGCAGTCGATTGGTCGTTCACGCCCATTGAGGTCATCGTCGAAGGATGCGGACCACGAGCAGCTCTCCGGGAAAGCACCCGCCTGGTGCACGGTGGCTGGTGGCGCAAGGCGATCTTCACCGCATCGTTAACCATTGCGATGCTCGCAATCGGCCCACTGATTGGATTCGTGATGATTTTTCTGACACCGATCCCATTGGGCTACATCAACATCCTCGGGTCGATTATCTACGCACTTGCGGTCCCGTATAGCGCCTGTTGTCTGGCACTGTTTTATCTTGCGGCGCGCCATGGTCGTGCACACGACCTATCACGCGACGTATCGAACTGACCGCACGCTCGGATCACATACCCGCGCCGTATGATCAGCTCACGCGCGCAGTACACGCCGGTCTGTGTGGGTCGGGTACCTCGCGCACACCATCAGAAAGGTGCATCCGTTGGAGATCACTCGTACACCTTCGGCAACCCGCCTCGGCCCCGACCACTGGTTTACCGGTCAGGTCTGGCTGGAGGAGCTCGCTGCCCCACCATCACCATCTCGCGTACACCTCCTTCGGGTGCATTTCACACCCGGCGCCCGGACCGCATGGCACAGCCACGAACTCGGACAGATTCTCTACGTGACCGAAGGCGTTGGACTCGTGCAACGGCGCGGAGGAGCCGTACAGATCATTCGCGCGGGCGATGTTGTGCATTTCGCCCCAAATGAGGATCACTGGCATGGCGCGCACCCTGATCACTTCATGACGCATCTTGCCTTGCACGAGCTCGGCGATGACGGCGAGGTTGCCAACTGGGGACCACACGTCACCGATGCCGAATACACGACAGCGCCCGTCGAGCCGTAGCAATCAGACCAATACATACGGGCACCAGCACAAGTGCCGATGCCCGTATGTGCGCGCCCTCGAGATGTTGTTTATGGAGGATAGCGGGATCGAACCGCTGACCTTCGCGCTGCCAGCGCGACGCTCTCCCAGCTGAGCTAATCCCCCGGGTGCGCATGGAAGTATAAGCAACGCACGCCAGCGCGCAACTCACCCTGTAGCACAGGACCTACTTGATGAAGTAGACCGCCGCCACGACAAGCCCAATCACCACAATCATCGCCCGAATCACATCAGGACGCACGTTGCGGACATATTTCCCGGCCGTCGCGCCACCGAGCAATGCGCCACACGCCATCACCACTGCCGCGATCCAGACAACGTGCCCCGAAAACACAAAAAACAACGCGGCGGCAGTATTTGCCAAAAATGACGTGAACTGCTTCAGGGCATTGGTGCGCAAAAGCGATTGCGGGACGACGATCGCGTACAGCCCCAGCAACACGATACCCAGGCCCGCGCCAAAAAAACCTCCATACACACCGCCGAGAAACGCAACGACAGCAGCTGCGCGCATCGAGCCCTGTTTTGAAGGGTGCGAAACACGGGCGCGGACCCATCGTTTTGCCAACGGATCAATCGCCACCAGCGCCGTGGCAAGCAAAATCAACCACGGCACGAGGTTACGAAAAACGTCTGCTCCTGTGGTCAACAGAAGCGCCCCACCGCCGACCCCCCCGAGCACCGCAGGAAGAGCGACCGCTCGTACCCGGACACGCTGGGGGACCAAATCCTCACGTTGGGCCAGCGTGCCACCCAAATACCCAGGACTCAACGCAACGGTATTGGTGATATTTGCCGAAATCGCTGGCACACCCATGGCGGTCAACACCGGGAAGGTAATCAGTGTCCCGCCTCCCGCAAGGGCGTTGACACCCCCTGCAGCAATCGCGGCAGCTCCCACTCCCACAAGTTGCACAAGGGACAAGCTCATCACATACGCTCCGTCGATTGCCAATGCCGGCTCGCGGAGGCCATTCGGTCACATGCTCCGCAGCGCCACATCGTCAGTCGTTACAGCGCGCTTGGCTCAAGCACCTGTTGCGGTGCTTCTCCCCAGAGACGATCGAGACGATAGAAGTCACGTGCAGTTGGGGTAAAGATGTGCACCACGATGTCGAGGTAATCCATCAAGATCCACTCGGCCTCGCGCTCACCTTCAACGCGACGCGCACTGATCTTGTGGTCCTCTTTGAGGACCCGACGGATTTCATCGGAGATCGCCTTGGTCTGACGAGCCGTGGAGCCCGTGCAGACAACCATGTAATCGGTGTAGACGACGATCCCGCGCATATCGATCAGGACAATGTCACGTGCTTTTTTCTCTGCAGCTGCCTGTGCGGCTGCCAATGCCATCTCATGAGGGGACGCGGGAAGACTCCTGTGTCGGTAGGGCGCGTGTCGAGGTTAGGGGTCCGAATACGACCTGGCAAGCCCGTTTACCTCGCATCGGGCGAATCCTTATGAGCAGACAATAGCCGAGCGACACTCTCGGGGACCAGATCATTCAACGCTCCGCCAGCCGCAAGGCGCTCTCGCACCATTGTGGAGGACGCATCGAGATCTTCGGTGTGAAGGATATCTACCCGCCCCGGAGCGACGCTGTCCGCGATTGCCTCAAGCATCATCGGGGCGATTCCGTCACGCGAGATCACCGCAAGTCGCGCGCGCGACAGAATGCGCTCAGGCGTGCGCCAGCCAGAAAATCCCTGAAGGCGATCGGCGCCCATCACGAACCACAGATCCGCACCCGGGTAGTCATTGGCAATCTCCTCAAGCGTCTCGGCGGTATAACTCGGTCGCCCCCGATCAATCTCGGTGCGGGAGCAGGACCACTCCGGCCGGCCTGAGATGGCCGCAGACACCATGGCAACCCTCAGATCGCCGTCATATTGCGGAGCAGGGCGGTCGGCAGGGATCCCGACAGGCACAAAGATCAACTTGTCGAGCGAGAGATGCTGCCACGCAGACTGCGCCACCATCAGGTGGCCGAAATGCGGCGGATCGAACCGCCCACCGAGTACCCCGACCCGCATGGACGTGGTCACAGCACCTGCGATGACTCGACAAGGACAAATTGATCACGGTGGATCAGCTCGGCAATCGCCTCAGGAAATACGGCAAGGACCTCTGCGGTCTGCATGCCCGCCACCTGACGAAGTTCCTCGGAGGAATAACTGGTAACTCCCTTACCGACAACACGTTTGGTGTCATCGACCACGTCGACTGCGTCTCCCGCGACAAATGTTCCATCGACCGCTCGTACGCCCACCGGAAGGAGCGAGGTACCCTGAATACGAAGCGCGCGTGCCGCTCCTGCATCGATATGAATGACCCCTTGCGCGGGTTTGGTGTGGCGCAGCCACAATTTGTAGGCAGACTCCTTGCGGTTTCCAGGACGAAACCGCGTGCCCACGTGGTGACCAGATGCAACAGACGACAGCACACCGTCGCGATGGCCGGACGCGATCACGCAGGTCACACCTGCAGAGGTCGCCATCGTGGCGGCCGCAATCTTTGAGGTAATGCCGCCTCGTCCGATCCCCGAGCCACGCATATCGGCAAGCGGCACATCCTCGGGATACACCTCAGGATCAACGTCGGTAATGAGCTTTGGCTCCCCGTGAGGGCCCACGCCATAGAGGCCATCCCGATCGGTCAATAGCACCAGCCAGGTCGCCGACATCAGCATCGCGACTTGGGCGGCAAGCACATCGTTGTCGCCGAATGTCAATTCATCGGTCGCGGTGGTGTCGTTCTCATTGATAACTGGGATCACTCCCAAATCGAGTAATCGCGACAGGGTGTTGCGGGCATTGAGATACCCGGAGCGTCGCTCCAGATCAGCAGAGGTCAACAGCACCTGGGCGGGAGTGGTGTCATGCGCCTCAAAGTGCGTGAGGTAATGCTGGAAAAGGATCCCTTGCCCCACCGCAGACGCCGCCTGAAGTTCAGGGAGTGATGTCGGACGCTCCCGGATTCCAAGCCGCCCAAGCCCACAGGCGATCGCGCCACTCGACACAAGAATCGGGCGATGACCGAGACGTCGCAACCGCACAAGGTCGCGTACTCGCGCATCAAGAAGTTCCGTTCGCAGCCGACCGTCCGCGTCAACAAGTGTCGACGAACCCAATTTGGCGACGATCACACTCACGCCAACGGCGCTCCGAGCGCATGAAAGATCGCCTCACGGAGAACGGGAACCCCGGCACCAGATGTTGTCTGTACCGCAATATCCGCCCACTCGGGACACTCGTCGACCTGCGCAGATGTGGCCACGAGAATTCGTTTCGCCTGCGGATCGCAAAACCCTTCGACGGCCGCCCAGACCTCATCGCATTCGCGCCGCGCGAGATCATCATCAGAGACGTCAGTAATGCACTGCACAATGACGCGGGCGCGTTCGCACTGCCCGAGGAAACTTCCACGCCGATCAGCACCATCAAGACCGACACCCGGGAGGTCGGCGATCAGAAAAATCTCAAGCTCATCGTCAACGAGTGGACCAAATGCAGGCTCACGAGTCGACAATGGGTACGGCGCAACCGTGGCTGCAGCACCCGTCAACGCAACAAGCACCGAGCTTTTCCCAGAATTTGGCATTCCGATCAGCGCCACATCGACTGGCAGGCGCAATTCAAGGGTGAGCCACGTTGCCTCTCCAGGACCGCCCGGGACCGTCTCACGGGGCGCCTGGTGCGTTGAGGACCGAAACACGCGGTTGCCGACCCCGCCATTGCCACCGCGGGCGACGGTCACTCGGTCACCGTCGCGCTGAATCTCGGCGATCACCGCATCGTCACGGATGATTCGTGTACCCGGCGGCACATGCACCTCGGCATTTGGGCCTTGGCGACCATGTCGCTCACGCCGCTCGCCGTTTCCGCCCACCACGGCCTTGTGATGCACCGCGTGGCGAAATTGCGACAGATCAGTGACGTTGGCATCGCCAACGATGATCACATCGCCGCCGCGCCCACCGTTGCCACCGTCAGGTCCACCTTTCGGGACACGTGCCTCGCGGCGGAACGAGAGGCCACCATCCCCCCCGCGCCCCGCTTCGACGTGAATGCGTGCCCGATCAGTAAACGGCACAGACGGCTCCGCTTACGCGGAGGCCGCGACCTCCGGATGAACGGAGATCCTTCGACCCTTGCGGCCGTTGGTGAATTCCACGCGTCCGGATACCTTGGCAAAGATGGTGTAGTCCCGACCCATTCCAACGTTCTCGCCGGGATGAAACTGACTCCCACGCTGACGGACGATAATCGAACCGGCCGGAATCACCTGGCCAGCGAACACCTTGACGCCCAGCCGTTGCGCTGCGGAATCACGACCGTTGCGGCTGGAGCCGCCACCCTTCTTATGAGCCATCTCCGCGCCCCCTAGGCGATCGAGTCGATGCGCACCCGCGACAACCGTGACCGGTGTCCGCGCTTACGCTTTGAATCTTTCTTTGCCCGATACGTGAAGACCAGGAGCTTCGGTCCAAGCAGATGCTCCTCGACAATCACGTTCACGGTGCCCCCATCGCTGAGCCCACCACCGGCAGTGCCGGTCGCAAGCACAGTTGGCGAAAAGGTCGCGCCCGGCTCATGTGCAAGCCGATCCACGAGCAACTGCTCGCCCTGCTGTACTCGATATTGCTTGCCCCCAAGGGCGATTACCGCGTAATCCGGCACACATCCCCCAACCGGTCGGTCGGACCTCGTTTTCGCCTGCGCCCAGCACAGGTCGGTGCCGCAGTGTGCGGCGCGACCGCGAAAGATAGCAAAGGTTGTCCCCCATTTGCAGGGTGCATCGCATCACCGCACACGATTGCGGTGATGCGATGTGCGCTTATGCCCCTGCTGATCCCGCCGAAGACCGCACGCGGACATCGGAATCGCCCAGAGAACGGTCAATTTCGAGTTGAATCCGCTTGCCAACCATCTCTTCAATTTCGACAACTCGTGCGCGGCCATCGTCGTTGAGCAAGTCAGCTGCGCGTGCACTCACGGCAACATCGATCACATCGGCGTCGATCGTCGTAGCCGCACGAATCAGCGCGCGACCAGCATCGATCGCCACCGTGTCATCCGATAACACGATTCCCACTGCATCACAGGTATCGCATTGGGTCGTCATGACCTCACGCGGCCCATCAGAGATATTTTGACGTGTCATCTCGACGAGACCGAGCGATGAGATCTCCGCAACCGAGGTGCGTGTCCGATCCTTTTCGAGTTCCACATCAAGGACCGCCTTCACCGCACGACGATTTGCGGCATCGCTCATATCAATGAAGTCGATGATCACGATCCCGCCGATGTCACGCAATCGCAGCTGACGGACAACCTCGACCGCCGCCTCAAGATTGGTCTTGGTGATGGTGTCCTCGAGCCGTGTCGCACCACGTCCGACGTTGCCTCCTGAGTTCACGTCAATCACCGTCATTGCCTCGGTGTCGTCAATGACCAAGTACCCGCCGGATGGCAGCGGTGCACGGCGTTCCAGGGTTGACCGGACCGCCTTCTCGGCGCCGTACTCTTCAAACATCGGACGGACGCCGTCATACAAACGCACCTTGGATGCAACCCCCGGTGAGGTGCGCTTGAGGAAATTCAGGATGCGCTCGTATTGTTCGGGATCATCGACAACGACCTCTTCAACGTCACCGTTCAAGAGGTCACGAATCACCTTGAGCGAGATATCGGCTTCGCTATAGAGCAATGTGGGTGACTTGACCGCGGCGCCACGCTGGCTGAGCGCTGACCAGAGTCGACGAAGCGCAGCGTAGTCGCGTGCAATGTCATCTGCGGATGCTCCCGCCGCCGCCGTGCGCACAATCAACCCACCCTCTAGGGGCAATGCATTGCAAATCTTGCGCAAACGCCGACGTTCATCATCCAGCAGCTTGCGACTGACGCCGAGACCATCTCCAAATGGGACATAGACCACATAGCGTCCGGCAAGCGACAACTGCATCGTCAGCCGGCATCCCTTGGTGCCCATGGGGTCCTTGGTGGCCTGCACCAACACCTCATCGCCTTTTTTGAGCAGATCGGCAATCTGGCGCTTGTGCTTGGGCACGCCCATCGCGACCACCTCATCGACATGCAAAAACCCGCTCTTGGGCAATCCCACATCAATGAAGGCTGCTTCCATACCGGCAAGCACGTTGCCGACCTTTCCCTTCCACACGTGGCCGACAACCGAGCGCTGACCACGCCGCTCGATGTAGCACTCTGCCGTCCGTCCGTCTTCGAGAAGCGCCACACGGGTTTCCCATGGGTCGACGGAGACGAGAATTTTGGTCTTCAGCGTTCCTCCTGAGAAGGTGCGCGGCCATCCATTGATGCGCGCTGCGCAGCAATGCCGACCAGACGAGTCATCGAGTACGCCGTTGCTGCGCGCACCACGATCTGGGTAAAGGGTACGAGCGCGGTCAGACGACCCACCGTGCGCCGCAACACAGGCGACAATAGGCCAATCACCGCAACAAGTCCCACAGTTTTTGGATCAAACGTATCTCCGCGCAACCCAGCGACATCAGCAACAAGTCGTGCTTGACGCACCGACATTGCTCCTGAGCGCTCATTGGAGAGTGCGGAGGCAATTGCAACATCACGCGCCGCTCGTTGTTCCAAGCGATCCGCAATTTGGCTCCTGAGTGCCGGGTATCGCGTTCGCATGCCGTCATTTCGGGCTGCGCAGATATCGGCGATCCGACGAAGAATCTGAGAAAGGTCTGCCCCTGAGCTGCCATCGACCATCAACATGATCGCGACCGACACATCCGGATCTGTGTGCAGTTCCCGTTCGATGATCCGACGTCCCACAGGGTCCGCACTCACCACAATGAGCGCGTCACCGCCCGCGCGCCGATGGGTGCCGATTTGAGCCGAAAGACTGAGAACGTCATCACCAGCACTTGCCACGGCGACAAGAAGATCGCGCGAGGCAGCATGGCCTCGACGGGCACCGATCGCCGCGGCCACCCGATCAGCATCGAGCCCACCGAACGTTGCAACAATGATCTCACCCGGCCGGCGACTCGCTCGCTCGGACTTGACCAATGCCATCCCCAGAGGGCGCAAGGCTCGTAGCACGCCCCGGACCGATACGCGCTGATGGGTCATTAGATCAGCGCCCGTCGACGATGGATCGAGAGCAATACACCGACTGCAGTCATGTCGGCAACGATATGGCTGCCCCCATAACTGACAAATGGCAATGGAATCCCTGTGATTGGCATCAACCCAACGTTCATTCCGATATTCACAATTATCTCAAATGCAAACATGCCACAGATCCCGGCTGCCACGAGTTGTTCGAACTGCGTGGCCGCCGCCGCCGCGATCCGAAGCGCGCGCCACATCACGATCCCAAAGAGGGCAACAACCAGCGCCGTTCCAAGGAATCCGAACACTTCACCGACGACGGCAAAGATAAAATCGGTGTGATCTTCGGGGAGAAAGTTATAGACCGTTTGCGTCGCGCCGGTGATGCCTTTTCCGAGCGCTCCGCCCGATCCAATCGCGGTTTTACTCTGGTCGAGCTGGTATCCGGCAGTCGTGGATCCGCCACCATTAATGAACGCAGTGAGGCGCTCGACCTGATAGCCCTTGACCACGTGAATACCAATCGAGGGAAGCACGGCAAATGCAAGCACGATGGCAGCGACGACTCCGCAGCCAGCAACGGCAAAATGCTTCCACGGCGTGCCTGCGACGAATAACACTCCGGTCAAAATCGCCACATAGATCAGCGCCATGCCGAGATCCGGTTCGAGAAAAATCAAGAGCGCCGGGCCCGCGGCCACGCCGGCGAGATAGGCAGAGGTACGCCAGGTCTGTATCTCCGCTGACCGCTCGATCGCAAGTGATGACAGGATCACCGCCATCGCGACCTTCCCGAACTCCGATGGCTGCAGCTCGAACGGACCGAAACTGATCCAGGCATTCGCCCCGCGGACCGTGACACCAATCGCAAAGACGACCAAGAGCGCGCCCAGCAGCCCTCCAAGAATCACTCGCGGGTACGGCTGTAAACGGCGTATGTCAAACACCGCCATGACGCCACATGCCAA